>CAXSFV010000091.1:0-3422 GCA_964236795.1 uncultured Armatimonadales bacterium | reverse complement strand
TCGGGCGAACGGCGGCGGACGAAGTCGGCGCGATTGAGTTTGTGCCGCGTGCCATCGAGCAGTATTCACAGGACTTCTTCCGGCTCCTGAACACGGAAGCCGTGCAGAAACGGAACTTCAAAGTCATTGTAGACTACGCTTACAACCGCATTTCGGGGGTGCTGCCGCAGATGCTGGGGCAGCTTGAAACCGAAACAATTGCGCTGAACGCCTACACCGACGCCAAAAAGACGCCGAAGACCGAAGCCGACCGCGAGGAGTTTGTGCAAGAGCTAAGCCAGTATTTGCTGACGCTCCGCGCCGACATGGGCGTTTATCTCGGCGACGACGGCGAGCGGCTCACGGTAGTGGACGAAACCGGGTCCATCCTGTCCGGCTCCGACCTTCTAGCGGTCTTTGCCCTGCTGGTCGCCCGCGCGAAGCCCGGCGCCCAGGTCGCGGTTCCCGTGACGGCGCCGTCTACCATCGAGCGCATTTTGGCCGAGCATGGCGGCGGGGTCATCCGCACCAAGACTGATGTTCGGGCGCTGATGGGAACGGCGGCGGAATGCAAAGAAGGAATTGCGCTGGCCGGGGACACGTCCGGCGGCTTCATCTTCCCGGAGTTCCACCCGGCGTTCGACGGCCTGTTCTCATTCGCGAAGCTCCTCGAAATGCTGGCCGTTCAGGGTACAACTTTGAGCGAAGTGCGCCGAATGCTGCCGGCGTACTTTATCGCCTCGGAGACAGTCTCGTGTCCCTGGGAAGTCAAAGGCCGGATCATGCGGGTGCTGACGGCGGAGTCCGAAGGCACACGCACGGAGCTGGTAGACGGCATCAAGACCTACGGCGAGGACGGCTCCTGGGTGCTGGTCCTGCCGGACGCCTCCGAGCCGAACTTCCGCATCTACGCCGAAGCCTCGTCGCAGGACGCCGCCAACGAGCTGGTTCACCGGGCCGTGCTGCGGATCAGCGGCCTGAAGTAGCAAGCAGAAAGCAAGCCATGACACTGACACAAGAGCGCCCGGCGGCAGCGCCGCAGGAAGACCTACTGCGGCCTCGCCGCTGGACGACCGCCGAATACTATGCACTCAGCGACGCCGGGTTTTTCGATGATGAGCGGGTCGAGCTGCTGGATGGGGAGATATGGACATTGCCTTCGCAGAAAACGCCGCACTTCTATTCCGCTGATGTCACCGGCGATGTGTTGCTGGAAGTTTTCGGGAGCGGTTTCATCGTCCGCCGACACGGGCCAGTCACGCTGGAGGACGGTACTGAGCCGGAACCGGATGTGGTCATCGTCCCCGGCAGCAAACGGGACTATATCCCCTCGCACCCTGTCCCGTCTCAGATACGCATTCTCGTAGAAGTCTCCGACGCGACCCTGCGAAAAGATCGGAGCAAAAAACTTCAAGATTATGCCCGCGCAGGCATCACCGATTATTGGATCGTGAACCTCGTCAATCGCCGGCTTGAAGTCTACCGTGATCCTGCCCCAATGGATAGCGGCTATGGCTACAAGACCGTGCAGACGCTACTTGACGGCGACAGCATCGCGCCGCTGTCTGCGCCAAACCGTGCTGTTGCCATTGCTGATTTGTTCCCGCCACTCAAACCATGATCATTTCGCTGCAAATCGGCAGACCTGCCGAACACTCATCGCCGCTCAAAGACGGCAAAGACGCCGAATGGGTTTCCTCCATCTGGCGCGAGGCCGTCTCAGGCCGTGTGCATCTCAGCCGCACGGATTTAGACGGCAACGCGCAGGCCGATCTCAAGAACCATGGCGGGCCGGATAAAGCTGTCTGCTGTTACTCTGCCGAGCATTACGCGAGTTGGCGTTCGTTGCTAGAATTATCGGCCGAAGAGTTTGGACACGGCGCATTCGGCGAGAACTTCACTCTCACAGGCTTGACAGAAAACGCCGTCTGCCTCGGCGACATCTACACAGTCGGCACCGCAAAGGTCCAAATCAGCCAGCCCCGGATGCCCTGCTGGAAAGTGGGCCGCCGCTGGAACCGCGCCGATCTGCCGGGCGAGATGACGAAAACAGGCCGCACCGGCTTCTATCTGCGCGTTTTAGAAGAAGGCGAAGTCGGGGCAGGGGACACGCTGACGCTGGAAGATCGCCCCCTGCCGGACTATACCGTGGCGCGGCTGAATGATGCCCTGTATGTCCACAAAACCGATCCAGTTCAGGATGAGGAACTATCGCGTCTGCCGCTTCTCGCCGAAGCCTGGCGGCGCACGTTCCGCCGCCGGGCGGGACTGCTGAAGTGGCGGGCGGAGGAAAAGGAGTAAGCCGTTATGCCAGGAATGTACGAAATTACTCTCCTGCCGAAGAAAGAAGTTCATCGCTTCTATGGGACGCGGGGAAACTATTACCAGCTTCCTGACGGCTCAAAGCTGGATGTTCATGGGAGCCTTGTTTGGTGTCGTCAATGTCAGGCTTTTTTAGAGGCGGAGTGGCTTCAATCTGTGCCGGAAATTGAGCAGGCAGTGGTAGCCTATTCTGATGTTAATTCTGCCGAAAGCCAGCGCGTTCTACAAGTAAGTGGTGTTGGAGATAAAGCCGGGTTTTTGGCAGAGCAGTTAGCAGAAAGAACCACCCGTCTTCAGTGGCGGAGAAGCCGGACTAGTCCGCCCAAGTGCCTGGAATGTGGAACAACGGATGTCGCTGATCTAGGAGATGGGCAGGAAATCGCGAGTCCCTGTTCACCCGGCACACTTATAATTGAGTTGGTAGGGATGTGCAGCACTGCATTCAGAAACTATTTTTACACACCGGAAGGCGACCGGATTTCAGTAGAAACACAGCCGTCATACTGGCACATGACACGTTGAACTAACTACTACTTCGCCGTGTGCAGGCCGCATTCACGGCCTAGCCCGAAGAAGCGCGTGTCTTCCTCGCTCATGCCGTTGCCGAGCGGGCGCGACGTTTGTACGTCGCCGATGGAGACATAGCCCTGCTCCCAGAGGGGATGATACGGCAGATCGTACCGAGTGAGATACTGGTGAACGTCTTTGTTCGTCCAGTCGTAAATCGGATGGACTTTCACCCGCCCGTCTTGAAGCGCCAGTGTCTGCAACCCCGCCCGCGTGGACGACTGCGACCGGCGCAGGCCAGTAATCCACGCCTCGGCATTTAGCTCTGCCAAAGCCCGTGCCATCGGCTCGGTCTTGTTCATCGCGTTGAACTGCTTGATGCCGTCCAAGCCCTGCTCCCAGAGCTTGCCATGCCGCGCTTCCTGCCATTCCCGGCTGACGGGGCTGCTGTAAACTTTCAAGTTCAGCTTCAAACACGCGGTTAACTCGTCGGCGAACTTGTAGGTTTCGGGGAACAAATACTGCGTGTCCAGAAGTACGACGGGAATGTCCGACCAGAGCTGCGTCGCCATGTGCAGCAGCACGGCGGACTGGGCGCCGAAGCTGGTACTCAG
>CAXSFV010000090.1:0-3450 GCA_964236795.1 uncultured Armatimonadales bacterium | reverse complement strand
AGGCGGCGGGGGAAGAGCCAGTCGGTGAGGGGGGCGTCGTGCCAGAGGGCGGCGGCATCGTCTACGTCGGCGGGGAACAAAGGGTACAGGCCGGCGGTGTAAAGAGCCTCGGCGGCAGGATCGGTGTCGGCGGCGCCGTCGGACGACAAAAGAGCGAGCGGGCCAAAGGGGCAGAACTCGATCTGGATCTGGCCGCCGCCGGACTCCAGCAGCAGGGACGGCACGGAGTCAGGGACGCCGGGCGGGTCAAGGCGGACTAGAGGGCCAAGCTCGGCCAGGGCGTCTAAGGGCAATTCAGGCAGGGCGAGAAGGCCGTCGTAGGCGGCATCAGCGTCCGTGCGTCCCGCCTGGCGCTCGATGTGGACGAGGACGCGGCTGACGGCTTCCGGCATGGTTTGGGTGGGCTTAGGCATAGAGTATTAAGACTCGATGCTCTGAAGCGTGTCCAAAAAGCGCGGAAAGTAACCCAAACGGCGGCCGCCGCGCTCGCGGAGCATTTCCTGGAAATGCGGGGCGTTGTGGCTGGACGCAAGCGCGGTCACGAGGGTTTTGCCGCGCTGAACTTCTTTGTGGTAGCCTCGCGCCGCTTCTTTCGGGATGCCGCCAGCGGTCACAACGCCGACCACCGCGCCGAGAAGGGCACCCACGACTGCGCTGGAAAGCTGCCAAACCAAAGCATGAGCCGCAATAGACGGCAGGAAAGGCTCGTAGAAGACCAGCAGGGACATGGCAAGCGAGCCGAGCGGCCCGCCGACGACGAGGCCGACAATCGCGCGAGGCGCCATTTCGTCTACGGCATTGATGGGCCGCTCGACATCGTGTTCTTCGACTTCGCGAACGCCCGTGGCAAGTGTACCGTGGTCGGGAGCACTTTCCCCGTCGTGCGGCGTGCCGGTCGCGCCCGCCGCGCCGTGGAAGACAAGCGTGATGTCCGCCATCGGCACGCCGTCGTCTACCAGAGCCTGCGCCGCGCGTTCGGCCTCGGCATTGTCATCAAAAACCGCCACTACTGTTCCCGCCATGTGCTGCTCTCCTCAAGAATATGGAAGCCCCCTCCCGCCTTGCTTCGCAGGATCCCTCCCCTGTTAGGGAAGGGCTTAGGGAAAGCCAAGACCGGACTTAGACAAACGCCCTCGTTTTCGTGTTCTTGATTGCCCTTCCCTAACAGGGGAGGGACCCTGCGAAGCAAGGCGGGAGGGGTTCTTACCCCCGTACCCCGGCCCTGACCAGCGACCCCAAACGTACCGAGTGAGCGTGGCAGATGGCAACCGCCAGAGCGTCGGCGGCGTCGTCGGGCTTCGGGACTTCGGACAGCCCTAAAAGCCGCGTCACCATGAACTGCACCTGCTTCTTGTCCGCCCGGCCCGTGCCGACCACCGCGCTTTTCACCTGCGTCGGCGTGTATTCGGTCCAGGGCAGATTACGCTGGGCCAGCGTCAAAAGAATGACGCCCAAAGCGCGTCCGACGGGAATACCCGTCGTGACGTTGTTCGTGAAAAACAGCCGCTCGGTTGCCACCTGCTCGACTTCGTAGCGGTCCAAAAGCGCGTTGAACTGGTCGTAAATCTGCATCAGCCGCGCCGGAGCGTCGTCTGTCGGCGGGGTCGTGATGACGCCGCAGGTGAGGTACGAAACTTTGTCGCCGCGCTTCTCAATCACGCCGTACCCAGTGGTCGCCGTGCCGGGGTCAATGCCGACTAAAATCATAGTTTGTTACGCAGAACGAAGTGCGAGGGAATAAATTCCTCTCGCTGAATAGCATCCTTCGGATGAAGGAGTCGTCAACATCAGCCGTTCTTGCTCTTCCGTCCGAAGGACGCTATTCAGCGAGAGGAATTTATTCCCTCGCTCGCCGGGCCTCGGCTAAAGCCTGACAACCTCTCCCGAACGCGCGGACTCATAGACCGCCAGGACCAGCTCGACGGCTTTGCGGCCTTCGACGCCGTCTACGACGGGCAGCGCGCCGGTGCGGCAGCACTGAAGGAAGTCAGCGATCTGGGCCTCGTGCGCCCCGCCCCAAATCGCCGCCGGATCGGACGCCGTGGACTGGGCCGATGCTTCGGTCGCAGCCTTCGTGCCGCCGGTCGCCACTTGCAGCGCGTGGGCCTGCGCCGCCTCGCCCCCGCCGGTGACGCCGCTGCGGGTGGAGAGGGTGTGCAGCATGTCGCCTTCAATAATTGCGCTGCCGTCCGCGCCATAGACGCCGATTTTAACGCCGAAGCCGGGATAAATGGCTGTAGACGCGGTCAGTATCCCAACTGCGCCATTGGCGAAGGTCAGGGTCGCCGCGACGACATCTTCAGTCTCGACGCGCTCGTGCGCCAGAGTACGGGCCTGCGCGTAGACCGTTTCGACGGGGCCGCAAAGCCAGCGCAGGAGGTCGGCGGTGTGGACGCCCTGGTTCATCAAAGCCCCGCCGCCGTCCAAAGCCCACGTCCCGCGCCAGTCGCCGGAGTCGTAATACTCCTGCGTCCGGTACCACGGAACCTGTGCCTCGGCAAAGACCATGCGGCCCAAGAGATCGGCCTCAAGCGCGGCTTTGACATCAATGCTCGCTTTGTCGAACCGATGCTGCGAAATCACGGCCAGCCGCTTTCCCGACTCCCGCTGGGCGGCCAAAAGTGCATCGCAGGCTTCCAGCGTGATGTCCATCGGCTTTTCGACCACCACATGCTTGCCCGCTTGCAAGGCGCGAACGCCCAGGGCGGCGTGCAGGCCGCTCGGCACGCAGACATGCACGGCGTCAATAGCCGGATCGGCGAGAATATCCTCAAATGTCTTCGCATCCACCCCATACTGCGCTGCCAAAGCGTCGGCCCTTGCGGGAAGGGCATCGGCAAACGCCACCAGCCGCGCCCCTTCGCCGTGCAGCGACTTCAGCGCGTTCGCATGGGTCGGCCCGATGACGCCGCAGCCGACAATGGCAGAATGGAGAGTATCAGGCATAGTAGGGTAATTGTAAAGGAAACGCGGGCGTTTGTCAAGGGGGAAACCTCACCCGGAAACAAGTTTCCACCCTCTCCTTAACAAGGAGAGGGTCGGAACGGAGTTCCGGGGTGAGGTTCTTCCCCCTTGCCAAATTCCCCTAGTTCTGCTAGAATAGAAGCCGTTATCCCCAATATCTCGCCCTGCCGCAAGTGCAATCATCTACATCTAGTAGCAATGAGCAAGGGGCGACAAGTGCCAAGAAGTATCAAGAAGCTCTTATGAATACCACGCCTTCCAATTTTGTCCATCTCCATCTGCATTCGGAATACAGCTTGCTCGACGGTGCGTGCCGGATTGACGACCTCGTCAAGAAAGCCGTGGACTTAGAAATGCCCGCGATTGGGCTGACCGACCATGGAGTTATGTACGGCTCGATGGAGTTTTATCTGAAATGCAAAAAAGCGGGTATCAAGCCGCTGGTCGGCAACGAGATGTATGTCGCGACCCGGACGCGGCACCACA
>CAXSFV010000089.1:0-3772 GCA_964236795.1 uncultured Armatimonadales bacterium | reverse complement strand
GCGCCGCCGCCGGTGACGCGCAGGAGCGGCTCCAGGCCGATGCGCTCGGCGGCGGTCATGCCGAGGGTCAGCACCTGGTCGTCCATCTTCAGCTCGTAGGCGGGGTAGGCGTTCTCGTTTTTGATGTCCAGCGTGATGCCCGCCGCGTCGGCTTCTTCCTGAAAACAGGCAATCATGTGGTCGCGCTGCTTCTCCATTTTGGCGACATTGCGGGAGCGGGCCTCGCACTTGACATGGCACTCGGCGGGGATGATGTTGGTCGCCGTGCCGCCGTCAATGACCCCGACGTTGGCCGTCGTCTCGGCGTCAACCCGGCCCAGCTTCATCCGGGCAATGGCGCGGGCGGCGACTAAAATGGCCGAAACACCGTCTTCCGGCTGCGCTCCGGCATGGGCGGGCTGGCCGTGAATCCAGACATCGAAAATGTCCTGGGTCGGGGCGCTGTAGACGAGCGAGCCGACCGGCGGCCCGGCGTCCAAAACGTAACCGAAGCTCGCTTTGATCCGGCTGGGATCCATCATCTTCGCACCGACCAGCCCGATCTCCTCGCAGATGGTCAGCAGAAGCTGGATATCGCCGTGCGGGATAGAATGTTCTTTAAGCAGCCGCATCCCTTCGAGGATGGGGGCCATGCCGCTGATGTCGTCTGCGCCCAGGACCGTCTTGCCGTCGGTGCGGATCACATCGCCGTCAATGATGGGTTCCAGCCCCGGCGTCGCTTCCACGGTGTCGAAGTGGGCGGAAAAGAAAATCGCCGGGGCGTTTTCAACAGTGCCTTTCTTGAACGCGATCAAGTTGCCGACATTGCCGCCGACTTTCTCGCCCGCGTCATCATACTCGCACTCGAAGCCCAAGTCCATCAGTATCTTGTACGCCTGGGCGCTCGCGGCTTTTTCCTGTTTCGGCGGCGTGTTGACGCACACCATTTCTAAAAAAGTTTGTACTAAGCGCTCTTGGTTCACGGGAACGGGTTCCGCCATCAGTCTTGGCTCCTTGCTAAAATGTCTGCAACAGCCAGTTCGACGCCGCGCGTTCGCTTTCCTGCATGAAAAAGCCCGGCGTCTCGCAGGAGACGCCGGGCTGGTCATGAACGCTGCTGATAACGCAGTCTTTAGATTGAGCTGAAGGTCGCGGCGAAGTTTGCGCCATTGGAGTTCAGTGCGCCTGTTCCTGCGGCACGACCGGTCGCTCCCGACGCACAGACGCCGTTGGTCGCCGATTGATCTTGACCGCAGGTTGTGTCAACATTGGTAAAGCCGGGTGAGACCTGGATCGCCCGCAGGTACTTCACATGACCGTCCCCCAGCAGGAAGTTGGAACCGTCGGTGTGGCGTCCATCTTTGAAGTAGGTTGCGTTCATACGCGGCGGGTTGCCCATGCCGACCCCGATGCCGGGGCCGCCGTTGGCCGAAACGGCATGTTGACCGTTCTGAGCGTTCAATTCGTACAAGTCGCCGTCCCCGTTGTCGCCGCCGTCTACTTCCTCAGAGCCGTACTTGCTTTTGGAGCCGGGTTGGTTGTTAGGGTCGTTCAGGTTCGCGGGCCAGTTGTCCGGGTCATCGTTGGGGTTGTTCAGGTCGCAGTACATACCCGTGACTTCCGTGATCATGACCGTTGAGGCCGGCGCCTGGATTGACGGAAGAGCGCTGTACATATAGTTGGAGTCCAGGTTGTCATTCATCGAATAGGAGAGCGGGTAGAAAATCGCTGTGTTCCCCGTGAGTGTCTGCTGAGTGCTTGCATCATCAGGACACTTGTAAACGCCGGTTGACTTGACGTAGGGGTAGATGCGGGAAGCCCAGCCGGCAACGGCATAATACTGCCCTTCGACTCCGCCGGGATACTTTTCATCCGCGTCTTGGGAGTACTGGATCAGCGCGAGGCCAAGCTGCTTCAAGTTGCTCTGGCACGACGCCCGGCGGGCGTTTTCACGCACTTTTTGGAAGACAGGGAACAAAATTGCTGCCAAAATGGCAATGATAGCAATAACGACGAGTAATTCGATGAGCGTGAAACCGGCTCTGGTACGTTTCATGGGGTTCCTTCTTTCTTTGTCTGAGCGGTCTGGTTTGTCGGCGGCGCAAATGCGGCGGCAACGTTTGGGTTAGAATCTAAATGGTCGGTGCGAATCTGGGCGCACTTTTGGATAAGCTGGTCTTCGGTATCGGTAAACGGGTTCAGCGGCGTGACCGGCTTCGGGTTGCTGTAAAGGCTCCACAATGACTGCCCGCCGCCGGTCCACATCACTTTGTAGGTCCACAGCGACGACGAGATGTGCTGGGTGTCGAGCGTTTGAAGCAAATTGGTCAGCGTTTCTTTCGTGCCGTGCGGCTCCAGGCCATATTCGCCGATGTAGAACGGGACGATGCGCCGGGCGCTTTCTTTCTCGACGCTTGCGACATAATCACCGACGGCTTTCTGCTGGTCGGCCTCGGACTTTGCGTTGAAGTCGTAATAGTGGCTGCTGTAGGCGACGTTCCCCCAGCCGCTCGGCACGGGAAACGGCATCCACTGGATGCCGGTGTAGCCGTCTTCAATAATGATCAAGTGGCCTGGGTCCGCCGCTCGAATAGCTCGGTACAGGCGGTCCTGCACGACATACAGCGTGTCCGAGTTTGGGGTTCCCGTCGGCTCATTGATTGTGTCGTACCCGGCGACGGCGGGATTGTCCCGATAGCGGCGGGCAATCTCTGTCCATACTTTTTCGGCCAGCGCGATATTGGCCGGGTCTTTGAAGAAGGCGTTCTGGTCGGCCTGTCCGGTATGGCCCTGGTCGCTCTGCCCGCCCGGAGCGCCGTGCATATCTAGAATGACATAAATGCCGTTGTCCGCGCCCCACTGCACGGCCTGATCCAGCCAGCGCAGGCCGCCCGGCTCGGACACAATGCTCGCCAGAAACGGCAGCCGGACGCAGTTGAACCCGGCTTCGTGCAGGCGCTTGAAGTCGCTTTCGTTCAGCCACGCTTGCCGGAACGCCGTCTGCACACGCGCTTTGCCGGCGGGGCCGAAGCGCGTTTCGACTGTGTTCCAGAGCGAGACATGGTCTTTGATCGGCTTAAAGCTCGACCCATCGGGCGGCGTGGTCACAAACGGCTGCATCCACATTTCTTCGACGAGCCAGCCGCCAAGATTGATGCCTTTCAACGTCACGACATGGCCCGACGGGTCAGCTAGGGCTGTTCCCTGCGCGTGCAGCAGCGGCAAAGGCGCGGCAAAAATTTTCGCCCCAGCCAGCAGCGTCGCAGCCAGAAGGCAGATTGTAAATTTGGACAGCAAATCGTTTACTCGGTTAAGCGGTGAGCTATCATAGCACAGAACAAAAGCATTGTCAAGACAATTTTTGTTTGACAACAAGGATTTTTTCGGATTATAATACTGTTATGCCCACTATCAAGGACATTGCCCGCGCCTGCGACGTTTCCACAGCGACGGTTTCTTACGTCATCAACGGCAAGAACACGCTGCTGCCGGAAACGCGCGAGCGGGTGCTGCGAACTATGCGCGAGATGAACTACCATCCCAGCGCAGTCGCGCGAGGTCTCGCCAAGAAGCGCATGAACACGCTCGGCATTTTGTTCGACAATGTCGGCTCCGAGATGGCTGTTTGGCATCCGTACACGTCGGGCATCTTGCAGGGCGTAATTTCGGCCTCGGCGTCAGCAGGCTACAACGTGACGATTTTCACTGAGCTGTGGCAGAATGCCGAGCTTTCCCTGCCGAAGCTGCGGGACCAGCGCACCGACGGCATTCTCATTGTCGCGCCGCCCGCCGA
>CAXSFV010000088.1:0-4135 GCA_964236795.1 uncultured Armatimonadales bacterium | reverse complement strand
GTCATGTGCGACGGGCAGTTCATCGGCTTCAGGCGCATCCGCTCGCCGCTCGGCTCGATAATCGGCGGGAACATACCGCCGGCCACTTTGTCGCCGTAGTTGTCTAAGTGCCCCGATTTGCGGTACAGCTCTTCTTTGACCAAGTGCCCGGTCCAAACATGCTGGTAGCCGTAGCGCGTCTGCAAGTCCCGGACATACTCTTCCATCGTGTGCCGGATGATCTCGCCTTTGGGCAGAAACATCGGAATGCCAGGGCCGATGTCCTCGCTGAACGCAAACAAGCCAAGCTGCTTGCCGAGAACGCGATGGTCACGCTTTTTGGCTTCTTCTAAGCGCACATAATAAGCGTCGAGTTCTTCCTGCGTGTCAAACAAAACCCCGTACACACGCTGAAGCTGCGGGCGCTTTTCGTCGCCGCGCCAGTACGCCCCGGCGATCCGGTCAATCTTAAAAACGCCGATCTGGCCTGTACTATCCACATGCGGCCCCCGGCACAGGTCCGTAAAATCGTGCTGGGTGTAGAACGAGATCGTCTCGCCTTCCGGCAGGTCCTGGATCAGCTCGGTCTTGTACGGCTGCCCGCGCTCCGCTTCATACGCCAGCGCGTCGGCGCGAGGCTTTTCCGTGCGCGTCAAGGGATAATCCAGCTTGCGGATTTTACGCATCCGCGACTCGATCTCCGCCATGTCGGCGGGGGTGAGCGACCGGGGAAGCTCAAAATCGTAATAAAAGCCGTCGTCAATCGGCGGCCCGATGGCGAGCCGGGCGTCCGGGAACATCTGCAAGACGGCCTGCGCCAGCACATGCGCCGCCGTATGCCGCTTCTTCCAAATCTCGCTGCCCGCCGATTGGTCTTGCTGTTCTAAAAGTGCCACAGTGCATTGCCTCCATACCAAAGAGTGCGCTTAGTATACCGGGCAGGCGGCAGAATGTCAAACTGACGTTCTCAATTCCAGGCCAAGTCTCAGCTCTGGCTGTCAGCATTATGGAGTAACTGCGAATCAAACAGCGATTTTACCGTCGGACGTAGCAAAACAACGAAAGTAAACGCGCCCAAGAGGGTGCCAAGCGGCATAACAAAGGCACAGTTGCACCCGGCAATGATCAGAATGAAAATGTAGTGTTTGCGTTCCTTGAGGCAGCGACCCGCATAGGCCGTCAACCCACCCAGGGTCCAGCCGCTGATGACAGCAATGATTCCTATCGTCAGGAACATGTAACCCATCATCGGTGGGAAGCCAAGAGCAGTTGGTATGGACGGAGCAGAGCGGGCCGGCGGCGCAGGCGTAAATGCGCTCGGATTGTGGATCATCATCACGCCCATGACAATATGGAAGATAAACATGCAAGAAAACAAAGCAATAAGCCCACCCATAATAAAGTGGCAGAGCGTCAGTGTTTGCAGATTATCAGTATTTATATCTTCCTGGTTTTGCAGCGCAGTGAGTGGCTGAGGATCATTGCCGGTGGTACTCATCGTTGCTCCTGTTAATAAATGTCCTGTTTGATAACGAATTGCCTTATTGTAGCACCTGAAATCAGTTTCTTGACTCAGCGTAGGAGTCACCTCTTCCGGGTGTATAATAGACTCCCATGTGCGCTTCCGAGTCCCCTACTTTCCCATATGCCGATGTTGTCGTTCAAATTGATGTGGCGGGGCTGCCGCAGCCGCTGACATACGCAGTTCCCCAAACGCTTTCGCTTGCGGTCGGGGATGCGGTTTTAGTGCCGTTCGGGACGCAGGCGGCGGCGGGGTATGTGATTGGGCTCAAAGACGACTGCCCGGCGGAAATGGCGGCGAAGATTAAGCCGGTCTCGGCGCGGATTGAGAATGCGCCGACGTTCGGGACTGATTTGCGGGATTTGGCGCTCTGGGTGACGGAGCAGACTTTGTGTGACTGGCGGGACGCGCTGCGGCTGATTGTGCCGGATGTGATGTCGTCGCAGATCAAGACGACCCTGACGCTTGCGGACGACTGGGACGAGAAGCTAGCAGGGTCACGGGCGGCCTCGCAGAAAGATTTGGCGGCAGCATTGGCGGCCCTGGGCGGGTCGGCAGAGCCGGGGCGTCTGGCGAAGGCGCTGGGCCTAGCAAAGCCGGGGCCGGCGCTGGCCGAGCTTCGCAAGAAGGGCATCGTGACGGAAGAGCGGGCGGTCAAGCTGCCGCCGGCCCGGCGCAAGATGGTCCGGCTGCTGCGGCTGGCGGTCTCGCGGGACATTGCCGGGGAAGAAGCGTCACGGCTGGAGCGTTCCGGCGCGGCCCGGCAGGCGCGGCTTTTGAAAGCGCTGATCGCGGCGGAGGCCGAAGGCACAGCGAAGATGCCGACAGCGGGGCTGGCGGTCGGGGCGAGCGCAGGCGCGGCGGCAAAAGCCCTGGCCGATAAGGGGCTGGCGAGCTATACGGAAGTGCCGAGCCGCCGGGACCCGTTCCAGTTCTTCGGCTTTGTCGCAGGCGACGCCCCGCCCCTGACAGATGCACAAGCGGCGGCGGCGGCAGAGATCGGGCAACACTTGCAGGCCCGCGACGGGAAGGCGCTGCTGCTGTTCGGGGTGACGGGATCGGGCAAAACTGAAGTATATTTGGACGCCGTCGGCCAAACGCTGAACTTAGGCCGGACGGCTTTGATTTTGCTGCCGGAGATCGGCCTGACGGCGCAAGTTTTAGACTTGTTCAAGGCACGGTTCGGGGCGGACGAAGTGGCCGTTCTGCACTCGGCGCTGTCTTTAGGAGAGCGGCACGACGAATGGCGGCGCATTCAGTCCGGCGAGGCACGGGTGGTCGTCGGCGCCCGCTCGGCGGTTTTTGCGCCCGTTCCCGACCTAGGCCTGATTATCTTAGACGAAGAACACGACGGGTCATACAAGCAGGACTCGTCGCCGCGCTACCATGCCCGCGATGCCGCGCAGTTCCGGTCGGCCCAAACGGGCGCAGTCGTCGTGCTGGGCAGTGCAACGCCGTCGGTGGAGAGCTACTACAAAGCGCAGACCGGCGCGTATGGCCTTGTTGAGATGCCGGAGCGGATCAGCGCCCGTCCCCTGCCCCCGGTGTCCGTGGTGGACCTGCGCGACGAGATGAAGCCGCCGCCGGCTCCCATTCCCAAAAAAGGCGAAACCAAGCCGGAGCCGCCGCCGCGCTCGGTGTTTGGAGCCGAATTGTCGGCGTCGCTGGCCTGCTGTCTGGATAAACGCGAGCAGGCTATTTTGTTTCTGAACCGGCGCGGCTTCGCGTCGTTTCTCCTGTGCCGGGACTGCGGGTTTACGTTTCATTGCCCCAACTGCGACGTGTCGCTGACCTACCACCACGCCGGGCGGTACTTGCAGTGCCACCACTGCGACTTCAAGCGCCGCAGCCCGGACACCTGCCCCAAATGCGAGGGCCTGCGCCTACGTCCGTTCGGCCTCGGCACGGAAAAAGTGGAAGACGCCGTCCGCTTGCAGTTCCCGGCGGCCCGAACACTCCGTATGGACCGGGATACCATGTCCCGCAAAGGCGCACACGCCGAGACCCTGCGGGCATTCCGGCGCGGCGACGCGGATATTCTGATTGGGACGCAGATGGTCGCCAAAGGCTTAGACTTCCCGAATGTCACGCTCGTCGGCGTGGTCAGCGCGGACATGGCCCTGAACATTCCCGACTTCCGGGCGCCGGAGCGGACGTTCCAGCTTCTGACCCAGGTAGCAGGCCGGGCCGGGCGCGGCAAGATCCCCGGCACGGTCGTGGTGCAGACATTCTCACCGGAACACGAGAGTATTCAATTTGCGTCGCGCCACGACTATCTCGGTTTCTACGAATCGGCGATTGCCCAGCGCGAAGAACTCGGCTATCCGCCCTACTCGCACATGGCGAATGTCGTCTTCACCGACGAAAGCGAAGAAGAGGCTCAGAAGCGCTCGCAGCGCCTCGCGGAGATTTTGAGGGCCGAGATCGGCCCGGCGTCTGCCGTACAGCTCCTCGGCCCGGTGGCCTGCCCCCTGTCGCGTCTGCGGGGCCGGTATCGATGGCACCTGGCACTCCGTGCGCCGACCAAGCCCGCACTGCTGGCCCTGCTGAAGTCTGCCATTGCCCAGCTTACCGCAACGGACCGCTCCGGCATGACGCTTGATATTGACCCGCTGAGTATGCTGTGAGCCACAC
>CAXSFV010000087.1:0-4293 GCA_964236795.1 uncultured Armatimonadales bacterium | reverse complement strand
TCCGGCGGGTCGCCGACCATGTGCGGGCGACGGCGTTCTGCATCGCCGACGGCGTCCTGCCGTCGAACGTCGGGCGCGGCTATGTCCTGCGCCGCCTGATGCGCCGGGCTATTCTCGCTGGTCGCCGGACGCTCGGCGTTGAAACGCCGCTTTTAGAGCAGATCCTGCCGACGGTGATTGAGCAGCGCAAAGACGATTACCCGGAGCTTGCCGCAAAGCGTGACACGATCCTGCGCTACGCAGTCATTGAAGAAAAGCAGTTCCGGCGAACGTTGGAGTCCGGCACGGCGCGTTTGCAGTCGCTTTTGGACGGCGGGGCCGTGACGGGCGACGATGCGTTTATACTGTTCACGACCTATGGCTTCCCGGTTGAGATGACCGCCGAGCTGGCGTCCGAAATGGGTTTAGTCGTAGACATGGCCCGCTACGACGAACTCTGGCAGCAGCACTTGTTAGTCTCCGAAGGCGGCAAGACCCGCGAAGTGTTCGCCGACAGCGTTGTCCCCGCCCTGCGCGAAAAGAATGTCCAAAAGACGCTCTTTGTCGGTTACTCCGAAGCCAAAACGCGCGGCCAAATCACGGCGATTGTCCGCAATGGGCAGCTAGTAGACAGCGCCAGCGAAGGCGAGACCGTGCAGATCGCGCTGGACCAGACGCCTTTTTACGCCGAAGCGGGCGGGCAGGTCGGCGATACCGGCCAGCTTCACGGTGAGAATGGCGCGGCGGAGGTCTCGGACACGCAGAAAGACAGCGGCTACTGGTTCCATACGGTCACAGTCACGGTAGGACAGCTTTTCGTCGGCGACACGGTGGACGCCGAGATTGACGGCGGACGGCGCTTTTCCATTCAGCGCAACCACACGACGACGCATCTGCTCCACAAAGCCTTGCAGCAGGTCCTCGGTTCCCATGTCCAGCAGCGCGGCTCGCTCGTCGCCCCGGAGCGTTTGCGCTTTGACTTCTCGCATGACAAAGCGATGACCGGCGAAGAAACACGCCAAGTGGAGGGCCTGGTCAACGAGAAGATTTTGGACGACCTCGCTATTCATACATTTGAAAAGCCGATTGCCGAGGCCAAAGACATGGGCGCAACCATGCTGTTCGGCGAAAAATACGGCGACATCGTGCGCGTCGTCGAAGCGGGCGACTATAGCCTAGAGTTCTGCGGCGGAACGCATCTCGCGCATACGTCGCAGGCCGGGCTGTTCAAGATTACGTCCGAGGGCAGCTCTCAGGCCGGGGTGCGGCGCATTGAAGCCGTCACAGGCAAACGGGCGCTGATGCGGACTTTGGATCAGGAGCGGCTTTTGTCCGACATCGCGGCGTCACTCAAAACCTCGCTGACAAATGCCCCGGCGTCGGTTGAAAAGCTGCAAGCCGAACTCAAGCTCAAAGAGCGCGAGCTGGCGGCCCTGCAAAAAGCGGCGGCTGGCGGTCAGGTGGATGCGCTTGTCGCTGCCGCTAAGTTTCCTTTCGGCTTTCCGCTCGTTGTCCACTTCGTCGCGAGGAACGCCGATGGCGACACGCTCAGAACGCTGGCGGACGAAGCCTTGAACAAGTTGAAATCGGGCGTCGTGATTTTGGGCGGCACGGACAGCGGCAAAGTGTCGCTGGCCGTGCGTGTCTCGAAAGATTTAGTCGTGCGAGGTATCCACGCGGGGAACATCGTCAAGACGGCGGCCCCGATTGTGGGCGGCGGGGGTGGGGGACGCCCGGATGCCGCGCAGGCGGGCGGCAAGGACCCCGCCAGACTCGCCGACGCGCTGGCGTTGGCCGAGCGGTTAGTGGGCGAGATGGCGGGGGCGTGAGGAAGTCCCCTCCACCCCCAATAATGGGGAAGCCGGAAAAGAAACGCTGTACTTCCCTCCGGTTCCCCCATTACTGGGGGCTAGGGGGGCTTTTCTTCCTTCTGCTTGCCCTCCCGATCCACGCCCGCCCGCAGGTGCTGGTTGTCTTCGCCGACCACCTGACGCTCGCTGATGTCAACCGGCCCGGACTGCCGCATCTTGCACAGATGCATCAGGCGCTGATGTCGCCGGGGCTTGCGAAGAAGCTTGACTCCGTAGCGTCTGTCTATGCGTCACTGGGCGCGGGCGACAGCATTGGGGTTGGGGATAAGTCGCAGGGCCGCATGGCGAACGCTTTGCGCCAAGCTGGAGTGCGGACGGCTTTGATCGGCGATGCGGACGGCGACGACACCGGGCCGTATCAGCCGGCGCGGCTGTTCCTGCCGTCGCCTGACATAACAACTGAGGGCGGCACAATCGCCGACCAGACGGCCTGCGGGGGCAAGCGGGAAGACCCGGAGCGGCTGTGGGCGGCTACGCAGGCGGCGTTGCACAACGTGGATTTAGTCACGGTTTATTTCGGCGACTTCGCCTGGATCGAGCGCGAAAACCAGCGCGGGTTTCTTCTGCCGTCCGCGTACCTTCAGCACCGGAGGCAGGCGCTGGCTTCGCTGGATAGTTATCTTGGCCTGATGGCTCCCAACTTTCACGGCCCGGTCTATCTTGTCGTGCCGACGCCGCCGCTTTTGCCGGACGGCACCTGGAACTCGCTGACGCCGTTTCTCACGCTGAACACTGGCCCGGCGTCGCTGACTTCGGATACGACGCAGACGCCGGGTTTAGTGGCTTCGCGTGATTTTGCGCCGACCGTCTTATCTGCGCTGGGTGTCCCTGCGCCGTACCAGATGACCGGCGCTTCGGTGCATTCAGCGACAGTCTCTGCTGCCGCGCTCGTGCGCCTGGACCGCCTGGTGCGGCTTAATCAGGAAGCGCAGGATGCGATTTTCTGGGCGGTTGGGCTGGTCGCCGGAGGCATTGTGTTCAGCGGCCTTTTTCTCTACCAAACGGGGCGCATGATGGGGCGGACGGGGAAAGCTGCCCGCTACGGTCTGCGAATTTTATCGGCGTGGCCGCTCGTACTCCTGCTGGCGCCGGTGCTGGGGCCGCAGACGGTAAGCCACTACTTGCTGCTCATCGCAGCCTGCGTCGGTCCGCTCGCGCTTCTGCCGTCGCCGCCGCTGATTTTCAGCCTCACAGCGCTGATCCTTGTCGTGGACGGCCTCACAGGGACCCATTTGGTCTCAAACTCCGCCCTCAGCGAGTATGCCCTGTCCGGCATCCGGTTTTACGGCATCGGCAACGAGTACATGGGAGTTTTAATCGGCGGGGCTTTGCTGGTGTGTGTGGCGGTCCCCACCGCCGGCGCGAAGCGGCGGGGGTTCCTCCCCTGGTTCGCCTTCGTGACCTTCGTGCTGTCATTCCCGGCGTTCGGCGCAAAGGCGGGCGGGGCGGTGACGGCGACGGCAACTTTTCTCATTGCCTGGCGGCTCCTGACCCGGCATTCCGTGCGCTGGACACATCTGCTCGGCAGCATCTTGTTAGGCTTTGCACTGGTCTTTGTCTGGGCAGTTCTCAGCCATGTGCTGCACCTGCGCCGGACACATCTGGAAACGGCGGCGGACGCGCTGGGTCAGGGGCGGCTCGGCTACATTGCCGGTATTGCTCTGCGTAAAATCGGTCTCGCGGTCCATGTCGCCCTGCATCCGGGAACACTGCTTGGTTTGCTGGCCTTTGCGGGCCTCGGCTTTGCGATCCGAAGGCTGCTGCGGCGTCAGGTGACGGCGTATTTGCGGGATAGACCGCGCGAGACGGCGGTCTTAAAAGCGGGCCTTTGGGGCTGTCTGGTTGCACTTTTGTTCAACGACTCCGGCATTGTCGCTGCGATTTTGATCTTGCAGTGTTTGGCGCTCATGCTTTTGCATGGGCTGTATGAGGAACCTCACCCGGTCGCTTCGCGCCCACCCTCTCCTTAAGCAAGGAGAGGGTCGCTGAGGAACGAGGCGGGGTGAGGTATCCTAATTGATGAAAGAAACTTTATGCGCCTACTTGGCCTTGATATTGGTGATGTCCGCATCGGCATTGCCGTCTGCGACTCGCTTGAAATTGCCGCGTTCCCGGTCGGCTTGGTCCGGCGCGTCGGCAGCCTCAAGCGCGATGTCGCGGCGGTTGCGGCTTTAGCGGTAGAACAGGAAGCGGAAGGGATTGTCATCGGCCTGCCGCTGTCTCTCGACGGCGAAATCGGCCCGCAGGCGCAGAAGACGCAGGGATTCGCCAAAGCCCTGGCGAATAGTTTGCCCGTGCCGGTTGTCTTCTGGGACGAAAGCCTGTCCAGCGTCGAAGCCGAAGAGATTTTGATCGCCCAGGGCGTTTCCCGCGCCAAGCGCCGGGACAAGATAGACCAGACCGCCGCCGCGCTGATTTTGGAAAGCTACTTGCAGCACCGCCG
>CAXSFV010000086.1:0-4316 GCA_964236795.1 uncultured Armatimonadales bacterium | reverse complement strand
CGCTGACGGAAGAGCGGCGCAAAGAGTTCGTCAAGATTTTGAACAAGAAGTCGGAAGAGGGCCGTGTTTCCATTCGGAATATCCGGCGCGATGTCAACGATCAGTTCAAGGCGCTCGTGAAGAAAAGCGAAGCCTCCGAAGATGAGTCTAAACGCGCCCAGGATGGCCTGCAAAAACTGACTGACCGCTACATTGTCGAGATTGACAAAATTACTAAAGCTAAAGAAGCCGAGCTGCTTGAAGTTTAACAGCTATTGAAGTCTGACATCGCCGAAATTGAGGCACTCAAGGCGCGGCTTGACCCGGCGCGACTGCCATCCCATGTCGCGATTATCATGGACGGCAACGGGCGATGGGCGCACGCCCAGGGGCAGGACCGGCTGTACGGTCACTGGCAGGGGTACCGGACGCTGAAAGAGATTGTCTCTGCGGCAGATGCGCTGGGCGTGCAAACACTGACAGTCTTCGGTTTTTCCACCGAGAACTGGCGGCGGCCCGAAGCGGAAGTCGGCGGCCTCATGGCGCTGATGCAGGCGGCGATGCAGGCCGAGATCGAAGAGCTGATCGAAAGCCATATCCACATCCGCGTCACGGGCCGTTTAGGCGACCTGCCGGAGTCGCTGCGTGAGACGTTCCAGAGCGCCATGCTTCGGACTGCGGACTTCACCCGCATGACGTTCAATCTGGCAATCAATTACGGTGGCCGAGCAGAGATCGCCGACGCGGCGCGGGCGCTGGCTGAAGCGGTTCAGCGCAGCGAGATCGCGGCGGACGAAGTCACAGAAGAAAGTCTGGCGGCGCGGATGTACGCGCCCGATCTGCCTGATCCCGATCTGCTGATCCGCACGGCAGGCGAGATGCGGATTTCCAATTTTTTACTTTGGGGCATCGCATACTCCGAAATCTGGGTCACGCCAACCCTCTGGCCGGAGTTCACGCCCGCGCTGCTCACTGACGCGCTGGAAGAGTACGGGCGCCGGGTCCGCAAGTTCGGTGCGGTCGCCCGCCCCGCGTAAGAAGCTATCTTGAAGAACATCGTTATCTTAGGCGCGACCGGCAGCATCGGCACTCAAACACTGGACGTTGTGCGGCGTCTGCCCGATTTTTTGCGCGTCGTCGGTTTGTCGGCGTATCGCAACGAGACGCTGCTGCGCGAACAAGCCGCGCAGTTCGGCGTCTCGCCAAGCAATTTAGCATGGGGCGATGGGACTGATCTCGTGCGTTTAGCGACGCTTCCTAGCGTAGACCTAGTGGTCGTCTCGGTTGCCGGAGCAGTTGGCACGACTGCGACCATCGCGGCGCTGGAAGCGGGTAAAGATGTCGCGCTGGCAACTAAAGAAGTGCTTGTCGCGGCGGGCGAGCTGGTGACGGCGGCGGCGCGGAAGACCGGCGCGAAGCTGCTGCCGATTGACAGCGAGCATTCGGCGATCTTTCAGTGCTTACAGGGGCAGGAGCCGGAGTTCGTGAGCAAACTCTGGCTGACCGCTTCCGGCGGACCGTTCCGCGAGTGGCCGATGGAGCGCAT
Source organism: uncultured Armatimonadales bacterium (assembly GCA_964236795.1). Lineage (GTDB taxonomy): Bacteria > Armatimonadota > Armatimonadia > Armatimonadales > Capsulimonadaceae > JANXMY01. The sequence goes on along the minus strand of CAXSFV010000086.1, from coordinate 2,791 downwards.
CCAGTCGGCCACACTTGCCGATGCGCTGAACCATCCGACTTGGCCTTCCATGGGCCGCAAGATCACGGTAGACAGCGCAACTTTGATGAACAAGGCTTTGGAAACCATTGAAGCCCGCTGGCTGTTCGACGTCCCAATGGAAAAAGTCGGCGTGGTGGTGCATCCGCAAAGCGTTATACATTCACTGGTCGAGCTGTGCGACGGCTCCCTTTTGGCCCAGCTTGGTCTGCCGGACATGCGTGTTCCCATTGAAGTCGCCCTACTGTATCCGGAGCGGGCGGATTTCGGCGCACCGAAGTTTGATCTGCTAGCCCAAAAGACGCCGCTGACATTTGAAGCGCCGGACGAGTCGCGCTTCCCCAGTCTCAGCCTTGCTCGGCGAGCGGCGGCCATCGGCGGGACACTCCCGGCGGTGATGAACGGGGCCAACGAAGCCGCGGTCGCGGCCTTTTTAGACGGCATTGTTGCGTTTCCGCAGATCATGGGCTTGACCGAACAAGTAATGGACGCGCATTGGGTTGAGCCGTTGCCGACGCTGCCGCAGATCACGCAGGCAGATACCTGGGCGCGGCAGACAGTCCAGCAGTGGGTGTAAGGAGAGTACGGCTTGGTACTATGGACGAACATTCAGCAGACGGTGACGCTGCTGATTATTTTAAGCATTCTCGTAGTCGCGCATGAATGGGGGCATTTCATCGTCGCCCGGCTGTGCGGCATCCGCGTAGACGACTTCTCCATCGGCTTCGGCAAGCGCTTGTTTCGGATCGGCAAGCGCGGCGACACCGAGTACAATGTTCGCATGTTGCCGCTCGGCGGCTTTGTTAAGATTGCCGGCATGGAACCTGATGAAGCACCGATTACCCACGCGAAAGATAAAGTGCTGGGCCAAAGCGCAAGCAGTGACCCGGACGCCGGCGAAATCCCGCTTCTGGCGGAGAACTTGGGCGAACACACGCCCTACACCGGCCCGGACGGCTTCTACAGCAAGCCTTTGTGGCAGCGCTCCCTAGTCATTTTCGCCGGCCCGCTGATGTCGTTTTTGCTGGGATACGTCGTCTTCTGCCTTATGGGTATCACAACCGGCGTCCCGACCGGAAACACCCTGAACAAAGTTGCGATGACTGCGCCCGGCGGTGAAGGGCAGCGGATCGGTCTGCGGATTGGTGATGTCATCACAACCATCAACGGACAGCCGGTTTCCAGCGGTGAGCAAATGATTGACCTCATTCACGGCAGCGCCAACAAGCCTATCACGCTGACGGTCAAGCGCGGCGATGAAACTTTTACGAAGACGGCGACACCTAAGCCGTTGCTTGATGACAAAAACAAGCCGGTGCTTTCAATCAACACGCGGAACCCCGGCGTGCTCGCGGTGCTCGGCCTCCAGACAGGCGACCAAATCGCGCAGGTCAACGGCACGGATGTCGCTTCGGCGAGCCAGGCACAAACCCTGCTTCGCCAGGCTGTCGGCAGGCCCATCGATCTATTGGTACTGCGCCATCTCGAAGAAGTCCACTTGAAAGGCCTCGTGCCGGCGACCGTCGCGCAGAAGGCACCGACCATTCAAGAGAAGCCAATTGGCCTGCTGAATATCATCCCCGTCAAAGAGATCAAGCGCGTCAGCCTGCCAGCCTCAATCGTCTACGGCAATAAACAGATCGGCGACACATTCTTGGGGCTGGCCTACTTGATTCACCATAAAGAAGTGCAGAAAGCCGCCGGCGGGATTATTTTTATGTATCAGGCAACGGGCCTTGCCGTCAAAAGTGGCCTGCCGGATGTCGTTTCCATGATGGCAAGTCTGTCCATCAGCCTGGCGATCTTCAATCTGCTGCCGATCCCGGTGCTGGATGGCGGGCATCTGCTGACGTTCTTTATTGAGTGGGTCCGGCGCGGCAAGCGGCTGACCGATCAGCAGCAGCAGGCGTTTTTGATGACGGGCCTCGCGATTATCGGTGTTCTCTTTGTGCTGATTATGTCCAACGACATTCTGCGTACCGTTCATCACCAACTGCCGCAGTGACGCCGCTTTTGTAGGGGCGATCTTGCCCCTGCTTAATGACAACAGAACACCAACAAAGGAGGGCGGGGGTAAACCCCGCCCCTACGTTTATTTTATGCGTTTCACACAGTTATTTGCTCCAACGCTCCGCGATGCGCCGTCCGAAGCCGAGATGGTCAGCCACAAGCTGCTGCTGCGCGGCGGCTTTATCCGGCCTCTGGCGTCGGGCGTCTACTCGTACCTGCCGCTCGGCCTGCGGGTGCTGAACAAGATTTCGGACATCCTGCGGCGCGAGATGGACGGCATCGGCGGCACCGAGTTTCTCATGCCGTCACTTGTGCCGCGTGCGCTTTTGGAGGAGTCGGGGCGGGACAAAATTGACGTGCTGTTTGCGGTCCCCGCCCATGACTACTTTCTCGGCTTTACGCATGAGGAAGTGATTACAAGCATTGCCAAGAACGATATTCAGTCGTACAAGCAGCTCCCGTTCCTGCCGTACCAGATCCAGACCAAGTTCCGGGATGAAGCCCGCCCGCGCGGCGGGTTAGTCAGAGGCCGCGAGTTTTTGATGCTCGACGCCTACTCGTTCGACCGGGACGAAGCCGCTGGGGAAGCGGCCTACGGGCGGGTTCGGGAAGCGTTCGGGCGGATGTTCAGCCGGTGCGGCTTGGCATCGCTCTCGGTTGAGGCAGACTCTGGGGCCATCGGCGGCTCGCAGAGCGAGGAGTTCATGGTGCTGTCGGACGACGGCGAAGACACGGTCCTGCGCTGCGACAAGACCGGCTACGC
>CAXSFV010000085.1:0-4346 GCA_964236795.1 uncultured Armatimonadales bacterium | reverse complement strand
TCTCCGGCGGCGTCGCCGTCATCCAGGTCGGCGCGGCCACCGAGACCGAGCTGAAGGAAAAGAAGCACCGGATTGAAGATGCGCTTTCGGCCACCCGCGCGGCGGTCGAAGAAGGCATTGTTCCCGGCGGCGGCACGACTCTTATCAAGATCATCTCCGCTTTGGATAACCTGCACCTAGAGGGCGACGAGCAGGTCGGCGTCAACATCATCCGACGCGCTTTGGAAGAGCCGGCCCGGCAGATCGCCAACAATGCGGGCGTCGAAGGCTCGGTCATCGTCGAGAAGATCAAGAACACCGGCCAGGGCTACAACGCCGCCACCGGCGAGTTCGGCGACCTAGTTGCCCAGGGCATCGTAGACCCGGCGAAAGTCACCCGTTCCGCCTTGCAGAACGCGGCGTCCATCGCCGGCCTGATCCTCTCCACCGAAGCGCTCGTCGCCGAGCGCCCCGAAAAGGCGTCTCCGATGCCTGCGGGCGGCGGGGGCGGCATGGGCGGCGGAATGCCCGGCATGGGCGGCTTCTAAGCTGTCCGATCCTGTTATTCCCGCAGAAGCCGGAGGCCAATTGGCCTCCGGCTTTTTTGTAATTTATCGCCAAAGAAGTGGTACAATCACTTTCACAAGAATCACGCGGTCAAGGAGAATTAAGATTATGGTCGTCCAGACACAGCCTGAAAACATTGCCGATGCGCCCGTTATAATAGCTTCCTCTGATGCGCCTGATAATCTGCGTGCCATCCGCGACATAGATACATGGGCACGTGAAAATGGCTTTGTTAGAAGCAATGAGTATCATCTAGGGCGTCGGCAGGCATTAGACGGCACAATGCTCTTTTTCAGCCCCTGCTATCGTCTAGATGAGAGCTTTCATAAGGCTGGCGTGAGCGATTTGGCAACCATTCGCGCCAATCGGGAGAAAATGCCGATGACTGCTTCCTCGGATGTGCTTCTGCAAGAAGGGTAATAGCTCTTATGCCACTTAGGTACATCGTGCCGGATACTTGCGCTCTTGCCGCCAGTTTGTATAAAGAGTTGTACTCCGCAGCGACAGACCCAATGCTGCAAGAAATTAGGCTCAGGACAGTGGATGCTGTCGCTCCGTCATTAGGATTAGCAGAATTTCTCAATGTGAGCCGCAAGAAGCTCGACCCGAAATTCACCAATCCTGTACTGTCTCAGGCGGAAGTTGACACCGCAGTCACCGAGTTTCTGTCACTCCCTATCACCTGGATTGACGTTGAGCCTTTTGCCACTGAGGCTTGGCGTTTGCATCGGGTTCATGCCATAGAAACAGGAGATGCATTCTTTGTCGCCGTTGCTGCGGAGTTCTCGGCTGAAATCTGGACGATTGCTACGCATTTCACAGACAAGACGAAACAAATCCATTCCGGTCCCAGCATCACTGACCTGAAATTCTTTCCGTGGACATAGCTTAAAGAACCGCCGGAGGCAAGTGGCCTCCGGCGGTTTTTTGTGTTTCGGCGTCAATCTGGTACAATGGCCGTATTAATTCCGCAGGAGCGACGCTGATGCACAAATTGACTTTGGAACTCCCTGATGACGTTTACGCGCCGCTTCTCCAGCAAGCAGAGCGGAACGCGACAACGCCGGAAGCGCTGCTGTCCCAATGGGCAGGCAGCATCACTCTGTCTGATAAGGAAGACCCGCTTCTTTGTCTGCTGGGGTCCCTGGAATATGAAGCCGGCGATGTTTCGGCGCGGCACGATAAGCTGATTGGGCATTCTTTGCAAGAGAACAACCGATGAGCGAAGTCTTTGCCGATACGTCGGGCTGGGCCAGTGCGTTCGTTCGCACCGAGGCTTACCACTCGATGGCTGCCGCTTTCCTGCGGCAGTGGCAGGTGGACGGCACCCAAGTCATCACGACGAACTATGTCATCAACGAGGTTTCGGCCCTGTTGACCAGTTCGCTCCGTGTGCCGCGCCCGCAGCAGATTGTTATTCTGAATGCTATCCGCAGCGCCGCCTGGGTGACGACTGTTCATGTCGGCCAAGATTTAGAGGAAGCCGCCTACGAACTTTTCCAGAACAGGCCGGACAAGCTTTGGAGCCTTGTTGACTGCGCCAGCTTCGTTCTCATGCAGCAGCGCGGCATTGCCTCGGCTTTGACCAATGATCACCACTTTGAGCAGTCGGGGCTTGTGCGGCTGCTGAAGTAGGCGGGAACCGCCGGAGAAACCCTTCTATGCTTGAAACTACAGCATCCCCAAGACTCATTATTGTCTGCGGTTTGCCGGGATCGGGCAAAACGACCCATGCAAAGAGGCTGGAAGAAACGCTAGGCGCGGTCCGGTTCTGCCCGGATGAGTGGATGCAGGCGCTTTCGCTGAGTCTGCATGATGAAGACAGACGCGCACAGATTGAGGCGTTGCAGTGGAAACTAGGCCAAGATTTGCTGGCGCAGGGGCTGACAGTTATCATCGAGTGGGGAACGTGGGGCAGATCGGAGCGTGATGCGCTGCGGCTGGGCGCGAGGGAGCTAGGCACGGCTGTTGAGCTGCATTATCTCTCTGCGCCGGTGGAGGTTTTGTGGGAGCGGGTTCAGCGCCGAGGCATGGAAGACCCGCCCCTAACGCGGGAAGATTTGATGCGAAGCGCGGCCATCTTTCAGGCTCCCACGGCGGAGGAGGTCGCGCTGTTTGATGCTTATGAAGCGGTTGAATTGCGGGTGGATTTGAAGTGACCGCCGGAGGCTATCAGCCTCCGGCGGTTTTGTGTTTAGCGGTTGTCGCGGCTGTCGTCAGTGTGCCGGTCATCGCGGCGGAAGTCGCGGTGGTCGTTATGGCGGCGGTCCTGTTCCCGGCGCAGCTCTGCGCGGCGGTCCTGCTCGCGCCGGAACTCCTCCTGGCGGCGCAGGAGCTGGTCGCGTCGGATTTGCTGCTCGCGCTGGAAGTCGCGGCGGTTGTTTCGGTCGCCGTTGTCCCGGTAGTCATCGTGGTCGGCGACGGTGGCGGGGCGGGTGAAGGCTGCCGGATGGGTCAGGCCGGCGGCAGTAGCAGGCGGGGCCGTGCCGAGCAGGCCGGCGGCGAAGACTGCGCCGAGCAGCGTCATTGTTTTATCTATTCGTGTCATGGTATTCGGCTCTTTTGAGTGTCCGCTGCCTGTGCAGGGATAGCTAGGGACGCGCGAAATTTCCGAAATGTTCCGGGCGGCGGACAGACTGGCGTGTGCTACAATAAGGCAAGGGGACACAAGATGAGCAAAGCAGAAACGAGCAAGGCAGCTAAAAGCTACGCGGTCAAACTCGATACGGAGCAGAAGATCAATCTCAGCGACTACGCGCCGGACGACAGCGGCGGTAAAGGGGTAAGCAAAGACGCAAGCGAAGCCGCGCTTGCCGATTTAGGCAAAGAACTCAGCGCCTTGCAGGAGTGGATGTACGCGGCGCAGACGCACAGTGTTTTGATCGTTTTGCAAGGCTTGGACACGTCGGGCAAAGACGGCACGATTTCTCATGTCATGGCCGCGATGAACCCGCAGGGCTGCGCCGTCGCATCGTTCAAGGTGCCGACCCCGGATGAGGCCGCGCACGACTTTTTGTGGCGCATTCACAAGCAGACACCGCCGAAGGGCATGATGACGATCTTCAACCGCTCGCACTATGAAGATGTTCTCGTGACCCGTGTTCACAAGCTGGTCTCGGACGAAACCGTGCAGGCCCGCTACGGCCAGATCCGAGACTTTGAGAAGCTGCTGGCCGATGAAAACACGATTGTCTTCAAATTCTTTCTGCACCTCTCTAAAGGCGAGCAGAAGGCGCGGCTCTTGGCGCGGGAGCAGGATCCGGAGAAGGCATGGAAGCTGTCCGCCGCCGACTGGAAAGAGCGCGGCTTCTGGGACGACTACATCACCGCCTATCAGGACGCCCTCGGCGCGACCGCCGCGCCTCATGCCCCGTGGTACGTTGTCCCTGCCGACCACAAATGGTTCCGCAACCTGGCGATTGCCACCGTGCTTGTCGAAACCCTGCGCCCCTACAAAGCTGGCTGGCAGAAGGCGCTGGAAGCCATCGGCGAACAGCGAACAGCCGAACTTGCCGAGATGCGGAAGGCTCAATAAGCGGCGCAAGAGGAATAGTTGCATAACGCGGCAGGGTAGGGTATACTCAGGGACGCAGGCAAACCATGCCTGCGGTTTGCCCGGAACCTGGCGGGGCTGTGAGGGGTTATACTGGAAGCAGTGTCCTCAAAGAGCAGGGGTCCGATTCCTCGTGCGGGCATCAACACATTAACACGCAATTCAAAAACGAATTCCCAAGGAAGCTGAATTATGGCAAAAGCAAAGTTTGATCGTTCGAAGCCTCATGTGAACATCGGCACCATCG
>CAXSFV010000084.1:0-4458 GCA_964236795.1 uncultured Armatimonadales bacterium | reverse complement strand
TCCAGCCACGGCACCGGCGACTTGACCCCGACATGCAGCACCGCCCGCCCGCTGTCGTTTTTAACCACGGCCACCCGCCGGGCCACTTTATCCGCCCCCAGCGCATGTTCCGCCGAGAAATCAAACTCCATTGTATCTAAAACCGGCATCTAAATCTGCACAACTTCCGCTGGATGCCCCGTGGTGCGCGTGATGTTCGCCGCGATTTCTTTGGCGATCTGCTGCGCGTCCGGCTCCGAAATTTTTCTCCCGTCAAAATCCACCTGAAAGCCGACCATCTCCTCGGAAAAAGAGATTTCGCATCCCAGCACTTCAATCCGGTGATTTCCCCAGCCTTTAATCGGTTTAGATGGGAACGAAATGGGCCGCAGCACTTCGGCATAGCGGGAGGCACCGAGCATCGGGAAGTCGGGAAACTCATCCTCCCCCACATCACTGCGGCGTATGATGAAGCAGAGCGGTCTTTCTTGTTCTTCAGTCATTGTTCCTGTCATTCTCCTGATTGTCCTTCAAACACCCGGCATTTCTGCCGGTAATCAGCCTGCCACGTCCGCAACTTACACGCAAACTTTGTACGCGCCCCATCCGCTGCAGCTTGATGCATGGCTCAAGGCCGCCGTCGTGATGGTCGCGCTTGTTCTCCTCGCCGCGCTCACCGCCGGATCGCAAGGCCATCACCCCAGAAACCGCGTTTCCAGCGGTGTTTCGACCACGGCGTCTCCATGACGCTCGACCCGGTAGGCGCGGGCATCCGGCACAGACGAGACCGCCTCGACAAGCTGCGTTCCGGCGAAATAGACGCCGGCGCTGTCGTCTGCCGCCAGCCCGTTCGGCAGGATGCCCTCGCCGACCAACTTCTGGTATAGCGGCCGCCGCTCGGCCTCGCCGTCATAATGCGGGCAGCAGCTTCCGGCCAAGAAGCCGAGGCCGTCCCTGAGCGGCGCAAGTCCGTCGCCGAACGAGTCGGTCGTCCCGCCCTCGAACCAGCACAGCGCCCCGGCGCTGACGCCGCACAACACGACTCCCGCTTCCCAGGCTTCGCGCAAAACAGCGTCCAGCCCGTGCGCCCGCCAGACCGCCAGCAGACTCACGGTGTTGCCGCCGCCGACATAAATTACGTCTTGCGACAGCACAAACTCTCGCAGGTCCCGCACGGTCCGGTGAAACAACGCCAAATGCGCGGTCTCCGCTCGCGCGGCGGGAAAAGCATCATAAAACTTCTGCACATAACTTTCGCTGTCGCCGGTGGCCGTCGGCACAAAGCAGACCTTCGGCCTCGGCTTCCCCGTCAGCCCCAAAATAAAATCATCCAGCAGCGGATTGTCCGGCTCCATCGAAAACCCGCCTCCGCCCAGCGCCACAATCTGTTTCATGTTACTCCACTGCCGCTAACCGTAGACCCGCTGTGCAAGTGACATTAGTCACCTCACGTCTGCAATAAGAACGCAATTCCCAAAAGCACCACTCTGGGATAAATTCAGTCTAACAGCCGAGCTGACGCCGCAGCGTGTCAGTGAACCCATGAGGCTTCAATGTTGGTAGAGATGAGAACCTCCGATGGCCTTCCGAGTAACCGAAGCCGTAAGGCAGTGCCGCCCAAAAGCCGCCTGTTGTCTTGCATTTGTCAGGAATTTCATCAAGACGGCTACCCTGACAATCTATGGGAGTTTCGATGCAAGAAATAAATTCTATCCCGCGTACAGTGTCCTCATTAGGAAGCCAGCCAATATAGAAATAGTGCTTGAACAAGTGACCCTGATGACGTGCTAGACCGATGCCGCACACTTCGGCACCATTAACATCCCAGACTAGCACGAGATCGGGCGAATATGCCTGAATAGCCTGTGCCGCCAGCAGCGTGTTAGTGTTCAGCAAAGCATACAAAGCATTGAAGTCGTTCGCCGCCTCTATAACCCGTTTTACACAGCGGCTTACCCATTGTTCCGTGTGAACTGGGAAGGATCGCCACAAAACTTGTTTTCGATTAGGCAGCCAATTTGCTTGATGTGACACGCCAAGAACGTCTATCTGCAAGTCAAGATCGTCCGGCGCAGCAAGCAAAGCCTCTAAAGCGGCTAGGACAGATGCGTCTTTGCCAGCAGCTTCTAACCTCGCACGAAGCTTCTTTGGATCTTCCATATCTTTGTCTGCCCTCTTGATCCTCCCGTTTCTGCTACCGCCCGAACACTTCCCGGCGGGCGTCCCGGTCGCGGTCGCGCTCGGCAATGGAGTCGCGCTTGTCCCAGAGCTTTTTGCCGCGTCCGACCCCGATCTCAAGCTTGGCGAAGCCGTTCTCAAAGAACAGCTTGGTCGGGATGACCGACAAGCCGCGCTCGTTGACCCGCGTGGTCATCTTGGTGATCTGCCACTTGTGCAGGAGCAGCTTGCGCTGCCGCCGGGCTTCCAGGTTGTAGCGGTTGCCCTGGTCATAGGGGGCGATGTAGAAGTTGTAGACCCACACTTCGCCGTTTTGAACGCGGCAGAACGAATCGTTCAGGTTTGCCAGCCCCAGCCGGATAGACTTGATCTCGGTCCCCGACAGCACCAGCCCGGCGACATACGTTTCTTCAATCTCGTATTCATGCCGCGCCTTGCGGTTCAAGATGGAAACATTGCGCTTCCGGGCGTCGTCTTTTGCAGTTTTCGTCGCAGTTGCCATAATAGGGTGATTATAGCAGATTGGTGATACAAGCGGCATCATGGTATAATGGGCTGTTGTGTAGGCAAAAGATTTTAGAAAGCAGCGGAGTGTGAGTGTTTCGGTTGTGACCGGCGGGGCAGGGTTTATCGGGTCGCACCTGGCAGCGCGGCTGGCGCAGGACGGGCAGCAGGTGCGCGTGCTGGACAGTCTGGCGGGCGAAGCATCACAGCGCCGGGCGGCGCGGCTGGCAGCACTGCCGAATGTGAAAATTGTGCCGGGGGACATTCGGGACGCGGCCCTTTGCCACCAAGTTCTCGCAGGCACCGACTTTGTGTTCCATCATGCCGCCGAAGTCTCCGTGCCGCAGTCGGTTGAGGACCCGGCGGCGTGCATTGAAGTTAATCTCGGAGGTACGGTCAATCTTCTGGAAGCGGCCCGCGCGTTGGGGACGCTGAAACGGTTCGTGCTGGCGTCATCGTGCGCGGTCTATGGGGATGCGCCGGGGGTGGATCACTCGGAAAGCTCGGAGCTGGCCCCACTGTCGCCGTATGCGACTTCCAAGCTCGCCGGAGAATACCTGTGCCGCAACTATTTTGGGCTTCACGGCGTACAAACCGTGTGCCTGCGGTACTTTAACGCTTACGGCCCCGACCAGGACCCGAACGGTGCGTATGCCGCCGTGATCCCGAAGTTCATCACGGCAATCTTGGCGAACGAGACGCCGACGGTCTACGGCGACGGCGAGCAGTCGCGGGACTTTGTATTTGTAGACGACATTGTCGAGGCTAACCTCTGTGCCGCCGCCAGCGGGAAAGCTATCGGCCAATCGCTGAATATCGGCAGCGGGCGCAGCGTGTCGCTGAACGAGATTTTGAGAAAGCTGGCTGACGCGACGGGCTGCGAGCTTGCCGTGGACCGGCGGCCGGCACGGGCCGGGGACATCAAGCATTCCCGCGCGGACATCACCGCCGCCGCGAATTTGCTGGAATTTTCGCCGAAAACGACGTTAGAGGACGGGTTGGCACGAACTTTGCATTGGTATCAGTCAGAGGCAACTCACACTTAGCGAATTCGCCATTACGAAAGAGTACAAACGGGAGTATACATGAACATCTGCGTCATCGGAACGGGCTATGTCGGACTAGTCACAGGCGTCGTTTTTGCCGACATGGGCAACGACGTGGTCTGCGTGGACAAGCTGGAGTCGAAAATTGACGGACTCAACCAGGGCATCATGCCGATTTACGAGCCGGGCCTGGAAGAAATGGTCGCCCGCAATGTCGGCGACGGGCGCCTCGCGTTCACGACGGATTTAGACGGCGCCGTGCAGAAGGCCGAAATCGTCTTTATCGCGGTCGGCACCCCGCCCCGCGAGGACGGCTCCACCAACTTGTCTTATGTCGAAGATGCCGCCAAGGGCGTCGCGCGGGCGCTGAACCGCTACAAAGTGATTGTCAACAAAAGCACGGTTCCCGTCGGAACCGGCAATTTTGTTCGCGAAGTGATTGAAACCAACAAGCGCCGCGCCGTGGACTTTGACGTGGTCTCAAACCCCGAATTCCTGCGCGAAGGCTCGGCCATCACCGACACGCTTGTCCCGGATCGCATTGTCATCGGTGCCCCGTCTAAAATCGTTGCGATGCGGCTCTTAGAGCTGTACGCCCCGCTGGAGCGCCCGATGATCGTCACCGACGTGGCCTCGGCTGAGATGATCAAGTATGCGTCCAATGCGTTCCTTGCCACCAAGATTTCGTTCGCTAACGCCATCGCGAACATCTGCGAGGAAGCCGGCGCGGATGTCACCCAGGTCGTCAAAG
>CAXSFV010000083.1:0-4570 GCA_964236795.1 uncultured Armatimonadales bacterium | reverse complement strand
AAACCGGAAAGGGTGTTCGCGTGAAGATTTTTATCCCACAGAGCCTACTGGCAGTTCTTCTCCTACTGCTGTTTGGTCCCGTCTTGGCCTCTGTAGACATGACGCATGGGAACCACGACGGAACTCTGGACTGCGGCGGGTTCCACCGAAAATACACGGTTCATGTGCCGCCGGGCTACCGGAAGGGAAAGGCCATGCCGCTGGTGCTCTTGTTCCATGGTGCAGGCGGCAATGGACGTCAAATCCTGCATGCGACAGGGTGGGACAAGAAGGCGGATGCCGCCGGCTTCCTCGTCGTCGCGCCGGATGCGGAGCGGCTTGCTCCCTTAGCCCCGGAGGCGGATGACAATCCGACCGCTTGGCAAATAATCCCAGAAAAGTCCGGTACGGTCGCGCCTCTCAATCCTGACCCCACCGGGCGGGACTCCGTGAACGACACCGATTTTGTCCAAGTGCTCTTGGACGATCTGCCGCATCGGTACTCAGTAGATACCAAGCGCATCTACGCGACGGGGTTCTCCAGCGGTGGTGCCTTCACCTGGCGTCTTGCCTTGCTTCTGTCAACTCGCCTTGCGGCCTGTGCCCCGGTTTCCGGCCTGTCTGGAAAGGTAATGGTTCGCTCACAGCGCCTCATGCCGCTGCTGTTCGTCATTGGACTAGCTGACGACGTTTTCCCATTTCGCGGCGGCTTCATTGACGTGGACGGTCAGAAAGTTAGGCGTACACCTGTCCTTGGAACCGTCGCCGCCTGGGCTGCCATCCAGGAATTTTCGCCGGGCTTTCGTGTACGTCAGCAGCACACGCAGCCTGTTACGGGGGACGGGGTCACGATCCTCGACTACGGAGCAGAAAAAGGCCCGCAAATGACGACTGTGTATCTCGTTGCAGGTGTGAGCCATGAGTGGGCGAATACAAAACAGTTCAACGCCACTAATACCATTTGGTCCTTTTTTCAGCAGCAGACGCTCCCTTAGCACAAGCTGACGATAGGCATAATCTATGTTCAGAAACATACCCTCCCCAACAGGGGAAGGGTGTTATCTGTTCACCCAGTCCAGCGCCTCGTTGACGTCGGCAGCGATGACGTCTGCGCCGGACGTGCGGAACAGGCGCTCGTTGGCCGCGCCCGCCGGGCCGGTCAGGACTTGAATAGAGAGGAACCGCGTCTCCCCGACCGGCGCGTTGTTGAAGCGCTGAACGGTCCGCAGATCGTCCCAGGTGTCGCCGAGATAGGCGGCATTCGTGAAGCCGAGTCGGTTTGCGAGCACCAGAAGCCCGCCGGGCGAAGGCTTCTTGAAGCCGTCGCGCTGGGTAATAATATGGGCTTCCGGGATGCGGTCCAGGAGGCCGCACAATTCTAAGCCAAACCGGGCTTCTTCAAAGCTCCGGCCTGTGTAGACGCCGAGCATCTTGTCGGCGGGCAGCCTGGCGAGATCCAGCAGCGGCACGTCGCGATTGATATAGCCGGGGCCGGTGTAGAGGGTCGGCGTGAACCCGTAGATGCGCTCCGAATGCTCCCCGGCGAACATCTCCAAAAAGACCTGTTTGATCAGATGCTTGCGGTAATCGGTCTCGACCGCCAGCTTGTCGTCGCGGGTCAGATGCTCCGTGAGAATGTCTTCAGCGGCGCGGACCCCGCCGCCGCGCTCTTTAATGCGGGCGGCAAAGCGGTTCAAATTCGGCTGCAAGACGTTCAGCGTCTCCGGGGCCGCGCTGGGATTTTCCCGGCCTTTGGCGATATAGAACAGGACGAGGGCATAGGACAGGTCCAAGTCGTCGTTGAAGCCCCCGGCATTCTTGAACAGCTCAATGTCGGCGGAGGTCAAGAGGTCATCGGGCGCGGGCCAGCCCAGCACGGTCCGCAGGAAGTAGGGGACCGCGAGGCAGTTGACGACCCGGATGGACTGCGACATGTCAATCAACACGCCGTCCATGTCGAAGATGACGGCGTCTATTTCCGGGCGCTTGGCCTGGGCGGTAGGGGTGGCGTAGATCATAATGGTTCGTACAAAGCGAGAGAAGCGAGGGAATAAATTCCTCTCGCTGAATAGCATCCTTCGGATGAGGAAAAATGTTACGGTATGCTGTTCTTTCGTCCGAAGGACGTTATTCAGCGAGAGGAATTTATTCCCTCGCTTTTTTTTCCCTCAGCCGCGCCGCCGCCGCATGGCCGTCAAAGCCTTCCGCTTCGGCGAACCGGGCGACTTCCTCGGCGGCTTCGGCGGCGGCCTTCTGCGAGTAATACACGACGCTGGTGCGCTTCAGAAACGTATTCACCGACAGCGGCGACGAGAACCGGGCGGCTCCTGCGGTCGGCAGGGTGTGCGACGGCCCCGCCCAGTAGTCGCCGACCGACGCCGAAGTCTGTTCGCCCAGCAGCACCGCCCCGGCGTTTTTGACGAGCGGCAGGGCCGCCAGCGGCTCACGCACCATCAGCTCCAAATGCTCTGGGGCCATGATGTTTGAGAGGGCCAGCGACTCTTCCAGCGAGTTCGTTTTGACAAAAATGAGGTTCAGCGCGGTCGCATCCAAGATTTCTTTTCGGGACAGCGCCGCCCGCTGCTTAGACAGCTCGGCTTTGCACTGTTCCAGCACGTCGGACGAGTGGCAGAAAAAGACGCCTTTGTTGTCGTGTCCGTGTTCGGTTTGGGCGAGAATGTCGGCGGCGGCAAAGACCGGATTTGCGTATTCGTCGGCGATCACCGCCACTTCCGACGGCCCCGCCAGCATGTCTATCGCGCACTCGCCGTAGACCAGCTTTTTGGCGATATTGACATACTGATTGCCCGGCCCGACAATCACGTCGCAAGCCGGCACGGTTTCGGTGCCGTAAGCCATTGCCGCAATCGCCTGCGCCCCGCCAATCTTGAACACGCGCCAGTCTTTTCCTTCGTCGGCTAATTCCGCAGCAACAATAAGCGATGGATCAATCTCGCCCTGGCTGTTTGGCGGCGTACAAATAATAACTTCTTCGACACCGGCAACAAGCGCGGGAATAGCCGCCATAAGTATTGTGCTGGGATAAACAGCTTTGCCGCCGGGGACATACACGCCTGCTCGCTGAACAGGACGAAGTATCTGCCCGCGAATAATGCTGCCAGGGGTGCTTTCGCGATAAGCATTTCCTGTATTGTCCGCAAGGCTCATCCATGATTGAAGATGTCCAAGCTCCGCCTCGTGAAAAGCGCGTATATTCCAAATCGCCTGTTGCATTGTCGTGGTCAGACGCCCAATATCCGAAACCTCGTCCTCAAAAAGCTCGCCCTTCAGTTCTGGTGAGAGTATCATCTCAAACATGGCCTGCCGAGCGCCGACATGAATGCTCAATTTCTCGGTTGTCGCGTCCGACCAGTCGAAGCGGCGGGTGTAGTCGGTTACGGCGGCGTCGCCGCGTGCTTTTACGTCGTCTAAGATGCCTCGGACGACGGCTTCGATTTGGGCGTTCCTGGCGTGGTCGCGGGCCGTGAGCGCGGCGCGGATGGCTTCGGGCGGGTCGTGAGCGGTGTCGAATTGGCGCATGATGGGGGGATTATACCTGATGGGAGAAGGCATAGGAGCGAGGGAATGAATTCCTCTCGCTGAATAACGTCCTTCGGACGAAAGAACAGCATACCGTAACATTTTTCCTCATCCGAAGGATGCTATTCAGCGAGAGGAATTTATTCCCTCGCTCCTTCTTGCGCTCGCCTTATCTGCATCTGTCGTTCCCCTTGCCAACCCGCCCCTCGCCCCGGTATAATCACGGCGCAGTCTTAAACTATTTCAGCACAGCAAGCGGACACTGCCGGGCCACGGCGGGGAAACTAAGGGGATCAGGGCGCATGAGAGAGAAAACCGAAATCAAGCTGTTTGCGGGGACCGGCAACCCGAAGCTGGGGCAGGAGATCGCCGACTGGCTGCATCTGCCGCTCGGCGATGTGCGGATCACCCGCTTCTCGGACGGCGAGACGTATGTGCAGTACGAGGAAAGCGTCCGGGGCGCGGATGCGTTTATTATCCAGCCGACCTGCCCGCCCGTGGACACCAATTTGGTCGAATTGTTGATCTTGATTGACGCCATGCGCCGGGCCAGCGCGGACCGGATTACGGCGGTGCTGCCGTACTTCGGCTACGCCCGGCAGGAGAAAAAAGACCGGCCCCGCGAGGCGATTACGGCGAAGCTGATTGCCGATGTCCTGACTGCCGCCGGGGCAGACCGAATTATCACGATGGACCTGCACGCCGACGCCATCCAGGGCTTCTTCAATATCCCGCTGGACCACTTGACGGCGCGGGGGATGTTCGCGGACTATTTTCAGCACAAAAACTTAGAGAACGTCGTCATTGTCTCGCCCGACGAAGGCCGGGTCAAGCAGGCCCGAAAATTGGTGCGCCAGCTCAACGCGCCCCTCGCAGTCGGCTACAAGTTCCACGAAGACCACGGCCACACGGAGATTACCGATTTGGCCGGCGATGTCAAAGGCAAGACGCCGATTATTTTAGAAGACATGATCACCACCGGCGGCTCCATTATTGAGTGTGTCAACACGCTGGTAGACCACGGCTGCAACCCCGAAATCTATGTCGCCGC
>CAXSFV010000082.1:0-4972 GCA_964236795.1 uncultured Armatimonadales bacterium | reverse complement strand
CCGCATCTTCATAATCTGCTGAACTGCCATAATTGTTTGCTTTCGACCTACCCCGGCTCGTTCCTCGCCACCCCTCCCTAAGCAGGAAGGGTTAAGAGTAAGAGGTACAGAGCTATGTTTGCAGTTTTGTTCTTTATCTTCTACCCTTCCTTCTTAGGGAGGGGTGGCGAGGAACGAGCCGGGGTAGGTTCTTACATACTCCCGCTGCTGGGGACATTCTTCTTCAAAGACTTCGGATTGACGCCCGCAGGCTGGCCGGACTGCGACGGCGGGGCGGTGCTGGTGTCCGCCGCCGGATTGCCTTCCACCATCGGTGTGATCGGCTCCGGCGAGTTGGACACGCTGCCGCCGTGAACCGTCGAGCCGCCGGGCGTTCCGGTGGTCGAGTTGCTCGGAGACTTTGCTGACTCGGTCGGGCTGGGCGTCGCAAGCTGCGCTGTGGTTGTGTCCATGTCGGACGACGGCGGCATGGTCCAGGTCAACGAAAGCGCATACGAAATGACTTCCTGGATCTGATGCTCGGACAGCGTGTTTTCCCAGCGCGGCATGGCAGTCCCGTGGACGCCGTAATGCAGCGAGTGGTTGATCCGGTGGTAGTCCAAAGTCTCGCGCATGAACGGTGCATCGTGCAGGTTGCGCGGCTTCGGGTTCAGCGACGAGGCATTGACCCCGTTGCCGTCCTGGTTCGGGCCGTGGCAGCCGATGCAATAAGACTGGTAGATGTTGGAGCCGTTCGAGACCGCCGTCGTCAGCGACTCGCCGCCGAGAAACGGCACAAGCTGGGTCATGTCCGCTTCCTGGGCGCCTTCCGCGCTGCCGTTCGCGTTCTTGTTGACATCGGCCTGAATGGCGGCGAGGCTGGCCGCCGAGCCGGAAGTCGGCTTAAAGCCGCCGGTCAGCACATGTGGCCCTAATGCCCCGCCGAAGATCAAATAACCGATGGCTCCTAAAATCACAACGCTCCACAGCCCCCACAAGAGGGGACTGACCGGCGTGTTTTCCAATTCCTTGACTTCGCCGCCGGAGTAGTAATGGAACCCGGACGGCTTTGTTTCGTTCGGATCTTCGGGCTTGGTATCTTGTGCCATAAGTGCTGTCCTTCTAATAGTCGCTGGAACCCACCCCGTTCGTTCCTATGCCTTCGGCATTACTTCGTATCTGCCGCCCCTCCCGAAGCGGGAAGGTGAAGAGTGAGGGACAGAGGGTCGATGTCAAACTCTTCGTCCTCCCTTACAGGGAGGACCCCTGCGAAGCAAGGAGGTGGGTTACTGCGGCTTGTAATCTTTGGGCAAATCCTGATCGGGCGAGACGGGCCGGGCGCTGCTGTTTGCCGGGCGCAACGACGCATCGTACATTGAGAGGGCAGCCCGCTGAGTGTTGGAAAGCGGGAAGATTGGCATGATGGACCCCGGCACGAACGCCTGCGGGTTCTTGTAATGCTCAGTCAGCCATTCCTGCGAATGGCGGGTGCCTTCCCACGACAATTCCGGGCCGAAGATGCCGCCCTGACCGAACTTCGGGTCGCCGGTGATGTGCGCCCTGTTCGGGTCGCCGATGTAGTGGCAGGCATAGCAGCCGTTTGAGGCGAACAACTGCTTGCCGATTTGGACGCTCGGCACGACATCGGCGGGGCGCGAAATGTCATACGCGGCGATGGTCCCGAACCGGCTGGCCTGGCTGGACGCATAATTCTGGCCGGTCTGCGAGGCTACAAAGGTCACGAGCGCGTCCACGTCTGCCTGCCGGGAGCCGTCGGCGATGTAGCCATGCTGCTGGAGACTCGCCGCCACATCTTCGTTGTAGGCGTCGGAGCCTTCGGTCGTCACCGGCGCGGCCTGCGTATTCAGTGAACGCGGGTCAACCGTCTCGATGCCGGCATTCGGGTTGCCGACGACGCCGGTGGACGGCAGATCGGTATTGGTTTTCCGGGCGGCGAAGAAGTAGGGCATGACGCAGCTATCGGTCAGGTAGCGCGGGTCCCAAAGCTGATGGGCGATCTTGGTCGTGCCGCCCGCCACATAGCCCTCGTAAGTCAGTTCCGGGCCGATGTTGCCTTTAGAAAAACCCGCGATCTTATGGCAGCCGTAGCACGCCTGGGCCGCAAACAGCGCCTCGCCATGAGCAATCGTTGACATCTGCGGGGCGTCGGCGACATATTTCACCGTCTGCGCCGTCGCCGCATTCTTCGGGTCCGCCAAATAGGCGGGAAGCGTATCAGGGGTCACATCCGCGCCGTCTAAAATCTTGATGATGCGCTCGGCGGTCAAGGGCTGCTGGTAGGAGACCTTGAAAGTCTTAACGCTGTACTGGGCGTGGCACTGGGCGCAGGCCGCCTCCATATACTTCGCAGCCAAAAGCGGCGTCTGCGAATGCTCCGGGGAGCCATGCGCCGAGTTTTGGATCAATTCGCGTCCGGTGCCGTAGTGGCAGGTGGTGCAGCCGAATGTCGGAAACGGGTGCTGTTTCAGGTTAATCTTCTGTTCCTGATAGTCCGCTGCGTCGTCTTGGTTTAAGCTGGCTTCCGTCGTGATGCCGTAGGAAAAGTTCGCGCCGTGAATGACGCCGAGATCGCCTGTCCCAGTCTGCATTCCAGGGTGTGCGCCGAGTGTTTTGATCGCTTCCAGCGTCTTCGCGTGGGCCGGGTCGTTCAAGTAGTCCGCTACCTGCGCCGTCGCTACGTCGCGGCCATCCAGGACTTTAATTAACTTCTCGGCGGTCATGTTCGGGTCGAGCATTCCGACATGGCAGGACTGGCAGCGGTCCACCCGCTGCTGCTGGGTGCCGTCGGGCAGGATTGACGGGAACTGAAGCACCGTGACCTGCTTGACTTCCACCGGCGCTTCCTCGGCGGCTTCTTTGGCGGTCGGGTCGGTGGCAAGCGTCGCCGCCGCGTTCTTGTACATCCCCTGCCAGTAGGTGAAATCGTGGGTGTCGGCATTTTGGTTGTTCCAGATAGACTTGACGCCGGTGACGATGACCAGCACCAGCAGCACGACGCTCCAGAACGCGAACTTCCCGACCATTGACTTGAAACCGAACATGAATTACTGCACTTCCTTCGGCATGTTGCCTGGCCAGAACCAGGCCCAGTTCGGACCACGGAAATAGGTTCCGATGATGATCAGCACAACCACGGCGATCACATACAATGTCCAGAGCGTGCAGGCTGTCCGGCGGCTTTTAGCGAACCAGCGCCCAATGCCGCTGTGGTGCCGGTCTATATACGGAATTGCCATCAGGCCGATGACGACCAGCCCTGGAATGCCGAGGCCGCCCCAGAACGCATCATAGGCAACGAGTTCCTGCAAGCCCAAAAAGTACCAGGGCGCTTTGGCCGGGTTCGGCGGCTTCTGCGGGTTCGCTTCCAGTTCCAACGGCGGCGGGGCGAAGACGGCCAGCGCGAGAATGGCCGCAAAGCAGGCCGCAAACAGCGCCGCTTCTCGAATAAGCAGGTGCGGCCAGGACGAAACCATGTCGTCCGGGCCACGGTCCACGCGCGTGGACGATCCTTTGACCAGCTCCATCAGGCCGTAGGTCTTGTTCGGGTTGCGCGGAAAGATTTCTTCTTCGCGGATTCGCTTCATAGTTTAGGAACCTAATCCCGGATAAAATCGCGGCGCGTTTGGCGCAGATAAGCAAAAAGTAAAGGCAGAAGCAAGAGCGACAAAGCGAGTGTGTGCGTCCAGTAAACGCCGCGCAAGCCGCCTGCCCACGCCGGCAGCCAATAAGTGAGCCGATCCCACGGCAGCAGCATTCCGGTAAACCAAAACAGCCCGGTCAACACAGAAATCGCTAAGGCTTCTCCAAAACGCCGACGGTTCGTTTTGACAAAAACAGTCTGCGCGAGATGCACGGTGGCGGCCAGGACGATAAGGTTAGAACCCCAAAAGTGGAGGCCGCGAAAAACGCTTCCCGGCGTTATACCTGCCGGCGCAGGAGAAACATGAGCCGGCTCTGCGTACTCAGGA
Organism: uncultured Armatimonadales bacterium; assembly: GCA_964236795.1. GTDB lineage: Bacteria > Armatimonadota > Armatimonadia > Armatimonadales > Capsulimonadaceae > JANXMY01. The sequence continues at coordinate 1,004 of CAXSFV010000082.1, read as the reverse complement.
ACATATAAGAACATCAGCGCAAGGCCGGAAACTGCGAGGAAACCCGCCATCCACAAAACCGCGTACAGTGAGCGCACGGCAGACTACTCCGGCGACTCTTTCGGGCTGGAAATGCCGCCGTCCTTGCGGATGCGCCACATGTGGTACAGGATAAACGCGAACATGATCACCGGCAAAATCGCGACGTGCAGAACATAAAAGCGGATGAGCGCTTCCTGCCCGACCGTGTCCGCACCGAGAAGCCCCCAGCGGGTCAGATCACCGAGCGGCGGGACTTGTGCGCCGGCAGGAACATGAGCGGCAGTCAACAGCGGGTTAATGTGGTCGGGGATCCAGTTAGCTTTCCCAGCGATGCCCGCGCCGACCGTGATCGCCCAGAACGCGAGCTGGTCCCACGGCAGCAAGTATCCCGTGAAGCCCAAGATCAGCGTCAGCACCATCAAGATCACGCCGATGACCCAGTTGAACTCACGCGGCGCTTTGTACGCGCCGGTGTAAAAGACCCGGCACATATGGAAAAAGACGACCGCAATCATGGCATTCGCCGACCAAAAGTGCATCCCACGCAGGATGCCGCCGAACGATACCGACGAGTGCAAATCCAGCATCCGGTTGTAGGCTTGTTCCGTGGACGGCACATAAACGAACATCAAAAGCAGGCCGGAGACGGTCAGCAGCGCGAACAGATAAAGGGACAATAGCCCCAAGCCGAACGTGTAGGTGAACCGCAAAGCGTGCTTTTCGATCTTAGCCGGCTGAATATGCAGCAAAAACGAATTGAAGAACGCTTCCGACCGCTCGCGCTCGGTCTTCGGGAAGGCCGTGGTGCGGTAGATGGACTTGTAGACGTTGTGGCCGAGAACACGCGGGTTGAGATTGTCCCATACTTCCGGCGCCTGCCGGTAAATGGCTTTTCGCAGGCGGGTCACGGGGCCGTCTTTGACCGGGCGGCGTCCATTGCCCGTGCCGTTCGGCGGCGAGGGTTCGGAAGGGCGGAGTTCTTT
>CAXSFV010000081.1:0-5048 GCA_964236795.1 uncultured Armatimonadales bacterium | reverse complement strand
GACATCTCCACCATTCAAGGCAGCTTCTCGGTCGGCGGCATGGTCGTCTTCCAGGACGGCAAGCCGCTCAAATCCGACTACCGCCGCTTCAAGATCCAGAAGCCGACGAATACCGGCGAGCCGAACGACTTCGCCATGATGCGCGAGGTGCTGACCCGCCGCCTCAAAGAAGCCCAATCGGGAAACGCTAAGTTCTCCACGCTCCCCGATCTGATGCTGATTGATGGCGGCAAAGGCCAGCTTTCGGTCGCCGTCTCGGTCGCCGCCGAGCTGGGGATGGAGCTGAACATGATCGGCCTCGCCAAGCAGTTCGAGCTGGTCTACACTCCCGGCAAGTCCGACCCGCTGGTCCTGCCCCGGAACTCCCAGGCCCTGTTTCTGCTGCAAAGAGTCCGCGACGAAGTCCACCGCTTCTCCGTCACCTACCACCGAACGCTTCGGGGCAAAAACGCCACCCTGTCGGTCTTAGACACCATCCCCGGCATCGGACAGGTAAGACGCCGCGAACTGCTGCGCTTCTTCGGCAGCGTCGAAAAGCTCAAGCACGCAAGCGTTGAGCAGATCGCTAACGCCCCCGCCATGAACCGGAAGCTCGCAACAACCATTCACAAAATGCTGCACGGCGCAGAAGCCTCTTAATTTTGGTATCTGACATGGAAGATCAAGCAAAGCGTCTAGCCGAAGTTCGCGCCCTGAGAATGCAGGGGATCGAATGCGCCAAGAAGCGGCAGCACGAGCAAGCAGAAACGCTGTATTGGCAGGCTTTCCGACTGCACGAAGAAGTTCTCGGCCCAAATGACCCGGCTATTGCAGAGAGCCTCAACCAGATTATCTTCTTTTACGGGACGCAGTGGCGGCGCACCGGAGCGGAGCCGCTGGTTGAGCGTTCTCTCGCCCTGCTGCGTCAGCAAAAAGCATCAAAGCATGGCGGCATTTTGCAGACTTTGGACAGTCTGGCTTCTCACGCTTGCAGTCTAGCTCGCTATGCCGATGCAGAATGGTATTATGAACAAGTCTTGGAAGCGCGTCAGGAACTGCTTGGACCGGACCATCCACGAACTGCGGGTACACTGGAAAAGTATGCGATGCTGTTGCGCCGATTAGAGCGTAAAGATGAGGCACAAAACTTGGAAAAACGTGCGGCTGCTATACGAGAGAAGCAAGGCAGAAGGATTGAGGCTGACACATGACAATCTTACTGGAACCGGCGATTGAAGCGCGGCTGCGGGGACGGGCGGTGCGGGAGAATCAGGACGCAAATGCGATGGCGAATGCACTGCTGGAGGAGGCTTTGCTGCGGGAGGACGCCGAAAAAGTGGAAGCGTTTAGGCAGGGGTTGCTGGCGTCGGGCCTTGTGAAGCGGCTTGTTCCGCCACGCGATCCGATAACTGCCGACCGTCCTTTGATTGAAGTGCCGGGGAAGCCGGTCTCGGAAACCCTCTTGCAAGAGCGGCGTTAAAGCCGCCTGAGAACCATGTGTTGATACGCAGTAATGCCGCAGGCATAAACACGCGGCTACACGGCGCCGACGCCACGAGGTACCGCTTCTGCACTGGCAGACCCGGAGGGCGCGGCACTGGGAACCTCTTGGCGTTGTCTTTCTTAACCCAGCGAAGCGGTACTTCGTGGCGTCCTCGCCGTATAGCCGTGCCATTCATGGCATGGTCCGCGCTATCTCCCTAACCCGCAACCTTTCGCCGTCCCGCGTGTCTCAGAACGCAGGAGAAACACAAACGATGAAACATAACAGCGCAATCAAAATCGTTCTGGCGGTCCTACTCGGCCTGCTGATTATTCAGCCCGGCTTTGCGCGGGGCGGGGGCAGCTTTGGCGGAGGCGGAGGGCACTCGTTCGGGGGCGGGTCATTTGGCGGCGGGCGGAGCAGCTTCGGCGGGGGTGGTTCGTTTGGGGGCGGGAGCCGGTCGTATGGCGGGTCGTTTGGACGCTCCGGCAGTTTCGGCGGGTCTCGTTCAGGCTTCGGCGGGTCGTCGTCGCGGGTGTCGAGCTTTCAGACGCGGACGCCGGTTTCGACACGCGGCGTCTCTTACGGCGGGCGGTACGGCTCGGCACGGTACTACGGCGGAATGTCCGATTATTCCTATGGCTGGGTGCATCCGGCGTGGTATATGTACACGCCGTTCTACCCCAGCTTTTACTACTCGCCGCCGATTTATTCGGGCGGCAGCTACTACCCCGGCTCATTTAGCTTCCTGCGGTTTTTAATCGGCATCGTGCTGATTTTGGTGATTGTCTACTTGGTCGTTGCGATTTGGAAGAAAGCGCAGGCGAGGGCAGCATAACGGAGGGCCGGAGAAAGCAGAACAGCCTTGGCCTCATTTGAGACCGGGGCTGTTTCGTTGTTTAACTCGGCAGGCGATGCAGATGGCCCTTCGGCGTAATCACCGTGTTGTGCCGCGCGGTCCCATTCCGGCGCCGTGCGACGGAGTTCTGCCCAACCGTCCGATGCGCGGCGATGCTGAGATTGGCGCTGTTCTTGCGGGTGCCGTACTGCACATCTTTTGCGCCCTTACGGGTGGACTTGCTGATGTTCTCGCCGCCTTTGCGGAACGGGTACTGGATAGATTTTCCCAGCTTATGTAGCGAATTGCTGTCGTGCGGCTCCGGCACAGCGCCGCGTTCCGGGGTCTGTGCCGAGACCGATACGCTGGTCAGCAGCACCGCCGCCGCCAGTAAAATCGCTTTTGTCATTGCTTTATTCTCCTGAAATTGTGCTTGGTTGGGATGTCTCGGAAATAAGCTGATCGAGCAGCCGGCGCGGTGGATGCGGATGCGGCCAGGCAAAGGCATGGCGGAACGCGGCGTCCTGACACGCGGCAAGCTGCTCGAAGTCAATCACGTCTTGGGTCAATAAGTTCTCAAACTCCCACGGCAGGCGGACATTGTGCAGGCCGGCGTTGTCCGTGCAAATGACGATGTCCACGCCCGCCGCCTCGCATCGCTCGAAAACCGTTCGCAGCGCAGTCAGGTCCGACAGCGTGCCGGTCTTCAGATACGTCGTCGGGCAGACTTCCAGACACTGGCCCCGTGCGGCGACTTCCGGCAGCAGCTCAGGAAATCGCAGAGCGATCTGAATGCCGTGGCCGATGCGCGACAAATACGGCAGCAGGGCCGGATGCCAGCCGTCCGCCGTCTCGTACAGATGCCCCGTCGTTTTCATTCCCCGTTCCTGCGCCGACCGAAACAGGCCGACCCACTCGTCCATGCGTTCTGCATAGTAGATGTCCGGCCCGGCAAGATCTACTCCGCAAACATATTGGGGCAAAGAAATGGCCAGATCTAAAATCGCTTGGTTGACTTCGCGCGGAAGCTGGGAATGCATGCACAGTATTTGGCGCATGAGGAGAGGATAACGCGGGTCGCGGCCCGAATCGCCGACGGCCTCCACCACATCTTTCATCTGAGCAATGCGGTCAGGCAAAGAAAGACTGGGATCAGTGCGATAAAACGGCGTGTGGCGCAGCTCCAAATAGCAGATGCCCTCAAAGACATACGCGCCGCGCACGAGCTTAGACACAAAGTAGGGCAGAGTTTCCAGCGTTTGAAACGGCTCGACCAGCGCGTGCAGCTCTAAATACTCGGCCAGCGACGCGCGAGGCTTCGTCACATACGCTTCAAAGCTTTCGTATTCGGGAAATTCAGCGGCCAGAGGATGAGAGTTGCGGACGAGATAGCGCCAAAAAACGCGCGGGACCACAGCCCCGCCGAGGTGGCGGTGAAGCTCAGCATAAAGAGACATACCCTTCAGTGTACCCGGCTTTTTCGTTCACCGGCAAGGCGCAAGTGCAACAAAACTGAAACTATTTGAGGTATCCCTTGTCATACAACCAGTACACGAAACCGAGAAACTATGAGGAGGCGGAAAGAATGTCATTAGAAACTGAACCGATCAGCCGGACATTGCAGCAGGGACTGGCCGACTGGAACCCAAACCCGCTGGTCCCGAAAGCCTTCCAGCGGCCAGTCCAAAGTGAGGCGCTGAACGCCGCCATTGCCGCCATCGCCACGCTGGCCCGTGCGCCGCTGGAAGAAGCCTTGCGCCGTCAGCAGGAGCAGATTCAGTATCTGCAAGAGACAGTTCAGCGCCTGGAACAAAGACTGCTTCAATAAACTTCATACGGCGGTCAAAAAAGCCCTGTCCATTAGAACGGGGCTTTTGTTTTGAGTTTTGTCCCTAGTCTATCTCCCAGGCTGTTTCTTCAATCCGGCCGTCATCGAAGCCGACAATGAGGCGATGACAAAGGCCGACGAACAATCCAACTTCCACGACGCCGATTACCGTCTTCAGCCGCTGTTCCAGCGTGTCGGGATCCGGCAGCGGGCCGCCGAACGAGAGGTCCAGGATGTACAGGCCGTCGTCGCTGACAAACGGCTCCCCGGCGGGCGTCAAGCGGCGCGGCGCCGGAATGCTGAACTTCGCTTCGAGCTTTGCCTGCGTCCACTGCCAGGCATACGGCAGAACCGCCACCGGCAGGGGGCGTGCGCCGAGCGATGTTTTTACTTTACCGGCGTCTACAACGATGATCTCGGTCTGAGACGCCGCCGCGACAATCTTTTCCCGCACCAATGCCCCGCCGCGACCTTTGATCAGCCGGAACTGTTCATCCACTTCATCCGCGCCGTCAACCGTAATATCAAACGAGGAAACGGTGTCAAAATCGGCAAAAGACAAGCCGTAAGAAAGACCCAGCTCTTCCGATTCGCGGGAGGTAGCAATGCAGCGGAGGGTCAGGGATTCGGCTTGGAATCGCTGGCCCAGCGCATGAATGGCATAAGCCGCCGTGCTGCCCGTGCCGAGGCCGACCGTCATGCCGTCTTGGATGTAGGAGACAGCGCGTTCAGCGGCAATAAGCTTCGGGTTCACGTGCGTACCTATGGGAGAGATTGAGGATTGTTTTGAGGAATTTGAAAAGAGATTTAGAAAATGCCGAGAAAGAGACTCGAACTCTTACAGGGTTGCCCCCACAACGACCTCAACGTTGCGCGTATACCATTTCGCCACCCCGGCATCTGAACACTATTATACAGAA
>CAXSFV010000080.1:0-5513 GCA_964236795.1 uncultured Armatimonadales bacterium | reverse complement strand
ACGAATGGGGCTACTCCTGCCGCGTCGCCGACCTCCTCAAGTTTCTGGGCGATAAAGGCTTATAATCTTCTATTCTGAACGCAAGGGACGCGGCGAAAGCCGCGTCCACTGCTTATCTAGGAGCCATATATGCTGCTTGCTCTGCCGGTTCTCGCACGTATACAAGCAGAAACACCCGATGTTATGCTTCAGGCGGCGGAAGCACGGTTGCGAGAATGTGAAGCGCTTTTAGCCGCTCAAGAGTGGGACGGCTCTGTTTATCTTGCTGGGTATGTGGCAGAAATGCTGCTCAAAGTCGCTTATTGTCGTATTGACCCGGCCTTTCCTGTCAATGGACTGGTCGACACAATTTTTGGGCCTGCTGTAAAGCTATGGAAGACACTTGTGCCGGGGGCGACACTTCCTTTTCAGCATAAACACAATCTGCTGTTTTGGGAGCAAGTTCTTGGGCCGCATCGCGTCCTATCCGGTTTCAAGCCGATGGAGTGGGGAGAGGCGTTATTGATGTCAAAGCACTTGCTGACCATTCGCTTGAACTGGCGCGTTGATTTACGTTATCAAAGTCCTCTTGTAGCAGAAAGCGAAGCGCAGGATGTCTGTGTTGCCGCTCGATGGCTGTTTGATAACAAACGTGCATTATGGAGTTAGTTATGTCGCAAATCCAGTTCAGAAACAGTTCAGTATTATCAGATGCGAAGCGCTTGACTCAACAGCTCACATACGAGTTTGATCACAATCTTGATGATAACAAAGATGACCGGGAGTACCGTCAGCCCTTGATCAACGAAGAAGCGGCGCTTGGCCGAATCTTGCTTCTGGTTATCTGGGATGCTTGGCGTCCATTCAGCCAGCAGGAACGCTCACGGATTATCATTGATGCCTACGAAGCGTCTCAAGGCAGTGAGAGGGCGCTCAGGGTAACGACTGCAATGGGGCTGACTCAAGATGATGCTTCACATCTCGGCGTTGACTTCGTTCCTGCATCAATGTGAACACTTTGTTTAAACGATGCTGATCAGACAGTCCGACCTCATGCTGCCAAGCAGGATTTAGAAAATGTGTTTGGTCTGGTACGACAACGAATGGGGACAACGAGTGGGGCTACTCCTGCCGCGTCGCCGACCTGCTCAAGTTTTTAGGTGACAAGGGGCTGTAACAGGTTTCTTGTGAGTGTGTAGGGCGCGGCGAAAGCCGCGCCCTTTTTCATGCCGTTTGAAAATAAATCGAATCAGCTCTCACTTTTCCTCGTTTATCTCAGTGGAGGACGCTGCTTGTGGATGATGACAGCTTGATGCGGCGGGCGGCAGGCGGGGACACGCTCGCATTCGGCATCCTCGTGCGGGCGTATCAGGCGCGTCTGCTGCGTTTCGCCGCGCGGCTGACCGGCGACTCCGATTCAGCGCAGGACGCCGTGCAGGAAGTTTGGCTGCGGCTGTGGCGCGGGCGGGTGACCTACGAGCCGCACGGCTGCCTGCAAGCGTATTTGTTTCGTATGGTGCGAAGTATCTGCTTGGACTACGCCCGTGCTTCCCGGCCTGCCGAAGCGCTGGATGAGAATGCAGAAGCCGATGCGCCCGGCCCAGCGGCACTGGCCGAGGCGCGGAGCCTCGCCGACGCCGTCCGACGAGCCGTACTGTCCCTGCCGGAAGCGCAGCGAGCCGTGTTTGCCCTGTCGGAATACGGACAGCTTACTTACGCCGAGATTGCAGGTGTCTTGGACTGCCCGGTCGGTACGGTCGCATCTCGCAAGTATCAGGCAACAGAAACCTTGCGCCGTAAACTCTCCTCCTGGAAGGATACCGAATGAACTGCGAGCTTGTGCAATCTCAACTGACTTCCCTGCTAGACGGCGAGCTGCCGCCGAATAGCGCCGCTGAGGTCGAGCACCACTTGGCGAACTGCCCCGGCTGCGCCCAGGCTCAAGCCGATTTGCGGGCAGTGAGCGAAATGGCCTCGGCGTGGAAGATGGATGCACCGGACATCAGCGCCCGTGTAATGCTGGCCGTTGCTGCCGACGACCAAGGCCTGCTGCTCGACGAAGTGAGGCTCTTGCGAACCGAAATGTCAGAGTTACGCGCGGAAGTCGCCGCCCTGCGCCGCCAGCTTTCGCCGCGCCCCGAAACACTGTGGATGCTGCCGGGCCGCGACAGCCCCAAAGACTACCCCCAAACGGAGAATGATCCATGGAACTTAATTCGCTCTTAGCGCAAATGGTCGAGCGCAAAGCCTCCGACCTGCACCTTGTCGCCGGCGTCCCGCCGATTTTTCGGATTGGCGGTGAGTTAATCCCAGCCCCGCCACCGAACTTGACGGCGGATGACGTGAGTGCTCTGCTGCAAGCGGCCTTGCCGGAACACAAGCTTGCTGCCGCAGGGGAAGGCCGCGACTTCTCGGCCACTTTGCGCCATGACGACCAGACGTTCCGCTGCCGAGTCTTCCGCGACCGCAGTTCAATCGCCGCTGCCGTTCGGCTCCTGCCGAAGCGCATTCCAACATTGGAAGAGATGCACCTGCCGCCGATCTTCGAGAAGCTGACCCACTGCCCCCGTGGTCTTATTCTCGTCGTCGGCCCGACCGGCAGCGGCAAGACGACCACTGTGGTTTCCATGCTGGAACAAATCAACATGACGCGCTCGGAGCGGATTTACACACTGGAAGACCCGCTGAACTATGTTCTCGGCAGCAAGCTGAGTCTGATCACGCAGCAGGTGGTGGGGGAAGACATCGAAAGCTACGAGCGCGGCCTACTGTCAATTAAAGATGCCGACCCGGATGTTGTCTTCATTGGGGAGCTGCGGACTACCGAAGTTGTTCGACTGGCGGCGGAAATGGCCGAAGCCGGGGTTCTCGTGTTCTCGCAGATGACCGCCGACACGGCGGCGGATGCGGTGGAGCGTATGATTGAGCTGCTCGGCGAACCGCGTGAGGCTGCCAGGCGTTTGGCGGCTCGAACGCTTCAAGCGGTGATTGCCCAAAGGCTATTGCCACGCAATGCCCCAACGGGCCGGGTTGCCGCCAACGAAATCCTGATCTTGAACACGCGCATTCGTCAGATGATTTCCGAAGGCCAAACCGCACCGAACCTGTTGGAAATTGCGATGTCGGCGTCGCATTCGGTTGGAATGAAAACAATGGACGAAGCGCTGCTGGATTTCTATGCCGATGCCGTCATCAGCCGCGAGACGACGGAAGCGCATTTAAAGGATAAGGCGCGGCTGCCAGGATAGGGGAATAGGAAAAACTAATGAAGACTGATTATGTTCTGCATGACCGCCAGTACCAGAAGCGCCGCGCTGCCGGAGAAACTGGATGGGCTGACGTGAAGACAATTACTGATAATCTTGCCAAACTCGGCATGACACTGACTGCCGACTACTTCCCAAAAAGCGGGCGCGTTCTTGAACTCGGCTGCGGCGCGGGAGACCTGTCACTGGAACTTGCCGCACGCGGCTACGAAGTTTTCGGCGTTGACATCGCGCTGACAGCGATTGAATGGGCGCGGGAGAAAGCCCGCGAACGCGGCCTGCACGCTGACTTTCAGGTCGGCAGCGTTCTGGATTTAGAAAACTACGCCGACGAGACTTTTGATTTGGTGCTGGATGGCTATTGTCTGCACTGCATTATCGGCGATGACCGGCCTAAGTTCTTCGCCGCCGCCCGGCGCGTACTGAAACCCGGTGGCCTGCTGCATGTCAACACCATGTGGGATGACGGCACTTGGTCTACTTTGCCCGGCTTTGACCCTGAAACTCGCTGTCAAATCTGGGACGGCATCGCCCTGCGCTATTTTGGTGCGGTTGATGAACTGCTGGTGGAGGTGGAATCTGCGGGCTTTGAGGTCATCCAGCACACGGCTCTACCACGCCCACATGGAAACCATGTTGCCATGCTGCTGATAGACGCCTGGAAGCCGGCGTAACGAATTGTACGGGGCTGAACCCCCGTACTCTAAAAAGGCAAGCTCCCGCCTCAGCACTGGCTACCCGGAGGGGTGCCGGCGAAGATTTAAGAGATATTTTCTACGCAGTCTCTGAGCCTTTACTGTCCTCGTGCGGCGACATAGCCTTGCTGCTCGGCGGCGGCCTCAGGCATGTACTGGCCGCTCTTGGTGTGGCCGTAGTACTCGGATCCGGCACGAAAATACTTGCCCGACTTCAAGTTGACCCACACTTGTGGGTTAGCCGAAGCTGCGCTTCCTGACGGACCGGACACGCCGAACGGGTTATTGTTTCCCGTGAGTGGATGACGAACCCGGCGGGAGCCGCCGACCGACTGCGGGGCATTGGCTGACGACAGCGGGAGAGTGGTGTTGAAGTGCTTTTTGTACGACGCGATCCAGTCGGTCGCGATCTCGTGCTGGGCGGTCGGCAGGTCAATTTTCCCGGCGCAGACTTCGTCGTGCAGCTCGTTCTCCAGCTTGTCCTTGACGTGGGCATTCCAGGGCTGGGTGATATACGACTGCGGCCACAGGTTCTTGAGGGAGTTCGAGCCGCCGAGTTCCAGGCTAATCAAATGATCTATCTCGTATTCACCCGGCTGATGGCTGGTGATGCCATATTCGGCGTAGACCTGCTGCTTAAGATCGGCGGGAACATTGCGGACTTTCTCAGAATAGCCCGAAACGCAGATGTCTCCGGACGCCACCGGCAGGGTCGCGCCTGGCGTCATCTTCGGGTCCGGCATGAGGGGCGAGTTAGATTGGTCGGCAGCTAAAGACGTGCGGGAAGTCCGGTGGCCGGCGGCTTGACGACTCGGCGCGGCCAGTCCCGGCTGGGACGACCGGCAGCCGAAGCCGACGGCGGCCAGCACAACACCGGCAAGAAGCGCGATTTTTGGGGTTTGGAACATGGGTTTAACCGCAAAAAGGGCGAACGTCACGTTCGCCCTTTTTTCTGTGTCTATGCCTTCGGCCAGTCCGGGTTCGGCAGGAACGCGAACGGGTCGAGCGCCGCGCGTCCGACGCCGGCTTCATACGCCCCGATCTTGTCATGCAGGCGCATGACGCTCCGCTCGGCTTCGCCGGGATCGAACACGTCCCACAGCGCCGTGCTTCGCATCGTGCCTTCTTCGTTCGGGATCTCGCGGGTGCGCTTGATGCCGTTTTCCAGCGCCTTCTTCCCCGCCACCGTCAGGTTGTCGAACACAGGCTTGATCACGTCGCTTTGGAAAATGCGCGGGCCGTAGACACCCGCCCGGTAGATGGTCTCGGCAACCACCGGCCAGTTCGGGATGATATTTTGAGCCGGCATCGCAAAGTGGCTGACGACATCGTGGATCGCCTGCAAAGTTTCTTCCGGCTGGTAATACAGGTACAGCCGCGCCCCTTCGAGGAAAAACGCATAATGGGCCGCTTCATCAATGGCAAGCTTGGAGCAGGCTTGCGCCAGGACCGGGTCGGCGTCGCCGACAAAGGCCGGGTTCTCCGACTCGCCGCGTGCGATCTTCGCAAAGTTCAAGTAGTTGATCTGAGTCGCCCGCTCCTGAAAGACCGTGTACAGCATCATGTGCAGTGG
>CAXSFV010000079.1:0-5747 GCA_964236795.1 uncultured Armatimonadales bacterium | reverse complement strand
TGCGCCACCCGAAGACACGGGCACTTCAAGCGGTTGAGTTCACCCGCGCCCGGCAGGAATGGACGGCTTTAGACCCAGCCCTGCAAGCCGATCTCGACATACTCGGCGCAGTGACGGACGGCGATTGGAGCATCACGAGCCGCGATCTCGCCGATGCCCACTGGGTCGTCTCGTATGTCCGGGACAGCGGATCGACGCGCTTTTATCTCTATGACCGGGCCACGAAAACCGCCGAACTGCTGTTCAGCAGCCAGCCGCGTTTGGAAGAGTACACGCTCGCCCCGATGACTCCGGTGACGTTCCCTGCCCGCGATGGCCTCACGCTCTCCGGTTATCTGACACTTCCCTTAGGGGTAGAACCCAGGAACCTGCCACTCGTGCTGCTGGTGCATGGCGGCCCGTGGGCGCGGGACGTATGGGGTTACAGCGCGACCGTGCAGATGCTGGCGAACCGGGGCTACGCCGTGCTGCAAATCAATTTTCGCGGCTCGGCGGGTTACGGCAAGGCGCATCTGAACGCCGGGGACCGAGAATGGGGCGCGAAAATGCACACTGATCTTCTGGACGGCAAACAATGGGCTATTGCCGAGGGGTACGCTGATCCCGCTAAAGTGGCAATCATGGGCGGCTCTTACGGCGGCTACGCGACCCTGGCCGGGCTGGCCTTTACGCCCGAAGAGTTCGTCTGCGGCGTGGACATCGTCGGCCCATCGAACCTTTTGACCCTGCTGCAAACCATCCCGCCGTACTGGTCTACGCTGGTCGCGACCTTCTACAAGCGCATGGGGCGGCTGGACGAAGCCGAGTTCTTAAAGGAGCGCTCGCCGCTGTTCTCGGCAGGCCGCATCACAAAGCCCCTGCTGATCGCTCAGGGCGCCAACGACCCGCGTGTCAAGCAGGCGGAAAGCGACCAGATTGTCGCCGCGATGCGCGAGAGCGGCCTGCCGGTGGAATACATTGTTTTCCCCGACGAAGGCCACGGCTTTGCCCGGCCGGAAAATAACCGCAAGTTCATTGCCGCCGCCGAAGCATTTTTGGCCCGCTACCTGGGAGGCCGGGCCGAGCCGCCGTCCCCGGAAGAAAACGCCGACGCTCTGCGCCAGTGAAACGACAAGAAAGCGGGCGACTAAAGTCGCCCACTTCCCAAAGTGAGCTACCTAGAAAGAGAAACCATGTCTCAAGAAATCAAGACCGAAACCGTCACTCTCCCTGTCTCCGACGGGACCACCATGCCTGCGTATGTCGCCCGGCCTGCATCAGACGGCCCGCATCCGGGCATTCTCGTCTTCCAGGAAGCATTCGGGGTGAACGCCCACATTCACGACCTCACCGAGCGGTTCGCCCGCGCCGGCTACACGGCGATTGCGCCTGCGCTGTACCACCGGACCGACCCGAACTTCAAGGGTCTGTACACCGACTTCGGCCCGGCGATGGCGCACCTTGTGGCGCTCACCGACGACGGCCAGACTGCCGACATCCACGCCGCCTACCAGTGGCTGACCACCGATGGCGGTGCGTCGGCAGTCGCGTCTACCGGCTACTGCATGGGTGGGCGGACTTCGTTTCTCGCCGATACCCTCCTGCCCCTGAAAGCCTCGGTTTCCTACTACGGCGGCGGGATTGCGCCGAGCGACGGCGGCCCGTTCCCCAGCCTGCTTGATAAAGCCGCCGACCTCCATGCGCCCATTCTGCTGTTCTGGGGCGGATTGGACGAACATATCGGCACGGCCCAGGTGCAGGCCGTCGAAGCCGCGCTCAAAGCCGCCGGCAAAAATTACGCTCAGGTTGTCTTCTCCCAGGCCGACCACGGCTTCTTCTGCGATGTTCGCGAGTCCTACAGCCCCGACGCCGCCCGCCAGGCGTGGGCGCTGACTTTGGAGTTTTTGGCGACGTATGTAAAGTAGAGCAGCCCGGCCTTCATGCCCAAGAGGGCATTACTGCGTATCAAGGCCGGGCTTTTTCTTTGCGCCGAAACAAATCCGTCTTGACGTTTGCAACCCGGTCTAAAAACAGCACACCGTCTAGGTGGTCAATCTCATGCTGCAAGACGACCGCCTCAAACCCCTCGGCGTTTAAAGTCACTTCTTCGCCAATGAGGTTCAGCGCCCGGATCGTAATCGATTGCCGTCGCTTGATATTCGCGGTGTAGTCCGGCAGGCTCAGGCATCCTTCCCGGAAGAACTGCTCACCGTCGTAAGCCGTAATCTCTGGGTTGACCAGCACCAAGAGGCCGTGGCCGCCGGGGTACTTTGGATTGCGCGATGTGTCCACAACCGCGATCCGGGCCATTTCTCCGATCTGCGGCGCGGCGATCCCGACGGTCCGAGGCGGGCAGGCGTCCATCGTGTCGAGTAAATCTTGGGCGGCAGCCCGAACCGCGTCATCAATGTCCGAGGACGGTGCGATTTGGACTTTCAGGCGCGGGTCGGGATACAGCACGACAGGGCGAACAGCCATCGCTTACAGCGCCTCCGGGTCAAGCGCCTGCACGGCAATATCCACGCCCAAGCTCGATTTAAGGCCGCTCAACTCGCCCGCCAAATCTACACCGTCTGCGGCAAGTTCCAGCAGCATGACATAGACCGGCGCGTCGAGGGTTCCCGCCAGCCGCGTGTCCATGTCCGTGATGTTGACCCCGCGTTCCGCCAGCGCCGACGCCACCTGATACACGATCCCCGGCCTGTCCGCCCCGTAGACTGTCAGCAGCGTATCCGGCGGCGTCTCCGAGTGCACGTCCGAGACCGACTGCACCGTCACCGTCAGCCCGCGCTCTGCGGCCAATGGCCTTAATGCTTCCCGCGCATCCTCCGCCGACCTCCCCGCCGGCAGCCGCGCCGCTACCATTGCCGCAAACGCCCCATGCAGCCGCGTCATCGTCGCGTCATCCAGGTTGCCGCCGAGACCAAACACCACCCCCGCCAGCGCCGCCACAATCCCCGGCCCGTCCCGCCCCACCACCGTAATCACAACAACTTGTTCCATGCCGCAAGTATACCTGATGTGAAGCCTGCTCCCTATTTTCTGAAAAACGCGAGGTGAAAAGTAAAGGCGAAGGATTTTCTGGGGAAAGTAGGGAAAAAGTTAAGTATGGCAAGATCAACGCAAGAAGTTATTTCAGAACTTAATGCTTTTCAACCCGGCGATTTCGAGGCGGACTGGCTTGGTGAGGGATGGGAGCATTTGTACGATGTTTGTGCAGAACTCAGTGACACACCGTACCCGGAGCATGGAGCAGAAACCCTTTTCGCGTTGTTCGAGCGCTTGGAAGGCAAGGACTTAGGATCACCCGGACCGATCGTTCAAACGCTGGAAAAACTAGCAGATTATCAAACAGACCTGATAGAGGCTATGCAGCGGAAGCCTACCACTTACACTGTCTGGATGGTTAATCGCGTTCTAAACACGCCGCTGACACTGGAACTTCGGCAGTATTGGCTCGATTTGCTGCGGGCTTCGTTGTTCCACTCATCAGCAAGTGAGGCAACTAAAGCCGATGCGGAAGGGTTTATTAAGTACCAAAACTCTCGAGTTATGTAATTGCGTTTCTGCGCCTGCCCCTAAAGAGCAACGTCGGTCCAGAGGGCGGTGGGGATGAACTGCGAGAGGTAGCCGACGTTAGTTGCAGCAAGTATTAAATCAAGCAGTGGGAACACCAAATCTTCCGTACTGCAATCTACCGCAGAATGAACAGGATGATGACAAAGGCATCATCTCTCATCTTCAGCGGCTTCTTCGGCAGGTCGCTGTTTGTTGGGGCGATAGAACCTGCCGCGCACGGCACCGACCCAATCCTCACCACAAAAGAGGGCAGGATATCGCGTCGCCGCCGCCGAACTCTGCGGCATGAATATCCCTTTTACCTATCCTGACGCCCGCAAGTCCGACCAAGTCGACACTTATCATGGCACGGAAGTCGCCGACCCATACCGGTGGCTGGAAGACCCGGATTCGCCTGAGTCGCGGGCGTGGATTGAGGCCGAGAACGCGCTGGCGTTCGGCTTCTTGGAGAAAATTCCGGCCCGTAGTACGATAGAAGAGCGATTGACGACGCTGTGGAATTATGAGCGCTACGGGATGCCTTCTTTGCAGGGCGGGCGGTACTTTTACGGCAAAAACGACGGCCTGCAAAATCAGAGTGTTTTGTATGTCGCGGAGGCTTTGGACGCCGCGCCGCGTGTGCTGCTCGACCCGAACATGCTGTCCGAAGACGGCACGGTGGCGCTGGCAGGCACAGCGACCAGCGATGACGGCAAGCTGTTCGCTTACGGCCTCTCGGCGGCGGGGTCGGACTGGACCGAGTGGCACGTCCGCCGCGTAGACACCGGGGAAGATACCGACGACTTGGTGCGCTGGGTGAAGTTTTCAGGGGCATCGTGGGCGAAAGACGGCTCCGGCTTTTATTACAGCCGCTACGATGCGCCGCCTGAAGGCGAAGAGCTTCAGCAGGCGAACTACTTCCAGAAATTATATTTCCATAAGCTCGGCACAGACCAGTCGGACGACATGCTGGTGTACGAGCGGCCCGACGAGAAGGAATGGGGCTTCAACGGGAACGTCTCGGAAGACGGCGCGTATTTGATCATCGGCGTCCGGCAGGGGACCGATCCGAAGAACCGGCTTTTCTACAAGCCGCTCGCCGAGCCGAACGCCGCCGTGGTCGAGCTGATCCCGGACCTAGAAGCCCAGTACCGCTTTCTCGGCAATGACGGCCCCATCTTCTGGCTCCGAACAAACCTCAATGCCCCGAAGAACCGCGTGATTGCATTGGATACGCGAAACCCAGGCAAAGAGCATTGGGTCGAAGTCATCCCCGAAGCCGCCGAGACGCTGGAAGGCGTGAGTTTGGTCGGCGAGAAGTTCATTGCCGAATACCTCAAAGACGCCGCCACGCAGGTCAAAGTCTTTGCGCTGGACGGGACATGGGAGCGCAACGTGGACCTGCCCGGCATTGGGTCGGCGGGCGGCTTCGGCGGCAAGCGGGCACAGACCGAGACGTTCTACAGCTTCACGTCCTTTACGACGCCCACGTCCGTGTACCGCTACGATGTCCCGACCGGCGAAAGCACCTTGTACCGCCGGCCCGAAGTCGCGTTCAGCCCCGATGACTACGAGACGACCCAAGTCTTCTACGCCTCCAAAGACGGCACTCAAGTTCCGATGTTTATCACCCGTCGCAAAGGGCTGGTTCTGGACGGCGGCAACCCGACCTACCTCTACGGCTACGGCGGCTTCGACATCTCCTTAACCCCAAGTTTCAGCCCGGCGCAGATCGTCTGGATGGAGCGCGGCGGCATTCTCGCCGTGCCGAACCTGCGCGGCGGCGGCGAATACGGCGCAGGCTGGCACGAGGCGGGCATCAAGGAGAAAAAGCAGAACGTCTTCGACGACTTCATTTGCGCCGCCGAATGGCTCATTTCGCATAAATACACGTCCGCCCCCAAACTCGCCATCGGCGGCGGCTCCAACGGCGGGCTGCTGGTCGGCGCGTGCCTAACCCAGCGCCCGGACCTCTTCGGCGCGTGCCTCCCCGCCGTCGGCGTTCTCGACATGCTGCGCTTCCAGAAGTTCACCATCGGCTGGGCCTGGACTTCCGACTACGGCTCCGCCGACAACGCCGCCGACTTCCCATACCTCTATGCCTATTCGCCCCTGCACACGCTGAAACCCGGCACGTCCTACCCCGCGACCCTGATCACCACCGGCGACCACGACGACCGCGTCGTCCCCGCCCACTCGTTCAAGTTCGC
>CAXSFV010000078.1:0-5966 GCA_964236795.1 uncultured Armatimonadales bacterium | reverse complement strand
ACGGCGGACGAGCTGGCGCGGGCGATCAAGCAGACCGAAGCGGGCTTTATCTACCAGAACGACAGCGTATCCGGGCAGGCGAACGATCTCGGCTCCTATGCCGTGATCAATCTGCCCCACTACCGGGACACTTATTTGGACAAGATACGCGCCGTCACTCCTGCCGACATTCAGCGGGTCGCGAAACAATACTTGACTGCCGACAACCGGACCGTCGCCTACTTCGATCCGCAGCCGCTGCCGCCGGGGGCCACGCCGCCCCCGCCGCCCGTCACCGACAACTTCGGCTCGGCAAAGCCCGCCACCGACCCGCGCCAGAAGGCAACTTTGGCAGCCCTGGACAAAGAGTTCAACTCGGACGCCGCCACCGCCAAGCCCGCGTCCGCGCCGAAGCCCACCCGCGTCGTCCTGCCGAACGGCATGGTGCTGATTGTGCAGGAGAACCACGCCAACAAAACCGTCGCCATGAGTGGCTTTATCCGGGCCGGCTCGGCATTCGACCCTGACGGCAAATACGGCGACGCCGAGATGACGGCAGCAATGCTGGATCGCGGCACGACGACCAAGACCGCCTTGCAGCTTGCCCTGTCGCTGGAATCGGTCGGCGCAAGCGTCGGCATCGGCGCAGGCGATGAAACGGCCTCCATCGGCGGCGCGAGCCTGTCGCAAGACTTCGGCCTGACGCTAAACACTTTAGCCGATGAGCTTCAGCGCCCGTCGTTCCCCCCGGATCAATTGGAGCGTTTGCGGGCACAGATTTTGTCGGGCATTGAAGACGCCCGCCAGGACACCGGCGGCACCGGCGGTGCGGGAACCCAGGCCGAGATCGCCTTCCGGCAGGCCATCTACCCGAAAGGCCATCCCTACTGGACGCCGACTTTAGACCAAAGCGCGACGGCGATCAAGTCGCTCACGCGCACCGATCTGCTGTCGTTCTACAGTACCTACTACCGGCCCGATGCGACGGCGCTCGTCGTCGTCGGCGACGTGAACACGCCCGATGTCGTTCGCCTGGTCACGGCGGCGTTCGGCGGCTGGAACAGGCCGAATACTCCCGCCCCGCAGCTTGTCATCCCCGATGTCGGCCAGCCCGCAAAAGCGCCCGCGCCGATTGTTATTCCGCTGGCCGACGCCCCGCAGACCTCTATTCTGTTCGGCTACAGCGGCGGCCTGACCCAGACCAGCCCGGACTACTACGCCGCCCAGATCCTCAACTACACCCTCGGCGGGGACACATTCGGCTCGCGTCTCGGCAAAACCATCCGCGACCAGAACGGCCTGGCCTACTCGGTGGACTCCAGCTTTGCGGCCCAGCACGGCGCGGGACCGTTCCAGGTGTTCATCGGCGCAAACCCCAAAAACGCCGCCCGCGCAATTACATTCATGCGCCAGATCATCACCCAGGAGCAGCAGTACGGGGTCACGCCCGACGAAGTCCAGCAAGCCAAGCTCTACATCACCGGCTCCTACCCCCTGCGCCTCGAAACCAACGCCGGCGTCGCCGGCGTCCTCAACCTCGCCGAAGACTACGGCCTCGGCCTCGACTTCCCGCAGCGCCGCAACGCCCTCTACAACGCCGTCACCGTCGACCAGGTCAACGCCGCCGCCAAGAAGTACCTCCACCCCGGCACCGGCGTTTTAGTGATTGCGGGCGCAACCCCGCAGTAGAACCCCGCCCGTCACACAAAAAATCCCTCCCCTGTTAGGGGAGGGATTTTTTGTGTACCGTCAAACAACTGCTCTAAATTGTGACATAAAAATTGTGATATATATGTCACAATAAAAAATGCCGAAGAAAGTAACAAGGAAGTTTCCGGCCCCTGTCATACAAAGTGCAACCGCGCCTCTGGCTGCCGGGCAGCAGTATGTTCTGAAAGCCCTTGTTCTGGAAAACAACACCTGCCCGATTGAGGATTGGCTGAAAAGCATCAAAGACATGCAAACCAAGCAGCGTGTTCAGAACCGCCTTGACCGCGTTGAGCGCGGCAATCTCGGCGACTGCAAGCCTGTCGGACAGGGCATCTTCGAGCTTCGGATGGACTTCGGCGCAGGCTACCGCATCTACTACGCCGTCGCAGGAACAACGCTCATTGTTCTTCTCGTCGGCGGCGACAAGAGTACGCAGGACAAAGACATCCTGGCGGCACAAAAGCTTTGGAAAGACAACCGAGATGACACTCAAAGATACAAACGAACTCTTCGCCGCTGACCTGCGTGATCCTGCTTACGCGGCAGGCTACCTCAACATCGCGCTGGAAGAAGACGGCGTGGAAGGCTTCTTGTACGCACTGCAAAAAGTGGCGCGGGTGCATGGCATGAGCCAAATTGCCGAAAAGAGCGATCTGCCGCGCGAGTCACTGTACCGCTCGCTGTCCGAGAAGGGCAACCCCGGCATCAAGCCGCTCGCCCGGGTCTTGGACTCGCTTGGACTGAGTCTAAGCGTCACGCCGAGCATGTCCAGCGACCTTCAGGACGCTTCTGCATAGCAGCACCATGAACATCCCAATTAGCCCGGAACACAATCGCAAGCGTCGGCAGAAATATGGCCTGGACAGTAGCTTTTTGACACAGCCTGCCCCGCGACCCGAACCGGAACACACGAATACATTCATTGAAGCCTACTCTGCGCTGCCGTTTGGCCTTCGCCAAGAAGAAACTCTGCCCGCCGAGTCAGACCCCGTGAGGGAGTTGGTACGGCTATGGCGAGGCTCTGAATAGCGTCATTTGGAGGGTGACACCAGGGCAGCATTGGGGTAATAGGGAAAAGACAGCCGGAGGAACAGACATCATGCCGAATATAAACGTCCCCGCCGACCCGGAGCAGGTTTCGGAGCGGACCAGCTTCCAGACCAGCGCGGCCTGGGCGCCGGAGCTTCAGCTTGGGTCCGATGTCGCGATGTGCTATGGGATTGACCCGACCCTTGCCGAGCGCATCGCCGGGTGGAAGGCGCAGGGATACCGGGTGCATGTGATGACCGGGGTTTCCTGGGGCGAGTATCAGGATTACCTATATGGCCGCTTTGACGGCGTCAACCATGAAGACGAAGCGCAGGCCGAGCGCAGCGGCAAGAGAATCTCGCACGGCGGCGATGTGTACTATATGTCGCCCGGCGAGAGCTTCGGCCGGTTTTTGTCGGAGGGCGTGGGGCGGGCGCTGGACGCCGGGGCGGAAGGCATCCATCTGGAAGAGCCGGAGTTTTGGGTGCGGGGCGGCTGGAACGAAGGCTTCAAGCGCGAATGGCAGGCGTATTACGGCGAAGAATGGGTCGCGCCCGACTCCTCGCCCGACGCGCAGTACCGGGCGTCGCAGCTGAAATACTATTTGTACAAGCGGGCGCTGACCCAGATCTTTGACTTCGTCAAAGCCTACAACGCCGAGCATGGCACGGACGCCAAGTGCTATGTCCCCACCCACAGCCTCATCAACTACGCGCACTGGGGGATTGTCAGCCCGGAGTCGAGCCTGCTCAGCGTAGGAGCGGACGGCTTTATCGCGCAGGTTTGGACTGGCACGGCCCGCGAGCCGAATGTCTACGAAGGCGTCAAAAAAGAACGGACATTTGAAACGGCATTTTTGGAATACGGGGCGATGATGAATGTCGTGCGGGCCGGCGGCAAGACCGTCTGGTTCCTGAACGACCCCATTGAAGACAACCCGGACTACTCCTGGCCCAACTACCGTTTCAACTGGGAAAGCACCCTGACCGCCTCCCTGTTGTGGCCGCAGGTGTGGCGCTTTGAGGTCATGCCCTGGCCGGAGCGCATTTTTCGGGGCAAGTATCCCAAACTGGACCGGGCGGAGCGCATTCCCGGCGAGCCGGTGGAAAAAGAGCCGCTGCCGACGGCCTACGGCACGGAGCTGATGACGGTCATCAACACGCTCCACGACATGAACCAGCCGCAGACCGAGTGGCAGTGCGGGACCCAGGGCGTAGGCGTACTGGTAGCCGACACCCTGATGTTCCAGCGCGGCGGCCCGTCGCCGTCGGACCCGAACCTGGGGTCTTTCTACGGGCTGGCGATGCCGCTCCTCAAGCGCGGCCTGCCAGTGGAGCCGGTGCAGATGGAAAACGCCGCCCTGCCGGGCGCACTGGAGCCGTATAGAATTCTGCTTCTGACCTATGAAGGCATGAAACCGGCACGGGCCGAGGACAGCGCCGCGCTGGCCGAGTGGGTGCGCTCCGGTGGCGTCTTAGTGTTCGTAGACGACGACAGAGACCCGTTCAACACGGTCCGCGCCTGGTGGAACATGTCCCCGCTCTCGTATCCGAATCCTCGCCTCGCTTTGTTCGACCATCTCGGCCTCGCGGGGGACACCGCCGCCGGAACGCACCCCATCGGGCGAGGCACACTGATTTATGACACCGACAGCCCCGCTGCACTGACCTACCGCCCCGACGGAGCCGATCATGTGCGAAGCCTGGTGCGGGCGGCTTGCGCGGCGGCGAATGCGGCTTACAAAGAAACAAACTTCCTGGCCCTGCGCCGAGGCCCGTACCTTGTTGCCGCCGGTCTTGACGAATCACTGCCGGATGCGCCGCTGACGCTGGCCGGGCACTTTGTAGATCTGTTCGAAGCCGACCTGCCGCTTCTTTCTTCCGTGACCCTCTCCCCCGGCCGCCGGGTTTTGCTGTTAGACCTCGACCGGGTGCAGGCTCAAACGGTCATTTTGGCGGCAGCCTGCAAGACGCGCGGCGCGGAAAATCTTTCCGGCGGCGGCTTTCGGTTCCACGCCGCCGGCCCCGATGGGACGGGAGCCGCTGTCCGTTTGCGCCTCCCTGCCCCGCCGCAGGCCGTTACCGTAGGCGACGCTTCGCTCCCGGCCAGCGCCCAGACGTGGGACGCCGAAACGAACACGCTCCTGCTGCGCTTTCCGAACTCCGCCTCCGGTCAGTGGATCACGCTGCGCTGAGGAATGCCCCTCTAGCCCCAATAATGGGGGGAGGCCGGAGAGAAAATCTTGCTCCCCCATTATTGGGGGCCGGGGCGACTTTCCGCCGTGTTATCCCCCACGCATCCCCGTCAACCCTGTCGCGTGGTCGCCGGTCGTGTCGGCGGCGGACGATGGCTGGCCCATGTCGGTCGCATCCAAGTCCCCGCCGGTTTCGCTGCTGGCGGCATTGCTCATTGTCCCCCGGCCGATGTCTTCGGCGCTGCTGCCCGGCGGCATCTCCGGCACGGCATCGCCTTCGGTGATCCCGCCGCCGGGCAAAGTTTCCGTTTCGCCTAGTCCGGGAACGTGGATTTTTTCGTCGTCTTGTTCTGGCATCGTTTTTTCCTCGCTTGACGACAGAATACCGTGCTTTTAGCTGCTGCCAAACCCCTACCGATTGCCAAACCGCGAAAAATCGGGTAAACCAATAGCAGACAAGAATCCGCACCAAACAAGGACATTTGATATGGAAAGCCGTACCGACCCCATGGCCCCCAACACAATCGGCGATGACTCCGCCGATGCCGAAATTGCGGGTGAGCAAGAGCCGCTGAAGATGTACGAAGACGGCCCCGCCCCGCCGCCCGGCGCACTTGACACGGCGTTCCCGGATACCAGCCCGACCGAGAGCGCCCAGAGCGACCCGGAAATGTTTGGCGGCTTGGCGGACGAAGACTTATCGGGCGATCCTGGACAGCTCCCCGGCTCGCGTGACCCCAGCACCGCCGGCAGCGCGGAAAACGACGACCGGCCCGGCCCAAAAGAAGGCGGGACCCCCTACGACGCCGAAGGCGCGAGCGGGTCGGAAGGGGAATGAGCCTACTCCATCTGCCCGTTCCGCCGCTCCATCTTGCCCTGCTGCTGCTGGCCGCATTTGCCGCCGGGGCGATCAATTCGGTCGCCGGGGGCGGAACTCTGTTGACATTCCCGGTGCTGCTGTCGGTGCTGGGCAACGTGCCGAACGGCTCGGTCATCGCGAACGGCACCAGCACCGTCGCGCTGGTGCCGGGGTCCATGAGCGCGTTTTGGGGCT
>CAXSFV010000077.1:0-6089 GCA_964236795.1 uncultured Armatimonadales bacterium | reverse complement strand
TGACTTATCAGATGACCGACCAGGAACTGCACGACCTCTTTTCCGAGGCCGGCAATGTCGCGTCCGCCCAGGTCGTGACCGACCGCTACACCAGCCAGTCGCGCGGCTTCGGGTTCGTCGAAATGGCGACCGAAGACGAAGCGCAGCAGGCCATCGCAGCTATCAACGGCCGGAACGTCGGCGGACGCGCCCTTGTGGTGAACGAGTCCCGCCCGCGTGAAGGTGGCGGCGGGGGCGGCAGCCGTGGCGGCGGTGGTGGTTACGGCGGCGGCGGTGGTGGCGGAAGCTACGGCGGCGGCAGCGGCGGCGGCGGTTCCTATGGCGGCGGCAGCGGCGGCGGCGGTGGTTACGGCGGCGGTGGCGGACGCAGCGGCGGTGGTCGCGGCGGCAGCGGCTACGGCGGCGGCAGCGACCGCTACTAAGCGCTCGGAAAGGGCCGGGGCATTCCATTCGGAATGCCCCGGCTTTTTTATTTTTCAAAACACTTGACTTAGAGCGCTCTAAGTTCTCCATACTGTACTTATGCCAGTCAAAGACATCCCGGCCCACGAAACGCTGACCATTCAAGAGATGGCCCGGCAGAGCGGCCTCAGCGAACATACCCTGCGCTACTACGAGCGCATCGGCCTCCTGACACCAATTCCCAGAGATCGCAGCAGCGGCCACCGACGCTACTCCGCCGACACGGTCAGCGTGATTGAAAGCTTGTCGTGTCTGCGCGGGACGGGCATGTCTCTCGGCGACATTCGGACATTCCTGCGGCTCCGGCAGCAAGGCAGTCTCGCCGCCACCGAGCAGAAAGCCTTGTTTACGTCACATTTGGCCGCCGTCACTGAGGAAATGGAGCAGATCAAAACCCGCATGGAGTACCTTGCGGGTAAAGTGGCCTATTGGACTGCTGTGGAAGCGGGGGATATGGACAAGGCGGAACTCGCAAAAGACGCGGCACGGCGACTCATTCCGGAACTGACACGAAAGAGGGACACACAATGAAAATCTGGTTTATCACGGGAACGTCACGCGGCTTTGGCCGCGAATGGACAGAAGCGGCTTTAGAGCGCGGCGATAAAGTGGCGGCGACGGCCCGCAGCACGGACACGCTGCAAGATTTGGTTGAGCTGTTTGGCGACAGCATTCTGCCGCTGAAACTGGATGTGGCAAGTCGAGAGGACTGCTTCGCGGCAGTCAAGGCCGCGCAGGAGCATTTTGGGCGTTTGGACGTTGTCGTCAACAATGCCGGCTATGGGCAGTTCGGCATGGTGGAGGAGATCAGCGAGGAGGAAGCGCGGGCGCAGATGGAGACCAACTTCTTCGGGGCGCTCTGGGTAACGCAGGCCGCCTTGCCTTACTTGCGGGCGCAGGGCAGCGGGCATATCGTGCAGGTGTCCAGCATCGGGGGCATCGGCGCGTTCACCAACCTGAGCATGTACCATGCATCGAAATGGGCATTAGAAGGTTTCAGCGAAGCCTTGAGCCAGGAAGTCGCCGAGTTCGGTATCAGCGTGACTCTGATTGAACCAGGACCGTTCGGCACCGATTGGAGCGGGCCATCGGCGGCCCACGCCGCGCCGATTGCGGCCTATGACGGCGCACGGGAGCGGCGGGCGGCGGCCCGCTCCGGCGCGGCCTGGAAAAGCGGCGACCCGAAGGCCACCAGCGCAGCGGTTTTTGCCGTCGTAGACAGCGAAAACCCGCCCCTGCGCCTCTTGCTCGGTGGGTTTGCGGCCAATTTTGTCGGCCCTCTGTACGCCAAGCGGCTGGAAGTTTGGGAAGAATGGAAAGAAATCAGCCGGGCGGCGGATGGGGAATAAGGAAAGCATGGAGGCGGCGAGGAACAAAAGAAGGGCGAACACAAGGTTCGCGCCCTACATCCGGTCCTGACCCCGTAGGGGCGAACCTTGTGTTCGCCCTTCTCAGCATAAAGAAAGATAACAAACATGAATACACATCAATTAGGCGACGGATTAGTCGTCTCGGAACTGGGCCTCGGCTGCATGAGTATGAGCGGGATGTATGGCACGGCAGGCGAGCGCGATGAAGCCGAGTCCATCGCTGTTATCCACCGGGCGCTGGATTTAGGCATGACGTTTTTAGACACCGCCGAAGTCTACGGCCCCTATATCAACGAAGAGCTGGTCGGCAGAGCGCTGAAAGGCCGACGCGAGCAGGCAGTAGTCGCCACGAAGTTCGGTTTTCGAATTGAAGACGGCAAGATGGCGGGCGTGGACGGGACGCCGGAAAACGTTCGCCGCGCCTGCGATGCGTCCTTGCAGCGGCTGGGCATTGACACGATTGACCTGTTTTACCAGCACCGGCCCGACCGGGAAGTTCCGATTGAAGACACAATCGGAGCGATGTCGGAACTGGTCAAGGCGGGCAAAGTGAAGCATCTCGGCCTGTCGGAAGCCGGGCCGGAGCGGCTGCGCCGCGCTCACGCAGTCCACCCAATTGCCGCGTTGCAGTCCGAGTATTCCCTGTGGGAGCGCGGCCTGGAAGCCGAGATTTTGCCGACGCTGCGGGAGCTTGGCATCGGCCTGGTGCCGTTCAGCCCGCTCGGACGCGGCTTTCTGACAGGGGAGATCAAGTCCTATGACGACATTCCCGAAGGCGATTACCGGAGGAACGACCCGCGCTACATGGGGGAAAACTTCGCTAAAAACATGGAGTTGGTGAGCGTGGTGAGAGACATTGCTCAGGCGAAAGACGCAGCGCCCGGACAGATCGCGCTGGCCTGGCTGCTGGCGCAGGGGGAAGACATCGCGCCCATCCCCGGTACGAAGCGGCTGAAGTATTTGGAAGAGAACGCGGCCGCCGCCGAGGTCGCTTTGACGAACGTGGACCTGGCGCGATTGAATGATCTGGCGACTCGAACCTCCGGCCCGCGTTATGGCGAGCAGGGAATGAAGATGATCGAGCGATAAGGAAAGAACAAGAAAAACAATGTCAGGGATTCAAGAGAAAGTTGTTTTGATCACCGGCGCGAGCAGCGGAATCGGTGAAGCGGCGGCGCGAGAGCTAGGGCGGCGTGGAGCTAGGCTGATGCTGGGAGCGCGGCGCACGGACCGTTTGGAGTCGGTCGCCGCAGACATCCGGGCGGCGGGCGGCGCTGCGGAGTTTCAGACGCTGGATGTGACACAGCTTAACCAAATGGAAGCATTTGTACAGGCGGCGCTCGACAAGTATGAGCGCGTAGATGTCTTCGTGAACAACGCGGGGGTCATGCCGCTTTCTATGCTGGACCAGCGGAAAGTGGAGGAGTGGGACCGGATGCTGGATGTCAACATCCGAGGCGTCCTCTACGGCATCGCGGCGGCGCTGCCGGTGATGCAGGCACAAAAGTCAGGGCAGTTTGTCAACATTTCATCTATCGGCGGCCACCGAGTTAGTCCGAGCGCCACTGTTTACTGCGCGACAAAGTATGCCGTCGGCGCAATTTCCGACGGTCTGCGGCAGGAAACAGATTACATTCGCGTTTCCGTGATCTCACCGGGTGTAACTGAATCCGAGCTGGCGGAATCTATCAGCGACCCAGCCGCACGGGATGCGATGAAGGACTTTCGCCGAATTGCCATTCCTGCCGATGCCATCGCGCGGGCAATCTGTTTTGCTGTCGAGCAGCCGGAAGGCATAGATGTCAGCGAGATTATTGTCCGCCCGACAGCCAGTCCCTATTAGAACCTGCAAGAATTGACTGTAGCTCAGTGCAAAAAAGCCGGGGCACGAATGCCCTGGCTTTTTTGTGGATAAAGCTATTTCGCCGTGAAGCGCTGATACAGAGTGCCGAGTAGAATGCCGTAAATGAGGTGGAGAACCAGAAGCTGAAGCGTCGCCCACGACGACCAGCCGATAAGAAACAGACCCGTATCCGGCAGGGCGTTCCGCATAATTGCCGGGTGAATGCCGTTTGCAATGGTCAGGGTCAGACCCAGGCCGAGAAACAAGCCGAAGCCGAGGCCGAGACCTTTGGCTGGGCTGGATGTTTGCAAGGACCAGGCGAGCAGGATTGCGTAGGCGACGCCGATCCCGGTGAATGTTCCGCCCAGAACGGCAATGCCGATCCACCAAGTCAGCGGCGACGGCAGCGGCGGGTACAAAAACGAGCCGGCAAACTGGGCCAGGTCCAGCCGGTGCGCCCAGGCCGCCACCGGGTACTCCGTCTGCGGATAAGCAAACGCCGACGGCAGCAGGCCGAGTGTTAGGTAGTAACCGATGAGAAACACGATCCCGCTGATCGCCCCCGACGCGGCGGCGGCGACCAGGCGGACCCGGTGCTTGACGATCAGCCGGGACGGCTGAACGGGCGGGTCGAAGATACGCTGCAACGATTGCAGAACTGCGCCGAATGCGGCCATGACAAAGACTTCCTAATCGTGAGTGCCGGATATACTAGTAGACCCGAATGTGCGGGACCGGCTCCGCGCCGTCGTTCTGGGCATGCTGCCCGTGCGGCATGAAGTACACGAACGCCGTGAACAGGAACACGCCGGCGCACATGCCGCCGATAATCAGCCAGGTCCGCAGATCGCCCCAGTCCCACGCACTTTGGCGTAGGTCGGCAGCATCGCCCTCGCGCGTGAACGCAAACTCGCCGTCGCCCCGGCTGCGGGCATCGGTGACATCGTCATCGGCGATGTCAGCGGCGTGGCCAGCCCGGCGGCGGCGCATGGGAACAGCCCGGTCCATGCGCGGGCGGGGCTGGTCCGGCGGCATATCCCACTGCTCGTTGTCGTCCTGCGTATCGGTTTCATGTCGCTCCCGGTAGCCGTCGCTATCGAAGCTGCCCCAGCGCACCAGATCGTTTGCCATACTCTACATCCCTATTCCATTGATGCCGGTCCAGATGACATAGGCAACGGCCCAGACCGCGACGCCGATATAAGTGAGCGTTAAAAACTTTGGAGTCGGCGAGCGGTCTTCTTCAATCGTGCCGTAGCGCTCGATGGTCTCCGCGCCGCGCCGCTGCTTGCGAAGCGAGCGGTCGCGTCCGATGATGACGTAGTACCAGGTCGCCAGCGTAAACGCGCCCAGCATCAGCATTGCGATCCAAAACCAGAACCAGGTGTCGGCCCCCTGCATAATGACCATAATACGTTTCTCCGTCAGTAAAAGCTGGAAAAGTTAGTTCGGAATTTGACCCACGGCGGCATGGGCTGTCGCGTGCAGCGACACATATACGACTAGGACGACCGACGCCAGCATGGCGGCGGCGAAGACGCTCAGTACCCCCAGCAGCACCCGCGCTTGTTTCGTCAGCGGGGCGGGCGGCACTGGGGCAAGCGGCGCGTCCGGGGAAGCGGCCTCATCCAGGTTCCATTCTTTCTGCTCCCGTCCGGCGAACTGCCGACGGCGCATTCCCCAGATGAAGGCCGGCAGGGCCAAAACATGGAAGCCGATGAAAACAGCGCAAAGAGTGATAAGCTGCGTTGGGTTAAAGTCGTCCATTGCAAACGCATTGTACCCGAAAAATTTGATTGTGCAATCTTTCACAATTAGGAAAAATTTTGCAGATTTTCTGCGCGAAATCCTGCTATAATATCCCGGTCGCCAGAGTCGGCGAACAACGTTTTCAATTTCCAGGCCGCTATTTTTGCAAGCCTTCTTGCTGGCCGTTTTTTAGAAGAGGGACTTTGGCGTGAGCCGCCTTGTACTGATCCGATTATCCGCCGTTGCCAGTGTCGCCTTGCTGGCCCTGCTCAGTTTAGCTTTCTTCTGGCCGGAGACCAGCCATGAGCGCAAGACCAACTGGGTCGGCTCTCCCGGCCCGACCCAGCCGATTGCGTTCTACCACCATGTCCATGTCAACGAGCTGCACATCCCCTGCGCGTACTGCCACTGGACGGCGGCGACGTCGCGCTACGCGAACTATCCGCCAGTGGAAGTCTGCTGGGGCTGCCACAAGAACATCTCCATCACCCACCCGCAGATCGCGCGGATCCGGCAGTATTACCTCGCCAAGCAGTCGGTGCCGTGGGTGCGGGTGAACCAGCAGCCAGGCTATGTTCACTTTGTTCACTCGGCCCATGTTGGGGCGGGGATCGCCTGCGCGACCTGCCACGGCAATGTCGGCTCGATGTATGTTGTGTACCAGC
>CAXSFV010000076.1:0-6163 GCA_964236795.1 uncultured Armatimonadales bacterium | reverse complement strand
AGGCCGATGATCTGAGCGATCTTGACCCCTGGCTCCTTGTCGCGGATGAGGCGGCTCCGCATATAGAACCCATCGTGCGGGGATACGCGGAACAAACCGGCAGCCTGATCTCCGCCGCTGAGAACATACCGCAGTATGCCCCGGCCGGCGGCGGCTATGTCGGTTTTCTGCATGAAGGCCGCCACGGGCTGCTGCAAGTGGACTGCTACTGGCAGCCGGTGTCGGTTCCGCTGCCCGAAGCCGAGTATGCGGTTTTGTTTGATCGGCAGGCGGAGGCTCACATAGGTCAGAAGTATCCAGAGCTTACCCCGCCGGAAGAGGCGCAGGGCCTTCAAGCGGAAGTTGAGCATGGTCTTCGTTTTGCTTGGTTCATGTTTTTGATTACGGCGAAGTATCTGGCGCGTAATTCGGCGTCTGATCTCAGTTTGATGTTCTACCCGAAGCCGGGTCTGGAGGAAGCAGCGGCGCGGCTGGGGCAGGCAGATGTGCTGACGCCGAAAGATTGGGCGGTGCCGGGGGAGCCACTTGAAAAAGTGGCACGGCTCAGGCATCTCGTCGGCAAAGCGGAGCAGCTTCGGGTTGTTGCGAACGCGCAGGGCTGCACCTTCTCCCCACTGTACGCGCCCTGCTTATTCCGCTACTTAGACATGGTGGAGGGCATTCTCAAATGAAAGGTTCTTCGATAAAAAACTCTCCGAGGCGTATTCATATCATCGGCACCGGCGGGAGTGGCAAGACGACCCTCGCCCGGCAGATAGCGAATGTTCTCGACGCTCCCTGTTATGAGCTGGACAATATCGGCTATGCTCACCATAGCAAGCGCTCTTTGGAAGAGCGCTTGCATGATGTTCGGCAGATTGCGACGCAGCCGCAGTGGGTGTCTGAAGGCGCATATCTCTGGTGGACGGACGATCTGCTCCAAAACGCGGACACGATTGTTTGGCTTGATCTGCACTGGGCTTTATGCTATCAACGGATCGTGATGAGGCATATTCGCGCCGACATTGCCCGCACAAATACCCATCCCGGCTTTATTAAAATGCTCCGCTTTGCCGGTGGCAAGCGGGAGTATTATCTGAACCCGGTCCCAGGCGTGCCGACCGATCCGAACGACGATAATGCGATGAACCGGGCCGCCGTGGCCCAGGTTCTTCAAGCCTACTCCCGCAAGACGGTCCACTGCCGCCGCCCTGCTGACGTCTCTGCCTTGCTGAAGCGTTTTACGAGTTGAGCGCGAACGTGTGGCGGATGCAGTATCATTGGCGGATGCAGTATAATTACTGGGTCGGCCTCTCTTTTTGCCGGTGTAATGCCGATAATAGAAAGTAAGTTTTTGCCTGATGCGTTTACCGTCGAGAGGACATCTCAGTTTATGGACATTGAAGAACTGTTACGAAAAACGGTCGTCTCTAAAGCGTCCGACCTGCATCTCACTGTGGGAGCGCCGCCGACGATCCGCCTGCATGGGGAAATGCAGCAGCTCCCCTACCCCGAACTCACCCGCGACACGCTGCGAACCATGCTGATCGGTATTCTGACCGGCGACCAGCAGAACAAATTCGAGGAAAAGCGGGATCTCGACTTCAGTATCGAGATCCCGAACTTGGCTCGCTTCCGGTGCAACTTCTTTGTCGGGCGGCGCGGAGAGGGGGCGGTTTTCCGGGTCATTCCGGTGGAAATCAAGTCGTTTGCCGAATTGGGCCTGCCGCCGGTGCTGGCGGACCTGGCGCGGGCGGAGCGCGGGCTGGTGCTGGTGACGGGGCCGACAGGGTCGGGCAAGTCGACTACGCTTGCCGCGATGGTGGACATGATCAACTGCGAGCGGCACGCGCATATTCTGACGGTGGAAGACCCGATTGAGTTTGTGCATCCGCATAAGAAGTGCATCGTCAACCAGCGGGAAGTTAAAGTCCATACTGAGTCGTTTGCAAGCGCCCTGCGGGCGGCCCTGCGGGAAGACCCGGACGTGATCCTGGTCGGCGAGATGCGGGATTTGGAAACAATCTCGCTGGCAGTCTCTGCCGCCGAAACAGGGCATCTCGTGTTTGGAACACTGCACACGTCGAGCGCGGCGCAGACCGTGGACCGGATTATTGACGTGTTCCCCACGCATCAGCAGTCGCAGATACGGACCCAGTTGTCTGAATCTCTGCAAGGCGTTATCGCGCAAACACTGGTGCCGAAGATCGGCGGCGGGCGGGTGGCGGCTTTGGAGATCATGACAGTCACGGCTGCCGTCAAAAACTTGATCCGGGAAGGCAAGACGTTCCAGCTGCCGTCTATTATTGAAACGAACTCAAACCTCGGCATGATCACGCTGGGACAGGCGCTCCAGGCGCTGGTCGTCAGCGGCACGATTACGCCGGAGAGCGCCGTTATCAAGGGCCTCGACCCGGCGCTTCTGTCCTCGCTTCGTATTGCCACGCCGCCGGCGATGAACGGCAATGGGAACGGCAGCCCCGCCGCCCCGCGCCCGGAGACGCCCGCGCCGAGCTTCGCCAAGCCGGGTACGCTCGACGATGACGACGAACTCGGCAGCCTGTCGCCGCTGACGACCCCGTTCTCGTTCCAGCGCTAACCGCCGCATCCGTAGGGGCAGGGAGGAACCCTCCCCTTCCTTCCCCCTCCATCTTCGTGTCCCCATTGCTATTCTCGCTCCCCTGCTGTATAATGGTCCGGTGCTGTACTTCTCAGGAGAATTGCCATGCTGTGCCTATCCCGCCTCTTGCCGCTGACCGCAACCCTTCTCTGGACCGGTTCCCCAGCGTCCGCCCAAAATGTCCTTGCCCCGCCGAAAAGCGACCCGGCAGCGATTGCCCTGCTGACCCGGATGTGCCATGCGTACCAGGGCTTGCAGACTTATTCGGGAACCGAGACGACCACTGGGCCGGGCAACATGGGTATGCCGTACCATCTCACGCTGACCTACGCTCGGCCTGACCGGATAAACTTGACCGTGACCCGCAGCGCGGGCGGCGGGCCGCCGACGCTTCAGATCGTCACCGACGGTACACGCTCGTTCGCGTTCAACAGCCAGCAGCCGAAGCGTTATCTCAAGACAGCGGCAGCCAAAGCGCCGAAAGCGCTGGAAGGGGCGATGCAAAGCGCGGACATCAAAATCGCGATCCTCGCCGAACTGCTGGAAGAAGGGAACGGCTTGCCCAAATATCTGACCTCACCGGAAAGCGGCTCCGTGCTGACCCTGGGCAAACCGGCAACATTGGACGGTGTTGCGGTGGACACAGTTCTGATCACTTCAGACAGGGCGGGTTATCACGGCACCGGGTCGTTCCAAATCGGCCGCACCGACCATCTGCTGCGGCGTTTCACGTCCACCGACCAAAATAAAGGGCAGCCGGAGATGACGTTCGTGGAGACATTTACCCATGTGCAGGTGCCGGCGCTGACCGCATCGGCATTTGTGTTCGTCCCACCGCCCGGAACCGCAGGCGTAGATCCTGTTGCCCCGACGAAGTCCGATCCTCATGCCGCCGCACTGATGGCGCAGATGTACGCCGCGTACAAAGCTCTGCATTCCTTCTCCTGCACGGCGATTTCCGGTGATGCTGACCCGGCGCGGGCTTCGCAGGCCCATGCGGTGTACCAGTTCCAGCAGCCAAACAAAATCGCCTTTTCGCGCACCACAGAGTTCGGCACGGCGCGGGCGGTCTGCGATGGGAAAACACTGTATGCTGTTTCGGATGAAACCAAAGGCGGCACGGAAGAATGGCGTGCTCACCCGCCTTACCTGAAAGTCCCGGCGCCCGCCAGCGGCATCCCGTGGAACGACAATCTGACGCTCGCCCGGTTCGGCGACATTCCGAGCTACGGCGATCATTTTACCGATGCCGAGTTTATGCCTGAAGTCGTGCTGGGCGTTAACTTCATGCCTGCCGATGGCGACTACGGCTTCCAGCTTGGAGCGCCGGCGGCGCTGAACGGCGAGCCGGTGGATGTTGTATTCTGGCAGGAGCGGTCTACCTACGAAGGCGGCGTTCCCGACGGCAGTGTCGGCACAACAATGCTTTGGATCAGCAAAATTGACCATTTGCTTCGTCAGGTCCGGAGTGAATGGACACGGCCCGAAGGCGTGACCCGCAGCGTGGAGACCTATGAGGAGGTCAAAGCAAACCCTGATCTGTCGGCGTCGCTGTTCACGTTTACGCCGCCCGCTGATGGCCGCGCCGTGGACAAGCCGGACGCGCTCATCCCTCCGTCTGTAGTTATCGGCCCTACCCTCCATGTGGGAGACGCTATGCCTGCCGCCGTCTTCGGCAGGGCCGACACCCAGGGCAAGCCGGTCACGGCAGCGGATTACGCCGGTAAAGTGGTCCTGCTGGACTTCTGGGCGACCTGGTGCGGTCCATGCCGGGCGCAAATCCCCGCAACGGTCGCGGCTTACCAAAAATTCCACGCCCAGGGCCTTGAAGTGGTGGGCTACGCGCTGGAACAAAACAAAGACATCGCCAAGCTGCCGGCGTTCACCCAAAAGAACGGCATGGGTTGGCGCGAAGTCTGGGACAAAGACGGAGTCCTTGCCAACGCGGTCGCCGCCCAGGGCATTCCGTTCGCGATTGTGATTGGTCGCGACGGCAAAATCGCTGCCCTCGGCAACCCCGGCGACCTGAATGTTCCCGCCGCGATTGAAGCTGCGCTGGGCAAGACAGAGCGGTGAGGGACAGACGAGGAAGTTTAGGCCCTCGCGATCTGAGCCTGAACCCTTCTTCTTGCCAACCCCCCGGCTTCACAGGTATAATTGCGTAAATCGCTTATTTCTGTGGAGTTTTTATATGTCTGAGACCAATCCCTCTGCTTACGACCCGAAGGCGCGGAGCCGCGTCATTACAGAAGGGCGCGACCGGGCCGCCGCCCGCTCTTATTTGAAGGGTGTCGGGCTGACCGATGAGGATATCAAGAAGCCGATCATTGGCGTGGCTTCGACATGGATCGGCACGATGCCGTGCAACCTGAACCTGCGGGCGCTGGCGCAAAAAGTGATGCAGGGCATCCGGGAAGCGGGGGCGACGCCGCAGGAGTTCAACACGATTGCCATCAGCGACGGCATCACGATGGGCACCGAGGGCATGAAAACGTCTTTGATCAGCCGGGAAGTCATCGCCGACTCGATTGAGCTGGTGACGCGCGGGCATATGTTTGACGCTGTAATTTGTTTAGTAGGCTGCGACAAGACCGCGCCGGGTGCGGCGATGGCCCTGGCCCGTTTGAACATCCCCGGAATGCTGCTGTACGGCGGCTCGATTGCGCCGGGCCGCTACAAAGGGCGGGACATCACGATCCAAGACGTGTTTGAGGGCATCGGCGCGGCGGCGGCGGGCCGCATCACCGACGCTGATTTGACCGAGCTGGAAGACGCGGCCTGTCCTGGCGCAGGGTCCTGCGGCGGACAGTTCACGGCGAACACAATGGCGATTGTGATGGAGTTCCTGGGGCTGGCCTCGCTCGGCTCGGCAGGCGTTCCCGCCGTTGACCCGAAAAAAGATGAGGTCGGCATCGAAGCAGGGCATATGATCGTCAAGCTGCTTCATAGCGGTGTCCGACCTTCCGACATCCTCACGAAAGAAGCCTTTGAGAACGCGATTGCAGGCGCGGCGGCGACCGGCGGCTCGACCAACTCCGTCCTGCACCTCCTGGCATTGGCCCGCGAAGCCGGGGTCCCGCTCTCCATGGACGACTTCAACCGCGTTTCGGCCCGGACGCCCGTGATCACGAGCCTGACCCCCGGCGGCAAGTATGTCGCGACCGATATGCACCGGGCTGGCGGCACCCGACTTGTCGCCAAGAACCTGCTGGCGGCGGGCCTGCTGCACGGCGACCGCCCCACCCCGTCGGGCCACACGCTGGCCGAGGAAGCGGCTCAGGCCGAGGAAGAGCCGGGACAAGACGTGATCGTCTCCGTAGACAAAGCCTTCAAGCCGCGCGGCGGCATCGTCATCCTGCAC
The DNA here is from genome assembly GCA_964236795.1 of uncultured Armatimonadales bacterium. Classification (GTDB taxonomy): domain Bacteria; phylum Armatimonadota; class Armatimonadia; order Armatimonadales; family Capsulimonadaceae; genus JANXMY01. Next base: position 203 of record CAXSFV010000076.1, on the reverse strand, counting down.
GGCAATTTGGCCCCTGAAGGCGCAGTGATCAAGCTGGCGGGAACCGAGAAAACGCAGTTTAGCGGCCCGGCCCGGATTTTCGACCGGGAAGAAGACGCAATGGCGGCAGTGACGGCGCGAAGCATCGTGCCGGGCGACGTGGTCATCATCCGCTACGAAGGCCCGAAAGGCGGGCCGGGAATGCGCGAAATGCTGGGCGTCAC
>CAXSFV010000075.1:0-6816 GCA_964236795.1 uncultured Armatimonadales bacterium | reverse complement strand
AGATAGACCAGACCGCCGCCGCGCTGATTTTGGAAAGCTACTTGCAGCACCGCCGCATGACAAACGCCCCACGCGACACGCTACTGAGTGCATAGGCGAAGCTGTTGAACAAAAATACTGCCGGTAAACAGACGAAAGTTCTGAACGCCAATGAGCGCAAGCTTCTCAAAATCACTAACTCTCGCTGGTTCACCTGGGGCTTCGCCCTTTTCTGGCTCTGTGTCGCTGTGAATGATTATCAGCGCCATCAGTTTTCCTGGCTGAGTGGCCTCAATGCTGGTATGTGGAGTGTTCTCGCGATGATCGAGTCAATTGCTGTTTTGTGGCGTCCGCGCCGTCTAGCCGTGCGTTTTAACGCATGGTTCTAATCTTATGCCAATCTCTCGTACTAAGACTCATCTTGCGAATACGCCCCGGCGAGTGCGGCGCAGCGCATCGCTGCTGGTGTTGCTTTTGTTTGCGGCTCTGATCGTGGCGGCCGGGGTACTGTATACGATTGAACTGCTGGGGCCGGTATCGGGGAACCCGAAAGCGCCTAACGTGCTGGTCTCAATCCCGCCGGGCAAAAGTGCGCGGCAGATCGGCGAGATTTTAGCCCGCAGGCATCTGATTCGCAATCCGCTGTCGTTTGTGTTTGCGAGCCGCCTGGACCATCTTTCGGGGGAGATGCACGCCGGACGGTATGCACTGTCGCCTGCGATGCCGCCGCGCCAGATCGCCGCGCTGATGGCGCTCGGCGAGACGGCCAGCAACACGGTGACGGTGCCGGAAGGCTTTACTGTCAAGCAGATCGCCCGCCGATTGGCCGGGGCGGGACTGGCCGACGAGACGCAGTTTCTTTCGCTGGCGACGACGCAGGGAAAGACCTTTGCGGTAGCGAGTTGGACGCCGCCGAACGCCAGTTTAGAAGGCTATTTATTCCCCGACACTTACACGCTCCCGAAAGGCGCGACGCCGCACGAGATTATCTCCCAGATGCTCCAAAACTTCCATTCGCGGGTGATTGTGCCGGACGGCAAGCTGGCGTCCCGTGCGCCAGGCGGTCTGGCGGGGACGATCACGCTGGCGTCGCTGGTGGAGCGGGAAGCGGAAGTCGGCAGCGACCGACCGCTGATTGCCGCCGTTTACAAGAACCGCCTGGCACTGGGAATGCGGCTTCAGTGCGACGCGACGGTGCAGTATGCCCTGCCTCAGCACAAAGCCCGCTTATTTTACGCGGATTTGCGGGTAAACTCTCCATATAACACTTACACCCACGCGGGCCTGCCGCCGACCCCGATTGCCTGCCCCGGCCTGCCGAGTATTGAAGCCGCGCTGCACCCGGCGTCTGTAGATTATTTATACTATGTTGCTGGTCCCGACGGCAAGCATCATGTGTTCAGCCGGACATTGGCCGAGCAGAATGCGGCGATTGCGCGGGTACGGGGGCAGTAGTGGTCTTGTCCGAGGATGGGCGCGGCGAGGATGGGCGCAGGCGCCAAGCCGCTACCAGCGCGGTGGAAGAGTCTAACAAGCTAGGTATTCATCTTGTTCTGTGCAAGCAGGACCTTAGCGCTTCGCTCCCTGGTGACGGCGTTTACGCCCTCGGAACATCGCCTTCATTTATCATTGTTTCCATTAACATAACCTTATGCTTTACACACTCCGAAACCTGACCCCCAGCCGCGTTGTCGAGACCGTCAAAGAACTCGATCCGGCGGCGCTGAAAGCCCAGGGGATTGAAGCGATTATCACGGATTTAGACAACACACTGGTCCCATGGCAGCACTACGAGATCATGCCCGGCGTGATTGAATGGCTGGCGAAGCTCGAAGTCGCCGGCATTAAAATCTGCATCGCGTCGAATACCATTCACACTGAGCGTTTGAAGCAGCTTGCCGACACCATGAAAATCCCGTTTGTGGACCGGGTGCAGAAGCCGCGCACCGGCGGCTTCCGGCGGGCGATGAAGCTGATGGGGTCGAATACGGGCAATACGGCGGTCTTCGGCGACCAGCTTTTTACCGACATTTTGGCTGGCAACCGCCTCGATCTCTACACGATCCTGCTGCGCCCGGCACTGTCTAAAGAAGAGTTCATCTCGACGCAAATGGTCCGTTACGTTGAGAATGGCGTCATCCGCCGCCTGCGCGAGCGCGGCCAGTGGCCCGCCGCCGCCGCCGTCGAAGCTGCCCTCGACGCCATGCCCGACCCGCGCACCCCCGAAGCCAAGCGCCGCTCCGGTTTATTGATCGCCGCTGTGATCGGCCTAGCTGCATACTTGATTGTTCGCGCCCGCCGCAAGTCATAAACATCTCGTGCCGAGTAAGTCTTTGGTGCAGAGCGTGAGTTGTATTGTCTAGTCCATTCTGTTGCTGTTGGAAAAAGCGAATGACAACTTTAGTTTCTGATGCTAAACCGTCACCTAAAAATGAGCAAGTACGCCTGCTGGCCGAACTGATCAAAGTTCTTCGTCTTTTGCCTCTTATGCCCATAGCGATATTATGGAATTCATTTGTTCTGTTTTGGCTATGGCGATGGTTTGTGGTGACTCTTGGCGTTACAGGTATATCTTATTGGCACGCGATTGGTCTGGAACTGCTTTTGGGATTTTGCCGCAACGGTATCGCTAGACGAGATGGTGACAAAGCTACTTCCGCCAATGAGCTGAAGAAACAGTTCGTTGTAGAAAACGGAATTGCCGCATTAATTTTGGTGCTGGGCTGGCTGGTCCATCTAGCAATGGTGCATTTTTAGATCAACTTATACTACCGCGACGGCAATTTGTTTGTTATGAAAGTGAAACAAGCTATCGCGCTCATTGAAAAGAATGGCTGGTATTTGGTACGCACACGCGGCAGTCACCGTCAGTTTAAGCATGATGCGAAGCCCGGCCTTGTCACCGTGCTGGGGAAGCCGAGCGACGACTTAGCCATTGGGACCGAGAATAGCATTTTGAGGCAAGCGGGGTTGAGGCCATGAACTACTTGATTGTGATTGAGAAGACAGGTACGGGGTATTCCGCCTACTCGCCGGATTTGCCTGGCTGTGTTTCGACGGGCGTGACGCGAGAAGATGTCGAGCGCAATATGCAGGAAGCGATTGAGTTTCACCTAGATGGGCTGCGGGAGGAAGGCTACCCGATCCCGGAACCGGCAAGCGCGTCTGCGTATGTCAGCATAGCAGTATAAATCAATTTCAGTGACCAGTATTTCAGGAACAACAAAAGTTGTCGGCGTTTGGGGGCATCCTGTCAGTCACTCACGGTCGCCGGTGATGCACAATGCGGCGCTGAGGGAACTGGGTCTGGACTGGGTGTATGTGCCGTTTGAAGTCGCACCGGAGAATGTGGGGGCGGCAGTGGAGGCAGTTCGGGCATTTGGACTGGTCGGCGTGAATGTGACGGTTCCACTGAAAGAGCTGGTGCTGCCGTATTTAGATGCCGTAGACGAAGATGCGGCGCGGATTGGGTCGGTGAATACGATCTGTAATCGTGGCGGCAATCTGACGGGATACAGCACGGACGGGGCGGGGTTTCTGCGGTCGCTGGAAGAAGTGGGACAGGAAACCGAGGGCAGACAAGTCTATCTGCTGGGGGCGGGCGGCTCGGCGCGGGCGGTGGGATTTGCGCTGGCGTCGCGCGGGTGCTTCTGCACCATTGCGAACCGAACGGCGGCGCGGGCCGAAGCGCTGGCGGCGGAGATTAATGTGGCGTACCCGAACCGTGCCGAAGCGGCGGGGTGGGGAACGGGAACAAAAGCGTTCGATCTGCTGGTCAATACAACGAGCGTGGGAATGACGCCGCACGCGGGCGAAATGCCGGCGCTGCCACCGGGGGTGTTGGCTGCAAAGCCGTTTGTCCACGATTTGATCTATGCGCCGATGCAGACGCAGCTTTTAGCGGACGCCGAGGCGGCGGGATGCGGGACGATGAATGGGGTCAAGATGCTCGTGCAGCAGGGGGCGGTGTCGCTGTCGCTGTGGACAGGGCTGCCGGTTTCGGACATCCCGACGAAGGTGATGGAACGGGCGGTTTTGGCGACCTTGCCGGAGCCGTGACGCAGGTAGCAAGAAGGGCAATGGGAACCCCTTGCGTCCATTTCACGTTTATGTTATAATAGCGAGTACCGCCCGCAGCCGGTTCCGGCCATTCTTTCAGCAGCTATTTTTCCGTGTCGTTTTTCGCGGTGTTTTCGGCATGATTTACTCTCTTTTTTGCTCTTTTAATTTTTCAACCACTTTGTAGTAGGAACGGCAGTGTCGGAACAAACTGCGTAAGGAGGCAGGTTTCCACAATGGTAATGCAGGCTAAAAAAAGTATCGGGGAAGTGCTGGTGGAGCGCGGCGCGATTACGGAAGGGCAGCTTCAGGAAGCGCGGGAAGTGCAAAAAGTGACGCCGGGCGACCTCGGCGGGATCATTCAGGACTTGGACATGGCTTCTGAGAAAGATGTCACGTCAGCCCGTGCGGAAACGCTGGGCCTCAAATTTGTAGACCTCAGCAAAGTTACGCCGGAACCGGCGGCGATTAAGTCTGTGCCGGAGCATATCGCGAAGCGTTACAACATTCTTCCCATCAAGCGCGACAGCACCTCGACCCCGAACCGGCTGATGGTTGCCATCGGCGATGTCAAAACCGGCGCGGTGGGTTTGGATGATGTGAAATTGGTTTCACGGTGCAAGATTACATCGGTACTGGGGACGAAATCGGAAATTGAAGAAGCCATTATCCGCGCTTATAGCGGGAACGGCGCGAAAGCGGCCACCGGGCCGCTGAACGGGCGCGACGGTGGGGCAAGCTTCCCGGCGGTCATCAACGGCAACGGCCAGGTGCCGGCGATCATCAAAGAAAACGACGGCACGACCGATCTGACGCCGGGACGCAACGGCGGCGGCACGGACCTGGCGGGAAGCGGCCTTCAGGATGCCATCAAAGGCGAGCTGAGTGAACTGACGACCGGCAACGTGGATGAGGACGATGAAGGCGGCCTTGAAAAGATTTCGGAAGAAGCGCCGATTATCCGTATTGCCCACGCGATTATGATGCAGGCCATCCGTGAGAAGGCGTCGGATATCCACATTGAGCCAGGCATCAAAGGCGTTCGCATTCGGTACCGCATTGACGGCGTTCTGAACGAGACCATGACCGTGCCGAAGCATATTCAGGCCGCGCTGATCTCGCGCTTCAAGATCATGGCCGAGCTGAACATCGCCGAGCGGCGCGTGCCGCAGGACGGACGTATCCCGGTCCGGCACGAGGGCAAAGACTACGACATGCGCGTTTCGTGTCTGCCGACGATGTTCGGCGAGAAAATCGTCATGCGTATTCTGGACAAGACTTCGGTTTTGCTGGGTTTGAACAAGCTCGGCTTTACGCCGGAAGTGCAGGCGAAGCTCGAAGAAATCGTCGCCCAGCCGAACGGCATGTTCCTGACGACCGGCCCGACGGGTTCCGGCAAGACGACGACGCTGTATTCGGTCCTGCACAAGATCAACTCGGTCGAGAAGAACATCATCACGGTGGAAGACCCGGTCGAGTACCAGTTGTCGGGCGTCTCGCAGGTGCAGATCAACAAAAAAGCGGGCTTGACATTCTCAACGGCCCTGCGGTCGTTCTTGCGCCAGGACCCGGACATCATCATGGTCGGAGAGATGCGCGACCTGGAAACCGCGCAGATCGCCGTCGAAGCGTCGCTGACGGGCCACTTGGTTTTGTCCACGCTGCACACTAACGATGCGCCGTCGGCGGTTATGCGCCTCGCCGACATGGGTATTGAGACCTATCTTATTGCCGCGACCGTCCAGGGTATTATGGCCCAGCGTTTGTGCCGCAAAGTCTGCTCGAACTGCAAAGAGCCGTACCGGGTCCCGGCGAACTTCCTCTCGAAGTTCGGCTACAAAACCGAAGATCCGAATGCTCAGGTCACGCTGTACGAGGGCAAAGGTTGTGAGGAGTGCCGCTACAAAGGCTACAAAGGCCGTGTCGGCCTCTACGAGCTGATGACCATGAATGAGGAGATCGCCGAGCTTGTCGTCCGCCGCGCCCCAGTCGCCGACATCCGCGACGCCGCGAAGGCGAACGGAATGCGCGAGCTGCGCGAAGACGGCCTGCTGAAAATCTTAGAAGGCATGACGACCCCGGACGAAGTCATGCGCGTCGTCTTCACCGCCGGGTTCTAAAGACGAGGGAGGGATGCGCGAGGGCGTTTCCGTTACGAGGGCGTGAACGCCCTCGCTGGGGGGCGCAGACGCCAAGCTGCCACCTGCGTGGCGGAAGAGTCTGAACGGGTTCTATTCCTGCTCCCGCGCAGGCGGGACCTTAGCGCTTCGCTCCCCAGCGAGGGCGTTCACGCCCTCGTACAAACGTCCCGCTCCTTCCGTGCATTCGCTGTGCAGTTTCTTGAAAGAGGCACGTTATTATGGCCGAACCAATCGCAACATCCGCAAACGGCACGGCGGCAACCGTGCCGCAGGCAAACCCGCAAAACGGGCAGACTGCACCGCAGTTTCAGCCGCGCCCGACCGCAAAGCCTGTGCAGAAGAAGTCCGTGCAGGAGCTTCACATTGACGAGCTGCTGGACCTGATTATTGCGATGAAAGGCTCTGATCTGCATATCGCGTCCGGCATTCCGCCGGTGATCCGGGCCGACGGCGAGCTGAAGCCGACTCCCTACGAGAATATGTCGCCGCTGGACATCCAGCAGATGATGTATGCGATCTTGACCGACGAGCAGATCCAGAAGTTTGAAAGCACCTGGGAACTGGACTTCTCTTATGCCCTGCAAAAGAAGGCCCGGTTCCGTGTCAATATCTTCAAGGACAAAGGCAGCGTTGCGGC
>CAXSFV010000074.1:0-7095 GCA_964236795.1 uncultured Armatimonadales bacterium | reverse complement strand
CCTAACAGGGGAGGGAGCAGATACGAAGTAATGCCGAAGGCATAGGAACGAGCGGGAGGGGGTCCTACTCCTCCCGCAGCAGCAAAAACAGCTTCTCGCGCATTGCCGAGGAAAGGCACAAAACCGAGACTCTCTGGCGCAGAGTGACAACCAACGTCTGCTCAAACGAGAAGCGGGCGAGGCAGGGACGGCAGATTTCCAGGTGCTTCAGCACGACAACTCGCTCCTCAGCCGTCATTTCATGGTCCAAATACTCGTTCAGCCGCTTTACGGCTTCCTCGCACGAGTAAAAGTCTGCCCCGACGCAGTCAGCCAGCCGTCTCATTTCGGCGTCTTTGTCTTTCAATTCCTGTTCCACATTCGTGCCTTATCCTACTGCCTCTGCGACGCGGACTTCATCGCCGCTAAGATACTCCCACAGCGCCCGCTGCAACAATTTTCGGCCCCGCGAGAGGCGCGACCGGACCGTGCCGACTGGGATTTCCAGCGTATCGGCGATTTCTTGGTACGAGAGCTCTTCAACGGTCGCCAGCGCAACGGTGTCCCGGAACTCCGGCGGCAGGGCCTGAATGGCCTGCTGGATAATCTCGATGTCAAGCTTTTCCAGGACTGCCTTTTCCGGGTTCTCCGTTTCTGGGTGATCCCCGCCGAGGCCGTCTTCCGACAAGCGGTTGTATAGATAGAAATCTTCCAGCCCGTCATACGACACGGTCTCGCCCTGCCGGGACTTTTTTCGGTAGTCGTTTAAAAAAACCGTGTTCATGATTCGGAACAGCCACGCTTTCGCGTTGGTTCCCGGCTGATACTGGTAAAAAAAACGGTACGCGCGGAGGTAGGTATCTTGGAGCAGATCTTCGGCATCGTTGGCGTTGCCGGTCAGGCGCAGGGCGTTGCGGTACAGCGCGTCCAGATGCGGGTTCATTTCCGCCTCAAACAGCGCCGGGTCGGTCGGCGGCGGCGCTGCCGGGGCGGCTTCTTCGGGCGGCGCGGGTTCAAGTACCATCGGTTGTGTTTCCAGTTCGGCCATGCGGCTTCCTATCACGTTCTTCGTTCCGGTCACGCTTCCGCTGGGGCCATTAATTGCACAAAGCGGTTCCGGCCTACTTTGATTACCTGGCCGGTCTGAACCAGTACGGTCGCGGCGGCATCAGTAACTTTCTCGCCGTCCACACTCACGCCGCCTCCCAAAATAAGACGCTTCGCTTCGCCTGACGACGGCGCAAGCTTCGCGGCCACCAGCAGCGCGGTAACGCGGGCCTGACCGGCGGCGTCGCAAACATCAGCGGGAACGGCAAACTCCGGCAGATCGTCCGGCACTTGATTCTCTTTATGCACCCGCTCAAACTCGTCGTCCGCCGCCTGCGCGGCATCGCCGTCGTGGTACAGCGCGATGATCTCGCGGGCCAGCCGCTTTTTTGCCTCGCGCGGATGAGTTTGTGCTGAGTTCGTCAAAACAGCCACTTCGTCCATCGGGACATTCGTGCAAAGCTCGTAATACATCGGCATCAGCTCGTCCGACAGCGACATCAGCTTGCCGAACATCTCGGCAGGCGACTCGGAAATGCCGACATAGTTGCCGAGCGACTTGCTCATCTTCTTGACGCCGTCGAGGCCGACCAGCAGCGGCATGAGCAGCACAACCTGCGGCTCCTGTCCCATTTCTTTTTGCAGCATCCGGCCCGCCAGATTGTTGAAGGTCTGGTCCTGCCCGCCCATCTCAATGTCGGCCTTAATCGCCACGCTGTCATACGCCTGGGCCAGCGGGTACAAAAGCTCGTGCAGGCTGATCGGCAGGCCCGCATCAAAGCGGTTCTTGAAATCCTCGCGCTGCATCACCTGCGCGACGGTCATCTTGGACGCCAGTCCCACAAGGTCCGCAAAAGAAAGTTTCCCTAGCCATTCACTATTGAAACGGATGGCGGTCTTTTCGCGGTCCAGCACTTTCGCAAGCTGCTCCACATAGGTGCGGCCATTCGCTTCAATTTCTTCCGAAGACAGCATGGGCCGGGTCGTCGAGCGGCCCGACGGGTCGCCGATGAGAGCCGTGTAGTCGCCGATAATGATCACGACTTCGTGGCCCAAATCCTGAAACTGCCGAAGCTTCCGCAGGACGACTGCAAAGCCGAGATGAATGTCCGGCGCGGTCGGGTCGAGGCCGAGCTTGACCTGGAGCGGCTTGCCGTCTTTTGCGGACATTGCAAGCTTTGCCTTCAGCTCCGGCAGCGGCACAATATCGGCGGTCCCGCGCGACAGCAGCGCTATCTGTTCGTCTAGGGACAAAGCGGTCAGGGATGATGAAATCAGTGATGGCATAGCAGGCAAAGTGTAGCACACGCAGAACGGCAAAGTCAATTCAAGGAGCAGAACCCGGTGAGGCGGAAGCCTGGTCCTCATGGGCCTATCCTTAACCAAAACTTAATCTTCTCTTAATATCCTCTTAACGAAGGTGTTCTATAATAAGCGCATGGCCGAGGTTGAGAGACCTCCCATTGCTCATCCCCTAACCCTTAAAGCCGCAGCGGTTCCGCAGCGGCTTCTTTTTATGTCGGGTACACTGTTGGATATGACTGACGAAATCACCCACCTGGAAGGCTTTATCTCGGTGCAGGCCGCGCTGCAAGGCGGACACCGAACGATTCACAGCATTCAGCTTCGCACCGGCAAAGAAGACGGCCAAACGCGGCATCTGACCCAGACGGCCCACAGGCTCGGCATCCCGCTGACCCGCGTGTCCGCCGGCGAGATCGAACAGCTCGCGGGTGGCAAGACACACGGCGGCGTTTTAGCGCAAGTCGGGCCGTACCAATTTGCACCGATTGATAGCCTCGCGGCAGGCGCGATGCCGTTTATCACGATGATTGACGGCGTGGAAGACCCGTTCAACTTCGGTTCTTCTGTCCGGGCCTTGTACGCCGCCGGGGCAGACGGCCTGGTGGTGCGTCCCCGCAACTGGCTGTCGGCGGCGGGCATTGTCGCACGGGCCTCGGCCGGCGCGTCCGAGCTGATCCCGACGGCCATCGCCGAAACAGCGTCCGATGCCGCCGAATTCTTCCGCGCGTCCAGCCTCCTCGTCGCCTGCGCCACGGACGAACCCGGCAGCGTCTCGGTCTACGACGCCGATCTCACCCAGCCGCTGTTTCTGCTCATCGGCGGCGAAAAGCGCGGCATCACCCGCTCATTTCTGGACCAGGCCGACCTCAGACTCCGTATTCCCTATGGCCGTCCCCTGCCCCACTCGCTTGGAACCGCCTCGGCGGCGGCGATTTTAGCCTTTGAGATCATGCGCCAGCGGATGCCGTTCCCACCGGAGTTGGCATAATTTTTGCACTGACTACTGCATGGCCGTAATGACCCCTACCCAAACGCCTGTCTTATCTCACACAAAGACCCGGCTTGACTACTTGGACGGAATACGCGGTCTCGCGGCCCTGTTTGTCGTGGCGCATCACCTGTGGCTTAGCCACACCTGGGGCGCTCTTCCCGGCTTTAGCGGCGTTCTGCGAAACTGTCTTCTTTACGGTCACCTTTCCGTGGACGTGTTCATTGTTTTATCGGGGGCGTGTCTCATGCTGCCGGTGACTCGCTTCGGGTCGCTCCGGGGTGGGTGGGAAACCTTCACCAAAAGCCGCGCTCGGCGGATCCTGCCGCCACTTTATTTTGCGATAGCATTTGCCTGGGCGGCCCATTCTCTGACAGGGCGAGCGTTTCCACCGAACACGGTCCTCGTGAACTTGCTGCTGCTGCAAGACGTTCTGCCGAAAAATAACGTGCTGGACCCCCCACTTTGGAGCGTCGCGCTGGAATGGCGGATCTATTTTTTGTTTCCGCTGTTTGTTTGGCTTTGGTCACGCCACGGCTCGCTTGCCGTGCTGGCGCTCAGCGCCGTCATCGGTTATGGTCTGGCGGCGCTCTTGGGGATGGTTTATCCTGCTCTTCCTTTGGCCCATGCTTGCCCGTGGTATGTGTTTCTGTTCGGAATGGGAATGACTGCGACCGACCTAGCGACGCGCCCGGCTCGTTCCAAGCAGCTCATGCCCTCGCTTTTTTGGGGCGCACTCGCCTGCTTGGCGCTGATGCTGCACCAGTGGCCGATCACGGCGGCGGGGGAAGACCACTCACAGTATCTGCCGCATCTGCCGCTCATTGATGCCGCCGCCGGAGCGGCGACCGCCTTTGCCCTGGTGCTGCTCAGCGAGCAGTCCACGCGGCGGAGCTTGAGCGTGCCAATCAAAGTTCTTTCGTGGAAACCGCTGGTGTTCGTCGGCACAATCGGGTACAGCATTTACCTCATCCATGCCGTCGTCATCTTCGAGATCAAGCGCCTGCTGATCAGTCGTCTTCACCTGCATTCCAACCCGGAGATCATCGCTATTGACATGGCAATCACTGTCGGCCTTGCCTCCCTCTTCCACCTTGCTTTTGAGCGTCCCTTTATGTCAAAACCCGGCAGGCCGGCCCCGCGCACCGAGCGCGAGGCCGAAACCGCCGCTGTCGAGCTTCCCGCCCCGTGAAGGTGTCTACGCCGCCCCCAGCGCCGTCAGCAGGAACGCATAATCCAGGGCGATCTCACGTAGGGCATCGTAGCGGCCTGACGATCCGCCGTGGCCCGCGCCCATGTTGATTTTCAGCAGCAGGGTATTGGCGTCGGTTTTGAGGGAGCGCAGCTTGGCCGTATATTTCGCCGCTTCCCAGTACATGACCTGGCTGTCATTCAGCGATGTTTTGACCAGCATCGCCGGGTAGTCTTTGGCTTCCAGATTGGTATATGGGCAGTAGGTCCGCATATACTGGTAGTCGGCGTTCACGTTCGGGTTGCCCCACTCCAAATACTCGCCGACGGTTAAGGGCAGCGTGTCGTCGAGCATCGTGTTCAGCACGTCCACGAACGGCACCTGGGACAGCACGGCATGAAATAGGTCAGGGCGCAGGTTAATTGTTGCCCCCATTAAAAGCCCGCCCGCGCTGCCGCCCTGGATGGCGAGATGCTCCGGCGATGTGTACTTTTCGGCGATCAAGAACTCGGCGCAGGCGATGAAGTCGGTAAATGTGTTCATTTTGAGCTTCAGTTTGCCTGCGTCCCGCCATTTTTCGCCCATTTCCCCGCCGCCTCGAATATGGGCGATAGCGAAGGCCATGCCCCGGTCTAGCAGGCTGAGGCGGTTCGACGAGAACCCGGCAGGGATCGAGATGCCGTAAGAGCCGTAGCCGTACAGCAGCAGCGGCGCCTGCCCGTTCTCTTCAAAACCTTTTTTGTAGACCAGCGACATTGGGACCCGTGTGCCGTCGGACGCGGTCGCAGACAGCCGTTCCACGGCGTAATCGTTCGGGTCATACCCGCCCAGCACCGGCGTCTGCTTTAAGAGCGCCCGCTCCTGCGTGTCCATGTCGTAGTCGTACACTGATGGCGGCGTCACGGGCGACTGGTAGCGGTACCGGACAGTTTTGGTGTCGTATTCGCGGTTTGTGTCCAAAAACACCGTGTACGCCGGCTCCGGGAACGTGATCAGATAATCGGCGCGGCTTGTCATGTCCACGACCCGAAGCTGCTCCAACCCGTCCTGACGCTCCGAAACAACCGCGTGGCCCGTAAAGAAGTCCATGTCCTCGCGCGTGATCTGGGGATCGTGCGGAATAAACTCCGTCCACTCGTTCGGGGCAGTCAGCGGCGCGGAGACGATCCGAAAGTTTTTCGCATCCTTGTCGGTCCGCACAAAGAACTTGTCCGCGTGATGGTCGGCATAGTACCGATGCTTGTCTTCGCGCGGGCGGTACATCGTCAAATCACTGTCCGGCGCGTCGCTTGCAAGATACCGTACTTCGGTCGTATCGGAGCTTTCCGAAAGGACGAACAAGTAGGCTTTCGAGCGGGAGCGGTCGGCGCTGAGCGTAAACTGCGCGTCGGTTTCTTCGTAGACCAGTGTATCATCGGCCACGCCCAGCGTGTGCTTGTACAAACGATAGGGCCGCTTGGCATCGTCTTCGACTGTGTAAAAGAGCGTTTTGCCGTCGGCGGCCCACTCCACCGAGATTGTCCGCTCGACTTTGTCCGGCAAAAGCTCGCCTGTCCGTAAGTCTTTAACTTGCAGCGTGTACTGCCGGAAGCCCGTGACATCGGTGGAGAATGCCAGCAAATTCCCGTCGTCGCTGACTTCGTAGGCACCCAACCCTAAGTACGAATGCCCTTCCGCCAGGGCGTTCAGATCCAGCGTCACTTCTTCGGGTGCGTCCAGAGAGCCGCGCTTGCGGCAGGCTGTCAGGTATTGCTTGCCTTCTTCGGTTCGGGAATAGTAGAAATACTCGCCGTATTTGTAGGGGACGCTCAGGTCGGTTTCCTGAATGCGCCCTTTCATCTCAAGGTACAGCGTTTCCTGAAGTTCCTTCGTCGGGGCCAGCGCCGCGTCCGTGTAAGCGTTCTCCGCTTCTAGATACGCCGTGACTTCGGGGTTGCTTTTCTCGCGCATCCAGAAATAAGGGTCTGTGCGCGTATCGCCGTGCAGAGTGTCCACTTTGGGCTGAGTCTTTGCTGTCGGGGGTGTGAGAGTAGTCATAGAGGCAGTATACCCAAGTGCTGCGTCCGAAAGTCCTGGGTCAGAAAGCGGACAATCTCCGGCCAAGCGCTGGCGTCGTCGAAAACATTATGCCCTGTTTCCAGCGCGAGGTGTTTTGCAGGAAAGCCGAACTTAGCTTCGGACAGCCGCGCCGTCATTTGCTCGCACATCTGCGCTGAGGGCCACATTTCGTCACGGCTTCCTGAAATCAGCAGCACAGGGCCGTTGATGTTCTCGACCCGAATTGCCGCGCTTGCAACGGCCTTTGTGTTCCGCAGCGCAAGGGTATAGGCTTGAAGAAAATGCCCGGAGCGCATTCCTTTGAGTATGGCGAACATCGCCGTGAGCGGGAAGGAGACAAACGCAAGGTGTTTGCCGCCGTGCGTCCACGACGAAGCCGCCTTCCCCTGCGCCAGCCCTTGAAATACGACTGAGCTTGGAGCAAAAGCCGCGACCGCCTTGACCTGCGGGTAGCGGCTGCTGAGAAGCAGGGCCAGCTCGCCGCCTTTGGAGCCGCCGACCAGCGCGTAGGCATTCGGCACGACTT
>CAXSFV010000073.1:0-7304 GCA_964236795.1 uncultured Armatimonadales bacterium | reverse complement strand
GTCTCGGAAGCGGGCCTCGGCTTCGGCTTTCTCGCGATCGTGATCGGCTACCTGCCGGTGCTGTACCAGGCGTTTTCAAAGCGCGAAGCGATTATCTCGCTGCTGGATGCGCGGGCCGGATCGCCGCCGTCGGCAACGGAAATGCTGCGGCGGTATGCGGAAGGCCGGCAGATGGAAAACCTCCTGCCGCTGATGCATGAATGGGAGGAATGGGCTTCGGAGCAGCTTGAAAGCCATCTTTCTTATCCCGTACTTACCTATTATCGGTCGCAGCACGACCATCAATCGTGGCTCGGCGCCCTGACCACGATCATGGACACCTGCACATTAATTGTTGTCGGCGCGGCGGGTGCCCCGGACTGGCAGCCTGCGTTGCAGTGGCAGACCCGCATGACCTTCGCGATGTGCCGGCACATGATTGTGGACCTCGCGTATGTTTTCAACCTGCCGCCGAAGCCGCTGGACCCCGACCGGCTGCCCCTAGACCGCCTCACGACTCTGCGCGGCATTCTGGCCGGGGCGGGTCTGCTGCTGTGCGACGGCCCCGAAGACGACCAAAAGCTAACCCAAATGCGCGAGTCCTACGAGCCGTATGTTCATTCTCTGTCCGATTTCCTTCTGTTCACGCTTCCCGACTGGCTGCCCGCCCCGGATAGTCCCGACAACTGGCAGACTTCCGCCTGGGACCACGATACGAAGCATTTCTAAGGTATGCAAAAGCCAAAACATATTTGGGACACGCGGGCCTGGCTTGTCGGCATTCTGGGCGGCGGCATGAGTGGAAGCCTTGCCGCTTTTGCCGTTTATCCGCCTATCCTCAGACGACTCGACTCGTTCAATGCTCCCTTCATTGGTCATCAAGCTGCTGAGGTCGCCAGTGTTGTATTTGGCCTGCTGGGCTTGCTGGTACTGCCCGGCCTTTTGAGCGGCTTGGCACGGCGAATGACGTTTTTATGGGGATTGTTACCCCTGTGCTTGGTGCTGACATCAGTTAATCTCAGAAAATGGTATGTAAACGGCACCCATCAACTCATGGCAGATTGGTGGCTCAATCTAGCGGTCTTCGGCGGCTGCTGGGTGATTTCGTCCGGCCCGATCTCGCTTATTCGGTGGCTGCGGGTGCGTGCGGCCCGGCGTCATGCGGCGCTGCTGGCATCTTATCAGGCACAGCGCGGGGCGGCTTCGGGGCCGCAGGAGGGGGTTTGGCCGCCCCCGCCGGAGTTTCGGGAGTAAGAAGATTCCGTGGGGGCATGGGTTGACGAGGGTGTTGATACGAGGGCGTGAACGCCCTCGCTGGGGGGCGAAGCGCCAAGCCGCCACCTGCGTGGCGGAAGATTTCGGATTGATCTGTTTCTTGTCCCGCGCAGGCGGGGCCTCAGCGTCCGCGCTCCCCAGTGAGGGCGTTTACGCCCTCGTGTCAACACCCTCATCTCCGCTTTGTGCTATACTAATGCCTATGCAAGCAAAACCGAAAATTGCGGTGGTTGCCGTGCAGGGTGACTTCCAGAAACATATTGATATGCTGAACTCGCTCGGCGCGGAAGCGTTCAATGCCCGGCTGCCGCGCGATATTGAGCGGGCGGATGGCGTGATCCTGCCGGGCGGGGAAAGCACGGCCATCGGGCGGCTGCTGGCGCGGTACGGCGTAGACGCAGCGCTGAAGGCCGCACACGCGGCGGGCAAGCCGATTTATGGGACCTGCGCCGGGCTGATTTTGCTGTCGCGCGAAGTCACGGCAGAGACCGGCGAACGAGGCGGGCAGCCGACATTAGGGCTGATGGACGTGGTCGTGGCCCGCAATGCTTTCGGGCGGCAGGTGGACTCCTTTGAGGCGGCGCTGGACGTTCCCGCGCTGGGGCCGGAGCCGCTGGGGGCGGTCTTCATTCGGGCGCCGTATGTGGTGGAGGCCGGACCGGGCGTAGACGTGCTGGCGCGGCACAACGGCAAAATTGTCTTTGTCCGGCAGGGGACGCTCCTCGGCAGTGCGTTCCACCCGGAGATCACCGGCGACCACCGCGTCCATGAGCTATTTCTTTCAATGGTCGCTGCATCGGCAGGGGCCGAATGATCTGGCGAGCGCGGCGGCTCTGGCTTGCGGGCATGGCGACGCTGTGCTTAGCGCTTCTGGGCATCTGGGGCTTCCGGGCAGGCCGCACGCATGCTGCCGTCCAAAGCGCCGCGCCGGGGCAGCCGCTGACACTACTTTGGACGCGTCCGGTTGCTGGGTTTCGCGGCGCGGCGCTGTCCCCGCAGGGGGAGCTTGTTGCGCTGTCAAGCGGCGCAAAAGGGAACGTCTCGCTCTGGCACTGGCGGACGCAGCCGGACCATCCGCTCTGGACTCACGCTGCGACGAATGCGTCCAGCGTCGCCGTCGGAGCTGCGGGAGACACGGTTTTGGCCTGGGCGGCTTTGGACCCGGACCAGCCGAACATCACAATTTTGCGCGGAGCGGACGGCACAACGTTGGCCCACCAGTCGCTCGGCGGGGCCGTGTGGGACGCCGAAATTTCGGCGGACGGCGCGTATGCAGGGATTGTCACGGGCGGAAAGACGCTGTACTTGTACGGCCTGAGCGATCAGTCCTATGTTTCCGGGGACAAGCGCATCCATCACTGGCCGCTCGGCGGCATCGGCACGTCGGTGGCGTTCCCGACGCTCGGCTCGTTCCTTGTGACCGGCGCGTGGAACGACAGCAGCGTCGCGTGTTACACGCCGCGGGGGACGAGTTTGTGGCAGTATCCGGAAGGGGCGACGGCGCGTCGCAGGCTGGCCGACCGGCTGTTTACCGCCCAAATTTCCGGCAATGGCCGCTATGTGCTGGGGGTGTCGTCGGGGAATGTCCGGGGCAGCGACCCTTCGCTCTATTTGTGGCGCAGCGACGGCGGCGGGAACCCGCTGTGGCGCATGGATTTGGGAGAAGATGCGCTCTACCCGACTGCCCTGATTACTCAAAACGGCGATTTCGTGGCGGTCTCTTACCTGCGCCAGATCGTGCGGGGCAACCAAAGCCTGTCCGAGCATCACCTGCGCCTTTTGGACCATTCAGGAAATGTGCTATGGGAGCGCGGCGGCCTCTTATTCCCGCCCAATTTAGTCGCCCTCTCGCCCGACGGCAGCCGCCTGATCGTCTCCGACGGCAAGCACGCGCTGTATGCCCTACGCCACGACGGTCATATCCTGCGCCGTTATCCCCTCCCCGGTTCCCTGCGCCAAACGGCGGTGTCTGCGGACGGCCGCGTTCTCTTGGTTTACACCGGCGACGGTACGCTCAGCTTATTTGGGCTTGGCTAAAGGTCGCGCAGAATGAGCGTCACGCTGCGGACGGTCTGCCCGGAGCGAACCCGAAAGCGCAGGCGAGTTCCGGGAGCCTGGCGGAACAAGGAATACAACGGCGAAAACGCATCATTCACCAGCACCTGCCCGTTGACCGTCTCGATCACATCGCCGACTTTGATGCCCGCCTGCGCCGCCGGACTGCTGGGAACGACATCGGCAATCAGAAGGTTGGAAGCGTTCAGGTCCAGCACAAACCCCGTGCGGTCTTCGCTTTCCGGCTCGTTGAAATGCGAGTTCGGCTCGAAAATAATCCGCATCCGGGCATAGTCGAGTGTGAGGTTGAACCGATGCAGGAACCCTTCGCCGACATTGCCGGCCACCGCTTTATCCGCCCCGCCGCCGGCCTGGTCTGTCGTCAGCGCGGCCCGTACTCCATTGACCCCCACCCCACCGAGCGTCAGCCGGCCTAGATGCACCACGCCGCCGCGCTCCGATCCGCCGACGCCGTAGCCAATAATCGTGTCATAACGCGGCTTGTAGCGCTCCCGTAAGTTATGTGCTTCGACAAAAGGCCGGTTCAAACGCACCGAGCCGCCCGCGCCGGTGTCAATGGTGAACGCGCCCGCAATGCCATCCATGGCCCCGTCTACTTCCGGGGTGCGGCCGTTGAACCGAAACGACACCAAGGTTCCCGTGCCGGAGTAAGCAAAGCGATCCGGCGGCGTAAAAGTGAGCAGATGCTTGTCGTAGTCAATTCGAACCACAAAGCGCTTGAACAGCTCGTAGCCGATAATCGGGTGATTTTCGAGTTCAGGCTGGTCAATGACATAAAACAGCGGGCGGCGCATGGTCAAACCGCCGAGGCTGACTGTCCCCGCGCGGGCCAGCCCGGTATCAACAGTTTTTGCCCCGTTCCCTGTTCCGGCAATCGCCCCCTGCGGCTTCAGACCGGCACGCCGGGCCAGGGCAGGCGTGACGCCATACACGGCGCCGGTGTCCAGAAGCGCTGAGAACGGCCCGTGCCCGTTAATACGGATGTCCACGAGAATGTGGTCGCCTTCATAGCGGAACGGCACGGTCACGGACGCGGCGTTCCCGGCAATCGTAAAATCCGGCGGGGGCGGCGGGGGAAGCGTAAATGTATCGTTTGGAATGGCAGCATTGATGACGACCGACTGCGTGATACTAACCGTGTCATAACGCGGGTCGCCGGTCGAAGCGCGGGCTCCGAAGGGCAGCAGAAGGCCGCTCATGGGGCGGTAGTCGGAGAAGAACGTCGTGTCGGTCTCCGTCGCTCCGGCTTCAATGACGCGGTCGGCGAGGTGCGTCTTGTCATCTACCCAAAGCTGAAACGGACGCCCGCCGTTCGGGATCATTTGCAGGACATCGAAGCCTCTGCCGTTCTCGCCGCTGTGCTTTAAATACGAGACAGTTCCGGGAAACCGCTCAGGGAACCAGTAGGCCAAAGAGTCCCGATACGCGATGCTGTGTGCGGCCTGCACATCATCGGTGGCGGCGACATAGCGCGACTGGCCGTTTTCGTCCTGGTTCCAGACCCGCGCTCCATCGTAACCGTCCCGCTGCGGAATTGGGCCGAGTATTGCCGAAACCGAGTAGCGGCCCGTCAGCGTGTCGTCCCATTCATCCTGCGTTCCTGTCAGCCCGCCGCTTCTAATGATTGAGACGGTGTCCAGGCTCTTCACCTTGTCCCAGGCCGAACCACCGGTGGCAGTTTTCATTGCAGCGAGAACAGACGCCGCCGTGGGAGTCTGCGCCGCAGCCAGGCGGCACAGCACCGTGAGGAGCAAAGCAGCCAATAGAAAAGTTTTTGTTTGCACTCGGTTATACCAGCAGCGGGGCGTCTACGTTGGTCGAGTCAATACTGCCTGCCAGGTGGTCTGACTCGCCGCCCATGCCGCCGACATTGATCTGGATGTCGGCGCGGTTCTCGATCTTCTCCACTTTGCCGTCTTTGATCCAGATGACCCGGTCGGACACGTCCACCATTTTATAGTCGTGCGTCGCCGTGATAATCGTCACGCCCTGTTCTTTGTTCAGGCGGCGCAGGAGGGCGATAATTTCCTCGCCGGTCTTGGAGTCCAGGTTCCCGGTCGGCTCGTCGGCAAGAATGATGCTGGGATTGTTGGCGAGTGACCGGGCAATCGCGACGCGCTGCTGCTGGCCGCCGGAAAGCTGGGACGGCTTGTGGTGATAGCGGTGGCCGAGGCCGACGATGTCCAAAAGCTCCATGCCCCGCTTCTGTCCGTCTTCCGACGGCGTCCCGGCAAAAATCGTCGGCAGGCTGACGTTTTCCAGAGCCGTCATCACCGTAATCAAGTTGAACGTCTGAAAGATATAGCCGATGGTGTGGCAGCGCAGGTACGCCAGCTCCCCGGCGTCAAGCTGGGCCATGTCCACGTCGTTGATGAACACGCTCCCGCTGTCCGGCTTATCCAGCCCGCCGATGGCGTTAAAGAGTGTGGATTTCCCGGACCCCGACGGCCCCATGATTGAGATATACTCCCCCCGGCGAATGTCTACGTTGACGCCGTCAAGCGCCCGCAGCTTTTCTTCCCCCAGCGTGAAGACTTTGACAACATCTTTGGTCCGAACAATGTATTCTGTGGCTGACACGTATGATTTCTCCAAGATAAAATAACGAAGGAACCCACCTCCTTGCTTCGCAGGGGTCCTCCCCAAAGGGGGAGGACAAAGAGTTTAGGAAACTGCGCTGCCGCAGGCTGTTTTTGCTCCTTGTCCTCCCCAAAGGGGAGGACCCCTGCGAAGCAAGGAGGTGGGTTCCTACACTTCCGTCCGCAGCGCGGCGGCGGGCGGCATTTGAGCGGCGCGCTGGGCGGGCAGCAGAGCGGCGACGAGGGTTAAGAAGCCGCCAATCAGAATGCAGCCCACGAGCGAGCCGAAGACGATGCCGGCGGAAAGATGGCCGATGCCCTCGGCCCAGCCGAGGGACGCCCAGCGGACCAAAAAGACGCCGAAAAAGCCGAGTATCCAGCCGGCGAACGACGCGACAAAGCCCATGAAAAGCGCTTCAATGAGAAAGAGCCGGACGATCAGCGAGTTTAAGGCGCCCAGGCACTTCATCGTGCCGATCTCCCGGAACCGCTCCGAGACCGACATCAGCATGGAATTGGTGATGCCGACCGTGCAGACCAGCAGCGCCATGACGCACAGCCAGATCTGGCGGTTCAGTGCAGCTTGGTTGCCTGTTTTCAGCTCCAGGAGTGCCGTCACCCCGGAAAAGCACAAAAAGGCAATGCCTAAGAAGATGCCTGCGCCTGTGATCATGGAGCGCCAGAAACGAATCTTCAGCGAGTTCATTGCAATTGAAACCGCCTTGCTCCACGGCAGGTTAATCTGTGTTTTAATGCCGCCGCCCGCGTTTGGACGGCGTCCGGGCGCGGCTGCTTCGATGGACATGCGCTGCTGTTCCCTTCTCTGCTTTACTTGTACTGCCTGTATCTTTGTCTAGACCGATTAAACGCCGCTGGGCCAGCATCCGCATGAACGACACGACACTGACTTCTGCCTGCCGCCGGTTCAGTTTGTAGGCGGCGGCGGTGAAGGCCACTAACTGCTCCACCGAATGTCGTCCGTCGCACTTTTCCCAGACCGCCGCGCCGAACTCGTCCAGCTCGATAGTCTTTGTTGCCGGGATCTGGAACAGACGGCTTAAAATCTGACCCATTTTATCTTCCCGGCGCGGCACGGTGATCTGCACCCCCGGCGCATCGGGATCGATTTTCGGCTCCCAGGCGACGGATGCCGTGCGGACAGGCCGCAGGGCCAGCATCTCGCCGCGCGGCAGGCTGCCTTTCGCCCGGTTGAGGAACGGGAAATACTGCTTTAGATCAATTTTAGGCATTACTCGTGGCACCGGGTCCGGGCGACAATCGCATCCACCACGTCCGGCTGCGGGCGGCGGCTGACGCTTTGCACGAGGAAAATTTTGTTGGTTTCCGGGCATTCCCAGATCCGCGCCTCAAAATATGTCGCCGGCTTCTGCAAGC
>CAXSFV010000072.1:0-8158 GCA_964236795.1 uncultured Armatimonadales bacterium | reverse complement strand
TGCTGTCGGACGACGGCGAAGACACGGTCCTGCGCTGCGACAAGACCGGCTACGCCGCGAATGCCGAGCGCTGCGAGGCCGTCCCCGCCCCTGCCGAAGACCCCAATGCCGAAGTTCCGGCACGGGAGCAAGTGGCAACGCCCGGCGTATCCACGATTGAAGACGTATCGGCGTTTCTCAGCGTTCCTGCGACGCGGCTCATCAAGACGCTTGTTGTCACCGCGCCTGACGGCACGCCCGTAGTGGCACTCGTGCGCGGCGACCGGGAGCTGAACGAAGCCAAGCTTGCCAAGCTGCTCGGTGGCCCGTCCCCGCTGGCGGATGCCGCCGTTGTCCGGAAAGTGACGGGCGCTCCCGTCGGCTTCGCCGGGCCGGTCGGTCTCCCCCAGCCTGTGCGCGTAATCGCCGACCGCGAAGTGGCGACCATCCGCGACGGCGTAACGGGGGCGAACGCCGCCGACGCGCATTTCGTCCATGTCCTACCGGGCCGCGATTTTCCCGCGCCGGAGTACCACGACCTGCGAACCGCCGTGGCCGGCGATGTCAGCCCCGCCGACCCCGTAGGCCGCTTGTATACCCAGCGCGGGATCGAGGTCGGCCATGTCTTCAACTTCGGCACGCGCTACTCGCTGAAGATGGGCGCGACCTTCACCGACGAGACGGGAAAATCCCAGCTCATGCAGGGCGGCTCCTACGGCGTCGGCGTGTCCCGGACAATGGCGGCGGCGGTGGAGCAGCACCACGACACCGCCGGAATGCTCTGGCCGGTCTCCATCGCCCCATTTGAAGTCGTCGTCGTGCTTGTAGATCCCAAAAGCGACGCCCAGCGAGACGCCGCCGAAGCGCTGTACCAATCTCTGCTGGCCTCCGGCGTGGACGTTTTGTTGGACAACCGCGATGACCGCCCCGGCGTCAAGTTCAAAGATGCCGACCTCATCGGCTTCCCGGTCAAAGTCGTCGTCGGAAAATCGCTGTCCGAAGGCACGGTGGAAGTCAGTCTGCGCCATGACAGCAGTAACAAAGAAGCCGTTGCCGTCAGTGATGCAGCGGCTCATGTAGAGGGGTTAGTAAATGGACTGAAGGCGGAATTATAGGCGTTGGCGCATTTCATTGTCTTCCATCGAAGTTTTGGGCATTGTGTAACGCACTTGATTCAGGCAGGATCTCTGCGGGAAGCATTGGCTAAATATGCAGTCAAGGAACTTGATTGCGGGGTTCAGGAAGATGGAACGCTGATCTATGACAACCGCAAGTATTCGTATCCGCTTGAACTCATTGAGGCTGAATACAAACGTCACTCCCGCTACGACGAGCTGCAATGGGATGAAAAGCAGGATAAATTGCTGAATGGAAGTAGCTGGGAGATCCATGCTTTGCCGACAGCAGCTTGGGAAGCGGAAACGGCTGAGGTGTTTTGCAGCGCGGAGCCATACAGCATCGGCTCCTACATCGAGCTATGCCGGCCTGTGCTGAGAAAGAAGATCCCACATAGCCGCGCCCGTGCCTTTGTCTGGTATCTCAAAGACGGCCCTCTTGTGACGTTCTATCGCGGCAAGTTTGACACCGGCCCTCTTGAAATTGTTGGTCGGTATTTAATCCCGTGGCAGAGACAGCATTATCCAAAGCCGTATACTATGACTGAAGACATGGTTCAAGAATGGCATGGGTCATTCGACGATGTGCTAGATCAAATGCACGTTAATTTCTCGTTTTAAGCCCGGCGCTTTCGGTGCCGGGCTTTTTACGCTGTCGGGTCTTTCGGCAGCCTAAGCGTAATAGTCGTCCCCTGCCCCGGCTCGCTCTGCACGGACGGACGCCCCCGGTGCTGCTCGACGATGCGGCGGACGATGCGGGTTCCGAGACCCGTGCCGCCGGGTTTAGTGGAGTAGGCGGCGTCGGTGAAGAGCTTCGCGCGGACTTCCGGCGGCATTCCCGCGCCGGTGTCGGCGACGGACAGCGTGTACCAGGCGGGGTCAGGGTCAGCGGCAACCGTAAGCGTGATGGAGCCACCGGAAGGGGTTTCGGGCAGGGCGTTGTTGACGAGGTTGAACAGGGCATTGTAGAGTCGGGATTTGTCGAAGACGGCTTCTAATTGGGTATCGCCCTCAGCCCGCAGGGTGACGCCCGCGACCGCCGCCGCGCCGGTGAGGGAGCTGGTGACGCGCTGGATTGTCTCAAAGGGGCGGCCCGTCCGAAAGTCCAGCGGGGTGACTTCGCCTTTGAGGGCGCTTGCAATCTCGCGGGTCCGGGCCGTCACCTGCCCGACCCCAAGCGCGACGCTGTCCCGGACTTCGGCGTAGAAGCTTTCTAAATCGTCCAGGGCATTCGGCTTGCCGGCGCGGACATCGGCGATGCTGCCTTCTAAAGTCTCCACATAAGGCAGGACATGAGTGAGCATATTGCCGATGTCGTGGCTGATTTCGCCGACAGACCGGGCAATCGCGGCGAGGTTCGCTTCGCGGGCCAAGAGCGCGTTCTGCGTACTCATAGTGACGAGGCTGGAAACAATCTCAATGACCGCCATATCGGCGGCGTCAAACGTGCCGACGCGCTTGTTGACAAGCTGAATCACGCCGAGCGGCGCTCCGCCGCGCGTGTGCAGCGGCACGGTCATCAGCGAGCGGGTTTGATACCCGGTTTGGGCATCCACCGTGCCGACATGGTCGGCGTCGGCCCCGACATCCGCCGTGACGCGCCCCTGCCCCGACGCGAACACCTGACCGGCAATGCCTTTGCCGAGCGATAAATCGAGGCGTGTTCCCACCAGACTCTCACCGACCGGCCCGACCGCATGGCGGAATACCAGCGCGTTATCAGCGGCGTCGAAGAGCAGGATTGAGCCGGCGTCGGCATCCACCACGCCCATGCTGGTTTGAAGTGCCTGCCGCAGCAGAGTATTCGTGTCCGTAATGGAATACAGCGCCGCGCTGACCTGCTGGACCGCTTCAAGCTGCCGCCGGGCCAGCGCAAGTTGTCTGTCGCATTCTTCGTGCATGGTTACAGCTGTTCCCCTGTCAGCAGAAAACGGTACAGCCCGTGCTGCTGCACATACGCCTCAACCGGCTCCGGGGACAGGTACTTGATGGAGCGACCCTCGCGCACCCGCTTCCGAATGTCGGTGGACGAGATTTCCAGGCGCGGGATCGGCAGAAAGTGGACGCGGTCTAAAAACGCGGCGTCGACGATCTCCGGCAGCCGCTCCAACACAAAGCCGGGCCGGGTGACGGCGATGAACTGGCATTCCCGCACCAGTTTGTCGTACTCGTGCCAGGTCAATATCTCCAAAACTGCATCCGCTCCGGTAATGAAATACAGCGCGTCAAGTCCGGGGTACAGCTTACGGAACTCGCGCAGAGTGTCAATCGTATATGACAGGCCGGACCGCTCAATCTCCATGCGCGATGCCGAAAAACACGGGTTTGACCCGGTTGCCAGCAGCGTCATCGCATAGCGATCTTCGGGCGACGAGACCAAGTACGCCTTCTTATGCGCGGGCCGACCGTTCGGGACAAAAACCACTTCATCCAGCGCGAACGCCTGCCGGGCTTCTTCCGCCATCAGCAGATGCCCGTAATGAATGGGGTCGAACGTGCCGCCCATGATACCCAGTCTTTGCATGACCTACTTTAAGCCATTGGACGAGTGAGAGGTCGTCGCGAAGAGGACCCCGTAGAAGATCAAAACAAGAAGAAGCCCGATGCAAAAGATCCACACGGGTGGGGAAGTCCACGGACGCAGCTTGCCCTCGCTTATCCGATCAGGCAGAAAGCCGGTGATATTGCTGACAAAAGCCTCGTAGTAAGTGACGCCGAGATTAAATGTCAGCGAGAATGTTTTGATTATGCCTTTGTAGTTCGGAGCATCGTATACCAGGCAAACACGACTTTTTTTGGGAACAAGCACCACTTGCTTGACATCAGACCAGGGCACGTTTAAGAACTCATCGCGCCGGATGGCATATTCCATGATCAGGTAAGCCACAAGAAACAAGCGCAGAAACAGGGAAATGGCAAGGATTGACCACTGGTTTTCGTAGCGGGTCACGGCCTTGCCCTGGATTGACACGCCCTCCGGGTAAAGCGACACAGTGCCGACCCGAAAAAGCGGGACGCTGCTGGGCTTGACGTATTGAAATATCGTCTTGAACGGAAAGGTCAGCGCCTGGGGCGGGGCAAACTGGCCGGTCGGCGGCGGCGGCCACACACCGGGGTTCTGTCCCGGCAGCTCGCTGGGCGGAAACTGGTTGCCGGAGTTGTAAGGATTGCCGGGGTTGATCGGGTTCATGCGTTCTGTCCTTTTAGTGCCGGATCTGCCCGCTGCCGCGCACGATGTATTTGTAGGTCGTCAGCTCTTCCAGGCCCATCGGGCCGCGTGCGTGCAGTTTTTGGTTCGAGATGCCGATCTCCGCACCGAAGCCGAACTCAAAGCCGTCGGTGAAGCGCGTGGACGCATTGACATAAACGGCCGCGCAGTCTACGCCGCCGGTGAACACCTGCGCGGCGGCGTAGTCGCCCGTCACGATCGCCTCCGAATGCTGCGTCCCGTAGGTGTTGATGTGGCTAATGGCATCTTCTAAGCTGCCGACGACTTTGACGGCGAGTACCAGCGCGTTATACTCCGTATACCAGTCTTCTTCGGTGGCAGGAGCAGACGAGGGAAGATACCGGCGGGCAAGGTCATCGGCGCGAAGCTCGACCCCTGCGTCCGCTAGCTTTCGCCCCACAAGCGGCAGGAACGCGGCGGCAATGTCCTGATGGACCAGCAGCGTTTCCGCACTGTTGCAGACTGACGGCCGCTGGACTTTGGCATTGATGACAATGCCTACAGCCATGCCGAAGTCGGCGTCTTTGTCCACGTACACATGGCAGTTACCCGTACCGGTCTCGATCACAGGAACCGTGGCGTTTTCCACCACGGTCCTAATCAGTGACGCCCCGCCGCGCGGGATCAGGCAGTCTACAAAGCCGTTCAGGGTCATCAAGCGCCGGGCGGCGGCCCGGTCGGTGTTTTGAATAAGCTGGATCGCCGTGCGCGGCAGCCCGGCACGTTCCAGCGAGTCTTGAAGCACATCGGCAAGAGCGATATTGGAATGAACGGCTTCCGAGCCGCCCCGCAAAAGCGCGGCATTGCCCGACTTGAAGCAGAGCGCGGCGGCGTCTACAGTGACGTTCGGGCGGCTTTCGTAGATGATGCCGATGACGCCGAGCGGGACGCGCGTCTTCGTGATTTGGAGACCGTTCGGACGCCGCCAGCCCGACAGCACCACACCGACAGGGTCCGGCAGAGCGGCGATTTCTCGCAGCCCTATTTTCATCTCAGCGATGCGTCTAGGCGTCAGCGTCAGCCGCTCGATGAGGTGCGGCGTCATGCCCTTATCTTTCGCGCTCGCGAGGTCACGGCTGTTGGCTTCCAAAATAGCCTCGGCGGCTACGCCAAGAGCGTGGGACATTGCCATGAGCGCCGTGTTCTTAGCGTCGGTTCCGGCAGATGCCAGAGTTCGTGCGGCAGCTTTTGCAGCACCGCCTTTTTCTTCGACTTCTTGAATTGCCGCTTCATTTGGAGGCGTACTCATGGCAGTTATTCTAGCCGAATGGGGAGAAGTTGTCAAGACGCGACGATAGGCATGGCGGAGCGTAAGCACAGCGGGATGATTGTTACAGCGGGATGATTGTTTATGAGGGCGCATACAAGGTTCGTCCCTATCCGATGAGATCCGGCACTGCAGGCTACAAACCTTGTATTCACCCTTCCCTACTGTGTTTGTCCATCACAGATCCAGCACAAGGTTGTCCCGATGAATGATTTCGTCGCCGAGGTGGACGCCGAGGCGGGGCAGGATGTCGGCAGTCCGACCGCCCATGATTTTGGTAATCTGGGTGTGGCTGTAATGGACGAAGCCCTGCGCGAAGGCTTCGCCGTCTGTGCCGGCGAGGCGCACGAGATCACCCGGCGCGAAGTGGCCGGCGACGGAGAGAACGCCCGCAGGAAGAAGGCTGCCACCTCCCATCAGAATGCTCTGCTTCGCGCCGTCGTTGACCGTCACCGTGCCTTTCGGCACGGCCCCGTAGGCGATCCAGCGCTGGCGGGAGCGCAGGCGGGTCGCCTTTGGGACAAACTGGGTGCCGCACCGGCCCGCAAGCGCGTCAGCGACGACGCCAGGACGCCTGCCGTCGGCGATGAACATGCGGACGCCCGTGCTGGCGCAGATTTTCGCCGCCTGGATTTTAGTCGCCATGCCGCCGGTTCCGAGCCGGGATTGAACGCCGCCAGCGGTTTCTCTCAATGCCCGGTCAATCGTCTCAACAACGGGAATAAGCTCGGCGTCTTTGTGCTGCGTCGGGTCCCGGTCGTACAGGCCGGCGACATCCGAGAGCAGCAACAGTGTATCAGCCTGGATGAGCGACGCCACGAGTGCCGCTAAAGTGTCGTTGTCGCCGAACTTGATCTCGTCTACTGAGACCGTGTCGTTCTCATTGACGATCGGGATAACCCGGTGAGCAAGCAGGGTCTCAAACGTATTGCAGGCGTTTAGATAGCGCCTTCGGTCTTGCAAGTCTTCGCGGGTCAGCAAAATCTGCGCGACGGGGACCGAGTGCGCCCGGAACGCTTCGGCATAGGTGTGCATCAGCAGTCCCTGCCCGATGGCCGCCGCCGCCTGCTTCTGCGGGATCGAGCGCGGACGGCCCGGCAGGTTGAGTTTGTCCATGCCGGCACGAATAGCCCCGGATGAGACGAGGACAACGCTGCACCCGGCGTCAAGCTGGGCCGATGCCTGCCCGGCAAGGTCAGCGATGTAGGCGGTGTCGGGAGGGCCGCCGCCGCGCGTGAGCGTGCTGGTGCCGACTTTGATCACGATTTTTCGGACTGGCGTGATGGCTTATTCCTCTTCGGCGTCCGATTTTGCTGCGGGAACGTCCAAAGCATCTTCGTCAAAGAAGTCAAACTCGGCCTTGCCGATCCGCACGGTGTCGCCTTCCTGGGCGCCGAGGGTTCGGAGCTTGTTGACAATGCCGGTCTTTTCCAACGTCCGCTGCAAGCGGCTGAGGGCGTCGTCATTCGTAAGCTGAGTCATCGAGATCAGCCGCTCAATGCCCGCGCCGGAAACGACATAGACCTGGTTCGCGGCGTCGTAGTGCGCTTCCCAGCGCCGATCGGGACGCCTGCCTTTCACGGTCTCCGGCGTGATCCGCACAACGCCGTCGTCAAACGGCATCGGCAGGGGCATCTCGGACAGTCTTTGCGCGAGGTAATAGACCAGCGGCTCTAGGCCGGAGCGGGTCGCCGCCGAAACCACAAACACCGGCTTGTCTTCGCCTACAAACTCCGCCCGCAGCATTTCAACGATTTCCGGGTCGGCGATGTCAGTCTTGTTCAGCACGATGACCTGCGGCAGCAGCGCGAGTTCTTCATTGTAGTTCGCCAGCTCCCGGTTAATAATCGCGTAGTCGTCCATTGGGTCCCGGCCCGACGCATCGGACACGTCAATGAGATGACACAGCAGGCGGGTCCGCTCGACGTGGCGCAGGAACTGGTGTCCCAGCCCAACCCCTTCGCTTGCGCCTTCAATTAGCCCCGGAATATCGGCAATCACAAACGTCCGCTCGTCGTCCACGCGCACGACCCCTAAGTTCGGGATCAGCGTCGTAAACGGATAATCGGCGATCTTCGGCTTCGCGGCAGACAGCGCGGCAATCAGCGTGCTTTTCCCGACATTCGGGTAACCGATCAGCCCGACATCCGCCAGCAGCTTCAATTCCAGGGTGATCGACTTTTCTTCGCCCGGCTCGCCGTTCTCGGCAAACTTCGGGGCTTGGTGGGTCGAGTTCGCGAAGTGGGCGTTCCCGCGCCCGCCTTCCCCGCCCCGCGCAATCATGGCCTTCTCGCCGTGCTTGGTCAAATCCGCGATAATCCGCCCGGTTGTCGCATCCGTCGCCGTCGTTCCCACCGGCACTTTCAGCGTCAAGTCGCCCGCGTTCTTGCCGTGCATATCCCGGCTCGTGCCGTGAATGCCCCGCTCGGCCTCATAATGCCGCTGATACCGGAAGTCCAGCAGGGTCGAGAGGTTCGAGTCGGACTCAATATAAATATCGCCGCCCTTGCCCCCGTCCCCGCCGTTCGGCCCGCCAAACGGCACAAACTTTTCCTTGCGGAACGCCAC
>CAXSFV010000071.1:0-8447 GCA_964236795.1 uncultured Armatimonadales bacterium | reverse complement strand
GTTTCCGGGCATTCCCAGATCCGCGCCTCAAAATATGTCGCCGGCTTCTGCAAGCGGGTGATCTGCGGGATGGCCTGAGAAGCCCAGTATGCCAGGCCCGTCTTGCGTCCCGTCAGCGCCAGCGCCGGATGGCCTAACGCTTCCGACTCACGGCCTTTATAGGACAGCATTCCCTCTTGAGCGCGATTCTTGTCACGGAACCATTGATCCAAGTAGGCATTCCGAAGCTGGACATTGGCGACGCCCCACTGCTCTACCGTCAGGGTGTCTAAAGTATTCGCGCGGCTGAACGGAAGCTGAACATAGATGTTCATCAGTTGCAGTTTGCCAGAAAGCGTGTAGTCGCTTGGAACTTCGGTGTGCAGGTCATACAAAGACCAAACGCGCCAGTTCGGATCCTCAGCGTGGCACTGAAGCGTGTGCAGGGCATCCGTCGCCGTCGCCGTGAAATCGCTTCTAGTGCCGCCCAGCGCCTGCGCGATAATCACGCGCCCGCAGTCCGTGCAGTGCCAGATGCGCCCGACCGCCCGCTTGTCGGCTTTCCAGGTGAACCCGCGCAGTCCGAGCCGCTCTGGGTGCGCGTCGTCCGTCAGCGCCTTGATCTGGACCATCGCCGAGATCTTCTGCCGCTTGGCGCTTTTCTCGACGCTGTCCAAATACTGCCGCAAACGCTTTTCGAGATCGGCATCGGAGACTTTGCCTTTGACCGGAATCCAGCGGATGTCCATGCCGAGAACGCCCTGTGCTTGAAGCTCGGCGTTGTCCAGCCGCAGATTACCGGCTTTCGCGTCTCCGCCGTAGCCGACCAGATTCCATGTCGGCGGTGCCTGCACGGTCAATCCCTGCCAGCCAACGGTCTTCCATCCTTTGCGTATCCCTGTGCCGTGTACTTCTTGTCTGACGAGTGTTTTCACAGTATATTGTACGCAAGCGTCGAGGAAAAAGTCACTCCCCCTCAGCCCCCAATAATGGGGGCTGGGGGACTTCCTAAAATGGCAAATAATTGACGGTCTTTGCGATCAAGGCCAGCGCAATCGCAGCCATACCAATCAGGCCCGTGCCACAGGCGAAGCCCGCCAGAAGCACCGGCGTATACAACTGCCAGCGTTCCAGACCGAACCGCTTGGCGAAATAGTAGCGGCCCAGTAAAGCCCCGATCATTGTTGGGATCGTGTCGTGCGGCAGAGTGCTGATGCCGCCGAGGAAGCCGTAGAAGAACAAGAGCGGCCACTTGAACAGCAGCGTTGCGCCGTAAGCGGCCCCGGCGAACAGCGCCCCGTAGCCGATGACCGGCGGCTTGATCGCGTGCAGGGCCCAGGTCGCGCCGTTGCCGGTGTTGATCTGGGTCCAGATGGAAAGCTGAATGACCGACAAGGGCCAGAACTTCTGGGCATACGGGAACTGCGACGACGGAATATCGTTCGTATGCCACAGGAAGCCCCAATAGATAAACGAGAACAGCAGAATCAGCGGCAGCATGAACAGCTCCAGCTTGAGCAGGGACGTGAACTTGGTCCCAGTCAGCTCAAACTCACGGAAGCGCTGCGCCTGCGGGCCGTAGTCGTTCAGCGGCAGCGGCGCGAACCAGATGTCCGGCTGGTGGTAGCCGCTGCGGAGGACTACGGCTTGATTGAGGAACGGGAAGTTCACGCCCTGCCCGGTGAGACCGACGAGGCGGGCCGAGACATACGAGTTCAGCGGGGTCCAGACCAAGCCGTAGAAAATGATGATCGCGATCGGGAAGGCCGGGACAAGCTTGTGGTTCAGGATAACGTAGCCGATGGTCGCCAGCAGCCATGCGCCGAGCGCGGCCTGCCACGGGAAATCGCCGCGTCCCACCGGCAGCTTGCCGAGGCTGCCGCGCTCCGCCTTCTTTTCCGCGCTCCGCCCCTTCAGCAGCATCAGTGCGACTGAGATAATGCCGATGGCGGCAATCGCAAGCTGCGTCCCGATGCCGAACGACATCCAGAAGTCGAAATCAATGGACGCTTTGGTCTGGATCGTCGGCGACCCGTGAACCCAGTGCGGGAAGACGCCGTTCAAGCCGTCCGCCCCCAAATGATGCTGACCGTAGTTGTACATGATCGGGTTCGCAATGATCTGCGCCCCGACCGACGACACGAAGCTGCCCAGCACGATGGAGTACGGCAGGATAAAGCCCAGCAGCAAGCGGCCCAAATCCGGGTTGTAGCCTGTGAGCGAAGTCGGCAGAATACTCTCGGTGTTTGGGGTCAGGTCAAAGAACGGGATGGGCAGGATTGTCAGCGGCTTACCGATGGTCACGCCCGTAAAAATGGGGACGGCCAGATAAAAGAAACCAAAGACGAGGCCGACAATGGTGCCGGTCGAGAAGACCTGCCAGCGCCACGAGTCTTCTTTCGTGGATGCTTCCGCCAGCGCGGTCGCGCCGGACGCCGCGATTGGGGCGAACGGAAACGGCAGGCGCTCCACGTCCGAAGTGACCCGGAACAGCAGGTAACCCAGACCGATCCACTTCATGCGGTCAAAGACCTGCTGGCAGAGGAGGACGATAATCGGGATCAGCCACGCGCTGTCCAAAAAGGTGCGGTGAGCATACGCGGGCGAGCCGGGCTGCGGCCCGACCCAGGCCGGCAGGTGCGGCACGACATTGATCATCGCCGGCGACCGCATGATGTACTGGATGGCAATGAACGCCCCAAACGGCCCGCCGGAAATGCCGGGAAGCTGTCCAAATCCCGTGAAAGTCAGCGCTCCCGCCATGTAGAATAGGCAGTAGATCTCCTGGCGCTTCAAGGGCAGGAAGGAGCGCCGGGCGATCTCGGAGAACAAAACAATCGTCACCCACTGCGCCGCCTGGCCGAGTCCCTGCCCGGCGAGCAGTCCTAAATAGATGGAACCGGGCAGCATAATCATGCACACAAAGAGTGTGCCGATCATCACTTTGCCGGTGAAGCCTTCTTCAAACTGGATTTGCTGCCCGGCTTCGTCGCCCGATGTATCTACAGAGCGGTCGCGCTCGGCTTCAATGCTGTCCGGCGTTCGTCCGCGCTTCGGTTTTTGCTGCACTGCCACGGGGGCATGGTCTCCTTACGATGATGCTGAAAGCCCCCACCCCCGGCCCCTCCCCCGTCGGAACGGGAAAGGGGAGCAGATTAGGAGGAAAGTCATTTGCCTACAGTCTTACGCTCTAAGTCTCATCCCTCTCCCGCTTGCGGGGGCAGGGGTATGCCGAAGACGGCATTACTGACGTATCGGCGGGAACCGCCGGGGGTGGGGGCTTCTTCTCTACAAAGCCGCCCCAACCGTCTCCGAAGCCGAGGAAGCAACAGGCGTTCCGGCGATCTCTAGGTACCGCTCGCGCTGCAAATCGGTCAGAGTGCGCCAGATGAGGAACTGCTTGCGGATGACGTTCAGGAAGCGGCGGTTGACGCGCTTCCAGTTGGACACATCGCCGGAAACGCGGGTCAAGGTCAGATGGACCTCGTACACGTCTTCCAGGTCGGTCGGCGTGGTATCGAGCGAGATCATCTGGGAGACGCCGAGGTCGAACGGCGCGAGCCAGATCCGGCCCGACAAGCGGTACGACCGGACGCCGTCCACGATTTCGGCGCCGGTTTCAATGCCCTGGGTCAAGAAATCACCGACCGACTGTTCTTCGTAGGCCCGGAACCACTCGGCGAGGAACTGGTTGATGCCGGTCGCCTGCGCCCCGGCGACCGCGAACGGCAGCGTGATCTTCCAAACGTCGCCGTCGGGTTCCGGCACTTTCCAGGAGCGATCGACCGCCGGGGTCGCCACTTCCGAGGCTTTGCGGGCCGGGAAGATGGTGGACAGCAGGACAACCGCGACGACCAGCCCAATCGCAAGCTCGGCGGATGTGGACGAGAAGTTCAGGTATAAGCCGGGCAGGATATGGAAGTAACTGATTGTTTTGGCAAGTAGCTGACCGATGAGATAGCCCGATACCGCACCGATGATGCCGTAGACCAGCGACTCGGCGATAAACAGCATGGCGATATTGCCCGGTGACAGGCCGATGCTCGAAAAGATCGCGATTTCTTTCACCCGCTCAAAGACCGAACCGAGCATGGTGTTGAGAACAATCAGCGCGGCAATCAAAATCGGAATGATGATGTTGATCAAGCCCTGGGACGAAGTCGCGCCGATGGCCGAGAACCGATGGTTTGCACCGTTCTCGCCCGCGTAGAGGTTCAGGTCGAGGCGCGGCATCAGGCTTTGCAGCTCAGTTGCCGTCGTCTGAGCGCTGCCCATGTTGATCGCGACCGACCGCAGGTCGCCGCCCATGTTGATGAGCGTATTGTACGGCACATACAAGACATTGTCCGGGTCGAGGTGCAGGTACTGCTGGAAGCCCTGAGCGCCGCCGCCGGCCCCTCCGGCGCCGCCCGACCCGCCCCCGCCGCCCTGATTCTGCTGAGCCTGGTAGTCTACGGGAGTAAGCGCCTCGTTGTCCAGGTCCTTGATGGTCTTGATTTTGTCGGCATCTACAATGCCGATGACCAAATAAGGAACACCACTGAAATTGATGGTCACTTTGCCGACATCCGTCGGCGTGATTTGCAGGCTGGTCGCGACACCCTGCGGGATCACCGCCGCGTAGGTGTCGGTTCGGTTGAACCACCGGCCTGATGTGAGGGCCTTATCTACCCCCGTCACCTGCGACTCCTGCGGGGTCAGGCCGTTGACGCCTTTGACATCGGTGGCGAAGTGGGCGCGGGTCAGGTGCAGAAACGACTGCTGGCCCTGCGTGGTGCCGAAGAACCACGCGCGGGGCGCAACCGGGAACCGCGAGCTGTATTCGTCAGACAGTAGCCGGTACGCGGGCTGCTGGAGCGAGTCCCAGGTCGGCATACGCAGGAGTATCCCGTTGTAGATAGCTGTCCCCGGCGCGGCAACATCGTTGTACCGGATGGTATTCACAATAGATGTGAACGACAGCACCGTAAATGTGAGCAAAACGAGCGTCAAACAGGTCAGCAGCGTCCGCTCTTTCCGGCGGCGCATGTTGGAGATGCCGAGGGCGAATGCCGCAAATGCGATGCTGGCCTTGCCGACATCAGCCTTGTGGACACCCGATACGGACGTGTTGAACTGCTTGAGCTGCTCTTCGAACTTGCCCCAAACTAAAAGCGAGACAATCACCGACAGCGCGAGCATGACGAACGCGATCAAAATAATCAGCGGATTGACCGCGCCGATGGAGAACGCGGGATGGATCTGGGAAAAGACAAAGAAGATCACCAAAAAGATGCCGAACGCCGCCGTAAGCTGCCGCCGCAGGTCGGAGTAGCCGAACAGCAGGCGCTCCAAGAAGTAGGCGAATGGGATCAGCAAAAAGAGGTAAAAGATGACGCCCTGCACGACATCATTTGCCGTCTGCTGGGCCTGTGGGTAGACCCGCGCCTCATTTGCCCACGCCTGCCGGCTGTAGGCGTCGAACGCCTCGTAGTCCTGAGCCTGGTAGGCGGCCAGAGCGTGATCAATGTCTTCTTTCGCCAAGTCGTGCAGATGGGTCAGCGGGTTCAGCGGGTCGTGGAGCTGAACAATGCGGAACTTTGCCAGATTGCCGATCCGAAACTCATCCAGGTTCCACATGTCTTTGGCGACCCGAAGGGCGGTGTTCGTGATCGCGCCGTTGCGGACAATGTCGTTCGGGTTGTTCGGGTCCGGCGGGCGGTTGTCGGTCGAGCCGTAGCGGGCCGAGGCGACCCCGACCGCATAGCCGATGCCCTGAGCATTGCGCTGGTTTTCCGCCAGGGACAAATGCGGGTTCGTCGGCAGGGAGTTAATGAGGAGAAAGCGCGGAGGAGCGGCTGGGCCGGACTTCATTACCACTTTGAGTCGTGTATCCACGCCCGGCGTCGAGAACAGTACGGCGACATCTTCAACATACGAAACGCCCGGCTCGACCCCCGACAGGATAAACCCGTACTGGCGCGGCTCCCCGTCGGAAGCGCCGTCGTAGACGTTCACATCGGTCAGCGATGTCAGCGCCTGCTGGTCTATCAGGTCATAAATGGAAGTCGCGACGCACGGAAAAACAATCACCTGCGTCTGCTTGGACGATCCCGTGAGGTCGAAATTGGTCGGGTAGTTCGCCGCGCCGTTGACGCCCTGGTCGGGCGCAAAGTCAATGTCGCCGCGCGTGCCGTTAGCGTCATCGGTCTGGTGCAAATGGTACGCGCCGATGAAGATGTTGTTGGACGGGGCAAAGCGCAGGCCGGTGCCGTTGGAGATGACCAGCGGCAGGCCGTCGAACTCAAACGAGGCGTATTTTGGGCCGCCGGCAGTGCCTTCAATGAGGTTGCCCCGGACACCCATCATGGTTTTCGACGGGTTCTGAACGACGGCTAGGGAACCGGGAATCGGCTGGTCAGGGACAAAGTTCTTTTTCGGGTCGAACAGCAGGACGCGCCCGGTGAGCTTGGAAAAGCCCAGGCGCAAGCCCTGGCGGGTCCACGCGGGCCAGGTCGGAACCGGCATCAGGGACGCGGTGGAAGTGGGGGTAATCGCGCTGGGATCGTTGGTGTCGTTCAGGACGTGCCAATATTCGCAGGCTAAAAGCCGTGTCTGGGCCGCAAGATTGACGATGTTGACTTTGTCAGGCGTGTCGAGCGGCGTGTCAGTCTGCTGCCGGGCATCGTCGGTCGTCGCGAACGTCACGCCTTTGCCGCCCGCCATGGTCGCGGCTTCGGCGTCAAAGGCGAACCGACCCGGCAGGTAGTTCCGCCATGTTTTGCCGCCCGCGCCGTTGACGCCGTCGGCAAACGCCGTCGCGGGGTCGAAGCCGAGCGTCTGCCCGATTTTTTCGGCGTTCTCCCGGAACGTCCGACCGATGTCGGAAAAATCGCTCTGGATGTCTTCGCGGTAATCGTAAAAACTGCCCTTGTAGAAGACCCCGACACTGCCGGTCTGGGAGGTGAGGTCTAAGCCCGAAAACAGCAGGACATTTGTCCGGTCCGGCAGCGCCTGGTGAAACAGCGTGTGCTTTAGGTTATCCAACGCCGAAATCGGACGCCAGCCGTCCACATGCTGGTCAATATACGCCCGTGCGCCTTGAATGCCCAAAAAGTGCGCCCCGCAGGCAACAAACATCACTGTCCGCTTCGGCGGATGGGCTTTAAATGCCCGCGCGATTTCAAGCAGCGATGCCAGCCCGTCGGCGGATTCCGCGCCGGGCGCCTGGGTCGGCACAATGGACATGGAATCGTAATAAGACTCAATCACGATGTTCTGGTCGGCCAGCGGCCCAGTGCCGTGGATGGTTCCGACGATGTTGGACGTAGTGGAAGTCAGCCACGGGTTATCAGCCGACAGATGCACCTGAAAATTGGGCGTCGTCAGCACCGCCGACTGCAAAGCAGCGGCGTCGGTGCGGGAAATCAAAAAGCGGGGAACGGCGACGGGGATACCGATGAACTTGGATTCGCCTTCGCCGCGCATGGTCTCGGTCGGCGCGGTGAAAATGATCGCCTTTGCGCCGAGACGCGCCGCGTTCAGCCAGTCCGTGCCGCAGTTGAAGTCAAGGAGAACAATGCTGCCCTGGACCGACTTGCCGCGAAAATTGGACAGCTCGCCGCGCCCGGCGTAGATCAGCGGCCCGCTGACGCCTGCTACCGGCAGCGTCGAAGTCCGCACGAGATTAGGCCACAGCGGCTGCAAGGCAAAGGGCCTCGCGAGGCCCGGCCCCTGGACAAACGCGCCGTTGTCCACGGGGACCGTCACCGTGAACGGCTCTTCCGAGACATTTCCAGCTCCGAAGATCGCATTGAACTGCCCCCGGACATAGGCCCGTGCGGCGTCCCCGCCGGGTGTTCCGGCCACGCGCGAGTAGGCTGTCACCGGCGCGGACGCGGGCTGGTTCGGCACAAGGTAGTGGATGCCCGACAGATCGGCAATGGTCCGAGACAAACGCGCGGGGCTGACTCCCTGAGCGAGCGCGACATAGTTCTTCGCGGCGTCCGGGTCTACTTTGATCTTGGTATCTTGGGCGCGGATCGGCAGTGAAAGCGCACAAAGGAGGCAAAGAACAAAAAGCGCACGGAAAAACTGGGTCACGCCGGCGGGGCGGCGGAAACTCTTCATACAGTACGATCCTTCAGC
The DNA here is from genome assembly GCA_964236795.1 of uncultured Armatimonadales bacterium. GTDB lineage: Bacteria > Armatimonadota > Armatimonadia > Armatimonadales > Capsulimonadaceae > JANXMY01. Next base: position 341 of record CAXSFV010000071.1, on the reverse strand, counting down.
AAAGAGATGAGGGCAAAATCAAACGAGAATGACGAATTATTGAGAGAAGATCAATTCAGCGGCATCTTTATCATATCACATCGGGACGAAAAAGGCAATAGGGGCAAAAGCGTAAAATATATTTCTCAAAACTGTCTGATTTTGTGAATTGCGGGTATAATACACACGCACCGGGTTTCCCCCGGCAATCTTCCTTCTTTGCATCGGCTTGATGCCTTCCTCTGCGATTTCCCCGGCTCCTTCGGCTCGTTTCCGTCGCGCTCTCGAATGTTACAGTGAGGCTCTCCTCTTTGCGAATTGGGGCTTTTCATTCGAAAGGAGCCATTCCCTATTATGGCAAC
>CAXSFV010000070.1:0-8469 GCA_964236795.1 uncultured Armatimonadales bacterium | reverse complement strand
GGCCGCCGCTTCGGCAGAGGCCGGGTTTTGTCCCGTAATGAGGTTGCCGTCTACGACGACATTGACGCTCCCCGCCGAGTCAGCTTCGTACTTGCCCCCCGCCAGGCGCAGCCGGTCTTCCAGGAGCCAGGGCGCGTTGCTGGCAAACGTCGCTTGTTTTTCTTCCTTGTTGCTGAACCCGGTCAGCGCACGGCCCTTGAACAGCCACGTTCCGTCGGCGCGATGCGCGGGCAGGAAGCTTGCCGGACCATGACAAACGGCGGCCACGATTTTTTCGGGGGCATCCAGCATCACAGCTAGAAAGTCGCCAAAGGAAGGATGCACCGCCAGGTCCTGCATCGGCCCATGTCCCCCGACAACAAATACCGCATCGTAAGAACCGGCCTGCACGTCTTCCAGCTTCACCGGCGCTGCCAGCACAGCTTCCATCTGCTTGAGGTACGCCTGCTGGTCGGCAATCTCGCCCGCGTCATTGTTGTTCATGCCGAGCGAGAGGCTGAGGGCATCCACGACGGGCGTGACGCCGCCGGGGGTCGCGAGGGTGACTTTCAGCCCCGCGTCTGTGAAAACCTTGTGCGGCTTGATGAACTCTTCGGCCCAGAACCCCGTAGGATGCGCTGTCCCGTCCTTCATGGTCCAGATTTTAGCGCCCGTCAGCACCATCAGTATTGATTTCATTGTCGTCTCCTCGTGTTGTTTGTGTCGTCAACTTGTTTTGACAGACCTGATTATGACGCAACAGCAGGATGCTTTTGTTGGACAATCCGGGAAAGATATTGTATAATTCTCCAAATCACGACAACGCAGGATAAACTAAAAAATGGCAGAACGAGAGGTGCAGCGGGTGCAAGCCAGCAAAGAGGAACTTGTGGAATATGTTGGGGGAGCCATCTGTGAGGACGGGGCGACCAACCCCCTGCAAGGACTTCACTTACAGCGCAACTCTTCGCCGCTGGTGTCGGTTCATGGTCGATATGGTCCTGCTCTCTGCATGGTCGCGCAGGGTAGAAAGGAAGTCCTCGTCGGCGATGACCGCTACCGCCATGACCCCGCCCATTATCTTCTCATCACGGTCGAGCTGCCCGTCGTGAGTTGGGTGCTGGAAGCGAGCAGGGAGCAGCCGTACCTCAGCCTTCATCTGGAGCTTGACATGGCTTTGGTCCGTTCGGTTGCCGCCGAGGCGGAGCTATCCCCGCTTCCGAAGCCTGCCGGGGTGAAGGCGATGAACACAGGCCCGCTTGACGCGAGCCTGCTCGATGCCGTGGTACGGCTTGTCCGGCTCCTGGAGACTCCGGCGGAAGCAAGAGTTCTCGCGCCGCTCATCACATGGGAGATCATTTACCGTCTGCTCCGGGGAGAGCAGGGCAGCCAGCTCCGCCGCATGGCGGACCAGGACGGCGACAGCCACTACATCGCACGCGCTGCTGAACAACTGCGACAAAACCTCGCGCGGCCCCTGCGGATAGAAGAGGTTGCAAAAGAGTTCGGAATGAGCGTTTCCAGCTTCCACTCCCACTTCAAGGCGGCCATCGGTCTAAGTCCTTTGCAATTCCAGAAGCGGATGCGGCTCCAGGAGGCCCGCCGTTTGATGCTCTATGAGGCGCTCGATGCCGCGGGCGCCGGTTACCAAGTAGGCTACGACGATGCGGCATACTTCAGCCGGGAATACAAAAGTCTGTTCGGCGTGCCGCCGAAGAAAGATGTAGAGCGGCTGAGGGAAGCGGCTCGGACGGTCTAGCGGCTCGGACGATCTGCGGTGAGACGGCCCTCCAGAACCTGCCGATTGTTCTACCACGTTAAGATATTCAGAATAACGACGAAGACGATGACAACGGCGGCGAGAATGACGGGACGCTCAAACCACGGAAGGTAAGCGTCGGGCTTGGGGCGCGGCGTCTCGGAGTAAACATAACCGACCAGATCGGCAGCGGGGCGCGGCGCTGTGAACAAGCTGATTAAAAGTGTCGCGGCGGCGCCGACTGTGAACGCGACAATCGCCCGCGTGAAGTTGCCTGCCTGCGGGGTGGCGTAATGCAGGATGTTATGGTCGCTGAGAATATAGTGGACCGCTGCCGCCCCCGTGCCGAGGAGCAGACCGAAGAATGCGCCCCACGGCGTCGTCTTTTTCCAAAACATGCCCAGCAGGAACGTCCCCAAAAGCGGCGCGTTCACAAACCCGAACACGGCCTGGGCAAAGTCCATAATGGATGGCGCTTTGGCGACTAAATACGCCGCGCCGATGGACGCCAGAATGCCGAAGACGGTCGCCGCCCGTCCCACATTTAAGTAGTGCTTGTCATCTTTGTTTTTGACAAAGTAGGCTTGGTACAAATCATAGGTGAAGACCGTGTTAAACGCCGTCGTGTTACCGGCCATGCCGGACATAAACGACGCCATCATAGCAGTCAGGCCGAGGCCGAGCAGGCCCGGCCCGTAAAAGCGGCCCATGAGGAGCGGCAGAGCGTTGTTGTAGCCGAGCGCGACGCTGCCCTTTTCGCCGAGATGCGGGATGACGGCCAGCGCGATCAAACCGGGCAGAATGGTCAGCAGAGGGAACAGCGCTTTCGGGAACGCGGCGATCAGCGGCGCCCGCTGGGCGGCGTTGATATCTTTCGCCGCCAGCGCCCTTTGGATAATCAGAAAATCGGTGCACCAATAGCCGGGGCCGAGGATCACGCCGAGGCCCATCACCAGCACGGGCCAGGTGACGCGCATGGGATTTGAGGCCGCGTGGCCCGTTCCTGCCCAGACGTGCCGGTCGGGGGGCGGCAAGTGCGCGAGGAGAGCATGAGCGCCGCCGACCGCGTGCAACCCGATCCAGGCCAGCGGGGCCAGCCCGGCCAAGATCAAAAAGAACTGCAAAACTTCATTGTAAATGGACGACGTCAGGCCGCCGAGGAGCGTGTAGGCCAGCACAATCCCGGCGGCCATCCAGATTGTCACATTGATGTTCCAGCCGAGCAGGTCATGGAAGATCAGGCCCATGCTGTACATAGACACGCCCGAAAAGATAAGCGTGCTGTGACGGCAAACGTGAGGGCATTGACGGCGCGTGTCGGCTCATTGTAGCGCTTTTGCAGGTATTCCGGGACAGAGCGTATCTTGGAGTTATAGTAAAACGGCATCATCACGACGCCGAGAAACAGCATTCCGGGGATTGCGCCGAGCCAGTAAAAATGGCAGGCCATCAGGCCGTATTCGGCGGCCTGCCCAGAAAAGCCGAGCAGCTCAAACGCGCCGAGATTGGCGGACATCAGCGCAAGCCCCGCAACCCAGGCCGGCAGGGAGCGGCCCGACTCAAAAAAGTCCTTGCTGCTTTTCATCCGGCGGCTGACATACGCGCCGATGCCGAGGACGACGACAAAGTACGCGGCGATAATGATGTAGTCAATCGGCTGTGCCGTGAGAAGCTTCAAGAGACCAATTTTCTAAGCGTGCAGCGTCACGCAGTCGCTGTTCGGCCATGACTTGTATGCCAAGACGCCGGATAAGTATACCCGCTTCTGCTGCCGTTCGGAACCCGGCGCGTCAGTACTGGGCCTGAGACCAATCTGAGACTAAAATGCAGGAATATTCCTGCACCAGCAGACCGCGTAACGCCGCGCAAAAGTGGAAACAAGCAAACGTAATTGGCCGCCCTCGCGTCGGCATCCCCGCAAAAAACCAGTCTTGCTCTTGACACCGCCTAAAAGCGCCGGTATAATGTCTACAGTTCGGTTCCCGCACCACTTCTCCACCGGGACCCGAAGCATGACGGCTATTTCCGCTCATTGAGAACTATAATGGACAGTTGGCGCAGTGGTAGCGCACTTCGTTGACATCGAAGGGGTCACAAGTTCGAATCTTGTACTGTCCATTTTTCTTTTCCCGCGTTTGATCCTCCTTCTGTCTTCTATTTACTTTCCGTTTATTAAAAGCAGGAATACCATGCGGTTTCGCGGAAACACTCCTCCGAGGGAATGTCTTTGATACTTGTTGCGAGTGCGAATGGGGATGTCGGGATGGCGGCGGGGATGGACATCCTGCGGCGCGGCGGGTCGGCGCTGGATGCCGTCGAAGCGGCCTGCCGGGTGGTGGAAGACAATCTGGATGACCATTCCGTCGGGACTGGCGGGTTTCCGAACTCAGACGGCATGGTGGAGCTGGATGCGTCGCTGATGGAAGGCACGACCCGCCGGGCCGGCGCAGTGGCGGCCTTGAAAGACCACCCCTACCCCATTTCGGTTGCCCGCGCGATTTTAGAGCGTCTGCCCCGGCATCTGCTGCTGGTAGGCGAGGGTGCCGCCACATTTGCTGCCGCACAGGGATTTGAGACGCGGGAGCTGCTGACGGAGGCCGCCGCTGAGGCGTTTCGGCAGAAAAAATTCACGCTGTCGGGCGAAGAATATGCATTTGACGGGACGGACGTGCGAAGAAGCCCAGAGACCTACGGCACGGTGAACTTTTTGGCCCAAGACGCCGAGGGGCGGATCGCGTCCGGGGTTACCACGTCCGGGTGGGCGTTCAAGGCACCGGGCCGCGTCGGCGATTCGCCGCTGATCGGGGCAGGCAACTACTGCGACGACAGGTTCGGCGCGTGTGCCTGCACGGGCCTCGGCGAGTGGTCTATTCGGGCGTCCACGGCGAGGACTGTCGTGCTGGCGATGCAGCTTGGCATGAGTCTTGATGACGCCTGCGTGTTCGCGTTCCGCGACCTGTTCTCCATCCCCATCCTGCCACCGATCGACCCGGTAATGAGCTTTGTCGCGCTGGACAAAAACGGCGCACACGCCGGCTACTCGACCACCCCAGGCCGCACTTATGTCTGGCAGACAAGCGACATGGCGCAGTTCGAGATCCGGGAGCGGGTCATCGTCACGCCAGGCTAAAAACGCTACTCGTCGAAGCCGGGCAGGGCCGCGCTGTACGGCAGCGGCTGCTCGGCGGCGGCGTAGCTTTCCGTTACTTCGCGGCCTTCGTCGCTTTGGAACACGAGCAGGTAGTAGGACGCCGAGTATTCGCGCGTTCCCCGGTTCTGAGTCGCAAGCTCTTCAAACGGAGACTGCTCCAAATCGCTGTTTTCGGACAGCGACCGCCGCCAGGTGTCCGGCGTCAGCGAAAACAGCACCCAGCCCTGCTCTGCGTGCATGTCCAGCACTCCCTGCATCCCCTCGTAATCCGTCACCGCTGTCTTGTAGCGCTTCATCTGCGTCCCCTCCTCGCTCGGTATCAACCCATGCCTTTTAGTCGGTTATTGTACCCCAGGCAGGCGAACGCTGGCAAGTCAATTTACCGGGCGGGAAGCAGGACCAGAGCATCAGGGACAGTCATGCCGGTTTCGCGCGGCGACTGCACCGTACCATTAAACGAGTAGGCCATCTGGGTAGACGCCCCGCCGTCGAGGCACATGGCGGCTTCGGCATGGGTACCGTCATAGCGCGGAAAGTAGCGGGATAAAAATGCGGCGAGTGCAGCGAAGTCCGATCCCGAAGCGATGCCGATGACAAGGTGCCGGGGCTTTCCGTTCACGCTGTCATACGCGACAAACGTGCGCGGCTCTGGGCCAGGACTGACCAGGCGCTCCTGATACTGGGTGATGACGCCTCTTCCGCCAGAAATCAGTGTCGGCCCACAGCCGACCGCGTCGGCGATTGTCCACGGGGCGCTTTCGCGGCGCATCGGCCCGGCGTAGCATTGGAGCGCCTGCGGGCGGCTCGGTTCCGTCGCGGCCCAGACAATCTGCGGCGTCCCGTCCGGCAGCAGGCCGAACGCGCTGCGGACATACTGGCCGCGCCGGATGGTCGCGCTGCCGGAGCCGGTGAGCGGCGGGGCAGCATGGCGCACCCGGCCCTTCTGCACCAAAAGGCCGATAAACTCTTTGCGGCCTGCCGCGTCTTCCATCCCGAAATAGCCGCCGTTGACGGCCATAATTGCGTGTGTGCGGATTAGCCACTCGTGGGGCGTGTACGCCTGCCCTACCACACGCCCGCCTGCGAGTGTGATGCCGCGTGTCTGGATCGTCAGGCGACAGTGCGACTGAGCGAGGTTTATGTCTACGAGGTCAACGCCGGCGCCGGCAGTTGTCGGGATAGCCCGATGAACGACTCCCGGTGCGAGTGTGTCGGCGGCGTCGGCAGGGACAGAAGGCGAATTAGCAGTGGAAGGGCTAGGAGCGGAGGCGGTGCGGGGCGCACAGCCGGGAAGCAGGAGGCCGAGGCAGTAGGAGACAAAAAAGAACCTCACCCGGCAGCAAGCTACCACCCTCTCCTTGCTTAAGGAGAGGGTCGGAACGCAGTTCCGGGGTGAGGTCTTCATCATCTTAGCAGTGCCAGTCCACGTTTGAGACCTCGCGGGCGTACTTGATGATGAACTGCTTGCGCGGCTCGACTTTATCGCTCATCAGGATCGAGAACATCTCGGCGGCGGCGTTCGCGTCTTCCAAAGTCACCCGCGCGAGGCTCCGCGACTCGATGTTCAGGGTCGTCTCAAACAGCTCCTGGGCGTTCATCTCGCCGAGGCCCTTGAAGCGGCCGACTTGAACGTCCTTGCGCTTCAGCTCTTTGACCATCCGGTCGCGCTCTTCTTCCGAGCGGGCGTACAGCCGCGTGTCTTTGCCGGACTTGATGGAGTACAGCGGTGGCTGGGCAATATAGACATGGCCCTGCTCAATTAAAGGCTGCATATAGCTGAAGAAGAACGTCAGCAGCAGGGTCCGAATATGGTCCCCGTCTACGTCGGCGTCCGTCATAATGATAATGCGGTCGTAGCGCAGCTTGGACATATCGAACTTCGACGTGGACTCGCCCTCGTCGTCCCCGTCGCTGTCTACTTTGATGCCGATGCCGAGCGCCGTAATTAGCGACCGCACTTCGTTGTTTTCCAGCGTCTTGTCCAAAGCCGCCTTGCTGGTGTTGATGATCTTGCCCCGCAGCGGCAGGATCGCCTGATAGCGCCGGTCCCGGCCCTGCTTGGCCGAGCCGCCGGCGGAGTCGCCTTCGACCAAAAATAGCTCACACTTTTTCGGGTCGCGCTCGGTGCAGTCGGCGAGCTTGCCAGGCAGGTTCGAGTTTTCTAGGCTGCTCTGGCGCTTGATCAGATCAGCCGCCTTGCGGGCGGCGTCTCTAGCACGCTGGGCGGTGAGCGCTTTGTCAATGATCTTCTTGCCGACGGCGGGGTTCTCTTCCAGGAACTGGGTCAACCCCTCGCCCATGATGGAGTTGACGATGCCTTCGACTTCAGAATTGCCGAGCTTGGCCTTCGTCTGGCCCTCAAACTGGGGCTTGAACAGACGCACCGAAATCACGGCGGTCAGGCCCTCGCGGACATCGTCCCCGCTGAGGTTGGCGTCTTTTTCTTTGATCGCCCCGGACTTACGGGCGTACTGGTTGATAACGCGGGTCAGCGCCGTGCGGAAGCCGGAAAGATGTGTTCCGCCTTCTTTGGTGTGGACGTTGTTTGCAAACGACAGCACGGTCTCGGAGTACGACTTGTTGTACTGAAGGGCAATCTCGACCTGCACGTCGTCCCGCTTCTTCAGGAAATAAATGGTCGGGCCGAACTCGTTTTTGGTGTCGTTCTTGTTCTCGTTCAGGTGGTCTACCAGCTCGGCGATGCCGCGCTGATAATGGTAGGTCACAGGCTCCGCGCCCGTCAGCTTGTCGTGGAAGTGAATAGTCACTTCCCGGTTCAGGTAGCAGGTGTTGCGGATGCGCGACTCGAAGATGTCCGGCTTGTAGACGTAGTCGCCGAAGATTTCCGTGTCCGCCAGCCAGGTGATCGTCGTGCCGTGGCTGTCCGACGGGCCGATCTCTTTCAGACCTTTGGGCTTGGGTACACCCTGAACGCAGCGCAGCTTGTATGTTTTGCCGCGCTGCTCGACCACCGCTTCGCACCAGGCCGACAGGAAGTTGACGCAGGACAAGCCGACCCCGTGCAGACCGCCGGAGACCTTGTAGCCGCCGCCGCCGAACTTGCCGCCGGCGTTCAGCTTGGTCATCGCCAGCTCCACCCCCGATAGGCCGGTCTGCTTGTTCGTGTCGGCGGGGATACCGCGCCCGTTGTCGCGGACAGTCACGGTCTTGTCAGGGTTCAGCGTGACCCAGATCTCGGTCGCGTGGCCCGCCAGCACTTCGTCAATGGAATTGTCCACGACCTCAAACAACAGGTGATGCAGACCGTTCGGGCCGGTGTCGCCGATGTACATGGCCGGCCGGGTGCGGACATGCTCGACCCCTTCCAGCAGGCGAATCGTGTCGGCGGTGTATTCCTCGCTGACATGGCCCATGCCCGCCGCGTCCTGTTCGGAGACATCTACCAGCTCGCCGCCCTCAAGCAGCGCTTCCACGACCTGTCGGCCGGTCGTGTCCAGCAGGGCCATGTCTTCCGACAGTCCGTTTGTTCCCAGCCCGTCCAGCGCGACCGGCTCCGCGCGTTCTGTTTCCCGGTCCAGCAGTGATCCTGATTTTGCTTTCGCCAATTCGTTTCTCCTAC
>CAXSFV010000069.1:0-8864 GCA_964236795.1 uncultured Armatimonadales bacterium | reverse complement strand
TACTCTTTTCAATGAGCGATGGGGGAGAAAATGCAATGGCGAAAGCCGGGGGCAGGCTGGCCGAGATGATTCGGCGCGACGATCCGATTGTCAAGTACGACGAGACCGCAGGGGTCAACACTCTGCGCCAAAAGTCTAAGCCGGTGCTGGCAATCACCGAAGACGTAGCGGAGCTGGTCGCGCACATGGAGAAGATCATGCGGGCGGCCAACGGCGTGGGCCTCGCCGCGCCGCAGCTCGGCATCTTGCAGCGGATTTTCGTTTACGACGCAGGCGACGGGTTCCAGGCGGTCATCAACCCGAAGATTTTGGGCCGCAAGGGCGAGCAGGTCGGGATCGAAGGCTGCCTGTCCATTCCCGGCTTGCAGGGCGATGTGGCGCGGGCGGCGGAAGTGGTCGTTAAAGGCATGGACCAGTTCGGCAAGCCGGTGCGTATCCGGGGCGACGGCCTGACCGCGCGGGTCATCCAGCACGAGAACGATCACCTGGACGGCATTTTGTTTATTGACCATGCCGATCCGGCATCCCTGCACTGGGTCACGGCGGATGAGATGGAAGACGAGGAAGAGGACGGCATTGGGCCGCAGACGCGGGAGTAGTGGAATAAGTGAGTGCAGGAGCAAGGAAGGTGCGAGGCATTTCAAGCGATGGTATGGCGATGGCGTGGTATGGTGATGGCGTAAACGCCGTCGCCATGCCATCGCCCCTCGCCGAGAGACATCTCAAAAACACTATGCGCCTTCTCTTTATCGGAACATCGCCGTTCGCTGTCCCTTCGCTCCATCGGCTTCACGAGTCGCCGGACCACAACGTTCTTGCCGTCGTGACCCAGCCTGATAAGCCGCAGGGACGGGGCGGGAAGCTGGCGGCATCGCCGGTCAAGGCCGCCGCGCTGGCGCTTAATCTGACGCTGTTCCAGCCGGAAAAGGTGCGGGCGAAAGAGTTTGTCGGGACAGTGCGTGACCTTGCGCCGGACATAATAATCGTCGCCGCGTTCGGCCAGATTATTCCTCAGAGAATGCTCGACATCCCGCCGCTTGGGTGCATCAATGTTCACGGCTCACTGCTGCCCCGGTGGCGCGGCGCGGCCCCGATGCAGTACGCGCTGATGGCCGGCGATGCCGAAACGGGTGTGACAACGATGATGATGGATGCGGGACTTGATACCGGCGACATCCTACAGCAGGCATCGCTTAACTTGGATGCCGTCGCTGACCTCGGCGAATTGGAAACAAAGCTGGCTGAGGTCGGCGCGGACTTGCTGATGCAGACACTTGCCGCCATTGCCGCCGGCACCTGCCCGCGCGTTCCGCAGGACGAGACATCGGTCACGCTGGCGCCGTCGCTGCCGCCGGATGCCGGCGAGCTCGACTGGGCGCGTCCCGCAGCAGAATTGCACAACTTGGTGCGCGGCGTGACGCCGAAGCCCGGCGCGTATGTGTTTGTGCAGGGGAAGCGCCTCAAAATCTGGCGCACGGAAGTCGCGGAAAGCAGTGGTGGTGCTGTTGGTACGATTGAAACACTCGGCAGCGGTGGTATAACGATCAGTACAAGCAAAGGGGCGCTCCGTCTGCGCGAGGTCCAGCCGGAATCGAAGGGCCGCATGGCCGCTGATGCCTGGGCGCGGGGCGCACGTCTCCTGCCGGGCCAAGTCTTGGAATAACAAGCGCGGTCTAGGAAGTAACACGCAATGGGAATGCAGGAGGAGCGGCTGGAACGTGGGATTGCTCACAAGCTCGAAGGCCGTTACGAGGAAGCGACGGCAGAGTTCCAGGCGCTGCTGGATGAAAACCCCGATGACCCGGAAGCTAACCACCAAATGGGTTTAGTGCTGGGATTCATCGGCCAGTTTGAGGAGTCTTTAGTTGTGCTGGAAAGGGCGGCCCTTCTTGCGCCGGGCAGTGTGCTGGCCCGGAACGATCTCGCCTTGACCTACACGATGCTCGGTCGGTACGAGGAAGCAAAGGCTGAATTCGGCCGTGTCCTCGCCCAAGACCAGGGCAACGATGTCGCCCGCCGCAACTTGACGTATTTGCAGTAGCCGCACAAGCTTGATGCCGGCGCTGGCCCAGCCGGTTCCCAATTATGCACCGCTTTCTCCCGCGCCTTCTGCCCTTCCTCGTTCTTGCGCTTTTGCCCTGCCTTCTGCTGGCCCCGGTCGTCTTCAGCGGTGATGTTTTTCTGCCGGCGGACCTCCTCAAAGACATCGCGCCCTGGCGCACGGCACCGAGCGCCGAGGTTCCCTGGAACCCGCTGATGTGGGACGGCATGGCCGAGTTCTACCCGTGGCGCTTATTCGCGGCAGAGACGCTGAAGTCCGGCTATCTGCCGCTCTGGAACCCGCACCAGTTCTGCGGGACGCCGTTTGTCGCAAACTCCCAGTCGGCGGTCTTTTACCCCCTCAATCTGCTGTTTTGCGTCTTCCCCGTCGCCCGCGCCTTTGGCGTCAGCGTCCTCCTGCACCTCTTTTTGACCGGCAGTTTCATGTTCTTATTTCTGCGCTCACGGGCGATGGACCTGCGCCGGCCTGCCGCGCTGCTGGGCGCGGTCGCCTGGCAGCTATGCCACTGGCAGGTGGCGTGGCTTGCGCTGCCGACGTTTTTGTGCGTCTCGTGCTGGCTGCCGCTGGCTCTGCTCTTGGTAGACCGCGCCGCCGCGCGTCCGGCTGCGCTCCGGGCCGTTTGGCTTGGCCTCTGCCTCGGCGTCATGCTGCTGGCGGGGCATTTGCAGATCGCGTTTTACTGCCTCAGCCTCATTGCAGCCTACGCGCTCTTTCGCATCCTGCCGCTGCTCAAAACCCAGTGGAAGCCATTGACGGGAGCAGCCGTCCTCGCCATCGTCTTAATGCTGGGCGTCGCCGCGCCCCAGCTCCTGCCAGCGGTCGAGCTGTCGCGGATGTCGCACCGGGCGGGAGCCGCCGTCAGCTTGGCGACGTATACGGGTTATGTCAGACTCGCCGTGCCGCCAATCAACTTGGTGACCCTGCTAGCACCGGGCTTCTTCGGCAGCCCCACGCGCGGGACCTACTGGGGCGTCGGCACGAACGGCGGCCCCGGCATGTATATGGAAAACGCCTGCTACAGCGGGGTTCTGACGCTCCTGCTGGCGATCGCCGCGCTTGTGACGACCTGGCGGGCCTCGGCAGTGACGCGCTTCTTTGCGATATGCGCTCTTGTGTCACTGCTGCTTGCGCTGGGAACGCCGCTGAACGCGCTGCTGTTCTTCGGCCTTCCTGACTGGGCGCAGACCGGCTCGCCGGGGCGTATTCTCGTGCTGTGGTCGTTCTGCCTGCCCGTTTTGGCGGCTAGTGGTTTGGACGCGCTTCTGCGTCGTTTCGAGGCGAAATCACTTGTCAAATCGGCGGCAGCGTTCGGCGTTCTCGCAGTTGGCCTGCTCGCGTTCACCGTGATTTGGATTAACGCGACGGCTCCGGCAGGGACGCTCGCGGCAAATCTCGCGACTGAAAGCGACTTGTGGCGTCTGCCGATCGGGATTTTGCTGGGGGCTGCCGCTGCCTTCTGGCTCTATCAGCGCGGCAGCCTAGCAGCGTCAAGGCTGAGCGGTGTACTGGTTGCTCTGACTGCGGTTGACCTGCTGGCAGCAGGCTACGGCTTTAATCGCACCGCACCGCTGTCAGCAGTGTACCCCGTGACGCCGCTGATTGCCTTCTTGCAGGCGCACAAAGCCGACGGGCGCATCATGCCGCTGAACAAGCGCTGGCCGTTGTATGAGCCGCCACAGGCCATTTTACCGCCAAACTCGGCAACAGTCTACGGACTCGACGATACGCAGGGGTACGACTCGCTCTTGACCGGGCAGTATTTCGGGTTCGCGGGGGCAATGGACGGTGGCTCCCCTGCCCCGCCGGAGAACGGCAACCTGGTCTTTACCAACGGCTTCCTGTCGCCGGAAGCCCGGCAAGCCGGAGCGCGTTACGCCGTCTCGCTCTCGCCGCTGCCGGGCTTAACGCCGGTGTTTGAGGATCACGGGGATTATGTATACGAGGATAAAGCCGCGCTGCCGCGAGTGCAAGTAATTGGTACGGGAACAGTAGACGCGGATGGCATTGGATACCATTCGGTGCGAGATGAACCAACAGATGTGAGCGTACTAGCATGGACGGAAGATTTAGCGCTTCCAAAGAGAGTAATCTTTCGACAGCAATGGTATCCAGGATGGAATGCCTACTTCGGCGGTCACGAAGCCGACAACAAAGCTATATTGACATCCACCCCTAGCATCTTCTGCACGGTTACTCTGACCCCGCAACAGCTTAAAGGCAGTGCAATAAACAACCAAATAGAAATGCGCTACGAGCCAGCGGCGTTTCGGGTGGGGTTGTACGGGCTGTGTCTTGCACTCGGCACGGCAGCGGCAGTGCTTGCCGCCGCCGGGAGCAGAAAGTTAGGCCGGAACCGGCGCGGCTGAGGCGATCTCGGCAGGGGACGCTTTGGCGGCGGCGAGAGCTTCGGCTTCAGTGGCGTAGACGCCGAAGATGGTGTTGAGGCGGGTGATCTGAAGCATCCGCTGAATGGCTTCGTTGCAGCCGGACAGGTACAAAGCGCCGTCAAACGGGCGCAGGCGCTTGGTAGCCGACAGGAGAGTACCAAAACCGCTGCTGTCCATGTAGGTGACATTTGCCATGTTGATGACAATTGCAGGCTTGTTTTGGTCAATCGCCGCCGAGACGGCTTCCTTGAACTGAGGCGTCGTGTAAATATCAATCTCGCCGGTGACATCCAGCACGGGAATATCGTCTTCGTGCCGCAGGCTGGTTTCGATCCGCAATGTCTCCATAAGCGATTTGTCTCCTAGGAAAAACGAGTGTCTAAAGTGGGGTTACGCTGTTTTACCCAAAACGGTGGAAAATAAACGGAGCCAGCAAAATTACGTCCAGCGTCAGCGAAATCGCCCAATGCGCGAGGAAGCCATACAAAAACGAGCGGGTGCGAAGCGCGAGAATGCCGAGGATGAGGCCGCCGGGCAGGGCGCTGAGGACTTCCACCGGCGGCTTGGACGCCGCCGGCATATAGGACCAGTGCAGGAGCGCAAAGAGCAGGGCTTGGAGAATAACCGCGCCCCAGGTTTTGAGAAAGGTCTTTTGCAGGCCGAACAGCAGGAAGCCGCGAAAGAAGAACTCCCAGCAAAACATATAAAACCCCATCGCCAGCTCGTAATACACCAGCGCTTTGAGGTTGACGTGCTGCATGAAAAAGACCGGACCGACCCCCGACAGAGGCTGCGACAGCCGTCCGTACAGGTATTGAGCCTGGAACTGCGTCCGCAGCGACGGAACGGAGACAACGACGGCTAAAACCAGCGCCATGCCGACCCAGGCGATCAGCGTCCACTTGAGGCCCAGCCGGCGGTCGCCGCGCGTCATCCCGAACTGGCTCGGCTCCTGCTTCAAGAAGAGCAAAATGATCATCAATGGGAGCCAAAGGCAGAGGGCCGTGTTGATGTACCAGTAGGCTTCCGGCGCTTTCGGGTCGGGGTTGGTCCAGAACAAGTAGGCGGCAATTAAAAGCCCGACAAAGAACGTCGCCGCGCCGATGGCGCTATGTCCGCCCCGCCCGCCGGCTTTCTCCGCGTGCTTCTCGCCTTCCACCCCGGCACGTCCCGCTTTCGTTTTTGCTGCCATAGAGGGGATTAGTTCGACACGGAGGGCTGCGTCCCCTGCGTCAGTTTTGCCCGCGCTGCCCATGCGTTCTCGGAGATGGCGAGATTGTCCAGTGTCGGCCAGAAGCCAGTGTCGTAAATGACTTTCCCGTTGCAGAGGGTGAAGACGACATCGGACGCTCGGACAGAGTAGACAAGCGCAGCGTAGGGATCAGTCGCGGGGACCGTGTGCGGCTGACCAAGACTGACAGCGATAAGATCGGCACGTTTGCCGGGGGTGAGCGAGCCGACTTGTGCCGACAGGCCCATGGCTTCCGCGCCGCCGAGCGTCGCCAGATGCAGGACATCCCGCGCGGTGACGGCTTCGGCGTCTTCGAGCTTTGCTCTTTGCAGCAGCAGGGCGAAGCGCATTTCTTCCCACAAATCAAGCGAGTTGTTGGAAACCGCGCTGTCGGTGCCGAGGCCGACCCGCAGGCCGTCGGTTTTGAGCCACTGGGCGAGCGGCGCGATGCCCGCGCCGAGCTTGGCATTCGATTTCGGGCAGTGGATGATCGCTGCCCCTGTTTCAGCAAGAAGCGCAATGTCAGCAGGCGTTTGGTGAACACAGTGAACGGCCAGCGTACTTGGCGTCAACGCTCCTAATGCGGCGGCATACTCCGTCGGGGTTTGGTCCGGCGCGTGCCAGGTGATGCCGCGCCGGGCGTACATTTCGGCGAATGGGCCAGTTCCCGACTCCGTCAGCACACTTTCCGCAGGCGACTCGGCAATATGAATGGAAGTCGGCAGGCGCTCGGCGGCGACATAGGCGTTGATGGCGTCAAACAGCGCAGGGCGAATGGTATATAGTGCGTGCGGGGAAACGCCGACGGCGACCCGATCTGACGCAAAAGCGCGGTGGGCGGCAAGTTTGGCTTGGAGCGCTTCGATAATTGGAGCGACCGGCTCGCGGTCGTCAATGCCGAACAGCTCTTGGTAAACGATGCCGCGCTGCCCCGACTCGGATAAAACCTGCATCGTGACGCCCGCGTCCGTATTATCGCCCAGCGTCGTAATCCCGGACGCCGCGCATTCCAAAGCGCCGAGACGCCCAGACCAGAGCCAGTCGCCGGCAGACAACGCCGCTTTGGCGGCGGTCAGGGCGCGGATCCATGGAAAAAACGGCACGTCTTCTAGGAAGCCGCGCAGGGCCGTGTATTCTAAGTGGGAATGGGCGTTGACCAGGCCCGGCAGCAGCACCGCGTCACCGAAGTCCCGGCACTCCGCCGCCGGGGTTTGCCGGGGGCGGACGGCGGCGATCAAACCGTCTTCGACCACAACCTCGCCGTGTTCAATCGACGGCGCGTCTATCGGCAAAACCCACCCGGCGGCATAAATAGAGTGAGACATAGTGTAGGTTGAGAATGGAGTAAACCCGGATCAGAAATCCGGGTTTTCGGGAAAGCTATCGTCTGCCTTCGCAGACAGCAGAAAAGAACAGCCTTTTGTCTAGCTCTTGTGTCCGCGCCTCCTAGTCACTTCGTTTCGTAGCAGAGTGAAAGGCGGACAATCGCACTTCAAAGGCTCTGGTCTTCGGACTAGGATCTTCAGACCAGGATCTTCAGACTAGGCACTAGGGCTGCTTGAGCTGAAGCTTCCAAGTCTCGCCGTACTGGGCGATGTTCTGGTTGACCACATGGCCGTCGCCCATCAGCTCATTGTAGCGCTTCTGGCTGACCAGATAGCCGCCGTGCCAGGAGCCGTTGCCGTCCATCAGGACATTGACTTCTGCGCCCTCGTGCGCGGTGCCGGCGCTGTCATAGGCGACCAGCGCCCCGTAGGGCGTGTGCAGCAGGGCGATCTCGGTGCGGTAAAGGTAGGAAGTGCCGAACGCCTGGAATGCGGTCGGCCTTGCGTCTAAGGGAATGCCGTAGCCGTCATACGCGCTGACGTCAAGCTCGGTGTAGCCGCTGTCCGACGGGCAGTGCCAGAGATCGTTGTTCTGAACATACGGCATGAGGATATCCCGCAGCGGCAGCATATAAAAGACTTGGTTGTAGTACGGGCTGTTCAGCCAGATATTCGGGTTTGTTTTGGTGTCCGATGGGTCGTTGCCGTAGGGGTACAGGTCGTCGGCGTCCTGGGCGTAGAGCGAGATCGCAAGGCCGATCTGGCGCATATTGGAGACGCAGACGGTTTGGCGGGCCTTGCCGCGCACGGAAAAGAAGACCGGCAGCAAAATCGCGGTCAGCACGGCGATAATGGCGATGACGACGAGCAGTTCAATCAGCGTAAAGGCTCGGAAAGTAAAGGCGAGGCGGCGAGTGGAAGCGTTCACGGGGGCGTGCCTTCTAAATCATAAAAATGGCAGGCGTGACTGCCGCCGCTTTCCCTACGCAGACAACAGCGTCGCGGTTCCTCTATGATACCCGATTGACACAAAAAACGGGGCCGCCCCAAATACTTGGAGCGGCCCCGCTTCTTTCACCTCAGCGGTAGTGGCGATGAGTATGGTGGCGGTAGTAGTACGCGCGGCGGTCCCGCGCGGCCTGCGCCTGCGACTGGTGATGCCGGTCCTGCTCGTAGCGATTCGCTGAGTAAGCGGCACCGGCGGCGCCCAAAAGGGTAGCCGTGCTGTTGTGGTGCAAAAGCCCGTAGCCGGCGACGGCGGCGCCGCCGATGCCGAGGTTGCGCCACTGGTTCTTGGAGTTCTGGTCGGCCTGCGCCGAGATCGGGGCCAAAATGCCGGCGGCGACGGTTGCCGCAAGGCCAACGTATGTCATCAAGCTTGCTGTCTTCATAGTAATTCGTTCCTTCCTTCAAATGCCTGCCCGCCGGTGGCCGGGGGCGGAAGCTGCTCGGCTTCACTTTTGGAGAGACTGACTCTTACTGTATTATGTTCCACGCTCTCCACGCTTTCGCCCGGCACAAATGCGTGTTTTGTCGATAAAAAGCCGTGCGCCAGCACAATTCCCCGGAAAATATCTACGCCGGAGTCGGCCACGACTTCGGCCACCGTGCCGAGATCGCCGTCGGTCCCCTGCACGGTCATCCCGCGCGTAATCAGCAGATAGCTTCCCGTTTCCATACCGAAGTGTTACCCAAGATGAGGCCGAAAATAACATGAGAAATAACGTTTGCGCCACCGAAAAAGCCGTGGTATAATAGCATCGAAGTCGGGAACAGTCCCGATGGCCTTTCTTTTCGCCGCTGAATGTTCGATTCCGGTTCGCTGCCCGCTTCCGTGTCGCCCGGTCCCTTCGTGCTGC
>CAXSFV010000068.1:0-9178 GCA_964236795.1 uncultured Armatimonadales bacterium | reverse complement strand
CGCATCTTCAAGGTGCTGTTCTAGCAGAGACTTTTAAGGGGCAATCTAATGAAATGTCAGCACTGCGGCTTCGCCGCTTCCGATCCGAGCATCACCGTCTGCCCGTTCTGCAATGTGCCAAGCCATGCCGCGCAGCCGGCTCAGGCCGCCGTTTGGCCGCCTGCCCCAGTATTGCCTCTGTCGGATTACAGCGGCAAGGCGGACTTGCAGAAGCAGCGCCAAACCGGCATTATCATGGCGATTGTTCCGATGGCGATTGTTTTGGCGGTATCCCGCTTTTCCAACCTGCTTCCTGTGCCTTATGGGACAGGGTTACTACTTGCGGTGTTGCTGGGCTCCCTCTACCCGCATTTTCGCGGCTGCGCCCATTGGGCGGAGGCTAAAGGCTATCCACGCTATGAAGGAAGGCTTTTGGGCATCCTCGGCTGGCTTGGTGTTTTACTTCTCGCAATCCGGCAAGATAAAACTCAAGTACGAGCCTAAAGAACTACCGCACTCCCACCGATAGATATACCAGGTTTACTTGAGCTTACTCCAAAGACTGCATTTACCAAGACTGTACTTATGAACATCGCTCCGAAGACAACTGTACTGCTTCCACTCATGCTCGCGCTGGCGGCACTCGCGCCCAGCGCAAACGCGCAGGCGCGGCTCAAAGACATCGCTGCTGTGCAGGGTGTCCGGGGCAATCAGCTTGTCGGCTACGGCCTCGTGGTCGGACTTGACGGCACGGGGGACGGCAACGGCTCGACGTTTACGCCGCAGTCGGTGGCGTCCATGCTGCAAAAGTTCGGCATCACGGTTGCGCCGGGGGCGCTTCAGCTTAAAAACGTCGCGGCGGTCATGGTCACGGCGACTCTGCCGCCATTTGCCCGGAACGGCAGCGCGATTGATGTCACAGTCAGCTCCCTCGGCGATGCCAAGTCCTTGCAGGGTGGAACACTGTTGCAGACGCCGCTCCAAGCCGCAAACAACAAAGTGTATGCGGTCGCCCAGGGCGCCATCTCGGTCGGCGGGTTTCTGGCAGGCGGCGGTGGGGGCGGGACGGTCGCCAAGAACTTTGTGACGGCAGGCCGAGTTCCCGGCGGGGCTTTGGTCGAGCAGGACGTGCCGACAACGCTCCTCGGCGCGTCTACGGGAACGCTGGACGTGACGCTTTCCCAGCCGGACTTCACCACGGCGGCGCGGCTGGCGAACGCAATCAACGACCACAAGCCTTACGGCGTGACAATGGCGGTCGCCGCCGATGCCGGTACCATCCGCGTCGGCTTTACGCCCGGCTCCGACACGGTTTCGGTTATTGCGGGCCTGGAAAATGTTCCTGTGGACACAGATGAGGTCGCGAAAGTCGTCATCAACGAGCGCACCGGCACGGTGGTCATGGATGGCAACGTTGAGGTGTCCGCCTGCGCCGTCGCCCACGGCAACCTGACTGTCTCGATTGCAAACGCTCCGATTATCGTTCAGCCCGCGCCGTTCAGCCGCCGGGGCCAAACCGTCGTTGCCCCGCGCAAAATTATCAATGTCGCCGAGGGCGATGAGCGCTTGATCCCCGTGCCAAGCAGCACGACTTTGGACAGCGTGGTTCGTTCTTTGAACGCCCTCGGCGTCACGCCGCGCGATCTCATCGCGATTTTGCAGGCGATGAAAGAAGCCGGGGCGCTGCACGCGGAAATCGAGATCCAGTAAGATGCTCCGAATAGACATCCCGGCGGCCGCGCCGACCGACAAAGCGCATCTGGACCTGAAAAAAGCGACCCAGCAGTTTGAGGGCTACTTCCTGCATCAGCTTTTGACCGAGATGCGGAAGACCGTCCCAAAAGACACGCTGCTCGCCGATGACGGCAACGGCCAGCAGATTTTCCAGGATATGATGGACCAGACTATCTCCGATAATATGTCCAGCCGAGGTGACCTCGGCATGGCAAAGGTGATGTACGACCAGCTTGCCCCCTCGCTCGGCAAGACTGTAGACAGCAAGAAGTAACGAAAGAAGCAACCGATGGCAGAACTGCAAATCAAGCAAATTATCAAGGTCCTGCGCGATGAGCTGGCGCTGCAAACGCGCCACTTGAAGCTTTTGGAAAGCCAGCAGCTTGCGCTTTTGGCGTGTGACCGGGTGCGCTTTACGGCGCTTCAAGACGATTACGCGCTGGTCTTAGTCCAATTAGAAGCCCAGGACACCGCCCGCCGGGCGGCGATGGTGGACGAAGACGGCGAGCCGGTGACGCTGTCCGTGCTGAAAGAGGGCTGCACGGAGCGCAATCAAAGCGTTCTGCAAACGCTGGAAGACAGCCTGCGCCGGACTTTGGACCAGGTGCAGCTTCTTGCGAAGCGCAACCAGACGCTGATCCAGAACGAATTGGATTATCTTGCGTTCTCGCTGGACCTTTTTGTGGAGGCGGGCCGCTCGGCGGACAACGGCTACGGGGCCAATCGCGTTCAAAGCCGGGCCGGACGGGCGGCCAGCCTGCTGCTGTTGGACCGCCGGGCTTAGATACTTCACAGGAGAACGGGACTCATGCCGGGAACATTTTTTGGAATCTCTATCGGCCAAAGCGGGCTGGCGGCGGCGCAGATCGGCGAAGATGTCACCGGACAAAACATCGCCAATGCCGGGACAGCGGGCTACTCGGTTCAGTCATTGGACCAAGTCGCCAGCGATCCGTATACGTCTGCCGACCGCAACACGCAGCTCACGCCGGGGCTGATCGGCACCGGCGTCTCAGTTCGCTCCATTCAGCGGGCCAGCGACCAATTTCTGGACACGCAGGTTCGAGACGCGAACTCCAATTTGTCTGGGCAGACGGCCCAAAGCGACGCGCTGAAACAAGTGGATGACACGTTCGGCGAGCCGTCGTCTACGGGCCTGAACGCCGCCTTGACACGCTTTTTCAGCGCCTTTCAAGACGTGGCGAACTCGCCGGAAAACACCGGCGTCCGGGCGGCGGCGGTCCAGCAGGGCGCCGCACTCTCGCAGACCTTCCAAACAGTGTCGTCGGGCCTTGCTTCCGTCGCGTCCAGTCTGTCGGGCCAGTCGGCATCGGCGGTGCAGACGATCAACACGGACAGCGCCCAGATCGCCGCGCTGAACCTAAGCATCAAAGCCAGCACCCGCAGCGGCCAGTCGCCCAATGATCTGCTTGACCAGCGCGGCGTGCTTCTGGACAAGCTTTCCGGGCTGGCGAACATCACGGTCCAGTCTAACTCCGACGGCTCGGTCAATGTCGCGGTCGGCAGCACGGCGCTGGTTCTCAGCAATGACTCGTTTGCCGCGTCGCTTCCCAGCCTGACGGCAGGAGGCTTGACCGGCGGGACTCTCGGCGGTCTGCAAGTGGCAAGCGCCAAAGTCGCCGGGTTCCAAAGCCAGCTCCATGCGACGGCCGCGTCGGTCGTCTCGCAGGTCAACGCCGCGCAGGCGAACGGCCTGGATTTAAACGGCAATGCCGGGACGCCGTTCTTTACGGCGACGGCGGGGAGCGAAGCGGGAACGCTCGCCGTCACCGCAGATTTACAAGCAAATCCCAGCCACCTCGCTGCTGCGTCCGTGCCGACCCCGCCGGCGACCTTCGGCGCGGGCGACGGCGCGAACGCCCAAGTGATTGCCGGGCTGCTGACCCGAACCGTCACCAGCGCAACCGACCCAGTGGCCGGGCAGAGCATTCAAAGCTACTACCAGGGAACGGTGTCAACAGCCGGGAGCCAGGCGTCTGCGGCGCTTGCCGGGGCGGGAACAGCCCAGGCAGGGTACACGCAGCTTTCCAACAGCCGCGCGTCCGAGACGGGTGTTTCTACCGATGCCGAGCTGACCAACATGATGAAGTACCAGCGGGCGTACCAAGCCTCGGCCCAATATATTCAGACTGCTGACAGCATGCTCGGCACACTGATGACGAACCTGTTCTCGACAAACTAAGCAGAGGTAACTTCTCCAATGCGTATCACGACCAGCCTGCAATACCAAACTCTGTCGTCCAATATCGAAAGCAGCCTCGAAACGCTGAACACGACGCAGTCGCAGATTTCGTCCGGCAAGAAGCTCCAGACGTTCTCCGACGATCCCGCCGGCGCATCCCAGGCGCTATCTCTGCGCTCTGCCCTCGGCGACAACGCCCAGTATCAGCGCGATGCCGCCGCCACCACTTCATTTCTGACAGCCTCCGAAGGAGCGCTGTCGGGCGCGACAAGCGTGTTGCAGTCGGCACGGCAAATCGCCGTCGCCGGAGCAAACTCGACCCAGACCCCCGCCAGCCTCGCCGCCCTCGGCGACCAAGTGGACGGCGCGATCCAGCAGCTTACGCAGGCTGCAAACACCCAAAGCGGCGGGCGCTACCTGTTCGGCGGCACCAAGACGACCACCCCGCCGTTTGACGCCTCGCAGACCTATCAAGGCAACAGCGGGGCGATCCATTCGTCTTTGGGGCCAAACGCTTCGGTCCAGATCAACACCGACGGCGCCGCCGCATTCGGCCCGGCGTTCACCGCTCTGCAAGCCTTGAAGACCCATCTTGCGGCGGGCGATGCCACCGCGATCTCCGGGGACATCGGCGCGGTAGACACGGCCCTGTCCGCACTAAACACAGCGTCTGCGACTGCCGGCGCGAAAGCAAACCAGGCGACGGCGGCGACGGAGCAGCTTACCCGCGCCCAGAGCGATTACCAGACTTCGCTCTCAAACATTGAAGACGTGGACCTCGCCTCGGCGTATGTTCAGCTTCAGAGCGCGACCAACGTGTATCAAGCGTCGCTTTCGGTGACGGCGAAAGCATTCCAGTACAGCCTGTCGGATTACCTGCATTAAAAAAGGGCAGGGGGCAGAGCGAGGAATTTTCAACTCCTCATTACCTTCGTCCAACACTTATACTTTTGCACCACAGGGATGGATCAACTCAGTGCCGGACGCACTTCTTTTCTCGCACTTAGGAACAACACCCATGCAAATCGAGACATCCCGCTTCGGCACGCTGTCGGTTGACGCCCCGAAAACCCTGACCTTTCCCGACGGCCTGCCCGGCTTTGAGAACTGCCGCTTGTTCACCGTCGTCCCGCACCACACGGCGGAAGGCGGCAAAGGCAGCCCGTTTGTCTGGCTGCAATCACTGGAGCGCGGCGACCTAGCGTTTCTCGCCATTGAGCCGCACCAGGTTTTCCCGGACTATGCCCCGCGCATCCCCCGTGCCGAAATGGAAAGTCTGTGCCTCACGGAGGAGGCGACGCCTCGCTTGTATACCCTGCTGACGGTTCCGGCAGGCGACCCGGCGGGAATCACGGCCAATTTGATGGCTCCGATCCTCACCAATTCCAGCAAGCGGGTTGCGAGGCAAGTCGTCTTAAACACTGACCAGTACGGCCTGCGGCACCGGCTCATCCCGGCTGAATAGATGCTCAAAAATAAAGTGCGCGATCCGTTACAATTCCGTTGATTTTGGGGAATGATTAGCTACAAAACGCTGTATCTAAGACAGGCGCTAGGCACTCAACCCAAAATCCAAACTGAATGCGCTGTGCCAGGGAGGGCTGTATGTTAGTCTTAACTCGAAAACTCAACCAAAGCATCAAAATCGGCGACGATGTCGAAATCACTGTTATTGAAGTCCGGGGCGATCAGGTCCGCCTCGGCGTCACTGCCCCGCGCGACGTGGCTGTTCACCGCAAGGAAGTTTACCTGCAAATCCAGCAGGAAAATCGTGCGGCATCGTCCGCCCCCGATGCGGCGGATCTCGATTCGCTCAGCGATGCCGTCACTCGCCAAGGCAAAGTCAAATAACGAGAACCGGCAAAGCCGCTGGCTCCCTTTGGAGCCGGCGGCTTTTTGTTTGACATGGGCGGATGACGACTTTGCATCAAGCAAGTGCTGCCTGCTTGAGTACACCGACTCGCGAAGTCTTATCCTACTAGGTCTTATCCTACTAAGTCTCATTCCTGGGCAGGCTCTTAGCAAGGACACCGTTTGAAACGCACTGCTGGCCTCAGCTTCATTTTTGTCACGCTGCTTGTGGACATTCTCGGCTTCGGGTTGCTCATCCCGATCCTGCCCAAGTTCATCGCCAGCCTCTCGCACGGCGGCGTCAGCGCCGGGGCGAGAAACTACGGCCTCTTATTGGCGCTCTACGGGGCGATGCAGTTTCTGTTTTCGCCCGTGCTGGGAATGCTCAGCGACCGCTTTGGACGCCGCCCGATTTTGCTGCTGTCCCTGCTGTTTACCGGCGTGGACTATGTCATTATGGCCCTCGCGCCGAGTCTGGCGTGGCTGTATGTCGGGCGGACGCTGTCGGGGATCACGGGGGCGAGCTTCACGGCGGCCAGCGCGTATATCGCCGATGTCAGCCCGCCGGAAAAGCGGGCGCAGAATTTTGGGCTGATCGGCGGCGCATTCGGCCTCGGCTTCATTCTAGGTTCGGCGGCCGGCGGCCTGCTGGGAGAATGGGGGGCACGGGTGCCGTTCTGGGCGGCGGCGGGACTGGCGTTCGCAAACTTCGTTTATGGGTACTTTATCCTGCCGGAGTCGCTGAAGCCGGAAAACCGGCGGCCCTTCAACTGGCGCGAAGCGAACCCGATTGGGGCGCTGGCGGTGCTGGGGCGCTATCCGGTGGTTTGGAGCCTGACGGGAGCGCTTGCGGCCAGCGGTCTGGCGGGGCAGTTCCTGCAAAGCACCTGGGTTCTCTGGGCGACGGCCCGGTTTGGCTGGAGCGCCCGCGACGACGGCCTTTCACTCGCCGCCTTCGGTGCGGTGTCTTTGATCTTTCAAGTCGGACTGGCCCGCTTTCTCCTGCCGAAGCTCGGCGAGCGGCGAACCGTTTTAATTGGCCTTGCGGTTGGGATTGCCGAGTACACGGCGTTTGCGCTGGCAACGCAGGGCTGGTTGGTTTACGTCATCATTGCCGCGTCCGGAGTCGGCTTTTTATCCGGGCAGGCGATGCAGGGCCTGCTTTCGCGTGAGGTGGGGGAAGACGAGCAGGGGACGCTGCAAGGCGCGTTGGCCAGCCTCAACAGCCTCGCAGCGATTGTCGGTCCTCTGATTGCCACGGGTTTGTTTGCGTACTTCACCCGGCCTGCCGATCCGCACCCGGTTCCTGGAATAGCGTTCTTTCTAGCCGCCGCCTTTTGTGCCGTTGCCCTGGCGCTTTTCCTGCGCTCCCTGTCGAAACCGGCCCGCGCTTCGTGTTTAGAAACGAGCTTTCCATGACCACTGTCACCCGCCGCCGGAGAAGGGACATTCCCGATAGCTCCACGACAACTCGCGCCGCAGCAAGCGCTGACACCGGAAAGGGCGCGAGCGCCGCAGTACGAGGAGACACTTCGCAGGCCGCTGTCAGTCCTCACCGCTGGATTATCCTGGTCGGCCTCATCAGCGCGGTGATTATGGAAGCGCTGGATACTACCATTATCAATGTTGCCCTGCCGCAGATGGGCGGCAACCTCGGCGCGACGCCCAACGAGATCGGCTGGGTCTCGACCGGCTATATTTTAAGCGTTGTCATTGTCCTGCCGCTGACCGCCTGGCTGGCGGCCCGCTTCGGGCGCAAGCGCTATTTAGTCACTTCCATTCTCCTGTTCATCTTCGCCTCGTTCTTTTGCGGCACGTCGCGCAGCCTGGGCGAGCTGATCTTTTGGCGCGTCCTGCAAGGCGTCGGCGGCGGGGCGCTGCTGTCTACCGCGCAGGCCACGCTGCTGGAAATCTTTCCGCCTAGTCAGCAGGGCTTGGTGCAGTCGCTGTTCGGCCTCGGCGTCGTCGTCGCCCCGGCCGTCGCGCCGATGCTCGGCGGCTGGCTGACCGACAATTATTCCTGGCCCTGGGTTTTCTTCGTCAACCTGCCCATTGGCCTGGTGTCCGCGTTTCTCGTCACCACCTACCTGCAAAATTCCCGGTACGAGAACGGGTCGGCAGGGAGTGTGGACTGGGCAGGGATCGGGCTGCTGGCGGTCGGCCTCGGCTCGCTTCAATATGTGCTGCAAGAAGGGCAGCTTAAGGACTGGTTCGGCAGCAATTTGATTGCGGGACTGGCCGCGCTTGCCTTTGTGTCCCTGGCCTCGTTTGTGGCCTGGGAGCTATGGCCCGGCAACCGAAAGCCGGCGGTGAACCTGCGCGTCCTGGGCGACCGCAACCTTCTCGGCGGCTCGCTGCTTGCCGGGGCGCTCGGCGCGGGTCTGGTTGGGGGTCTGTTCATCTTCCCGCTGTTCGTGCAGGGCGTTCTCGGCTTCACGGCGACAGAGACGGGGTTTATCCTGCTGCCGGCGGGGCTGGCGATCCTTGCCGGCATCGCTTTCTGCGGCGCGGCCATTCAAAAAGGCTTCGACCCGCGTATTTTGATCGGTATGGGGATTGCCATCTTCATTCTTGCCAACTGGGACTTGGGCCATCTCAGCCCGCAGAGCGACGGCCATAGCACGCTGCTGGGTCAGGCCCTGCGCGGGCTGGGCATCGGTTTCCTGTTCATCCCCCTGAGCGTCACCGCCTACTCAACCCTCAAAGGGGAGCAGATCGCCCAGGGGACCGCGCTTTGGAACTTGTCGCTTCAGCTCGGCGGCAGCTTAGGGATCGCGGCCTTGAACACCTACGTCGTCAACATGACCGCCTACCACCGCGCGATCCTGACCAGCGCTCTGACAAGCGGCAACACGTCGTTTGCCGACCGGCAGGCGGGGCTTGCGTCGTCGCTGGTCGCGCACGGCTCCGGCACGGCCCAGGCTCACACAACGGCGCTCAGTGTGATTGACAATTTAGTGCAGTCCCAGGCGCAGACACTAGCCTACAACAATGCCTTCGTCCTAATCGGC
This sequence comes from uncultured Armatimonadales bacterium, assembly GCA_964236795.1. Lineage (GTDB taxonomy): Bacteria > Armatimonadota > Armatimonadia > Armatimonadales > Capsulimonadaceae > JANXMY01. The sequence goes on along the minus strand of CAXSFV010000068.1, from coordinate 400 downwards.
ATCGGGTTTGCGTTTTTCTTTCCGGTCATTCTGCTGCTTCAGCGGCCCAAGCCGGGAGCGCCGCCTGTCGCAATGCACTAAAAAGATTGGGGTTTTCTTTGAGACATGCTCTGCCACTAATCGCATCCGCTGCGGCCTTTCTGCTTGCGTATCACACCCCGGCGGTCTCTCAACGAACCGCAGCCGGCTTCGCCGAGGTTCAGGCGGCAGCAAGCGCTGCGCCTGCTCATTAGGAGCCAGCCCCACAACAGCCGCCTCGCGCCTTTGCGCTAGGCGGCTTTTTGCTTGACAAACCGGGGCTGAAACGCTTATACTAGGGTCATCTTTTCCCGATGGAGGCAACTCAATTTGGCGTATCAAGTGACACTTATTCGCGGCGACGGCACCGGCCCGGAGCTGG
>CAXSFV010000067.1:0-9841 GCA_964236795.1 uncultured Armatimonadales bacterium | reverse complement strand
AACGTTGCGCGTATACCATTTCGCCACCCCGGCATCTGAACACTATTATACAGAACGCGCGGCAGGTTTGTCAAGGCCCGCCGCTAAAATCGCGTCAATTTCCGAGAGGTCCGCGTCCGTCAAGCGCCAGTCTGCGGCCGCCGCATTGGCCTTGACCTGCATAGGCGAAGTCGCTCCGGCGATCACCGACGCGACCGACGGCTGGCGCAGAAGCCAGGAAAAAGCCAAATCCAAGACCGTGTGGCTGCGTGCTTCCGAGAACGCAATCAGCTTTTCCACGATCGCGAGGTTCTCCGGCATCAGCAGATGCGCGAACGACTCCCCTGCCTGGATGCGAGTTCCCGCAGGCAGCGGCTGCCCCGCCCGGTACTTGCCGGACAGCAGGCCGCTCGCCAGCGGAAAGTAGGGCAGGAACCCAATGCCCAGCTTCTCGCACACCGGCAGAACATCCGCTTCCGGCTCGCGCTTCAAGAGGCTGTACTCGTTTTGGACGGAAACAAACCGCGTCCCGCCTTCCGCCGCCGTTTCCGCTTCCTGGAGCTGCGCCGCCGAGAAATTGGAACAGCCAATTTCGCGCACTTTCCCGGCCTGCACCAATTCGTTCAATGCTCTAAGCGTATCGGCAATCGGCGTGTCGTCGTCGGGTGTATGGATCTGGTACAAATCCACATAATCCATGTTCAGACGCCGCAGGCTGCCGTCAATAGACTGCCGGATGTAGTCGGGCTTCGCGCCGCCGTCAAGCATTCCCTCAAGACGGCTGCCGAACTTGGTGGCAAGTACGACTTGGTCCCGCCGCCCTTTCAGAATGCGCCCCAAAAACTCCTCACTTTTCGTTCCGGCGTACCGATCCGCCGTGTCAAAGAACGTGACGCCGACTTCCAGCGCGGCGTCCACCACTTTGGTTGTTTCCGCCTCGTCAATTTTCCAGCCGAAGTTGTTGCAGCCGAGGCCAACGACCGAAGCGTCCAGCGAGCCGATTTTTCGTGTTTGCATTGTGTTTGCCCTGCTTAAGCTTTCTCCCACTTAAGCTTTGTCCTACTTAAATGACGCCCGCATGGCGTCTTCCACGGCGTCTTTGTCCGTCGTGTAAACGCGGATCTCCTGAATAGACGAAACGCCGCGCACTTTGACCAGCAGGCAGCCCGCGCATTCTTCGGTGAACTTGATTGCGGGCGGGCCGTTACGAAGCGTTTTGATCAGCCCCAGTGAGATTTTCGACACGCACCCAAGACGCGCTGCCGCCTGCGCGGGCAGCAGCGCGGCGTCAATGACCGTCGTGTGGCTGGCCGTGTACTTGCCGCCGCTCAGATGCCCGGAGGCTCGGCTACCCGCCATGATGCTGTTCCCGCCATTTGTCCCAGGCCGCTCTTACGGTTGGCCCCGGATCATTCTCATCCATCTGTGTTCGCTGATATTCGGAAACGTCGGCAACCGGGTCCAAGACCGTGCCGTCGGAAGCCAGCGTCAGCAGTACCGCGCTCTTGTCGCCGTCTGGCCTGGCTTTTGCCTCAAAGCGCTTGTCATGGTCTTTGATGAACTCGGCAAATTGATGGGCCTGCTCTTCGGTCATAGTGACTTTCTACGCCTTGCCGCGCTTCTTGAGCAGCTGGTCGGTGATGACGCCGAGCAGAATCACCGCGCCGACGACTGCGTCGTTTAGTGATGTGGGAACATTCAGCAGGTTGACCAGGTTTTGCAGGACTTGCAGGAGGGCCGCGCCGATCAAGATGCCGACGATCGAGCCTTCGCCGCCACGCAGGCTACACCCGCCGAGAACCGCAGCCGCAATCCCGTACAGCTCATAGGACTGCCCGTGCGAAGACGGCTGCACGGAGTTCGTGTAAAACGCCACTAAAATCGAGGCCAGAGCCGTCAGCAAGCCAGAAATGATGTACGCGCTGGCGATAACGGCCCGCGTGTTGACCCCCGAATATCGCGCCGCTTCTTCGTTGCGCCCGACCGCGTACAAGTAGCGTCCGAAAATAGACTTGTGCAGGACGACGCCCATAATCAACGCAACGACGAGAAGGACCACAAAGGGAACCGGAACACCCAGCACATGGCCTGTCGCCATGACTTGCAGCAGCTCGAAGCCTTTGGCCTCGCCGAAACCCATTGTGCTGTCGCCGGCGATAAACCGGGCCAAACCGCGATAGAACAGCAGGCCGCACAGGGTCACGATAAAGGGCTGCAAGCCGATCCGCGTGATCAAAAACCCGTGGAACGAGCCGATGACCGCCCCACCGGCCAGGATCGCCAGCACAGCGAGAGGCCAGGGCCAGTGCCACAGCGTCAGCATCATCGAAAGGAGAACGCCGAGCAGGGCAAGCAGAGACCCGACCGAGAGGTCAATGCCGCCGGTGATGATCACGATGCCCGCACCGATGGAAAAGATGCCGTACAGACCGATCAACTGGGACGTGTTTTGCAGGTTGTCCGAATGCAGAAATGTCCCGTGAGACATCGCGCTGACGAAGACGCACAGGGCAACCAGCAGGATAAAGATGCTCAGCTCTTTGGAGCTGCCGATTTTCAACGGGAAAGCCGAGCGCTGCGGGGGGGCGTTGTGTCCTAGCTGCGGCGCGGCGGGCTGTTCGATCATAAAAATTATCCTTTAGTGCTTGAAGTCTTTAGTGCTTGGAGTCTTTAGTGCTTGGAATGTTGCTGGGAGTTTCCTGGACGGCCTGGCCGACGGCAAGCTGCATGACCGACTCCTCCGAAGCATTGTCGCGGCTCAAAATGCCTGATACTTGCCCTTCATGCATCACCGCGATCCGATCGCTGAGGCCAAGCACTTCTTCCATGTCGCTCGAAATCATCAGAATGGAAACGCCTTCTTTTGCGAGACCACGCATAAGATCGTAAATCTCGGCTTTGGCGCCGACATCAATCCCGCGCGTCGGCTCATCGAAGATCATCACCTTCGGCTCCAAAGACAGCCACTTCGCGAGAACCACTTTCTGCTGGTTGCCGCCTGACAGATTGCGGACGGGAACGCGCACCGACGGCGTCTTGACCCGCAGCGCCGCGCTGGCAGCCTGGGCGGCGACTGTCTCGCGGCCCGCCGAAATCAGGCCGCCGGAGGCGTAACGGCTCAGCGACGGCATGGTGATGTTGTCCTGAATGGACATGTCCACGATGACCCCGGAGCGGCGGCGGTCTTCCGGGGCGAGATAAATGCCGTGCTTGATCGCGTCTTGGGGGGAGCGGATTTTGAGCGTCGCGCCGTCCAAAGTCAGCGTCCCCGCCGAAGACGGGTCTACGCCGAAGATCGCCTGCGCGGTTTCCGACCGACCCGCGCCGACGAGTCCGGCCATGCCGAGTATTTCGCCCCGCCCGATCTCAAACGACACTTCTCGCTCCGGGTAACGGCGGGTTCGAAGACCGTTTACCGAGAAACGCATCGGTTTCGGCGCAGTCTCCAGCGGCGCTTGATACTTGTCCAGGTCGCGTCCGACCATCAAGCTCACCATGCGGTCGTGCGTGATCTCGCTTTTCGCCAGACCGCCGGCGTTGCGCCCGTCGCGCAGGCCGATCACCCGGTCGGCCAGCTCAAGGACTTCGCCCAGCCGGTGCGAGATGTACAAGATCGAGACGCCGCGCGAGCGCAGCTCTTTGACCACGCGGATCAGGCTCTGCGTCTCGGTCAGCGTGAGCGACGAGGTCGGCTCGTCCATGATGAGAATCTTCGCTTGCAGCGACAAGGCTTTGGCAATTTCGACCATCTGCTGCTGGGCCAGCGACAGCCGGTTCAGCGGCGTCCGGCTCGAAATGTGGAGGCCGAGCTGGTCTAGGTACGGCTGGGTCTCGCGCTGCATTTTCGCCCGGTCCAGCAGCCGCAGCGGCCCGCCGACAGTCGGCTCGCGGCCGAGAAAAACGTTCCCGGCGACATCAATGTTGTCGAGAACATTCAGCTCTTGATGGATAAAGCTGATGCCCGCCCGCGCCGAGTCTTTGACGGTGTTGATGACGACCGGCTGACCGCCCACCGTGATCGTGCCTTCATCGGGCTGATGGACGCCGCCCAAAATCTTCATCAGCGTGGACTTGCCCGCGCCGTTCTCGCCGATGAGGGCTAGTACCTCACCGGGATACGCGGCAAGGCTGACCTCTTTGAGCGCCTGCACCCCGGCAAAGCGCTTGGAAATGCCCTGCATTTCGAGTGCAGGGTTTTGCAGGGCGGGATTTTGCGACGCGGGACGAGCCGACTCCATTACGAGCCTCCCATCAGCTTCGCCTGGCTGGCAAGGTAGGCATCAATGTTGTCTTTTTTGATCGCGGTTGTCGGGACGATAATCAGCTTGCTGGCGGGAATGCCGCTTTTGTCGCCTTTTGCAAGCTGGGCCAGCATCTTGATGGACTGGTAGCCGAACTGGTAAGGCTGCTGCACGACCGCGCCGTAAATCGTGCCGTCTTTCACGCCCGTCATCGTGTCGGCTTCCTGGTCGAACGCAACAATTTTCACTTTGCCCTGCTTGCCCGCGTCTTTGACCGCGCTGTAAATTTCAGGGCCGTTGTAGCTCCAAATCCCGACTTCCGCCGCAAGGTCCGGGTTGCTGACAATCGCATCGGAGGCATTCTTCTTTGCGCGGGTGCGGTCGGTGTCATCCGTGCGGACTCCGATCACCTGGATGCTAGTGCCTTTGATCGCGTCTTCCAGACCGGAAATTCGATCTTGAGCGTTCTGGGCGTCGGCGGCGCCGACAAACAGCATGACTTTGCCGCCCGACGGCAGCGCTTCCTTCAGCAGACCGCCGGCCATAACGCCCGCCGCATGGTTGTCGGTGCCGATATAGCAAAGGCGATTGCTTTTTGCCGCATCACTATCAGAGGTAATCAAATTCACTTTTGCGGCGACGCTGTTAAGATAAGGGGTTTGATTTGCGGGGTCTTTTGGGCTGATGGCAATGCCTTTCACGTCCTTTGAAAGCAGGTCATCCACGTCTTTCTTCTGGGTCAGCGCGGAGCCGTCAGCCGGTTCCACAAACTGCAAATCAACATTGCCGAGTTCTTTCGCGGCAGCATTCGCGCCGCTCCGGCAGATACTCCAGTAGTCCGATGGATTGTTGGTGACAAAGGCGAGTGAGACGCGGCTGCCGCTTGCCGACGAGGCGCCGCCGGTCGAAGAAGTCCCGCTGCCGCCGCTGTGGCAGCCCGACAGCAGCAGCAGGGTGCAGGCGCCGGCAGCGGCGGCAAGCGGGCGGAGCGTGTTGAAGGTGAGCATGAGGTGTGATAATCTCCTTTGACTCATCGGCGAGTAATGCGCTTAATGAGAATAGTTGAAATTGTACCATTAGAACGCAAAAAATGCGATAGCCAAAAGAGGCCATCACATTTAAAGTTGATCGGCTGGAAGTGAAAGACCTAGCCGCCTGCCTTGTCTGCCGGCTGGTGCGGGCCGACTTTGACGGTCTCGCCTTCAGTCAAACTGTCGCTGGGGCTGGCGACGACCACGTCCCCGGCGCGGACGCCCGATGTGATCTCGATCACCTTGCCGAAGTCGCGTCCAACGCCCACGTTCTGGAAATGGACCTTGTTGTTTTTGTCCACCAGCAGCACCTGCGTTCCCTGCGTGTTCGTGAGAAGCGCCGGGCCGGGAATAACCACCGAGCCGAACGGGTGGGCGACCTTGATCTCGGCCTGGGCGAACATGCCGGGCCGGAGCGAGCCGTCTTTGTTAGGCAGGCGCACTTCAGCCACCAATGTTCGCGAAGTTGGGTCCAAAGCCCCCGCCGTGCGGGCAATCGTCCCCCGGAAGACGCGCCCCGGCGCTTCCTGCACCGTCACCTGCACCGGCTGGCCGACCCCGACAATGCCGAGATACGTCTGTGGAACAGACACATAAAATCGGAGGGTGTTGATCTGAGCGAGCGAAAACAAGCTGGGCGAGCTGGAAGAGCTGCCCGCGCCGGGCGCCGATCCGCTGGCCCCGCTGCCGCCGGCGGCGTTGCCCTGGCTGGTCGTTCCCGCCGAGCCGCCGCCGATGCTGTCGCCGCCGCCGACCGGGCCGCCGGTGGTGGAGATTAAAGCGCCGGTATCAATGTTACGGGCCGTGATGATGCCGTCAAACGGCGCGGTGATGTTCTGGAACCCCTGCAAGTCGGCGTTCCGGGCGACATTCGCCTGAGACGCCCGCGTATTCGCCGCCGCCGCTGTCACCGCCGCCCGGTACGACTGGACGTTCGCCTGGGCCGCGCCGACCTGCGCCCGGCTGGCCTTGACGCCGTCGGCGAAGGCTTTTACATTGGCCGTCGAGGACAGCACGGCGGCGGCGAATGCCTGGACATTGGCCCGGCTCGCCCGCAGTGCCGCCGCCAGCGACGCGACATTCGCCTGATTGGTCTGGAACGACGCCACGGCCTGATCGGTGGTCTGCTGGTCAATCGCGCCCGCTGCCAGCAGGTTCTGGTAGCGCTGGGCCGTGACGCGGGCGAGGTTGAGGTTCGCCTGGGCCTGCGTGAGCTGGGCAGTCTGCTGGGCGGACGCTTCCTCGGCCTGGGCGAGCGCGGCATTCGCCCGTGCAAGATCCGTCTTAGACTGCTGGTAAGTGGCTTCGGAGCGGGACAGATCGGCCTGGTTCTGGACGAGATTCGCCTGCTGCTGGTTGAGGTTGGCTCCGGCCTGGGACTGCGCCGCCTGAGCCTGCGAAAGCTGCGCCCGCGCCTGGGCGACCGACTGGTCTACGTCCGGCGTCGAGATGGTCGCGAGAAGCTGGCCTTTGTGCACCCGGTCGCCGATGTCCACAAAAGACTGCTTCAAATAACCGGAGGCACGGGCGGTGATCGCGGTCTGCTCGACAGCCTGGATATTGCCGGGCAGCACCAGGGAGTCGGCAGCCGGCGGCGGCTGGACCGAAACAGCGTTCACGACCGGCACGGCGCTCGCCTGGGCCTTCGCATCGGCGTTCACCTGCGGCTGCTTGTGCAGGCGCGGCAGGATGCCAAGCAGAAATACGAGGCCGAAGAAAACTACTAGGCCGAGCACGATTTTCCAAATGCGGCCCTTCGGCTCTTTTTTGTCTGGGTCTTTCCGGTCCGGCTGGCCCTGATCAGGTTCGTTCTGGTGCGTGCCTGTGTCGTCCCGCTTGGTGTCCGGCGGGGCGTCGTAGGTCTTCGCCCGCTGCGTGGTTTCTGTGGTTGGTTCTACGGCCATTGGGTTCTCGTTCTTGCTAATAAGCCTGCACCGGAACCATGCAATAAATTGCACGGCTACACGGCCTTCGGCCACAAAGTACCGCTTCGCGGCACTAGGATTGAATTGATCTTATTCTTAACCCCGCGCCTTCCAGGTCTGCCAGTGCAGAAGCGGGTGTTTTGTGGCGTCCGCGCCGTATAGCCGTGCGTTTCAACGCATGGTTCTTGACTCATCTACACCGCCTGCGCCTGCTCGTTAACTTCTTCCGCCGGACGCCGATGCTTCGCGGGCTGCGGCTTCGGCGCGTCTTCATCCCCGTCTTCTTCAATCGGCTTCGGCTGGTTCTTGCGAAGGACGCTGTAGGAGATCGGGACAATGAACAGCGTGGTCAGCGTCGCCACTAAGAGGCCGCCGATGACGGCACGGCCGAGCGGCGCGTTCTGCTCGCCGCCTTCGCCGAGAGCCAGCGCCATTGGGATCATGCCGAGAATCATAGCGAGCGCGGTCATCAGGACCGGACGCAGGCGCGTGTAGCCTGCTTCAATCGCCGCGTCAATCGCGCTCATGCCTTCAAGGCGCCGCTCGTTGGCGAACGTGACGACTAAAACTGAATTGGCGGTAGACACGCCGATAGTCATAATCGCGCCCGTCAGCGACGGCACGTTCAGCGTCGTTTGCGTGACGTACAGCATCCAGAGAATACCCGCAAACGCGCCGGGCGCTCCCGACACGACGACCAGCGGGTCAAGCCAGGACTGGAAGTTGATCGCCAGCAGCAGATAGACCAGCACGACCGCGCCGAGCAGGCCGAGCGACAGGCCCGTGAACGACGTGTTCATGGACTGGACCTGACCGCGCACCGTGATCGTGCTGCCCTTCGGCAGCTTCTTCCCAACCCCGCTGATGACTTTGGAGATGTCGCTTGAAACGCCGCCGAGATCACGACCCTGGGTGCTGGCGTAGATGTCATACGTCGGCTGGATGTTGTAGTGGCTGATGACCAGCGGCGACGTGCCGTGCGAGATGGTCGCGACGCTCGACAGCAGCGCCGGCTCCGTCAGCCCCGGCGCGGTCAGTGGCGTGTTCAGCAGCGAATCGGGCGAGTCCAAACGGTACTGCGGGGTCTGCGTGACCACGGCATATACAACCCCGTTCTGCTGGTTCAGGAAGTAGGAAGGGGCGCTGAGGCCCGTTCCCGCAAGCGACACCAGCAGGCTTTGCGAGACCTGCTGCTGGGTTAAGCCGAGCTGCTCCGCCCGTGTCCGGTCTACATGGATGTTTAGGGTCGGCCCGTCCACGATCTGCTGCAGATGGACATCCGCCGCGCCGGGGATCGCCGCCATCTTCGTTTGCAGCAGCCGCGCGGCGGCCAGGTCGCCGTCGGCGTTGCGGTTCGGCCCGGACACCTGCACGTCAATCGGCGCGGGCAAGCCGAAGTTCAGGATTTGGTTTACGATGTCGGCAGGCTGGAAGAAGAACGTCTCCTGCGGGAACTGCTTCGGCAGCTCACGCCGAAGCGTCTCCACATACTGCTCGGTCGGCTGGTGCTTCGGCGTCAGCGACACCAATATCTCACCGTCGGATGGCCCGACCGTCGCGCTGTCGCCGTAAGCGAGGTTCACAAACACCGGCTCGCCGATGTTGTCGAGCGTCAGGGCAGTCTCGGAGGCCGGGACGGTCTTGTGGATCTGCCCTTCAATCTGGCTGAAAATCTTGGCCGTTTCTTCCAGCCGCGTAGATGGCGGGACGCGCACATGAAGCCGGAACTGCCCGGCGTCTACCTGCGGGAAGAAGTCGCGCCCGATGAACGGGAACAAGCAGAACGAGACGCCGCAGAAGACGACGAAAACGGCAAAGACGGCCAGCCGGTGGTTCAAGGTCCACGTCAGGCGCTCTTTGTAGCCCTCCCGCATCTTCTCAAAGCGTTTATTGAACGCGCTGTGAATGCGCCAGACGACGCCGTTTTTCTGCTTCTCGGCGGCCTTTTGAGCATCGGTCTGCTCCTTGCTTCCCGTGCCGTTCCCATTGCCGTTTTTGTGTCCATTCCCATTGCCGTTATGATGTCCATTGCCATTCTGGCCGTTACCGTTCTGGCCGCTGATATGAACCGCACTCTTACCGTTCTTGTGCGAGCCGTTTTTCCCGTTTCCATTGCTGCCGTTCGCGCCGTTCTTCGACCCGTCCTGCTTGCTCTGCTCTTCGTGGCCCTCGGAAGCAAAAAGGGCCACTTCTTTCGGCAGCAGGAACATCGCAAACGTCGGGGTGACGGTCCGGGACAGCAGGTACGACGCCAGCATGGCGAAGATCACCGCTTCGGCCAGCGGCAGGAACAGGTAGCGGGCGACGCCGGACAGGAACGCCATCGGCAGGAACACAATGCAGATGGACAGCGTGGAAACCAGCGCGGGCAGGGCGATCTCGGCGGAGCCTTCCAGGATAGACTTTCGCAGCGAGTGCCCCATACCGAGGTAGCGGTTAATGTTTTCAATCGTAACCGTCGTGTCGTCTACTAAGATGCCGACCGCCAGCGCCAGCCCGCCCAAAGTCGTCGTGTTCAGCGTCTCGCCGAGCGCGTGCAGAACGGCGATAGACGCCAGAATGGACAGTGGAATGGAGACGGCGACAATTAGCGTGGACCGCAGGCTGCCTAAAAACAGCAGGATCATCAGGGCCGTCAAGCACGCCGCGATGGCCGCTTCCCGGA
>CAXSFV010000066.1:0-10138 GCA_964236795.1 uncultured Armatimonadales bacterium | reverse complement strand
TCGAAGCGGAACTGCCAGGCGAAGGGGCGGCCTTTGCGGTCGTAGTAGACGGCCATCGCGGACCCGGCGACTTGGCGCGGCTCGGCCCCCAGCAGCTCGCTCGCCAGTGCGGCGGTGTGGACGTAGGCGACGGCGTGTTTGCCGCTCATGCGCCAGGCGCGTCCGGCGGCTCCGGCAAAGTAGGTGGCGGGCGTCTCGGCGGCGGGCGGCACGGGCTTGGGCGCGGGTGTTTTGGCGGCGATAGGCGTGGGCTTAACTGTCTTCGGTGCAGGCGTTTTGGCGGCGGGCTTTTTCTCCAATGTGGGCGTAGGCGCTGATGTCGGCGCGGGCGCGAGTGTCTTTCTCATGGTCGGTGTCCTGTAGTTCTGTTTCTTGTGTCTTCGCCGCCATTATAGCAAACAAATGTTTGGGTTGTCAAGGGCGTTTTTCCGGCGGCAGGCGCAGCGTGACCGTGCGTGGTCCCGATGCCTCCGGGAAGAACACTTGTGTTTGCCGCCGCGTTCCCCCCACCCGCACGGTGAGCGTATACTGGCCGTAGAAGACGCGCTGGGACAGGAGACCGCGCCGGTCAGTCGTGCCTGCCGTGTTGGTCCACCAGGCGCGATGGATGAGGTTCAAGAGGCGCGTGTAGGCGGGCTTGGGAGTCATGTCCCGGCGCAGGAGACCGGCGGGGGCGTTAAGCCAGGCGTTTTTGTCGCTAAAGTCCCACCAAGTAATCGCACGGACCGACGGGTGGCTGAACAGGACCGTGTAGAACCGGGCGACATAATCCGCCTGCGCGGCTTCGTCCTGCGCGTCCGTGTTCCAGTCGGTGGGGGGCGCGGCATTGAAGTCAACGGAGCGCGTCGGACCGCTCAGCACGGTCGTTTCGGTGAAGTGGAGCGGGCGGCCGAACTGCGAGAATTGCTGGCAGACGGTCCAGACCTTCGTGAGCGGCCAGACTCCGCCGTGCATGTGGGACTGAAGGCCGATGGCGTCGGGCAGCCGGCCGTCGCGCTGAAGCCGTGTCAAAAGCGCAAGGTTCGCGCTGCCGGTGTCGTAGTCGTTGTACAGGAACGTTTCGGCTTGGCCTCTGCCGGCGGCACGCGCCCAGCCGAGCGCGGTCTCGACTACGGGAGCCGGGCCGTCCCGCTTGATCCACTCACTTTCCCCGTTTGGCGGCGTCTGCCCGGCCGCGCCGTTGGCCTCGTTCAGCACATCCCAATAGTGGATAGTGTTCTTGTAACGCGGTACGAGGTCGCTGACCCGCGCATGGAGCAGAGGAATAGCGGCATCGGCAGTCTGAGGCGCCCACGTGGGCCAGACCTGGTGCCAAACTAGCGGATGGCCCTTCGGCGTGATTTTGTTCGCGATGCACCAGTCCGCCATTGCTTGCAGCCGGGCATACTGGGGCTGTCCGGGCGTCGGCTCAAACGCGCCCCAGTAGAACGGCAGCGTGGCGTAGTTGAACAGAGCGGCGAACTGGTCCCGGTACGCCTTCTGAGACGCCGACGTGTCGGCGGGATCGTAGCCGAAGACATTGCAGCCGAACAAAAACGCATGGCGGGTCTGCGTGATCTTCACCTGCGCGTTCCGAACGGGCCGGCCGTCCGGGCCGACCACCCGCACGGTCAGCGTCCCCATCCGGTAGCGTCGAATGCGGGCATAAACGGCAGCAGGCGTCAGCGCGGCATTCGCTTCCGCCAGAGCCGGGTCAAGGCCGGTGTCCGTGACCGTGATCCGTCGCACTTCAATCATCCCTGCCTGCTGCCCGGCCTGAAAATGGGCGCTGAGGCCGTCCGGCCCATAGCCCGGCGACACGCCGGTTAAATTAAACGCCTGCCACTGCGGGGTCAGCGTCGGGCTCAGTGACAGCACAGTGGCGTAAGGCGGCCCGCTCTGCTCCACCGTCACGCGCATCGGGTTTCGCGCCGCAGACCGCGCTTCAAAGTGCATCTTGATCCGATGCCCGGCGGGAACCGCATTGGGAATGACGCGAACAAGCTGCACCAAATAGAACGGCTGAGACGGGACTGAGACAGTCAGCGTTTCAATTGCGCCGTCCGGCGCGGCGGTTTCTTGAAGCGCGGCATCACCGGAATGCGGCGCGGCGAGATGCCAGCCGTCCGGCGCAAGCAAGTCCGTCGGCGCGGACTGGGCGCAGAGCGGCGGCAGGCGGAGCAGCGCAAGAGCGATGCATAACATTAGGCAGCGGAAAATCATGGCATTTCCCAGAGGGCAGACAGAAAAGAGGCTAAACGCAAGTTACGCCGGACAGCAGGCGGTTTCCTGCTTTTTAGACGCAAAAAAGCCCTGCCGAAATCGGCAGGGCTTTCTCACAGTTGGCTCTTAGTAGCGGTTGTCGCCGCGATTGTCCTGGTTATTGCCACTCTGGTGCCAGTTATTCTGGTTCTGGTTACCCTGGTACTGACCGTCGCGATTGCCCTGATTCCAGTTGTCGTTGCCGTGGTTGTCGCGATTCTGGTTGTCGCGGTAGCTGCGGTCATGGCCGTCACGGTCGCGCCCATCATGATTGAACCCATCACGGTTGTAGCCGTCGCGATTATAACCATCTCGGTTGTAGCCGTTGTTGTCGTATCCATCCCGGCTGTAGCCATTGTTGTAGCCGCCGCGATTGTAGCGGTAATAGCGGCTGTTGTCCTGGGACTGGTCGTGGCGGTCCTGCTCGTACTGGCTGCCGGCAATCGCCGCGCCGGCGGCGCCCAGCAAAGTCGCCGTGCTGTTGTGGTTTAGGATGCCGTACAGCGCGACTGCCGCGCCGCCAAGGGCCAGGTTCCGTGCGTTATTTTTGTCGCTCTGATCGTTTGCCATTGCGGGGGCCAGGGAGGCTCCAGCGAGGGCGGCGATCAATCCGAGCGTGGTCATCTTTGATGTCAGTGTCATGGTAAACAGCCTTTCTTGGTTCTTCGGCTTTCTTCGTCTTGTTTGTTCCGTCTTGCTATTTTCCTTGACTATGCGTGATAGAGATTTGTTCCAGGGCGACTTTAACGAGTCTGCGTGACTTTCTCCAAGCCGCGCGGGCTATCAGGATCAAGACCTTTCAAGAGGCACAGCCAGTAGGTGAAAAACTGGCCGGCGACGGCGTAGACAAGCGGGCTGACCCACTCGGAGACCGCACCGGGGATGCGGACCGCCGTCTCGCTGCCGGCGAGAAACGCGGCGTCATGGGCGAAGCAGATCAAGGCCGGGTGCTGGGCGCGGAGTTTTTCGGCCAGACGCGCCATCGGGGCGAACGCTTTGCCATCGGGCGCAAACAGCAGGCAGGGGTAGCCCGATACGACCTGGGCAATTGCGCCATGCTGAAAATTGGCGGCAGAATGCGCCTGGGCGGAGACACCGCAGGTTTGAGTCAGCTTCAGCGCCAGGTCGGCCGCGGTCGCGTGGTTGTAGCCCCGGCCTAAAATGACGCAGCCGGACAAGTCAGCATACTTTTCGACCAGGTGATGCACCGCGTCGTCCAGCTCCAATGCCTGCGTCATCGAGTTAGCGGCCCGGCGCAAGTGTTCCAGCCGCTCCGGGTGCGTGTCATCAAGCGCGACGGACAAAAGCGCCAGAAGCGCCAGCGTGCCGGTGTAAGTTTTTGTCGCCGCAATCCCGACCTCCTCGCCCGCCCCGATAAAAAGTGGAAACTCGGCGGCCTGTGCCAGCTCCGCATCGGCTTCGTTGGTGATGGAAGCAGTCAAAGCGCCAGACTCCCGCGCCCGGCGGACGACTTCGATTACATCAGGAGCCGCGCCGGACTGCGAAATGCCAAGCACGAGCGCATTCGAACCAAAGTTTGGGACGACATCGTAAAGCGTGAAGACTGACGGCGCGGCAAGCGCCACAGGCAGGCCGTGCTGGATTTCCAGCAGGTATTTGCAGTAAAGCGCGGCGTTCTCGGACGTTCCCCGCGCGGCGACATAGACATATGCGATCTGCCGACGGCGTATTTCGGCGGCGAGAAATGCGGCACGAGGAAACTCGTCTTGGAGAATGCGGCGCACAACGTCCGGCTGCTGCCGGATCTCGTCCAGCATGAATGTCATCAGCGTTTCCTCAGTGCAGAAAGCAATTCGGGAGGGGCAGGCTTGCCTTCAAAGACAATGCCGAGTGGGACATGCGGCTTCGGCGTCCCGTGAAAGTCCGAGCCGCCGGTCACAAGCAGGTGATGCTCGCGGGCGAGGTCGAGAAAAAACGCTGTCTCGGTGGGAGAATGCTGGGAATAATACGCTTCAATGCCGTCCATCCCGGCGTCGCTTGCAAGCGCCGCAACCCGCGCCGCGAGGGCAGGCTGAGACAGCGGGACAAGCCCCGGATGGGCCATGACCGCGACTCCGCCCGCGCGGTGCAGCAGCGCAGCCGCATCGGCCGGAGTCAGAACTTCTTTGGCCTGATACAGCGGCTTGCCCGACGCCAGATACTTGTCAAATGCTTCCTGCACCGACCCAACCACGCCTTTCGCGATGAGCGCCTGGGCGAAATGGGGGCGGGCGATGACTTCCGCCTCTTCGCCGTTCTCACCATGTTTCTTGGCGGCATTCCGCACATCGTCCATCGTCACCGGCAGGCCGAGTGCGGCCATTTTTTCCGCCATCTGCGTGTTGCGTGCCGCCCGGCTCCGGCGCAGCTCCAGCAGTTTTTCGGCAAGCTCTGGAAAGCTTGGGTCAAAGCCGTAGCCTAATAAATGAAAACGGCCATCTTTGTCTTCCACAGACAGCTCGACGCCCGGCAAAAAGTCCAGCCCTAGTCGCTCTGCCTCCGCTGCCGCTGCCGCCAGCCCACCAATCGTGTCATGGTCGGTCACGGCCAGCGCCGCCAGCCCAATTTGGTGCGCGTGCTGCACCAGCGCTGTCGGCGACAAGCTGCCGTCAGACGCAGTCGTATGCGTGTGCAAATCTATTCCTGAAACAACAAAAGCCATGCAGGGATTATGACGGTTTCGGCGGAGGAAGTCAAGAAAGCGGAGGCAGGAAGAAGACGCAGGCGTTTGGTGTTCGAGGGCGTTTAGTGTCCGAGGGCGTGAACGCCTTCACTAAGGTTTTATTGGGTTGGGGAGCGCGGACGCTAAGGTCCTGCCTGCGCGGGACAAGAACAGGAATGGGATCATCAGCCTCTTTCGCTACGCCCTCCGGGTAGCCAGTGCAACAGGTAGCGGCTTGGCGCTTCGCCTCCCACCCTAGTAAAACCCTAGCGAGGGCGCTCACGTCCTCGGACACCAAACGCCCTCGGACACAGCGATCCTTGTTCCATCGCTGCTACTGCTGCCCCACCCAATCCGTCGGCGCGGTGGCCTGCCAGCGGCTTCGGATTGCCTCAATCTGTGCCGAGGGCAGCGGCCCAGCGTCCAGCATCCGCGCATTTTGCAGCCAGCGGTCCGGGTTCTGGGTGCCGACAATCGCGGTCGCAACCGCCGGCTGGGCCAGGGTAAACCGCAGCGCGACCGAGGCCGCGTCCGGGCCGGCGAGGAAGTCGTAACCAAGCGCCTGGAGCCGGGTCCAATAGGGATAGGAATAATCGTCGGGCGGTACCTCGGTCCGCATCCATGCGGCGTTCGCTAGGGGGCGCTTGGCGATCACTCCGACGTTTTTTTCCAAAGCCAGCGGCAGTGTCAGCGAGAGCATCTGCTGGTCGGCGATGTTCACCGACGTTTGCAGCGTGTCGAACGCCCCGCATTCCACCGCGTAGCGGGCGGCTTCCCGGTCGCCGCTGTAGCCGAGAAAGCGCGTCTTGCCGGCTTCCTGCGCTTCCTGCAAGACCGCGATCACGTCGCCCTGACGCAGCTTGTCTTCGTCGCACGAATGGAGCTGCACCAAATCCACGCAGTCCGTGCCGAGCCGGGTCAGGCTGCGATCAATGGACTCGCGCAGAAGCTGAGGGTCCCAGTCAGCGTAAGGCAGGCCGGACGCATGGCCGCACTTGGTAAACAAATGAAACTGGCCGCGCCGGTGGCTGACCGCCCGGCCGATCAGCTCCTCGCTGCCCGCATAGCATTCTCCCGTATCAATGATGTTCAGGCCCGCATCGAGAGCGCTGCCGAGAAGCCGCTCCACAGTTTCAAGCGAGGCGTTCTGAAACCCGATTTCCGCGCCGCCGAAGCCGAGGGCGCTCACTTCCAGCCCGGTTTTTCCTAACGTTCGTTTTTCCATAGCGGCTTATTCCCAGGAGATTTGGAGAGTAAAACGCTGCCGCTGGGAGTACAGGCGGCGGCGTGCCGGGGGCTGCCCGGCCAGCCAATCGGCAAACCGGGAGGGAACCAGCACTTTGACGAAGTTTTTGCCGTCTTTGTGGAGCGGCAGCAGGGTCCAGCCCGGCTTGCCGCTGCCGCCGTTAATCGGCCCGTAGGGGTTCGGGAGCGGCGGATCAGTTGGGCTGCTGAACGCCACCAAATCCGGCGGCAGGGCAGCCCGGTCGGTCGGCAGGCTGGAACAAGCGCGGAGCGTGAGGCGGGGGAAATGGACCGGGTCATGCTGCATGGCAGCGATGTCGGAAGAACCCGTGTCGAACAGCAAAAAGTTCGCGTGCGTGTGGATGCCTAGATGGCTGAATGCAATTTGGGACGCATGGAGAATGATAATTTTGTGCGGCGTCTGCGCGGGCGCAGGGCAGGCTGCTCCTAGCCACAGCAAAGCCGAAAAGAGGCAGAAGCGTTTGCCGAGGCTGCCTACGCGGGTATAATGCTGAGGCATTTCAGAAAACTCCTCTCGCAGAAAGCAGCAAGTCATGGCGACCGAACTCAATTCCAATTTAAAGAACCCCCAGCCGCAATCGTCCGAAACCGAAGCGCAGTTTGTTCTGCAAAAAGTCCAGCCGGCGCTGCTCGGCCTCATGGACGGGTCGGTCTCGACTCTGGCCCCGATTTTTGCCGCCGCCGGGCTGACCCATGACGCGCACAAGGCGTTCTTTGTTGGCCTAGCGGCCTCAGTCGGCGCCGGGGTCAGCATGGGGCTGGCCGAAGCGCTGTCGGACGACGGTGAGGTGAGCGGGCGCGGCAAGCCGGTCCTGCGCGGCGCGATTACGGGCCTCGCGACAACCCTCGGTGGAATGCTGCACACGCTGCCGTTCTTGATTGCCGCGCTCGGCGTTGCCTTGCATCTTGCTTACGGGGTCGTCGTGGTCGAGCTGCTGGCGATTGCGTATATTCGGTATCGGTTCATGAAAAGCCCGCTCGCACAGACGGTCGGCCAGGTCATCATCGGCGGCGGCATTGTCTTCGGCATCGGGGTTTGGCTGGGGCATATCGGGGCAGGGTAGGAACAAGCGGAGTGGGTTCTTAGCTGTCCCGAAGAAACATTTCTGTCACCCAGAAGCGGCCCTCGGGGTCGCGGTACAAGCCGACGCCGACTTTCGTAAAGCGCGGCTCTAAGATATTTTTTCGGTGGGGCGGACTTGCCATCAGGCTGCGGTGAGCGTAGCCAGCCCCGTAGACATCGTTTGTGACACTGGCGAAAAAGATATTTTCGCCGACTAAAGCAGTCGTCGGCCGCTTGTCGCCGTCCGTGTGCAGCTTGCCGAGATAACGGTCAATTGGAGTTTCGTCGCCGGGCGTCGGAGACTGGTGCGCGAAGTAGTTCAAGGCGCACATCTCGCGGCTGTGGGCACGGGCTGCCGCGCACAGCACCGGGTCCAGCGAAAGCGCTTCCAGGCCGCGCTCAGTTCGCTCAATGTTGATGGCGGCGACCAGATCCTGTTCTTCGCGGGCGGCTTCCGCTTCCCGGTTGAGTGTCATGGTCGCTGTTAGCGAGATCAAAGGCTGGGAATGCGTGGCCGGCACCATAACAGTGAAATGCTGGCTTGTTTTGTCTGCCTGTTGCGTGGGGATCGGGGACTGAGCAAAAAGCGTGGCGGCGAGAAAAAGCGGAAGCAGCATAAACGACAAGCCTTTCGGAATGGAACACGCTGCGACCGAAGATTGTTAAATTAACAACAGGTCACAGTGAATTCATTATAACATGGGTTCTGGCTGGAAGCACAGAGAAAAAAGCAGGTAATTATGCCGGATCTTTTTGACGAGTTGACGCTGCGCGGGGTGACACTGCGAAATCGGATTGGGGTTTCGCCGATGTGCGAGTACAGCTCGGAGGATGGAATGCCGAACGACTGGCACTTCGTCCACTTAGGGGCAAGGGCGGTCGGCGGGGCGGGGCTGATCATCACGGAAGCGGCGGCAGTCGAAGCGCGGGGAAGAATTACGCCATTCGACGCCGGGATCTGGTCGGAGGCCCACGTCGAGCCGTGGGCCAAAATCACAAAGTTCTTGAAGCAGCACGGCGCGGTCTCCGGCATTCAGCTTGCCCATGCAGGCCGGAAGGCGTCTACGGCAAGGCCCTGGGACCCCGGTGCAGGAGTCCTCGATGCTGACGGCGGCTGGGAGCCGGTCGCGCCGAGCGCATTAGCGTTTGCCGACGGATATCGCCTGCCCCGCGAGCTGACCACCGGCGAGATCACCGAGATTGTTCAAGCGTTCGCGGATGCCGCTAAACGCTCCGACGCGGCAGGCTTCGACTGGCTGGAGCTTCACGCGGCGCACGGCTACTTGATGCACGAGTTCTTGTCGCCCCTGTCTAATCACCGCACCGACGAATACGGCGGCGCGTTTGAAAACCGTGTTCGCTTTGTGCTGGAAGCCACTCACGCAGTTCGGGAAGTCTGGCCGGAGCAGAAGCCGCTGACGGTGCGTTTGTCCTGCACTGACTGGACGGAAAGCGGCTGGACAAGTGACGACTCGGTTGCGCTTGCGAAGCTGCTCAAATTGGAAGGCGTAGATCTCATAGATTGCAGCACCGGCGGCAATGTGCCGAGCGCGAAGATCCCGGTCGGCGCGGGTTATCAAGTACCGTTCTCAGAAGCCATCAGGCACGGCGCGGACATCGCCACGGCGGCAGTCGGCCTGATCACGTCGCCTATGCAGGCCGACGAGATTATCCGCAACGGCCGCGCCGACATTGTCCTGCTCGCCCGCGAGTCCCTGCGCGATCCGAACTGGCCGATCAAAGCGGCGACGGAGCTGCACCAAAAAGACAAAGCGCCGGTTCCCGTTCAGTACGCGCGGGCGTTCTAACCCACCTTGGCACTTGTGCCGGGGCGGGTTAGCTCCACCGCGCATTCGGCCCGAAATCAGCGCGGTAGTAATCGGAGACATGGGTTCCCGGCGGGAAGATTTCGTCAAGCTGCTTGCCATCGTCTTCCGTCACCGTAATCTCCATCGCCGCCAAATAGTCCGTCATCTGCTCCGTCGTGCGCGGCCCGATAATCGGGCTGGAGACGCCGGTCTGTGCCAGACACCAGGCCAGGGCCATTTGGGCCGGGGCGACGCCGCGCGTCTCGCAGAACGCGACGTACTTCTCCACTGACGCCAGCGCAACATCATTGTCCCGGTTGTTGAACGCGCCTTTTTCGTACCGCGCCCCCGCTGGGCGAGTCTGGTTCAGCCGGTACTTGCCGGACAGCAGGCCGCCCGCGATCGGCGCCCACGGGATGACTCCTATCCCGTAGGTGCGGCACGCCGGCAGCAGCTCCCGCTCAATGCGCCGGTCTAATAAATTGTATGGTGGCTGCTCGCAGACAAAGCGGTTCAAATGCAGCTCTTTCGACGCCCACAGCGACTCGACAAGCTGCCACGCCGCAAACGTGCTGGTTCCCAAATAGCGCACTTTGCCCGACTTAACCAGATCATCTAAGGCCCGCAGCGTCTCATCAATCGGGATAATAGACTGAGGTCGGTGGATCTGGTACAGGTCAATGTGGTCCGTACCCAGCCGCCGCAGACTGTCCTCGCAGGCTTTGACCAGGTGGAACCGATGGCTTCCCCACGCATTCGGGTCCGTGTCATCCATCTTGTTATAGCCTTTGGTCGCGAGAAAGACTTTGTTACGCTTCCCGTCCCGCGCTAATGCTCTCCCAACGACCACCTCCGACCCGCCCCGCGAATACACGTCGGCGGTGTCTAAAAAGTTCACCCCGGCATCCATCGCCTGATCAATAATTGCAAACGACGCCGCTTCATCGGCATCATCCCCAAAGTTCATGCACCCCAGGCAGAGCGGGCTAACCCGCACTCCTGTCCGTCCCAGCACCCGATAGTCCATTTATTTCTCCTCTTGATCCAGCGGACGCAGCACCCGCAGTTTTCTTTCCGTCGCGACGACAAGGCAGCCGC
>CAXSFV010000065.1:0-10373 GCA_964236795.1 uncultured Armatimonadales bacterium | reverse complement strand
TCACCACCGGCGACCACGACGACCGCGTCGTCCCCGCCCACTCGTTCAAGTTCGCCGCCGCCTTGCAGGCCGCCCAATCCGGCCCCGCCCCCACGTTCATCCGCATCGAGACCCGCGCCGGCCACGGCGCCGGCAAGCCCACCGCCAAAGTCATCGAAGAAGCCGCCGACCGCTGGGCGTTCCTAGTGGAAGTGCTGGGGATGGAAAGTTAAAGCGCAGGCGAAAATGGACTGGAATGAGTTTCTGCATGAAGCGGTCGCTGAAAAGGACGTTGAACTGGTGCGGCAAGCGCTGGCGCAGGGGGCAGACCCGAACCTTCCCGAAGCGCCGGGTGCTTCGTTCAGTTCTTTTGTCGGTACAACAAAACTGTTTTGGGCTGCCCGTGGTGGAGACCTAGAAATTACCCGCCTTTTGCTGGAGGCGGGTGCAAAGGTTGCAGCAGAAGAACACTCAGAGGAGTCTTCGCTTCATGCCGCTGTAGAAGATGCAAACCTGCCGATGGTCAATCTGCTGCTGGACTATGACGCTGCGGTTGCGCTGGATTGGTTCGACTACGTCAACCGGACGCCGCTGATAATCGCTGTGGAAATGGAGAGTATCCCAATCGCGCGGCGCTTAATTGAAGCGGGAGCTGATGTCAACGCGCACAACACACCGGAAATCGGCAATACAGCTCTGCACCGTGCGGCGGAAAAGGGAACAGTGGAAATGGTGGAGCTGCTTCTGAAGTCTGGGGCTGATCCGACGATCACAGGCTGGATGTGCCTGACGCCGCAGGACAAGGTGCGCGGGCGCAAGCGCGGCGACGGTCCGCGCATTTATGAACTGCTGGAACAGGCCGCCAAGCGGTTTTCAGAGTGACAATTCACGAAGCCGTTATTTCAGATGAACAAGGTATGATGGAGAGGTAAAGACAAGGATGTTATTTAGAAAACGGCGAACACGGAGCCATGTTACTGCGGATTTGAGTGTCAACCATGTTGAGCGGCATGTTTTGCTTTGCGGCTGCACCGTTGAACGGTTTTGGCATGATTATGGGTATGACCTGCTTCTCACATCTTATAATGCGAACGGGGAAGTCGAAAATGGGGATGTTCGTCTTCAAGTCAAGGCGACAGACTTTTTGCGTTATCGGCGAGATGGACAATCTTTCTCATTTCGGGTTGAGGCTGTAGATTTGCGTCTCTGGCTGAGAGAAATTGCCCCCGTTATCCTTATTGTGTACGATGCACTGCGGGAAGATGCCTATTGGTTGTACGTTCAGGCTTACTTTGAGAGCCTCGCGGACTTTGATCTGTCCCGTGTTGAAGGAAGCGTCACGGTTCCTGTTCCAATCCTCAACAAGCTGGATGCCGGCGCAGTCCGTCGGTTTGCGCTGTTCCGGGATGCCATCAGCGACCAATTAGAGGAAATAAATCATGCCTGAACATATCACCTATGGCGCACTGGAATATGCGCTAGTACAGCTTGGCTTTGATGTCACGACTGGGCCAAATTATCGGTCCTACTGCCATGTTGAAACAGAGACAACGATTGTTACCCCCGATTATCCCCCGGAACAAGCGGCTGATGAGATGCGGCTGGCGACCATCCGCACCATGGTTGCGGCGCGAGGGCTCGCCCGGCCTGAGCGTCTGGAACATCTTCTCCGGGTTCCACTTAATCAGACAACTCCGGCCGCGACAAAGCGGAGTGCTGCTCGAATCACACATCTCGTTCCAGCGGAAGTGAAAGCCTAGCTTCGCCGGAGGGTCAGGACGGCGATGTCGTCGTGGAAGAGGCCGGCGGCGTGGTCGCCGGTTTGGCGGACCAGTGTTTCGGCTTGGGACTGGGCGGAAGCGTCTTGGGGCAGGGCGGCGAAGAGGCGGGTGAGGCCCGCCGTACCGAGGAGGTCCCGGCGGCTGGGGCCGGCTTCGGAAAGGCCGTCGGTGTAGAGCAGGAGCGTGTCGCCGGACGTCAGCGTGAGGGCGCTGTCGCTGTAGACGGCGTTTCCGTCCACGCCGAGCGGCGGGCCGGTGGTTTCGAGTTCTTCGACGGTTCCGGTCGTGCGCCGAACTAACCCCGGCTCGTGGCCGCAGGAGGCGTAACGGATGCTGCCGGTCGCGGCGTCGTAGACGCCGACAAAGGCGGTCACGAAACCGGCCAGGAGGTCGTGGGCCGTGACGATGGCGTTGAGGCTGGCGACGGCTTGGGCAGGGCGCCGGGACAAATACAGCGTCGTGCGGAGAGAGTTGCGGATCAGGGCAAGCTGGGCGGCAGCCGCCAATCCTTTGCCGGAAACGTCACCGATCACGACCGCGTGCAGCTCTTTGTCTAACGGAAAGATGTCGTAAAAGTCACCGCCGACCTGGGCTTCTTGAAGCGCGGGCCGGGTGAACGACCCGATCTCCAGGCCCGGCACGAACGCGGGCAGGGGCGGCTGAAGCGCGTCCTGAAGCTGGGCGGCGATGTTGCGCTCCCGCGCGGCGACTCGTTCGCGCTCGACCTCCAGCGTTTTGCGCTCGGTGATGTCTTGGTAGAACACCGACAAGCCGCCGTCCGCCGATGGGTACGCCCGCACTTCGACCCACACCCCCAGCGGCGGGTAAAACTCCTCAAACGTCACCCGCACCTGCTCCGCGACCGCCCGCCGGTAGGCGGTCTCAAACTGAGTGCCGAGCGCCGCCGGAAACTCATCCCAGAACCTGCGCCCTAGAAGCTCCCCACGCGGCCGGGCCATGACTCGCTCCGACTGGTCGTTGATGTAGGTGAAGCGCCAGTCGCGGTCGAACGCCATAAAGGCATCGGTGATGCTTTCCAGGAGGCGGGCGGTCGCTGCGGCCTCGCGGGCGAGGGCATGGGCCTGCCGCGACACTTCCACCGTCAGCCAGGTGCGCTCGACGACGGTTTGCAGCAGGGTGACTTCTTCCGCCGTCCAGCGGCGCGGGACACTGCTGTGAACGCCAATGCAGGAAACAAGCCGGTCGGAATGCACTACGGGAACGCCGACATGGGCGCGGATGCCGAGGGCGTCATACGCCGGAATGCTGTCCGGCGGCACCTGGGCGGGGTCGGTGTGAACGTCGTCTACGACGACGGATTTGCCCGCCGCATAGGCCGCTCCGACAATGCCGCCGAACGAGGAGATCGGGAACACCCCCGCCATGCTGGCAACCGCGGCGTCGGCTCGGTAATCCGGCTGGGTCGTGCAGGTATCGGCTTCAACATCAATGTCTACAAAGACGCACCGGGCGACGCCGAGAAACTCACCAACTGACCGCAGGGCATCCGTAATCACTTCGTCAGGGCTGGACAAGCGCCGCGCCCGGTCGGCGAGGTCCGCCAGGAACTGTTCGCGCCGGCGCCGCTCTACCCTCTCGGAGATGTCATGGAAGAAGACCGATAAGCCGTCAAGCGTTGGAAATGCCCGCACCTCAAACCAGGCGTCAAGAGGCGCAAAGAACGCCTCAAACGCCGCCGCCGTCTGCTCACCGACAGCATGGCGGTACTCACGCTCAAAGACCGAGCCGATGGCGTCGGGAAACTCTTCCCAAATGCTGCGTCCCAGCATCGCTTCGCGTGAACGGGCCAAAATGCGCTCGGCCTGCGCGTTCACATAAGTATAGCGCCACGCAGAGTCAAGCGCGAAGAACGCATCGGTAATGCTTTCCAAAACACGGGCGGCGGCGCTGCCAGGCAGCAGCGCCGCCGGCTGAGAAATGTTTTGGGTATCGGTCGAAATGTCAGTCAAAGTCTCGGCCTAATGTTGGTCTTAGTCGTCTTTTCATTATACCGTGTTCACAAGCAGTTCGTC
The DNA here is from genome assembly GCA_964236795.1 of uncultured Armatimonadales bacterium. GTDB lineage: Bacteria > Armatimonadota > Armatimonadia > Armatimonadales > Capsulimonadaceae > JANXMY01. Next base: position 6,580 of record CAXSFV010000065.1, on the reverse strand, counting down.
TGCTTTAAAACGTCTGCCAGCCGGAAATCGGCGCGGTTTGGTCTTGTTCCAGCACGACGGTCGTGCCGCTGGGGCCGGTCAAGAGAAAAACACGGTCGGCGGTGGTCAAAATCATCTTGAACCCATGGCCCATCGTTCCCGCCGTGCTGTAGCCGCGCCGCAGGGTCGCTTTGGGAAGCTCCGCCAGGGGAATGCCGCCGCCTGTATCTTTTATCCGCACCTGCACGGTCCCGCGCTCGTCCAAAGACACAAAACCGGTACCGGCGCCCGAATGCACGACCGCGTTCATTGCCGCTTCCCCGACTGCCGTTTCCAGGTCGTCCGCACGCGTGCCGGCCACCCCCGCCGCCCGGCAGGCGCCGACTGTCTGCCAGCGCAGCTCACGAATGCCGCCGTCCCGCGACACTGCCACCGGCCCGGCGAACGGGACCAGCGGCGGCGGCAGATCGTCCGCCGACGCGCACAAAGTCAAGCGTCCGTCGGTAACACTCGCGAGCGCGTCCCGCAGGAACTCCTGCTGCCAAGCGACGGTCTGGCGAATCTCCCGCAGCAGGCGGTCGCGGTCGGCGATCAACTCGCCCTGTAAAGCGACATGGCGCATCATTTCGATCCGCCCGGTGATCTGCCGGGCCAGCAGCCGCAGAACAGCGGCCTGCTCGGCGGTCAAGCGGCGCGGGACGCGGTCAACGATGCACAGCGAGCCGATCCCAAAGCCTTCGGTCGTGATGAGCGGTGCCCCGGCGTAGAAGCGAATGAACGGCTCGCCTGTCACCAGCGGGTTCCGGGAAAACCGCGTGTCGCTGCGGGCATCCGGCACGACCATGAGGTCCGGCTGGAGGATCGTGTGGGCGCAGAATGACACCGCACGAGGGTCTTGCTTTTTGTCCTGGCCGACGGCGGCTTTGGACCACTGCCGGTCGGCGTCTACCAAGTTGATGGCGGCGGTCGGCACCCGGCACAGCTCAGCGGCGAGGAGGGCGGCCTCGTCAAATACGGCGTCCGGCAGGGTGTCTAAAATCGCCCACTGGCGCAGCCATTCCAGGCGCTGCCCTTCATTTTCGGGGATCGGAGCGGTCATGCTGCCATTATTCCACTTTTTGCACGATTTCCGACCAATTTTTCGCCCGCAGCGGCTGGGGAAGCGGCGGAAACTAGGCACGGGGGCTTTTGCCTGACAAACAGGCCAGTGAAACGGGAGACGCCGGACCCAAGCTCGCTGACAACTGCGCCCGTTCGAGTCGGATAAATTTGGGTATTATGCAACAATCGCAGCACAGAGACGACTGCTGCATCATCGTTGATCTTGCGACAGCAAGTCAGTCAAGAGTTCAATGAACTCAAAAGGATAACAAAAGGATGACCACGAAGCATTGGAAGACGCGATTCACTACGGCTCTGGTATGCGTGACCATGAGTACGCTTGCTGCCAGCGTGTTTGCCTACACCTCCACCGACCAGGACAACGCCATCAACAGCTTCAACAACAAGTTTTATTCTCTGAACAGTTCAAATCAAGGCTACTATCTCGTCGATACCAATGGGGGAATGCCCAATTCGTCCTTTTTCTGGACGACCGCGGAAGAGATGGAGATGGTCGAAGACGCCTACATCAGAACCCGAAACCCTGCCTACAAAACGATGATCGACCAGTTGTACAATGGCTTTGTCCAGATCAATGGGACATACTGGATCGCCAACGGCTTTAACGACGATAATATGTGGATGGACATTGCCTGCTTGCGAGCCTACCAAATTACGGGCGAGTCGCAGTATTACAACCAGGCGAAATGGGATTTCGACAATGTTTTCGGCCGGGCCTGGGACTCGAATCTAGGCGGCGGCCTTTGGTGGACCACGGACAAGACCTCCAAGAATGCGTGTGTCAATGGCCCAGCCGCTATTGCCGCTGTTCTGCTATATGACAACGGAGCCGGCAGTCAATATCTTACGGACGCAGAGGCGATATTCAATTGGGAGGTGAGTACGCTTTATCAGTCCAGCGGCGAAGTGGTCGACAGCATCACAGCGGCGGGCGCTCTTAGCGGAGGCGCCTTGTCTTACAATCAAGGCACGTTTATCGGCGCGGCCGACTTGATAGATGTGGCGAACGGCAACAAGGCCAACGACTGGGACGCTCAAGTCGCTACCTCTTACACGGAGTACCACTGCACAGGAGAAAACGCTTCGGGAATTCTGTGGAATGAATATACGCCTGGCGACGGCAACGCTTCCGGGGCCGGATTCAAGGGAATTTTTGCACGCTGGTGCGGTCAATGGATGCTTGACTCCGGCAATTTCCAGTTTCTGTCCTGGATGCAGTCAAACGCTCAAACGGTTCTGAATTACAACAACTCTTCCGGCATTTCATGGGGCATCTGGGGCGTCCAAACGCCTGCTCCAACGAGCAGCAGTCCCCTGACAGCTTGGGAATGCACCGACGCCGTCTCTGTACTTCAGGACATTCCTTCCTTTACTCCAATCGCCAACGGCACGTATAAGTTGACTCCGGCTCATGCGACCGGGTCGAAGCTGGACGCTGCCGGGTCGGGAACGAGTAATGGAACCAAAGTGGTGCTTTGGAGTGCAAACGGAGGGAACAATCAAAGCTGGATATTGACGAACATGGGCGGAAACTGGTACAAAATCCAGCCGTACTATGACAACGGGCTGTGTCTGGATGTTGAGGGAGGAGGCAGCGACAAAGGAGCGACCGTGGATCTGTGGCAGGATAATGGAACTCCCGCGCAGCGCTGGCTGCTTACTCCGGTGAGCGGCGGCTACACTCTTTCTCCGCAATGCGCCCCTGGGCTGTGTTTGGATGTTACCGGGGCGCTGACTGCAGACGGCACTCAGCTCACTACCTGGCCGGTGAGCGGCGGCTCGAATCAAACGTGGAATTTCAACTAGCGGTGACTTGTGCGGCGCGGCTCTCCCCGACAATTCACTTGCCGGGGAGTTCTGCCGCCGCCAGCCTCCAGGACCGGGCGAGCAAAAAGCGATTTTCTTCGTCGGATCCCCCCTCCCGTTTACGGGTGGCGGGGGTGAGGGAGACGCATTCGGAGCTTGGAAATAGGTCTTTAACGTTGTCCGCCAAATGCTGGGCGGCGAGCGGCACAAGCGCAAGCAATTTCATGAGCGATCTCATGGCAGATCCTGTACGGTCCAGGTCGGGCCGAGGCAGCGCGGGCGATTTTCCGGCCAGGCCAGTGGGTCAATGCACATCCGCCGGGCCGTCGCTGCCGTGTCCCACGCATGGTAGACGACGAACTGCGTCCCGTCGGGAGCAGTCGTCACCGAGCAGTGGCCCGGCCCGACGACCTGCCCTTCCACGCCCGACAGCACGACCGGCCCGCTTTCCGGCTCGACATAAGGACCGAGAACAGTGTCCGCGACCGCGTAGCCGACCCCATATGTGCCGCCGTTCCAGTTGCCGCCGCTGTACAGCAGCACATAGCGGCCGCCGTGCTGAAGCAAAGTCGGCCCTTCCAGCGTGTGCCAGGCGTCCCACACTTTGCCGTAGAGCGGCCGCTGCCGCTCGTAGATCTGCCAGTCATGCGACGCCCGCAAAAGTGTTGTTACCGGACTTGCCGCTGAAACCATGTCGTTCGCTAACAGTATTCCCGCAAGCGCCGTGCCGGGGCGGGCGTCGAAAAAGTCTGTCGCAAACAGCAGACACCACCGCCCGTCTGCGGGGTCCCGGAACGGGTGGGGGTCAATCGCAAATTGGTCGCTGCCCGGCAGGAGCGGCCCGGCTTCGGTGAACGGTCCGGCGGGGTGGTCGCTGGCCGCCGCGTACAGCCGGTGCGTCTCGTCGCCGCCGCCGTCCGCCGCCGAGTAATACAAGTAGAACTTGCCGTCCCGCTCCGCCACTTCCGGCGCCCAGTATGCCGGCCGCGCGGACTTCTCCGGCGGCGTCAATGCCCCGCCGAGAGCGTCCCACTGCACGAGGTCGCGCGAATGCAGAACGGGGAAAATGCGCCCTTCCGGCGTTGCCGGTCCGGTTCCGTAAGCGTAATACTCCGCGCCGACTTGGAGGACAAACGGGTCAGCAAAATAGCCGGCCCAGACAGGGTTGCGATAAGTGGTCAAAGTTCCCTCAAAAGTTCAGAAAGATGCCCCCCCAGCCCCCAATACTGGGACTTGGGGGTAGCTGCATCATAGCAAATTTTTCCGCCGCCGTCAAGTGCCATGCCAACCACCGAAATTTTGCGACAAATCCGAGATGGCTTCTTTGACAATCATCGTATTGCCGCTCTCTTAGCCGCGCTGATTTAAGCATATTGAACACAGCCGAAACGTATCAATGACGCTCCCGCGTGTTTTGCCTTGTGCCGCCGTTTGTTGACTTTGCGCCGCGCGTATGCAATACTATCTCTACGTTGCCGAAACAAGCGCAACAAGTGATGTAAGAGAAAGCGGCAGCCACTCGGCTGCCGCTTTTTTGTCTGTGAAGAGTTCTTGCCGCTGCGTCTTTCCTTCATACTCATTCCTTGCGCTTAGCGATAGGAAGACTGATCATGCCAAGAGTGCCTTTTCAAGTTCTCGTTCTGCCGTATCGAAAAACCGTAGAGGCTCTCGAATTTGCCGTATTCCGCCGGTCCGATAGCCTCTGCTGGCAGGGGATTGCTGGAGGCGGGGAAGACAGTGAAACGCCGGGGGAAGCCGCGCGGCGGGAAGCGTTTGAGGAAGCCAAAATCCCGATGACGTGCCGGTTCCTGCCGCTGCAAGCGGCCTGCACCGTTCCCGTGGCTTTCTTTCAGGACGACGGCAGTTGGGACCCTGCGCTGTATGTTATTCCTGAACATTCCTTCGGTGTGGACGGCACGGGCCAAGCGCTTACACTGTCGGACGAGCATGACTCGGTCGAATGGCTGCCTTACGCCGAAGCGGCGGCACGCTTCACCTACGACAGCAACCGGACGGCCTTGTGGGAGCTGAACCGCCGCCTGCTGGGGCTGGGGCCGCGCGGCGGATAAGACCATAAACAAAGCACCAGCACTTCCAGTGCCGGTGCTTTTGACTTAAGCTGCTCCCTCTGCCTTCTCCCGAAACCCATACCCGGCGTGAGCATCGTAATCCATGCCGTAAATGCGCTTCAGATCCACAATCGCGGCCAGTGACTTCTTGCCGTGCGGGCTGGCGCACATCTGCCCCTCATGGCCCGGTGCGGCCTCAAACGAATGCAGGACGATCTCTTCCAGAAGCTGCCCCAAAGTCATGTCCTTGAACTCGGCCAGCCCTTTCAAGACCTGCACCATCCGCTTCTCCATGCGGACCCCAAGCTGCACCCGCTCCACGGCGACTTTCGGCTCCGCCTCGATTTCTGTTTGCGTCATCGGCTTTCTCCTTTGTTTTATAGTTACTCAAGTAGCTATGTAACAATATAACACACAAAGAGGAGGCTGTCAAGCCTCTTGCAACTATTTTGTGTCGCTTGTATCATAAAGGAAGAGGATAAACGACAATGCAAATAAAGACAACCAAAATGTGGCTAGGATTAGCGGCTATTCTGATCGGCACCGGAGCTGCCGGATGCGCCAGTCACAGCCAGGGAAGTGCCGGCACGGTTCCGGCGCGAACCATCCCGCAGCTTGGAGCCGAGATGGAACAGAATGATGTCATGTCCCAGAGCGATTACATTCGGCAAAATGCGCTGGCCCAGGCTGTGCGCCAGACGCATACAATCACAGAGGCCGACTTGACCTGGATACTCGAGCAGCTTCACGACGAGAAAAATTCCGTCGCCCGCGCCCGTGCGTTTAATACACTGGCCGAAATTCGTCCCATGTCCGCTGCCCACAAGTCACGTATCCTGCCTGCGATTGCCCCGTACCTCTCCGGCGGCGACCGACTCGACCAACTTGGGGCGCAGCGGGTGCGGAGAGCCGCCGAAGCCGGCGGCTGACACCATCAGTAGGCCGACAGCTCGACGAACTTCGCGGGCAGGACGACCGGCTTGCCCCGCGCAAACTGGATCTCTAAACGCGGGGAAAGGCGGTCGCCGCGAATGGCGAGGATCGTGCCGAGGCCGTGCTGGGAATGCTGGACACGTCCGCCGATTTTGAGAGTCTTGACGTTCAAGGGCTGCGGCGCGGCGGGTTCGGGAACTGTGGGGGCGTATTCGGACAAATCAGCGAAAGTGTCTGTGTCCAGGTCAGCCGTCGGCGCAAACTGGGACCACGGCGACAGATGGGCGGCCTTCAGGCCGAGCAGGCCATCTAAATTGCGTGCTTGGGCAGCAGCGAATAAGCCGTGAACCCGCGCGGCGGCGGCCTGGCTCTGCCCTGCGGTATGCCATGCGCCCAAGTAGCGAGTCATATCAAGCTGGGACGCCAGCCGCAGAACGGCCAGCACATCGGGGGTGCGCCACTCGGCGGGCGGGCGGGATAAGGCCGCGCCGAGGGAATGCACGCCCGCCAGCGTGTTCTTGTAGTCGGCTTCAACTAAAAACTGCGACGGCAGCTCGGTCTTGACCAGATGCAGATGCAGGTCGGCCTGGGTGCGGGTCAGGGCGACGTAAAAGAGACGCCGCTCTTCTTCCAGCTCGTCCGGGCCGCCGTAGGGGAAAATGCCCTGGTTG
>CAXSFV010000064.1:0-10448 GCA_964236795.1 uncultured Armatimonadales bacterium | reverse complement strand
TTATCGCCCAGAAACTTGAGGAGGTCGGCGACGCGGCAGGAGTAGCCCCATTCGTTGTCGTACCACGCGACGACTTTGATGAAGTTGCCGATGCCGATGGTGTCTACCGCGCTGAAGATGGACGAGTGCGGGTTGCCTTTAAGGTCGGTGGACACACGCTCTTCTTCGGTGTATTCCAAAATGCCTTTCATTGGGCCGTCAGCGTATTCTTTGGCGGCGGCATTGACTTCGGCAATCGTGACGTCACGGCCTAAAATCGCGGTGAAGTCCACGACGGAGACGGTCGGGGTCGGGACGCGGAAGGCCATGCCGGTGAACTTCCCTTGCAGCTCCGGGATGACCAAACCGACGGCTTTGGCGGCACCCGTAGATGACGGGACGATGTTCTGGGCGGCGGCGCGGGCATCACGTAGGTCTTTGGCGGCGGTGTCTACCGTGCGCTGGGAGTTCGTATAGGCATGAATCGTCGTCAGCAGGCCCTTTTCGATGCCGAACTTGTCGTTCAGGAGCTTCGCGACGGGGGCCAAACCATTGGTTGTACAAGACGCATTTGAGATGACGTGGTGCTTGGCAGGGTCGTACATAGCGTCGTTGACGCCCAGCACGATAGTGAGATCCTCGTTCTTGCCGGGGGCGGAGATCACGACTTTTTTGACGCCATGCTCCCGGTGGGCAACCGCTTTGGTGCCGTCGGTGAAGAAGCCGGTGCTTTCGACGACCACGTCCACGCCTTCGGTGTCCCAGGGGATGTCGGCGGGGTTCTTTTCGGCAAAGACCGTAATCTTCTTGCCGCCGACAACAATGTCATTGCCCTCGGCGACCACATCGCCGCCTTTGTAGGGACCGTAGTTGCTGTCGTATTTCAGCAGGTGGGCGTTTGTTTTGGCGTCGGTAAGGTCGTTGAGTGCGACCACTTCAATCTCGCCGTTCGGATAGCGCTCCTGGATTGCGCGGTAGGTAATGCGCCCGATGCGGCCAAAGCCGTTGATGCCGACTCGTACTGCCATAGTCAATGTTTCTCCTTGCGTGTTTGGGCGCGTTTTTGCGTCAAAAGTCATAAGGAGTATGGCACGGCGCGGCGAGGAAAGTCAATCCGGCCCGTGGCTTGCACCCGCCGAAAAGCTATGTTACAATGGCCTATAACTCACTGATGGAGAAGTCCGATGCCCCGTTCCGCTACCCTCTGCGCGGCCCTCGCCGCCACTTTCTTACTGCCGCTAGGAGCCATCAAGCCCGCTTGCGCCCAGCAGTCTCTTTCGCCTGCACAAATTGCACCCGATCTCACCTTCACCGAGCTGATTGCCCGGCACCCGCTCTCCGCCGCTGAACGTCAGCAGGTCTCGGCCATTGACCAGGATCAGTTTCATCACGACCCGGCATGGTCGCTCAATGCACTGCAGCAGGAAGCCGCCGGCATTAGAAATGTACGCCGGATGGACCCGGTGCGCCTCGCCGAGTGGCGCAAGTCAACAGTTGCGGGCACCTACTTTTACACCGGCTCCCGGCTCACGCCTGCCGAGAACAAAACTCTGCTCGCCATTTACACCCGCGCCAACCCAATCGTTTCTGCGGATACGACGACGAAGACGATCATTTGTGAGCGTGACATTGACGCCTGGGTCGCCGCGTCGCAGATGATGGCCCAGAAGAGCGGCGCTTCAGTCGGCGGCCTGCATGCCGTGCTGACGGACTACGCCCGCAGCCCAAAGTTCGTCGGCCCGGTCCGGCTTGCGGCGGCGAACATGGAGCGCAACTGGACCGCGTATCAGTTAGGCTGGGCGCATGAGCCAATCAATGATCAGCACAGCGAAATGGCAGACATGAAAAAGGCGATCCATGCAGGCCTGCCCCAATCAAGCTTGCCGGCTCTGGGAAATACTCGCTCTGTCGCCATCGCCGCCCTGACGATCGCTCAATTTTCTTACGGTGATTACCCGTATTCATTAAGTCCGCGCTTCGCAGTGGAAAAAGGAGCAATCATTCTGATGATCATGCGAACTGGGCAAAAAAACTGGGAAACCATGCATGCGCTGAATGGATATGTGCCTGGCAATCCCTAGCACCGGCAGAGGGTGGCTACTTCCAGTTCGCAACCAGCGCTGGAAGGTCGTTGATCAGATTGTTGCAGGCGGTTTCGGTTGCCGTATGCAGGTGGTCTGCAAGATTAACTTCTGCCATGTAGGCTTTCCTGCCATCTCTTCTAGCTTTACACCTTCTCCGCTTCTTGATTTTCCGTTGTCACCGAGTCGTCGCCCTGCAAAATCTTGGTGGATTCTTTGCCGTCGAGCGGGACCCCCTGCACGGTCAAGAACGGCGCGGGGGTCGGCTTGGTCAGGCGCGGGAACAGGCGGAACAAGATCGCCTGGATGCTTCCGGCAATCGGCACGGACAAAAGCATCCCGGCAATGCCGAACAATTCGCCGCCGATGACCAGCGCGAACAGCGCTAAAATGGGATGCAGGCCGACCCCGCCGCCGACGACGCGCGGAGTGACGACGTTGTCAAAAACCTGGTTCACGACAAGCGTTGCCGCAACCGCGATGCCACCGAACGCGAGGCCGCTTTGATGGTCCCCGGTCGCCGCTGCGAACGCGACAATGAACGTCACCAGCGCGGTTGTAAACGAACCTAAGTAGGGAACGGCATAAAGCACTCCCGCCGCCGCACCGACCAGCAGTGCATACTGAGCCAGCGAGTGGTGAAACAAACTTAAGCCGTACAAGAGGCCGATGGTGGTGACGCCGTACAGGGCGCAGACAATCAGCAGGCCGCGCAGATAATCGGAAAACACCCCGCCGATGTCGCTGCCGATATGTCCCATCATCCCGCGCCACTTTTCCGGGGCTAAGTAGAACAGCCTGGCCCGCAGGCGGTCAATGTCTACGAGGAAGTAAAACGCGATGATCAGCGTCAGCACAAGCTGGACAACAAAGGTCGCTGAACCGATTAGAAATGTCCCTATGGAGCCGCCGGCCCGCTGCAAAAACTCGGAAGCCCGCGCCGTAATCTGGCTGGTCATCTGATTGAACGCAGGGACCTTAATCGGGCCGATCTTGTGATGCGTGTCGACAAAATGTTTGGCGGAGTCATGCAGGCCCGCAATGTATGTCGGACCGTTCTGGGCTAGCGAGGTGGCCTGGCCGATGAGCGCCGGGATGGAAAGATAGCCGATGCCGACGATCAAAAACAAAAAGACGCCGAACACAATGCCCGATGCCGCCATGCGGCTCAGACCGCGCTTCATTAGGTTATCCGCCAGAGGGTCCAGCAGCAGCGCCAGCACCAATCCAACAGCAAATGGGCTGATCACGGTGAGCGTGGCTTCAGCAAACCGCCGGGCGACCAGCGCCAGCACCATGAGAAGAAGGATGCCGAGGGAGAAGTAGAAGCCGGCCTGCACATAGCGGCGTGGAACGGGGTTTCTCGGAGCGGGATTACGTTGGGTTGTCATGGCAGCATCTTACCCAAAAGAAGCTTAACCCGGCTCGCCCGCTTTTTCGGACGCGGTCAGGTAATCTTTGAACCGCTCCCGCACGAACCGTGCTTCCTCGGACACGCTCTGCACGGCCAGCCGGGTTTCGGCGACCAGCAGGCTGCACCCGGAGACCAGGCCGGCGACTCCAATAAAGCCGGTCACGGCCGCCGCATCGAGTGTCAGACGGTAAATCAGGCGGTGGTCGGAAGAAGCGGCGGTCGCTCCTAACAAAGAAGTGAGAGCCGCCGCCGCGAACGACCCCAGCGCGAGATAAAAGAGCCGGAGCGCATGCAGCAGCAGCAGCGAACGCCGCTCCGCCCGGTTTAGGTGCCGCACCCGCATGATGGTCAGCGGATCGCCGTTCACTGTTTCTTTTTCCAAGATCGCCGACAACGCCCGCGCCCGGTCAATCGCCCGCGCGAACCGGTTGCTCGTGCCGAGCGCCAGCACCGACGACGCATTGGTCAGTACCGCCGGCGCGGCAATCAATGTCAGGCTTGTAAACGGGTTGTCAGGCAGTAAAGGCATATTTCAGAGTGTTTTGTCAGACAAAGCCCGCAGATGAGCCTGGCGGACAAGCGCCAGCTCATCACGGACATTGAGTACGGCAAGCTGCGTCTCGCGCACCAGCAGGGAGCAGCCGTAAACAATGCTGCCGATGCAAGAGCCGCGCCCAGCAGCGAAACAAGGCTGGCGGCGGCAAATGCGCCGAGGGAGAAATAAAACGCACGCAGGGCGTTCAATAGCAGCATGATCCGCAGCTCGACCCGGTCCGTCTGCCGCAGATGCAGGGCCGCGTGGGCAGTGTCTTCCGTGCTTTCCGGCAGTTTGACGAGGCTGCGGGAGCGTTCAATCGCCAGGCCGAAGCGGTTCGAGGTACTGAGCGTCAGCAGCCCCATGGCGTTCGTGAGCAGTGCCGGGGCTGAAAGAAACGTCAAGACTGCAAATGGATTATCAGACAGCAGAGGCATATTCGCGCACGTCTACCTGTACTCCAGAACAGAAGGCTTGTTCCGCCGTTTCCATCACTTGCGCTGCCGCTTCCTCGTCAATATATTCCTCACCGCAGTTCGGGCAAACCCGCGCGAGAACGTGCTTAACAGCCAGCGTCATCCCGCCGCGCTCCAGCGTCAAAGTTGCCGTTCCCGGCACAACGCTGAATTGTTTGCAGATAAGGCAGTTCATAGGTTGTGTTCCTACCCGGTTCAGGAACCATGCCATGAATGGCACGGCTATTGAGCGAAGACGCTACGAAGTACCGCTTCGCGGGACTCAGAACAGATTGATCTTTTTTGTAATCTTTTCTTAACCCCGCGCCCTCCGGGTCTGCCAGTGCAGAAGCGGTGTTTTGTGGCGTCCGCGCCGTGCAGCCGTGTGTCTTAACACATGGTTCTTGATGATTTCTTCCCTACCGCTCGCCCAGCGTTTCCCAGACTTCCACTTTGCTTTTCACCCGATGAATGACCGAGTCCGTGAATTCACTCGTGGTCGAACCGCCGCCGAGATCGGACGTGCGGATGCCGTCGTGGATGGCCTCAAACGCGGCCTCGTAAATCGCCCTCGACGCTCGAATGGCGGCAGGGGTCGGGATGTAGGTCAGAAGCGAGGCGCCGGCCAAAATCATGGCAAGCGGGTTGGCGAGATTTTTGCCTTGCAGCGACGGCGCGGTACCGTGCGGCGCTTCGGTCATAACGACCTTCGGCTCGAACTTCTCGTCAAAGGCGATCAAGAGTGACTCGGAACCGGCGATGGAGCCGTAGAAGGCCAGCACGAGGTCGCTGAGGCAGTCGCCGTCACGGTTCAAGGCGGGGATGACGAGCGGCTCGGACGCCCGCGCCAGAAGAAGCGCATAGGTGGCGTCAATCAGCTGCGGCTCGTAGCGGACATCGGGAAACTTTTTCGCCGCCGCGTCCATCTCTTCCTTGAACATGCCTTCGTAGATCGGCGAGACTGTGTATTTCGGGCCGCCGAAGACTTTCGCGCCCATCTTGCGGGCGTGCCGGAACGCAAATTCCGCCACCATGCGGCAGACGCCCCGGTCCAAAGTTTCGGTTCGGTAGGATTTCTCGGTGTAGCCTTCGCCTTCGCGCCACTCTTTTGCACCATAAGCGTCGCCAACCGCCATGCGGACGACCGACATCGGGGCAGAGACGCCGCCGACGGACAGCACACCCGGCAGGCGGCGTCCGGTGCGAACAATTACCGTGCCGTCGATCTCCGAGCGCAGAATGGCGTTCGGCGACCCGACATCGCCTTTAATCTCCGGTGTGATGGTCGCCGCCTTCAGCCCCAAACCGTGCCGCTTCATTGCGGACGCCGCTTCGTGAACAACCACGTTCCCAGTCGCCCGCCGGTTTTCCAGCGACAGGTCATACGTCTCAAACTGAACGTCCACTTTCGTGACGGCCGGGTCCAGCACCCGCAGGGCTTCAACCAATAGCTCCTGCCCGGTTTGATCGCCTTCCATCACGACGACAGTATGTTGTGCCATATTTCTTCCTCTTCACTGACTACGGCACTTGGGTGATTACTGGAACAGCGCCAGCGATTTGTGCAGTGTTTGTATGATACCCCAAGCGAGCGGCAGGCCGACGACCAGCCAGCGGAAAGCTAAAATCGGCGTTGCGTTACCCATGAATTTTTCCCCTCTTAATGCGTCGCCTGCTCTTTAAGTGTATGCAGCAGATCTTCCGGGGCGTAATGCACCGAGGCGACGGGCTTAATCAGCAGATTGCAGACAAACCCGACAACGAGGAACCCGGCAAGAATGTGCAGCGGCAGCGTGTACTGCTGCGCCGCCGGGACATGGTGGGCGGTCTGGTAGTCGCCGAGCCGGGCGATGAGCTGCGGGCCGACAATCCCTGCCGCCGACCAGGCGGTCAGCAGGCGCCCGTGAATAGCCCCGACTTGCAGGGTGCCGAACAAGTCCCGGAGGTACGCCGGGACGGTCGAGAAGCCGCCGCCGTACATAGAGATAATCAGCGCGGCGCTGCCGATGAACAGGCCGATGGAGCCGAGACCCGCCGCGACCGGCACGAAGAGGTACAGCACACAGCCGAGCGCAAGGTAGATAAAGTAGGTCGGCTTGCGGCCAATCGTGTCCGACAGCGACGACCATAAAAAGCGGCCCGCGAGGTTAAACAAGCTCAACAGCCCGACAAAACCAGCGGCGGCGGCGGCGGCGGCTTTAACAGTCAGATGGCTCAGGAACAAAGCCTGGATCATTGGTGACGCGGCATACAGAAGCGCGATCCCAGCCGTGACATTGCAGAACAAAACGCCCCATAGCAGATAAAACTGCGGCGTCTTAATTGCTTCGGCGGCTGTGACGCCATGCGTCGTGACCAGAGCGTTTTTGTTCTCAGCGGGGACGTAGCCGCTGGGCTTCCAGCCGTCGGCGGGGACGCGCACAGTGAAGACGCCGAACATCATGGCGCAGAGATAAAGGACGCCCAACACGAAAAACGTCTGCACGACCCCCATGTCGCCGGCGGCGCTGAAGTGTTTCATCAGCGCGTCTTCAAGCGGCGCGGCAATAAGAGCGCCGCCGCCAAAGCCCATGATCGCCAGCCCCGTCGCCATGCCGGGCCGGTCGGGGAACCACTTGATCAGCGTTGATACCGGCGAAATGTACCCGATGCCGAGACCGATCCCGCCCAGCACCCCATAGCCGAGATACACCAAAGGCAGGATGTGCAGGCCAAGGCCGAGCGCGGCGACAAAGAAGCCGGAGCCGAAGCACAGCGCCGACGCCAACATCGCTTTTCGCGGGCCGGCGGCCTCCATCCAGCGGCCGAACACGGCGGCGCTGAGACCCAGACAGACGATCGCGATGGAGAAGATCAGGCTGACCTGCGCCTTGTTCCAGTCCCCGGCGACGTGGTGTTCTTTGGTGGAACCGAGGAGCTGGGTCAGCGGAATGTTGAACACGCTGAACGCATACGCCTGGCCGACGGACAGATGGATCGCGAGGGCGGCAGGCGGGACCAGCCAGCGGTTGAAGCCGGGCGGTGCAACGGTGCGTTCCCGGTCGAGAAACGACGGCATGACGTTTACTGCTTTCTAATAAACCAAACTTACTTGGAAGGGGTTAATTAGAGGAATTGTACCCGATAGTGGGCGCGAAGAAGCGAAGGATGTTGGAGCCACAGGGCGAACACAAGGTTCGTCCTCAAATACGATTGCCTTAATTGGAACCATGCGTTGAAACGCACGGTTCCTGCCACCCTACCCCACCCGCTCTAACAACTCGCGCGTGTAGTCTACCGAGCGGGAAACGGCAGAAAATGGGTCTTCTTCGCCTTCGTACTCAATGTTCAGCCAGCCGTCAAAGCCGGACTCGCGGAGAGAGGCGACGCAGTCCGGCAGGTCCACTTCGCCTTCGCCGATGGCGGTCCCGGCGAACTTCAGCCCCTCGGTACCGACATAAGCCGCGCCGGTGTAGTTGTCGGGGACGACCCGAAAATCTTTAAAGTGGACCATCGCCGCGCGGGTCGCGAGTTCGGCCACGGCTAAATGGGATGCTTGATGCACCAGCAGAAAGTTCCCGGTATCTGGGTTCGCTTTCAGGGCCGGACTGGCGACGGCGTTCAAGATGGTCTGTACCTGCTCGCTGCGGCCTGCCAATCGTCCGTGGTTCTCCAGCGCCAGCGTTACGCCCTGTTCATAAGCATACTCACCGGCTTCTTGGAGGCCCGCGATGATCCACAGCAGACACTGCTCGTAGGTATAGTCCGGCTCGATATTGCCGGCGAACACACGGACCACTTTTGCCCCAAATTGCAAGGCATAGTCCACGCCGTCGGTAATCTTCTTGACTTCCGCCACCCGCGCGGCTTCGTCGGCCTGGACAAAGTTGTTCCCCACCGAGTAGACGCCGACCGGCAGGCCGGTGTCTTGCAGGGCCGCCTGCACTTCTGGCAGCTCCGCAGCGGGGTCGCGCCAGTAGAAGTCGAGCAGCTCGACGCCCTGCACCCCCAGCCGCTTGGCTTCCTGGATAAAGCTTGGGATGTCCATCCGTCCACGCTGATAGGCGAGGTGGTAGCTGTACATGCTCAGTCCGAGTTTCATGGCTGGCCCATTTCTTGGAGTACGCGGCCGGCGTACAGCAGGCCGCTGATGCTTTTCGCGTCCACGATCTCGCCGGTCTTGATCATGCCGAGGGCGCCGGCCAGCGGCATCTGAACAATTTCTAAAAACTCGTCTTCATCGGTATGGCCCTCGGTTGGGGTGAGATCGAGCGCCAGGAACGTATGGATCACTTCGGTAGAGTAGCCCGGCGCCATAAACGACTGAAAGAGCTTGATCATGCGCCCGGCGGCGTAGTTGATTTCCTCGCCCAGTTCGCGCCGGGCGCAGGCTTCCACGTCTTCGTTGGGATCACGCGTGCCTGCCGGGATTTCGAGCAGTGAGCCTCCGGCAGCGCCTCGGTACTGACGGACTAAAATCACAGTATCTTGGTCCAGCATCGGCACCATCGCAACTGCGCCCCGATGCTCAACAATCTCTCGCTGACTGGTCTTGCCGTTCGGCAGCAGCACGGTGTCAAGCCGCAGGTTTAAGATTCGTCCGTCAAAGAGGCGCTGACTGCTGGTGACGATCTCAGCATTTTTGTTGTCTTCGTTGTTTGGCATGGCTTTATTTCCTGTAAGAACTTCACCTCGGAACAAGTTCCGATACAAAGTAATCCGCTTGACTTCGTATGGCCGGGTGAGGTTTTTTGTCTCCTAATCCAGCCGCGCCAGTCCCGCCGCCGCTGCCGCGTGGAAGAACAGCGGGTCTTCGGCAGGGCTGCGGCCCATGCTGGTCACTTGGACGCCCGCTTCGGCGAGCAAATCCAGCACCGATTGGGTGTTCGGCACAAGTTGAACTGTATGCCCCGGCGGCAGACCCGAAGCGTCTGCCCCAGCCGGCAAAGGAACCAGGCACCGGCTGTAGGCAAGGTCCAGCGTTGTACGCGTGTGGTGGCTGACTCCCTGATGCCGCGCCCGCTTGTCCGCCGACGACATCCGCACAATCGCGACCGACTGGCCCTCTAAAGCTTTCACGGTGTCTAAATTGTGCGCCTGCTCAATCCCGCTGTATCCATATTTCGTTCCCGTGCCGGCGTTGCCCGGTCCCTGGCACACAATTACCGCGTCACAGCCGAGAATATGCTTTGCAGCCAGCAAGGCCGAATGCAAAGTCACCGTCTCGTAATCCCCGCCGAATGCCTGGCCGCAGGTAAGCGTGTGGTGGAGGAAACCGACGATTTTCAGATCACGTACCAGTCGGCTGAACGCCAGCGGCAGGGCGGCGGCATCGGTCATCACATAAGCCACTTTGCGCTTTCCCGTCAGAAACAGTCCGGCCGCGGCGGGTGCAATCTGCGAATGAAGCTGGCCGACCAGGACGGGTAAGTTCTCTAAATCGCGCTCCCAAACTTCGGCGTACTGCTCCTGCTCTTCCAGGGTCAAAACCGCGATCTGGCACGGCAGGTAGCGGGCCTTGATGATATGGCCCATTTCGAGGCTGTTGGGCTTCGGCAGGGCATGAGTGAGGTTCGCGCACACAAAATCAAAGCCGCCGGTGCCGAGCTTCAGAACCTGGGCGGTCGTATTCAGCAGCACCTCGTCGCCGGGCCGCGCCGGGCCGGTCAGGGCTGAGTAATTCACGGCCCGGCGGGTCTCCATCTCGATCCGCACCGTCAGCTCCTGCGCGTCCTCGTCCCACGCCGTCACCGCCGTCACTTTGCCCGCCGCCTGCGTCTGCATATTCGGCTCCTACAAAGATGCCGCCGTTTCGGCGATGGAGACGACAAGTTGGGTGCTTTTGACCATGTCGGAAATCAGCACATATTCATCGTGCCGGTGAATGTTCGTCATGCCGCAGCCCAGCACGGTGGTCGGGAAGCCGTTTGCGTTGAAAATGTTTGCGTCCGCGCCGCCGCCGGTGACGCGCAGGAGCGGCTCCAGGCCGATGCGCTCGGCGGCGG
>CAXSFV010000063.1:0-11451 GCA_964236795.1 uncultured Armatimonadales bacterium | reverse complement strand
ACGCCGCTCTTCTTCCAGCTCGTCCGGGCCGCCGTAGGGGAAAATGCCCTGGTTGCAGTCGGGAACAAACACCGTCGGCCACTGCAAGCCCTTGGCCCGGAACACGGTCATCAGTGCGACGCCGTCCGCGCTGCTGTTCCCGATGCCTGCCGCTGCTAAAGTGTCTAGGTGCGCCAGCAGAGCCGTTAGCGTCGGCAGGCTTTGGGCGTAACGCAGGAACGCTTCCACATTCGCGGCCCGCGCCTGCCCAGTCTCTGGGAAGCCGCTCGACCGGCGCAGAAATTCCAAGTAGCCGATCTTCTTGTCAAGCAGCATCAAAGCTGCGCCCGCCGGCAGCGTGTCCGAGGCCGTGCGGAGCCAGTGCAGGGTGTCGGCCAGATCGCCGAGACGGGCGGCCTGATGGGAGGGTGCGTCTTTCGCCGCCGCCATGAGCGCGTTCGGCAGTGAGATGCCTTGCCTGACAGTGCGGGCGATTTCTTCGCTGAACACTTTCGACAGATACCGAGCGGGCTTGTTCGCGACCCCCGCCCAGCGCGTCTCCCAGCCGTCTTCCATCCATGCCAGCCGCACATAATCCAGCAGGGTCTTGACTTCAGGCCGGGCATAGAACGGCGACGAGCCGACGACTTTGTAGGGGATGTTTGCTTCTAAAAGCCCCTGCTCGATAGGCGGTGTCTGCGCGTACAGGCGCACCAAGACGGCGATCTCGCCTGCCTGACGCCCGCTTTCCAGCGCCGAGCGCACCAGCCGCGCGAGGTTTTGCCCCTGACTCTCCGGCGACGTTTCTTCATGGACTTCCAGCTTGCCGCCGAAGCCGCGTGTCAGCGACAGCCGCTTCGGCTCCCGCCGCCGGTTCTTTGCAATGACTTCGTTTGCCAGCGCCAGCGGGGCAGCATGGGAGCGGAAATTGTCGTGGATAAAATACTTTGCCGCGTCGTAGCGCCGGGCGAAGCTCAGAATAAAGCCCGGATCGGCCCCGCGCCATTCGTAGATCGTCTGGTCGTCATCCCCAATCGCCATGTAGTTGCGATGCGGGGTCAAGAGGTCCAAAATCTCGGACTGGACTTTGTTGACATCCTGGAATTCGTCCACCAAGACACACGCAAACCGCCGCCGGGCGTCGGCCAGAACTTCGGGGTAGCGGTGCAGGCATTCCCAGGCCGACAGCAGCATGTCGTCGAACGTCAGGATCTGCTCCGACACCCGCACTTTTTCATACAGGCCGTACAGGGCCGGGTACCAGGAGAAGCCGGGCGGGGCCGGGGCTTGGGCTGTCATCGCGAGAGCCGCCGGCGGCAGGTCGAGCGCCTTGACATCGGGATACCAAAGATTGGCCTTCATCACGCCGACATAATTGAGAAAATCGGGCCGGTCCAAAGCGTCCAGCTCGGCGGCATAGGAAACTTTCTCCCGCCACGCCTGCCCCAGCGTCATGCCGAGAAGCCGCGAATCACTGCCTTCGTCCTCGGACCCCAACGCAAACTCGCGTCCCAATCCCCGCCGCTGGGCGAGCCGCAGGATGCCGAGGCCGACCGCGTGAAGGGTCTGCACCTGCACCGGGCCGCAGTGCGGCCACCGGCTGAGCGCGGTCTTGATGTCTTTGACGGAGGCTTTAGAGAACGAAGTCGCGAGAATGGCAGAAGCGGGAAAAATCTGCTCACGCACGAGGCGCTCGATACGGTGAGTCATCGCCGTCGTCTTGCCCGCCCCGGCGACCGCGAACACAAGCGCCGGGCCTGCGTTATGGGCGACAATCGCCTGCTGTTCTTCGGTGAGCTTGGCGGCGGTGAGCGAAGCAGTGAGGGTAGGGGAAGGGGCTGACATCCCCGCTATTATACACGATAGGGAGGGAATTGAGGACGCATCGGAACCCGGCACTGGAAGTGCCGGGTCCGAATGGCCTCTTTATCACGACCGCCCAACGCTGCTGACGCCACCCAAGCCGCCGCTTGGCGTGTCGGCGTTCTTCTCCGTGTCCGGCCCGCTCGGCGACATCTTCGGCGTTGCCGACGCTTTGGCTTCGTCGGCAACCGTGTCACCGCTGCTGCCGGCGGTATCATCCAGGCTGCCCGCGTCGCCGGTTACGCTGCCGCCGGTCGCGGCCACATCACCAATCTTGGTATCACCAAGCTTATCCGGCATCGTTGCCCTCTTTCTCGCCCGGCAGACGCACCGCGCCATCGGTATTGTTCACGCCCACGCCGCCCGCATAGGCGTCGCCGGGGTCTTCTTCCTCGCCCGTCTCATCCACCGTGAAATTGCCGTCAAGCGCGTCAAGACTTTCAGGAATGGAGTTCGGGCCGGGGGAAGGGCCTGTCTCGCCGGTGGAGTTCGGGTTGCCCGGCATCGGCATATCGCTGTCGTTGACGCCTGGCGGGGCATCGGTCAGCTCATGGAGTATCTTGTCTTTGTAGTCTTCCGTGGAAATCTCGCTCATGGTCACTCTCCTCCAAAGGGTTCGGTGAAACAGATATACCCTGAAACGGCAAAAAGCCCCCGCCGGGTGGGGCGGGGGTGGGTTGACTTGAAACTTAAGGTGGGTCTTCTAGAACTTAACTTGGAGTTCCCCGGTGAACAGCCCGTAGCGGGGCGGCTCCGGCGTTCCCGGCAGGTGCGCGACCCGGTCCGCCTTCTCAAACCAGAACCGCAGGCGCGTCGCCTTGTCCAAGTTGTACAATGCCCCGTACCCGTTGTTCTCGTCCGTGTAAGAGCTGTTTCCCGCACGGCCCTCCCCGCGCCGAAGAACATCATATTGGTACGCAAGCGTCAAGGGGTGGGCCCCCGTCTGCCCGAACGTGAAGCCGCCGTTGACGTAGTACCCGTCAATATGGTTGTCTTTGGCATACGCCGTGTTGAGCGTGAACGGCGTCGCGCTGTTGTCTACAAAGAACGAGCGCTGCTCGTACAGACCGCCGACATACTCAGCGTTCAGGAACGGACCCGACGGCAGCGCAATCTGCGCGTCTGCTCCGTACAGCTCCTTCTTCCGGCCCGTGTACTGCGAACCCAGACCCGCTGCCGGGAAGTTCACTACGTTCGGCACGTTCACCTGCCCGTAGTAGTACGAGGCTCCAATCCCCAGCACCTTGCTCGGCGACTGGTACGCCACCCGGTACACCTGATCCTTGAACTTGTCCGTGTCGTCGCTGGTCCGGCCCGTGCCGTTGATGACAGCCGCCGTCAGCTTTAAACCCGCCGGGATAAATAGAAGCTGCTGCCCCGTGTTGTAGGAAAGCTGAATGCCCTTGTCGTAGTCCTGGGAATTGAAGATGCCCGCCGTTCCTTCGTTAAACGCGAGTGGCCGCTCCGGGCTGAGGAGGTTTGCCTGCGAGGCGTTCAGATCGTACCCGAACGGCGTCGCAAACAGACCCGCCGTGGCCGTCAGGTTCTTCGCCGCGTTGCCGTTGCCGCCGGTGTAGGCGACGTAAGCTTCCCGGACCGTCACCTGCTGGTTGGCGTTGGTTCCCGATACCACCGCCCCAGAAGCGTCAACCTGAATGCCGTACTTGGTGTTGTTCGTCACGCCGCCCGTGAACTTGAGGCGGGCGCGGCGCACGTCGAATGTGTTTGGGGTGGAACCCGACAGGTAGTTGCCGTTGTAGGCGCCTGCGCCGCCGGCCGTGCCTTGCGGGAAGCGGTTCAAGGCGCCCTGGCCGGCAGACGCCGCCTGATACCGGGCCTGGATGTAGCCGCTAATCTGGAAGCGGCGATCCGCGCCGACGCCGTAGGAATTGTCGGCGGTATTCTGGGCCTTGGCGGCCAGCGCTTTGGCGTCCAGCACATCGGCCCGCAGAGCGTCAATGTTGTCCTGGGCGGTGGTGAGGTTGGCCTGGATGGTGTCAAGCTCCGGGCGGAACTTGTCAATGAGGGCCTGGATTTGGTTTAGCTCCGCCTGGTCCAGCGTGGACGCGGCGGGGGTGCCGGGCGGCGGGCTTGCGCTGTTCATGTCGGCCAGGGTCCGCAGCATCCGGTCAATGGCGACGGCGAACTCGTAGCGGGTCATGGGGCGCTTGCCGCCGTAAGTGCCATCGGGGTAGCCGATGACAATGCCCTTTTTGGCGAGGTCCTGGACGGCTTCATAGGCCCAGTGGTTCGTCGGCGTGTCCAAAAACGGAGCCGCCTGGGCCGAAGCCGAGGGCGTAAGGCCGACGGTCATGCCGCTGGCCAGCAGCAAAACGCCTGCCGCGCCAAGTAATTTGTGAGATGATTTCATGCGATGGGGTTTCCTTATCCTGCCGGTTTGTTTTGCGTGGCCTCGCTGCGGGATTTTCTCGCGCGAATGCTCCTAAGTGTCATGCTCATCTCAAAAGCTGCTCGCCAAGCAAGGCTTGTCAAGCATACTGCCGCCATTATACACCGAAAAATCCTGGGAATGACAAAATAACCGGCAAAAAAAGCAAAACTTCAGGAATAATTCATAAACGAGAGGAACGAGGGCGTGATAACCGAGGTCGTGAACGCCCTTGTTCAACTTCTTTGTCGTTCGACCTACTCAAAATCGTCCGTCCTGTCGAGTTCGGCAACCGCCATCGCCTCCGCTTTCCCGGCATTGATCAGGCCCAAAGCCACCGCCGCCGTCACCATCGGCTCCCGCGCCTCCAGATCATTTACGTCCCCGACCGCGATCTCCGTCCCGTCCCGGAAGCGCCACAGCTCTCCGTCCACCATCCACGCCGTCGTCGTGCGTATCTCAATGAAATTGACCCGGCTGACCCCGCTCGTGCTGCTCATAAGAAAGGGTTCGCGATAGAAACAGAGCATTCCTGCAAAATCTTTTCCGCCCCCGGTAAAATACCGGCATTTGGCATGATTTTTGCACAGGAATAATGTGAAAGCAAGGAACGTGCTTACTTGTCGTACCCGCTTCCGTCAAACACCCGCTTCCGTCAAACACCCGCTGATCGCGCGTGACGGATAGCGTTTTGTTCTCCGTGGGCAGAAAGTTTACTCATGATCATGCAATCAACACGCCTTCCCATGCCTGCGACGCGCCAGACGGCCATCGGCCTCGGCCTGGCCGCACTGGCTCTGCTGGGACTGGCCGCCCCTGCCGCCCGCGCCCAATCGCTCACCCTCAACAGCGGCGACGCCATCACCGTCAGCGGCCTGGGAACCGCCGGACACATCGGCGCCACCGTCTACACCCCGCCCAACGCCATGACGACCATCACCGCGGGCGGCGGCTACGCTGTCGAGACCAACGGCACCGCCGCCTTTACCCTCGCGGCGGGCGGCTCCCTCACCAGCAGTGTATCGGGCGGCCAAGGACTGCTCGACGCCCAGGGCAGCGGCCCCCTCACCGTCACCGGCGGCGCCATCACGGAGAGTGGGTTGAGCGGCTACGGGCTGTACGACGCCGGGGGCAGCGGCCCCATCACCATCACCGGTGGCACCATCACCGCCAGTGGGCAAGGAGGCTTCGGGCTGTACATCAACAGCGGCGACAGCAGCCCTGTCACCATCAGCGGCGGCACCATCACCGCCGGCGGGCTGGACGGAATCGGGCTGTTCGCCGTCGGCAGCGGCCCCGTAGACATCAGCGGCGGCGCTTTCACCGGCGGGCAGCGCGGCGGTGCCTTCGGGCTGGACGCTGGCGGCAGCGGCCTCATGGACATCACCGGCGGCACCTTCAGCGCCGGGCCAGGCGGCTTCGGGCTGGCTTCCCAAGGCAGCGGCATCATCGACCTGTTTGGGGCGGGCTTCAGCTACACGGTGAACGGCGTCACTACCCCCCTCACCAGTGGCGACCTACCCACCAGTGGCGTGAACGGCACCCTCAGCGGGACGTTGCTCGACGGCCAGGTGCTGAACGCCACCAGCTTCCTCAACTTCGCAACCATCGAGGTCAACATCGGCACCCCGCCTGCCGCCGTTCCCGAAGCCTCCACGACCGCCAGCTTGGGCCTGCTGCTGGCCCTCGGCCTGGGTGGCGTGGTCATCGCGATGCGGAAGAAGAAAGCCGGTGCGGCGGGTTAGAGGGTCAGAGAAGCGTCGTCACGGGGCTGAACCCCTGGCTTTAGAAGTGCAAGCCCCCGCCTGCGCGGGCGAAGGGATTTCTACTCTTCTGCCCGCGCAGGCGGGGATTTGCTCTTTGAAGCACGGGGGTTCAGCCCCGTGACATTCCTAATCACGCCCCTCTACCCCTCCCTGAGACCCCAGCAAAATCCCCAGTCCGCCGCGATGGGTCGCGCTTGGGTCGGGTGCTGCGTAGAACGCCAAAGCCAGCGAGATGACGCAGTCGTCGTGGCCGCCGGACGACGCGGCCATCTTCAGGCGGCCCGGCCCGCCCGGCGCATACTCGAAGCAGCGCAGCTCGTTCAGCAGCGCCTTGTGCGGTGGGAACTGCACGGCGCGGGCGGCCAGTCCGACGTTCAGGCGGTCTATGAGCTGCTGCTTGCTTTCCGCGCTGAACGTGAACCGCTCGACTTGCGGGCGGTAGGCGGCGCGGGGGATCAATTTGCGGAGCTGGGCGTCCAGCATCTCGGCAATCGGGTCGCCGATGGAGTTGCCGTCGGCCAGCACCCGCCGGGGCAGGAACTTTGCAAGTATCGCCGCCGTGTCCGCTGCCTGCGTCTCCCAGCCCGTGCCGCGCCACCGGCTCAGATGAACCACTTTCGCGGGCGACGCTTCAGCGTCAAGCACTATGACGACCGTGTAGTCCCACTTGCGGCCCCAGTCTACGCCCGCGACGTAATACCGACCCGGCACGGGGTTGGACAAGACTTCGGTGCGCTCGATCCGAACGCCGTCAACTTCTGTGATGGCAGCTTGGATTTCATCTTCCCGGAAGACCATGCCGAAGTCGTCCAGAAACTGCGCCTCGAACTCCTGCGCGTACAGCGCCTCCCCCATGTCTTCGCGCTGCGACGCCAGCCAGGCGGAGTCCAGATGCGCCTTGTTGTCGGTCGTCGGACACTGGAACGCCTGGTAAGTCACGCCGCTCTGGACCTTGTCCGGTGCCGCGCCTCGCGCGAACAGCGTGTAAAACGCCGACCGGCGGCCGTTCGGCGACGACGCCAGCAGGTACTCGCCGCCTTTATCCGCCAGCATCGGCGGCAGCACTTCGCGCAGCACCCGGTCGGGGACATGCGCGGCTTCGTCCACAATGATCCGGTGCGCCCACAGCCCGCGTAAGTTTCGCCCGTCCCGCCCCGCCGTCCGGCACAAAACGAGTGAGGCTTCCGGGCCGGGCTGGACGGAAGCTACCGTCAGCGTCAAATGCGGACGCGACCGAACGATTAGCGTTCGGTCATATAAACCCGCGTCGCCGGACGCGAACGCTTTTTCCAGCTTATCCTGCACCGCCTCGCCGAGCAGCCGGGCCTGCGCCTCCGTCGGGGCGACCAGAAGCTGACGGACGCCGCGCTCGGCCAGCACCAAAGAAGCGATGTCGACGCTCAAACTCTCGGTCTTGCCCCAGCGCCGCCCGCAGGCCGCGATCCGCACCGACGCCGCCGAACAGAACAGCCGCCTTTGGGCCTCGTGCGGCTGCCACTGCCACCACCGCTTCGCCAGTTCCAGCCGTTCGTTTGCGCTTGTCCTGCGCTCTTGTTTTGTCCGCCACATTCCGCTGCCTGCTTTCCGCCCTCCCCGCAGGTAGCATACCCTATAATGCGAACAAATGTTCGATTTATTTTCAGCGTGTCAGCGCTGCCTTTCCGGTCCGGGACGCCGCACGCCACCGACTTTAAACTGCCCGTCTTCACGCACCAGCAGGTAATCGTCCCAAACACGGTTTCCGTTTCCGTCCTCTAACACAATAACCGCAAGCGCCATCTGCCCGGACTTGTCCGTGAAGACCGGCTTGTATATCACTCTGCGGGGGTGCATAAACTCCGGGGACTGGCCGGCAATGATCTGCATCAACTGGGCCGGGCTGCTGAACCGCTGACGCAGGCTGCGGCTCCCGTAGCCCCAGACTTTGGGGCCGTCGCCCGCTTCCAGCGCAGCGATCTGGCCGGACACGACCTCACGCGCGAGCATGCTGGCCGCAGGCGAAGCCGGCTGCCAGCCTTCCATTCCCATCCAAAAACGGCCTTGCCCCCGTCCATCGCTGCCGTCCTCAGAGTGCTGGGCGGCTTCCGGCGGCAGAGGATGGGCGGCGATCTGCCGCCGCAAAATCAGCCCGCACAGCATCAGGCAGCAGACGACAAGTACGGCGGCAAGGAAGCGGGTTTTCATAGGTTATCGTTTCGTCGAAAACGAGGGAATGAACTCCCTCGCTGGTAGGCGCTCGGAAGCGCCGCGCGTCCAGGGGACGCAAGACAATTTGCGGAGCCTTTTCTTCTGCCCCCTGGGCAGGCGGCAATTTCCATTGCCTTCCAGCGAGGGAGTTTACTCCCTCGTCTCCCTTGCGCCTACATCAAGCGAGACTGGCGCTGTTAAAAACGAACAGCGACGCCGCCGCCGTAGAACTGGGTTGGGGCCGTGCCGCCGAGGCCGCGCCCGGTTTCGATGTCAATCTGGGCATTCGGGGCGATTTTGTAGGTAAACCCGGCATCGGCAATCGGCGACGGCAGGCTGCCAGAGACGGCGTTGTCGTAGACATCGCCGAAGACCGCCAGCGGCCCGCTCAGGGCATACGTCACCTGCGCCGTCGCCGTGTAGTTCGCCAGGCGGCTGCCGCTGACGGTGGGATAGGACAAGATAAGATTCGACGAGATGCCCCAGCGTGCGCCGGACGTCGTCTGGCCGCTCAAAAGAAACGTCGGGTCCACATGGCCGCTGGTCGTGACCGCCGTTTTGAGCGGGACCGACAAACTCGGCGTGAACGCAAACTTCGTGTTGCCGTCTGCGCTTTGGTAGAACTTGTAGCGCAGGCCGACCGCCCCGTCGCCAAAGCCGCTTTGGCTGGGGCCGGACGGCCAGAAGTAATCGGGGAGCGTAACCCGCAGCTCGGTCTTGTCGCTGAGGCCGGTGCGGAGCAGGATTTCGGGTGCGTCGGTGACATGGCCCAGCCCGCTGCTCGCCGAGTAGACATTGCGGGTGACGCCGCCTTCCACCTGAATACGGCCCTTTGGAACCACATCACTGCCGTTTGTGAAGCCAGGCCTGTCCGGCGTCACCGCGTCATCCGCCCCCACCGGGGCCGCTGCGGGCGTTTTTGCCGAGGGGCCGCTCGGAGAGCCGCTGTCGGCGGCATGGAGCGGCGCCAAAAGTGCGAGGAGCAAGAATGTCCCCCCAACCCAACTCTGGGGAGCCGGAGAAAAAAAGCACGGCAGCCTATAGTTCCGCTCTGTATTGCTCCCCAGAATTGGGGTTTTATTGGGGTGGGCGGGGGGGCTGTTCTTCATCTTTCCTCCGTAAACGCCAGTGTGCCGAGAACGAGGCGGCGCTGCGCCCGGTCCACGCGCCAGGACCAGGCAGGACGGCTGAAAATGCCGGTGAGGGTCTGCGAGACCGGGTCGCCGCCGGGCGGCGGGGTCAGCGCTAAGGCTAAAGTTCCGTCGGCGTTCTGATGCCAGCGCAGTGGCGTCCGCCCGGCAGGCGCATGAGGGCCGGACTCGCGCCACGAAAACTTTCCCCCTCCGCCCGCATCAAACTCAAACTCCAGCAGCGCATTCGCCGACGCTTTTCCGTGCAGGGTCGTTTTCCAGGTTCCCACCGGCGACGCCTGGGACAGCCCCGCCGCGCGGCGGCTGTGTTCCCAAAGCCCCGCCAGGCAAGCCAATGCCCCTAGCAGGATCAGCGCCGCGGCAATCAGCCTTCGGCGGAGTGCGAGAGAAAAATGCGGCGTCGGAGCCGGGGCTGCCGAGCGCGGCGGCAGCGGCGGCAGGACAAACTGCATGGTCTGGTTCATCGGGTCTGTGGTCAGAGTTCCCGGCACAGCGTTTTTCCCGCTTGCGTCTGTTCCGGTACGAAACCGATGCCCGCACTGGCGGCAGACTGCTTCTTCCCGCTGGGTCATGGCGTGGCAGCGCGGGCAGTATTTCCCGGCGCGGGGTGTTCCAGGCAATTCCGTACTCATAGAAAGTCAGTGTACCAAGCGAAATGCCGAAATGCAAGCGCGAGATGATTTTGTGCAGAGCGTGCTTGTGTTCTCCCTTTTTGTATTCGCCTGCACCTGGAAGCCTATCGCTCGGTTTGATGTTTGTATCGTATCTCGGCGCAACAGGCCGGAGGCGGAGGCGGGCCACACTCAAACTGTGAAAGAAGTTACACGGCGTCAGGAACCGGACGGTGAATTTTGGGCGTAATAGTGTATATTATCCGCAGAGATTGACACGAAGATTTAGAGAAAAGAGAACCTTCCAAGAGTGACACGTTATCCGATGGCACGATATTTCAACTGTTTGGCGGCGGCGGCTGCCGTTCTGCTCCCGGCGGCGGTCTCTCAGGCGGCTCCCGCGCCCGCAAGCTACGGGGCGGTTGTTTCGCAGAGCTTTGACAAGGCCCAGGGCGTGACCGAAACCCATCTGGCAAACGGCCTCACCCTCTTATCGAAAGAGGCTCACGCCGCGCCGGTCGTCTATTTCTCCGTCTGGTACAAAGTCGGCTCGCGCAACGAGATCAGCGGCCAGACCGGGCTGTCGCACATTCTAGAGCACATGATGTTCAAAGGCACGACCGACTTGCCGCCCGGCGCGATTGACCACCTGTTTCTGACGAACGGCGGCGAGATCAACGCTTCGACTGCCGAAGACCGCACCGAGTACCATGAGTTAATTGCTGCGGATCGGCTGGAGCTTGCCGCGCGGATTGAAGCCGACCGGATGGAAAACTCGAAGTTCGACCCGACCGAGCTGTCGCACGAAATGACCGTTGTGCGCTCCGAGCTGGAAGGCGACAACAATTCGCCCGGCTACGATTTATACACCAACACGTTCCTGCCGGAAGCGTTTGAAGCCCACCCGTACCACTGGCCGGTCATCGGCTGGCGCACGGATGTCGAGGCCGTCTCCGGCCGCCGGGACGTAATTTACTCGTATTACCGTAGGCACTACATGCCGAACAACGCCATAGTGGTCATGGTCGGCGACTTCGACACGAAAAAGGCCGTCGGCATCGTCCAAAAATATTTCGGCGTTTACCCCGCCGGGACGCTGGACACGCACAACATCACCCCGGAGCCGCCTCAGCGCGGCGAGAAGCGCGTGACGCTCAAGCGGCCCGGCACGACCGGGCAGGTTTTGATCGGCTACCATGTCCCTGAAACCGGCCAGCCGGACCATTATGTGCTGGATGTGCTGTCGGGGATTTTGTCCGGGGGACGCTCTGCCCGGCTCTATCAAGACTTGGTGGAACGCGGCACCGCCCAGTCGGCGTCGGCGGGCGACGAGGACAACCGTGACCCGTATTTGATGACCTTTGACGGAACGCCGAGCGCGGGCGTCACCAACGCCGCCGTTGAGAATGGCCTCGAAGCCGAGGTCGCGACGCTGCAAGCCGCGCCGGTGACGGCGGACGAGCTGGCGCGGGCGATCAAGCAGACCGAAGCGGGCTTTATCTACC
>CAXSFV010000062.1:0-11703 GCA_964236795.1 uncultured Armatimonadales bacterium | reverse complement strand
TTTGCCTTTGTCGAGCAGCGATTGGCGTGTCAGACATTCAAGATTATCGGCAAATGCACCGGGCGAATTACCCCGACAAATACCGGGATTGCAAGTGCCGGCTTTTGAGGCTCATGGGAGCCTGTTTGGCGCGTCTTCCGGCACGGATGCCGGGGCCGAGGAGGTCGGTGCGTCCCGTTCCGGCATCGTGCCGGGCGCGGCGGCAAACCGCAGCGTCAGGGCTGTCTTTTCTAGAGCCGCCCGGCGCAGAACGAGGCGGGCAATCTGAGGTCTGCCTAACATCTCTGCCATCTCCGATTGAGCCGTGTTTGTGACGGCTGCTGCCGGGTTTGCCTCTAGTTTGCCGAGTGCGCTCAGGGCGGCGGCTGAGTCGCCGGTCGCTTCCAGCGCCGCCCGGTCCGTGTCGCTGTCCTGCTTGATTTGCCGCTTCGTGCTGCCGCCAACTAGCGTCAAAATTAGTACCAAGCACAGAACAACATAGGCAGAGATCGCTGCGGGAAACCAGAGCGAGAAAATAAATGACGTGAGCGGAGGAGCGCCGGGGATCAAGCGCGGCGAAAGGAGGAAGACCGGAACAAGCATCAGCAGCGGCAGCAGGCTGCGGAGCCAGCGGCGGTCGCCGCCGGTGTGCCGCCTCATGCCCGCCACATGCGAAGCCAGCACGAAGTCAGTTTCGGCGGGCGTAAACGTCGCCCGCAGCTTGCGGGACAGGGTAACATGATGGCCTTGATGCGAGGCAAACGCGAGGTGTGCGGCCCGGCTGCTGTCTTCCACAAACACGTCCGGCATCCGCACGCCGAGCGTCTGCCCAATCTGCCGCGCCCGCCAGGTCAAGTCGTCATCGGGCGTCTTCTGCGTGAACTTCGCCAGCCGCGTCTGCAAAATCCATCCGGCCAAGCCCGCACCGGCCAGTGTTAAGAGAAGCGACACTGGATGGATGTAGGGGTAAAGTGGATTGGTGCGGCTGACAAAGAACGGCGCGATCCCTAAAGCAACCGCCCCGGCGAGGTGCGGCAGGGCGCTCCACTGCGCGACTCGCTTCCGAGTCGCTTTTTCCTCGTCGGACATCGGAATGGCAGACGCCCCAATGGCGGGGGCCGCCCCGAAGCGGCGTGTTTCCTGCCGAGGAAAGGCGAATAGCAACAACGTCAAAGGCAGCGCGGGAAGGACGAGAAAGGGAAGCAAAGCAGTGAGGGAACTGCTGCCAAACCAAAGGTCAGCTAACGCCAGATTGATCGGGCTGCTGAAAAAGAAGAACGTGCCGGCAAAAAGCGCGACTGCCGCGCTCATCACGCTGTAGGCACCGACCGAGCGGAACAGCTTCCGCCCTGCCTTATTCTCCATCCGCCGTCTAGGATGAGTCAGAAATGCGGCGACACCGAGGCCGACTAACCCAATCACCGGAACCACAAAAAAGAAGGAAAGCATGAAGCACAGCTTCAGCAGCGGGAGTGTTGCCGTGACCGTGACGCTGCCCTGACCACCCAGATGATGCGCGTCGTACCAGCGAAACGACTTTGTCCCGTAGCCCGGCGGCGGCAGGGTGGTCCGTGCATAGCGCGGGACCCGCAGCAGCAGATGCGGCGCGAGTCCGGCCCGGCGCAGGCCCGCCAGGAGCGGCCCGATCGGCACGGTGTTTGACCCCTGCCGCTTCCCAATGCGCGACGAATGGACGGACAGCCGGGCCGCCGAATAGCGATCAGCCGACCATTCCACGGTCTGTCCCGACAAAGAAGTCCCGGCCAGCGCCGACGACAGCGCGTGCGCGACGGACACCGGCGAGACTTCCGGGTTTGCCAGCACGACAATTTCCGTGTATGCGCCTCCTGCCGTGACGAGCAGATACACGTCCTGCGCGTGCGCTAGGTAGGGAGGCAGGTCAGTCGCCGAATCAGGGATCATCTCGGCGACGTGCCGGATGCGGCTGGAGACAATCGGCTCCGAGGCCGGCTTCACCGGCGCCGCTGCCGGCAGCGGCGCCGGCAGCCACACGCTCAGAAAAGCAAAAAGGGCAAAAAGTCGGCCGGCGATTTTCCCTCGGCGCTTGCTTTGCGTGCAGCTTGTTGTGTGTGACATCTTGGCGTCCCGCTTTCGTGTCTCGTCTGCTTGCTTCCTTCGCGACTGTTCCCCAAAATTCTTTCTGTCCTAGGACAGAATGGCGGCTGTCTTTTTTCTTTTGCCTGTGTTGCTTGACAAATGTCGTGAACACTCGTAAAATGGGGGCATGAAAAGCTATTTTTTATCTGCGGCAGTGGGGCTGATGCTGGGACTTGCGGCGGCGGGACACGCACAGGACGCGGCAGCGCTGCGGGGGGCGGCAGCGCCTGCGAACGGTGTTTGGCTGGAAACGCTGGACTTGTCCAAGATGACCGAAGGCTACGGCACGGCGGCGGCGGAACGCTCTATTGACGGCCATCCCTTGACGCTCGGTGGGGTGGTCTACCCGCACGGCATCGGAACGCACGCGGTCAGCGAATTTGTCGTGGACCTGCACGGGAGCGCGGCGCGGTTCACGGCGATGGCGGGTGTTGACGATGAAACGCACGCCCGCGGCTCGGTAGCGTTCTCGGTCAGCGTGGACGGCAAAACGGTGGCCCGAACGGACGTCCTGCACGGCGGCGATACGCCGCAGCGTCTGTCGGTGGATTTGACGGGAGCCAGGCGGCTGATCCTGCGGGTCTCGGACGGCGGCGACGGCATCGCCTATGACCATGCCGACTGGGCGGGGGCGGTGCTGACGCTTGTTCCCGGAGCGGCGGCTCGCCCCGAAGCGTCTGTGGTTCCCATTGTGCCAGCCCGGCTGACTGTTCCTACCCTAAACCCTGTACCCGCCATTCACGGCCCGCGCGTGGTCGGCGCAACGCCGGGCCACCCATTCCTATTTCTCGTCCCGGCTACGGGCAGCGGACCGCTCGTCTACGGCGCGAAGGGCCTGCCTGCCGGGCTGACTTTGAACGCCAAAACAGGCATCATTTCGGGAGCGCTCAGGCGGCCCCAGACTGCGGCCGTGACGCTCTTTGTGCGCGGGCCGCGCGGTCTCGCGCGGCGCGTGCTGGTCATTGTCGGCGGCAGGAACACGCTGGCCCTGACCCCGCCGATGGGCTGGAACTCATGGAATGTTTGGGCGGGGCGCGTGGACGGGGGCAAAGTCCGCGACGCTGCCGACGAGATGGTTGCGGCGGGGCTGGCCCGGCACGGATTCCAGTATGTCAACATTGACGACACCTGGGAAGCGGGGCGGGACGCCGAAGGCAATATCCAGACCAATGACAAGTTCCCGGACATGCCCGCGCTGTCCGCTTATGTCCACTCGAAGGGCCTGAAGCTCGGCATTTATTCCAGCCCCGGCCCGACCACCTGCGCGAATTTCACCGCCTCTTATCAGCACGAAGCGCAGGACGCGGCGACGTATGCCAAGTGGGGCGTAGACTACCTCAAATATGACTGGTGTTCCTACGACCAAGTCGTGCGCGGCGACCATTCCCTGCCGACGCTCGAAAAGCCGTACACGCTGATGGGGGCGGCGCTTCGGTCCCAGCCGCGCGATATTGTCTACTCGTTCTGCCAGTACGGCATGGGCGACGTGTGGAAATGGGGCGCGGCGGCGGGCGGCAACTGCTGGCGCACCACCGACGACATTGACGACAACTGGGGCAGTCTGCATTCCATCTACGAGAGCCAGGCCGGACACGAGATCTACGCCGGGCCGGGCCACTGGAACGATCCTGATATGCTGATGGTCGGCATTGTCGGCAAAGGCAATGTCCACCCGACGCATTTAACCCCAAACGAGCAGGTGCTGCATATTTCCATGTGGTGCCTGCTGTCGTCGCCGCTCCTTATCGGCTGCGACATGACCAAATTGGACCCCTTGACGCTCGCGCTCCTAACCAATGACGAGGCTTTAGACATCAACCAGGACCAGACCGGCAAGTCCGCCGGATTGGTTTCCAAAGATGCTGAGGACGGCGAAATCTGGGCGCGTCCGCTGTTCGACGGCACCCACGCCGTTGGCCTCGTCAACGGCGGCGATGATCCGCGCACGATCACCGTTTACTGGCCTGAGCTGGGCCTCACCGGCCCGCAGCCCGTGCGTGACTTGTGGCTGCACCGAAACATTGGTACGCTCCGCAGCAGCTACGCCGTTGTAGTCCCCGCCCACGGCGCGGTGCTGCTGAAGATTGGCAAGCCGGATAAAATGTAGGCAGAAAATGAATTGCAGGCAGGAATGCGGATTGGCCTTGTGCCTGAGCCGGAAAGCGCCTCTGTTTATGAGTGCCTCTTCTGCGGCAGGCAAGACGGCAAAAAGCCCAAAAGCAGGACCTAATCCGAAAAGCCGCTGTTCAAGAAGTTGCCCGCCGTCTTCGGCAGGAGGCTGAAACCCGGCCTTAAAAGGCCGGGCTAACGCAGCAAAGAAAGTGCCTCCGGCACTGAAGAGGCAAACATCAACGGCATCTAGTCCCGCAGGGACTTTCTGTGCTTCAATAGCCCGGCCTTTTAAGGCCGGGCCAGACTATGTAAACCAGAGGAGAAACCCATGAACACACGTCACATCAACACACGCCTCGCTCTCTCGTCGGCGCTTGCCGCCGGCATTTTCCTTGCCGCCGCGCCCATGCAGGCGCAGGCTCCCGCGCCGTCCATTGACCAATCTTCGCAGGCAAAGATCGCCAGCCTGCAAGCCCAAGTGGATGAGCTTCAGGCGCGGGCGAACGCACTTCAGGCGCAGGTCAAGCGGCTGCAAGCGCAGGTTCGCGCCTCGTCGCCGTCTCCCGTGACTGGTCTTGCAAATCCAATGCCGCTGCCAAAGTTCACGATCCCGAAGTTCACAGTGCCAAACATGACGTTGCCCAACAATCAGCAGATATTCATCGTGCCGCATACGCAGTCGCGCAACGGCAGCATTCCCGACTACACGGCAACATTTATCAGGCAGCCTGCCCATTAACCGTCAAAGCAAAGGGAGGGCCGAACGGGTACAATCTCCGTCTATGGCAAGAAGACGGAAGCAGAAGATTACCCCCCGCGCCCTGCTGGAACTGAAGATGCCGGGGGAAGTGCAGGTCGCGCCGGACAATGTGCGGGTTGTGTATGGGGTCAGCGAAACGCAGTGGGACGACAACGCAGTCACGCAGCATCTGTATTTGCTCCAAGTCGGGTCGGATGCGGAGCCGAGGCAGATCACGCGCGGCGGCGGCAACGAGACTGAGCCGCGCTGGTCGCCTGACGGGAACTGGCTGGCGTTTTTAAGTGACCGCGAAGACGAAGGTGAGAGCGACGAGGACGAGCCGAAAGCGCAGGTTTGGCTGCTGCCGACCGACGGCGGGGGCGGCGAAGCGGAAGCCCTGACCGCCGCGCCCGGAGGAGTCAGCGCGTATGAGTGGCTGCCGGACTCGTCGGGCGTTGTGTATGTCGGGTTGGAGCCGCGCCCGAAGCCGCTGGAAGAGTATCACGAGGATAAGAACGAGCGCAAAGACGACGCGGTCGTGGAGCGATTTGAAAAGTTCCGGCAGCAGATCTGGCGCATTGAGCGCGACAGCAAGAAGCCAAAGTTAGTCCATCCCGGCGACTTTGGGCTGGGCGAGATTGCCGTCTCGCCGAACGGCAAATCGGTGGCGTTCACGACCAACTACACCGGCGAAGTCAACGATTACCACAAGTGCGACGTTTGGGCCGTGGAGATGGACGGCGGCGCGGCAAGGCCGCTCGCCGACGGTCCCGGCGGCAAGTTCCACCCGGTCTGGACCCGCGACGGCTTGCAGGTCTTGTATATCGCCTCGCTCGACCCCGAACTTTCCTACTCCCAGCCCAATTTGTACGCCGCGTCTGCGGGTGAAAAAGCCGAGCCAGTCAACCTCACCGCCAATTTCCCGCACGATTTGACCGGCTGGCACGGGGTTCACACGGACGCCGAAGGCCGAATTTACGCGCTGGCCGCTGTCGGCACGACCACAGCCATTTTTCGCTATGACGGCACGGCCTGGCTGGGCGTCATGGAGAACGACGAGCATCTGCACGACTACGCCGTCGCCCCAAACGGCGGGCTGGCCTATGTGTCCAGCTCCACGGTAGATGTGCCGGAACTGTGCTGGCTCGCGCCCGGCAAAAAGCGCCCCGAAACGCTGACCGATCTGAACCAGGACTGGGCGGATAAGTACGTGCTGTCCCCAACACAGCTTGTTTCCTGGAAATCACCTGACGGTTTAGAAATTGAAGGTCTGCTGACCCTGCCGGTAAGCGCAAAAGACGGCGAAAAGCTGCCCCTCATCGTCAACCTGCACGGCGGGCCGCACGGGCGGACCGTGCAGGCATTGTCGCCCTACACCGCCTGGCAGACCTGGGCCGCCGAAGGCTACGCCGTGCTGTCGCCGAACTACCGAGGCAGCGAAGGCTACGGCAACGAGTTCAGCACGGCCAACCGCCATGATTTAGGCGGCGGCGACGCCGCCGACATTTTGGCCGGCATTGACCAGGCCGTCAGTGAAAATATCGCCGACCCTGACCGATTGGCTGTCATCGGCTCGTCCTACGGCGGCTATTTGGTGAACTGGCTGATCGCCAAAACCAAGCGCTTTAGGGCCGCTGTCTCTCAGTTCGGCATCTTCTCGCTCGCCACTGACTTTTCGAATTCCCAGGCCCCGCGCTGGGAAACTGAGTATTTGGGCGGCTACCCCTGGGACAACCCCGCGCTCTACGCCGAGCGCTCCCCGGCGACCTATGTTCAGGACATCGAGACGCCGGTCCTGATCATGCACGGCGACCTCGACCCCAACACGTTTATCGCCAACTCGCAGGAAATGTACCAGGCCCTGCACCTGCTCGGCAAGACCGCTGAGTTTGTCCACTACCCCCGCGAAGGCCACGGCCTCGGCGAGCCGCAGCACCGGCTGGACGAACTGCGCCGCTGCCTGTCTTGGTTCGACAAATACCTAAACCACGGCGCGAACACTGTCCACCGCACCGGCGACAAGCTGGTTCAGGACGGCTGGGAGCTGACGGTCACTTCGGCGACGCTGGAAACCTACGCCGGACGCTCCGAAGAAGGCCCACGTTATGTCGAGATTGCCTTTGTCCTGCGCGACCTTACCGAAACCCGCCGCTCCCTGACACTAAAACCCGCCGACTTTTCCCTTACCCGCACTGTCCCGCCTGGCCGCCCCGCGCGTCCCCTCGGTCTGCCCGTGAGCGTCCTGGGCCAAAGGACGCTTGCTGAAACCACGACTTGGACCGTCCCCTACGCCCCAAGCAAAGACGACCGCGCCCTGTCCGCCCCCTTCGCCCTCACCTTCCGCCTGCCCGCAACCGGCGGCACCTACCAGTTCGCCGCGTTAGGCTTTCCGCCCGTCACCCTCGATGTCCCGGCGGCGGATAAGACAGATGACGAAAAAGAGGCTGACAAAGCGGACAAAAAGGACAAAGAACAGAAAGTAAAATAGGGATAGCGCGGCAAAAAGTAGAAGACAACCTTTTTTACCTCATTTTCCGGCAGGTGCCGACCTGGGCTACGATAGTGATCGTCGCCGCGTCTTACCCTGTGCTGCGCTGGCTTCTGCCGTTCCTGACGCATGGCAACCTATCGGCGCTGGTACTCTCCGCCTTCGCGCCCTGGCTTACCCTTGCTTTAGTCCTCATCGCGCTGTTCGCGGAAGGAGACAAGTTTCGGCGGCGCGGGCTGCTCAGTCGGCAAAGCAGTTTAGAGACGCTCCAAAACATGACCTGGCTGGAGTTTGAGCATCTAGTCGGAGAAATCTACCGGCGGCAGGGTTACAAAGTCGAAGAAAAAGGCGGAAGCGAGCCGGACGGCGGGGTAGATGTTATCCTCCGCCGGAACGGGGAAACGGTGCTGGTTCAGTGCAAACATTGGAAAACTCGGTCAGCCGATGTCAAGTTGCTTCGCGAACTTCGCGGTGTGGTTGCAAGCCAGGCAGCGACGCGCGGGATTTTTGTCACCTGCGGCGGCTACACTTCCGCCGCGCTGTCGGAGTTTGCAAATCAGCCTATAGACCTGATTGACGGGCCTCAACTGCTGAAGCTCGCACAGGAGGTGCAGGCCAAACCCGCTCAAGCCCAGCAGTCGGCAGTCGTACAAGCGGCAGTTCCGCCGGTGGATGCGGCGCAGAGCGTGAGCGAAGCCGCTGAACCGTCCTGCCCGAAGTGCGGCAGTGCCATGAAGCGTAAAACTGCGCGTCAGGGGCCGAACGCAGGCAACAACTTTTGGGGATGCTCCCGGTTCCCTGATTGCAAGGGAACCAGATCACTCTAAAGCGGTAGCGGCTGTTTTAGCGGGCGGCTGTCCCCACTGTGGCCGGGGTGAGATGGTAGGCATCGTCGTGGAACCGCTGGAGGCTGGTGCGGTGGCCGATTGAGACGACGGTGGTGTGGGGCAGGGCCGAGGCCAGTTCCTTATAAAGCGCGGCTTCGGTCGGCTCGTCGAGGGCGGAGGTGGCTTCATCTAAAAACAGCCAGCGCGGCTGGTGCAGGAACGCGCGGGCCAGCGCGACCCGCTGCTGCTCGCCGGGCGAAAGCTGCAAGGCCCAGTTCAAGTGTTCGCCGAGCCGGTCCGCGAGCAGCGGCAGGCGGACCCGCGCCAGCGCCTCCGCCGCTTCGGCCTCGGTGAACTGGGATGCCGGGGCGGGGTAGGCGAGGGCGGCTTGCAGCGTCCCGATCGGCAGGTAGGGCTTTTGGGGCAGCATCATCGCCTCAAAGTCCGCTGGACGCTGGATCGCGCCGCCGCTGTAGGGCCAAAGGCCGGACAGGGCGCGAAGCAGGGTGCTTTTGCCGCTGCCCGACGGCCCGGAAATGAGGGCCGAGCGGCCTTCTTCCAGGGTTAAATCCAGATCGCGGAAGAGCGTGCGCCCGCCGGGTAGGCCGAGGCTCAGGCCGCGCAGGGCCAGTGTCCCCTTTCTGCCGACGGTAGACGCCGCGCCGGGCTGCAACGACAGGATGCGGGCCGCTTCGACGGCCTGTGTGAAGCCGGTCAAGCGCTGGATGACCGCCCGCCACTGGGCGATGGCGGTGTAGGCGCTGATGAAATACGAGACGGCCCCCTGAACATAGCCGAACGACTGCGCCGCCTGGTTGAGACCGCCGAGTGTCATGCGGTGCGCGAAATAGACCGGGGCGCAGAGAAAGTAAGGCATGACACTGGCCGCCTGCCCGTAGCCGATGCTGAAGCCGTTGATTTTTTTGGTCCGGCTCATAATCGCCCGGTAGTTCTGAACGATGCTGCCGAAGCGTCCCATCAGATCGGCCTGCTCTGCGGCCTCACCCTGACTTAAAGCAATACTTTCGCCGTTCTCGCGCAGGCGGACCAGACCGAACCGGAAGTCGGCCTCATAGCGCTGCTGACTGAAGCTGAGGTTGATGATGGGAAAGCCGACCTTTGCAATGATCAGCGAGCCAATGACGGCATAGATCAGCGCCCCCCAGATCAGGTAGCCGTGAACAAGGAGCCGTCCATGCAGCAGCGGCAGAGCGCCGCCGACTTTCCAAAGCAGGGCGACAAACGCCAGCAGAGTGGCAACCTGCTGAACCAGGTTCACAATCAGCGGAATTGCGCCGCTGAGGCCGTCATTGGTGCCGACAAAGTCGCGGATGTCTTCGGAAATGCGCTGATCGGGATTGTCGGCGGGCTGCCCGGAAATCTGCCAGAAATAAAACGCCTTGCCGTCAAGCCACTCCTTGAGAAAGTGGTCCGTCATCCAGCGCCGCCAGCGAATGGTCAGCGCCATGGTAGCGTAGCTTTGGTACACATACACGGTGCAGTAAAGAAAAGCCCAGAGTGTCCAGGACTTCAAGGCGCGGAGGAACGCTTGAAGATTATAGTTTTGGACCGCGTCAAAGATGGCCCCGCCGAGCTGAACCAAAAGCACGGAGACGCCGACCAGCACCAAAGTCAGAACAGTGACAAGGGCGGCGGTGGCCCAGGCCCGGCCGCGTTCCTCGGAAGTCCAGAACGGGCGGGCGAGGCGCAGAAAATCACGCAGCATACGGGGGCAGTTCCTCTCGGTCAAGCGCAGACTTGTGTTTTCCCGACCAGCGCCGCTGCCGCCGAAGAAGATGCTGAGACTACGGCCCGAAGCGGCGGATTGTTCCCATTGTCTCAGGCTTCCACGACATAGACTTGGCCCGGCTGGGCAGCAGGCAAAAGAGCCAGCACTTTCGGCGCGAGCGGAGCCAAAAATTCGATTGAGTTCTTTTTTGCTCGCAGGGTAATAACCGCGATGGTGCGCCCCGTCATGTTCTGCTGATGCTTGATGCCTTTGTCTATCGTCAAAAAAATATCAAACTGCTGCTCTGCGAGCGACAAAAGCTCACCGTTTTGGAACTCTTCCCAACGCATCTCCCGCGTTGTCGTTACTTGATAGCCCGGCAAAAGACGCCGTAGGCGCCTCGGCAGGCAGTGGTCCAGAAGAATGGTCATTCCCAAGTCACTTCCGGCAAACCATCAAGAAGGCGTTCATAAGAGAGGCGCAGGGCAGCCATGACTTCCTCACGGGGAACACCCTCAAAGTCATCCAAAAACTCTTCCAAAGTGTCACTGCCTTCTAAATAATCCCAAAGATGCTTGATTGGAACACGAGTGCCGACAAAGCAAGGGGTTCCGCTCATGCGCCCCGGATTTATAGAAATGACGGCGGCACGGGAGTCTGACGCAGAAACAAGCTCGCCTTCTTCGTGATTGCTGTGGAGCAGTACAGGTTCGGGTTGTTCTAAAGCCTCTGGCACAATGCTCTCCTCCAAAGAAAAACAGGGGCGGGCCGTATGGCCCGCCCCTGTCTGCGTGTCTCGGAACTAGTGGCAGCCGCAGGAGCCGCAGCCGCCGCCGGCCTTGGTGTCGAGGCCGGCGGCCTCGTCATCGCCGGCGCTGAAGCTGGAGCCGCAGCCGCAGGACTTGGTGGCGTTAGGGTTCTCGATCTTGAAGCCGCCGCCCATGTCGGTGTGAATATAATCCACAACCGCGCCGGTCAGGTAGCGCAGGCTTGTGGAGTCAACGACCAGAGTAATCGGGCCGAAGGCGAAGGTCTCGTCGCCGGGTTCGATGTTCTCGTCCAAAGCCATGCCGTACTGAAGGCCGGAGCAGCCGCCGCCGGCGACGTAGACGCGCAGGGCGAGGTCGGTGCGGTCCTGCTGGGCGATGAGCGAGGTCACTTCCGCCGCAGCGGCGTCGGTGAGGCTCAGGGGCGCGGGCATGGCTTCGGGCATGAATGTGTTGGGTGCCATTGTCGGCATCTCAAGTGTTGCGGGCATGTTCTAGGTTCCTTCTAGGCGGGTTCAAGGCCCGCTGTTAGTGAGAGAGTCAGCGCGAGATATAAGTATTATACCCCAACGCCCTTGTATCCGATAAGGGACGGTTCCGGCGGGCGGGATGTTCGGGTGCGGGTGGAGACTGGAACCAGCTCTTCTTCGTACTCGAACGCTTCCATCGAGATGCAGTCCATCGGGCAGATCTTGGCGCAGAGAGCGCAGCGAATGCACTTGGTGCCGTCCATCAGCATGATGGTGCCGTCTTCCGGGCGAAGTTCGTCCTGGGGGACGCCGTACTTGGCTTCGATGAGCCGGGCCACGTCTTCGTCGCCGACTACATCGGTCACCGGGACCATCTTTAAGATGCTCTCCGGGCAGATATTGATGCAGAGGCCGCACAGAATACATTTCTCGGCATCGAAGACCACGTTAACATGACAACGCAAACAGCGCATC
>CAXSFV010000061.1:0-13755 GCA_964236795.1 uncultured Armatimonadales bacterium | reverse complement strand
TGACACGGTGATGATGGGCAACCTGCCGCTCTGGAACGCCCTTCAAGAGCGCAACACGCTCTGCGAGGCCGACGAGTTCACCGACGAAATGATGAACCGTTTGGGCGACCTAGAATCGCTCATTGCCGACGAAAACGGCTATGAGGCCGAGATCGAGACCGCCGAGATTTTGCGCGGCATCGGCATCCCCGATGAGAAGCACACGGATTTGATGGCGACGCTGCCGAACGACTTCAAGTTCCGGGTGCTTTTGGCGCAGGCCCTGTTCGGCGGCTCCGACGCCCTGCTCCTCGACGAGCCGACGAACTACATGGACCTGGAAACGATCCACTGGCTTGAAGAGTTTCTTTTAGACTACAAAGGCACACTGATTGTTATCTCGCACGACCGGCATTTTCTCAATGCCGTCTGCACCCACATCGCCGACATTGACTACGACACGATTATCAACTACCCCGGCTCGTATGATGACATGGTGGAGCATAAGATCTCCGCCCGAAGCCGCGTGGAAAACGACAACAAAGACAAAGCCAAGAAGATCGCTCAGTTGCAGGAGTTCGTCTCCCGCTTCGCCGCCGGCCAGCGGTCATCGCAAGTGCAGTCTCGGCGCAAAGAGATGGCGCGTCTCGCCCCGACCGAGATGAAGAAGTCTAACATCCAGCGCCCGTTTGTCCGCTTTGATCAAAAGAAGCCATCAGGCCGCGAAGTCGTCACGGTGGCGAACTTGGAAAAATCGTTCGGCCCGCTGCGTGTTCTTTGTGATCTCAATCTGGAAGTGACGCGCGGCGAAAAGATCGCGATCATCGGCCCGAACGGCATCGGCAAAACGACACTTATTCGGTGCTTGGTCGGTGATCTGACGCCTGACGCCGGGACAATTAAATGGGGCGGGGGAATGACCTGGGGCTACTACTCTCAGGATTACCGGGCGGAAATCCCATCGGGCATTCCCGCTTTGGACTGGATTATGAGCTTTGATGAGGAAGCGCAGGGCCAGCAGTATGTGCGCGGCCTCTTGGGGCAGATGCTGTTCAAGGGCGACGAGAGCTTGAAGCAGACCGAAGCGCTGTCCGGCGGCGAAGCGGCCCGCCTCCTGATGGCAAAGCTGATGCTTCAGCGCCATCCCGTGCTGATCTTCGACGAGCCGACAAACCACTTGGATTTGGAAGCCGTCTCAGCCCTTGCCGAAGGCTTATCCCAGTTTGCGGGAACCGCGTTTGTGGTCTCCCACGACCGTGATTTAATCTCCGAAATGGCGACCCGCATCTGGTCTATGAGTGAAGACGGCCTGCTGGACTTCCGGGGAAC
Source organism: uncultured Armatimonadales bacterium (assembly GCA_964236795.1). Taxonomy (GTDB): domain Bacteria; phylum Armatimonadota; class Armatimonadia; order Armatimonadales; family Capsulimonadaceae; genus JANXMY01. Next base: position 12,447 of record CAXSFV010000061.1, on the reverse strand, counting down.
CTACGACGAATATCTGGAAGCACACCCGCTGCCGGAGCGCGTCAAAAGCGGCGGATGGTCGTAGCCCGGCTTTGTTCCCCGTCCTGAAGGGCAGGTCTGGGGGCGAAGACGCCAACCGCCCTGCGGGTGGAAGAAGCAAAGCATTACAAGAGCGGCATTTTCGGTCACAAGCTGATTGGCGTCCTCGCCCCCCAGACCTGCCCTTCAGGACGGGGCATAGACCAGGAACCCGATGCCTCTCTACCACGCGGCTCCGCTGCATTACCTGCCGCACATTCTGCAAAGCGGGGCGCTGTACGCAAAAAGCATTCTGGCGGGGCAGGGGATTAGGCCGCGCCGGAGCGCTGTTCGCCGGGATACCATGCTGGGCCTGGCTGACTGGGTGCATCTGTCTACGCGCCCCGACACGCCTCTGCTGCGTGACAAGTTGGCGCGGGGTTATCCTCATGTGCTGCTTGAGTTCGACCGTGATGCCGCCCTCGCTTTGCCGGAAGTCGCGCTGCTGCCGTACAACACAAAAGCCTGGCATACCCGCGCGGCTTATGTTCCTGTCACTGCTGCTGCTGAGAAAACCGAGATGCTGCGGCGGCACAATGAGACGCAGCACTTTCCGAGCCTCGAAGTGCTGGTGCATTACGGCCTTGACTTTGCGCCCCTACGAAAAATCCATTTCGCTGCCGACGATGAATGTCAATGGGCCTCCGAGTTGATCGCAGTGCTGAGTTTGCTAATTTCTGTGCCGCTGGCGGTAGATCCCGCGCTGGCCGCGCTCTATACGTCCCGCGAAATACGGCTGTCGACCCATGACTACTTTACGGCCTGCGTGGCGGCTAACCGCGTGCTGCCGCCGCCCGACATTGCGTTTGACTGAACCATGCTCCTCACGCTCTGGCAGCACATCACCGAAATCGGTACGCACTACGGGGTCAACCCATTACTTTTTGCCGTGCTGTATGTCGCCCATCACCCGCTGTTTTGGGGGACGATGGCCTGGCTGGCCGCGCGGGTACGCGCGAAAAAGCCGAGCGCGGGGGTCGTTGCGCTCGGCGTCTTCTTCTGGTTTCTTCCCTATACCTATGTGTTCGTTTTCGGGCGCGGCCTGCCGTGGTGGATGTATGCGCTGGCAGTCGCCGCCATTGCCGTCGGCGGTGCTCAGGCGGTGCGCGAGATACGCCGGCGGCTCAGAACTCAGCCTACAGCGTCAGGCTGAACATGACGAACGGCTTAGGCTTAGTGGTGCCGTGGAAGATCGGGAACTCGATGCCGACCGAGCCGAGCAGGCCGATGCGGGCGGACAGCGCCGCCGCCAGGCCGTGCAGCGTGAGCTGGCCGTCTACCGTGTAGCGCCCCGGCCCGTCGAAGTTGATCAGCGACGTGGCAAGTGCAGGGCTGACCCCTTCATGCCCGCCGAGCAGGAAGCCCAGCTTGATCGTCCGTGACGGCAGATGGTCCGGCTGATGGTAAGCCGCCGTCTCGCCGAAAAACCGCGCCCGCAGGAACCTCACGCCGAGGTCCGACGCAGGTCCCGCGCTGAACTGGGCGCCGTAATGGCCGGAGGTCAGCCAGACAATAGGTGTCCCGCCGAAGTTTTTTGCCAGCAGCTTCGCCTGGGTGGGCAGGATCACTGTGTCGTAGTGGCCGTTGATCATCAGCACGTCTTCGGGATTGAAGTGCTTTTGGGGCAGCCAGGTGGACGAATCAATCGGGGCCATCGCCGCGCTGTAGGTCTCGTAGGTGTAGCCGCTTTGGAGGATCTGGCGGCGGATCGGGCGTGTCAGGACGCCGTCCCAAATGTCTTTCGGGAAATCCGCGCCGCCTACCAGAGTCAGCACGACTTTGATGCGCGGGTCAACGCCTGCCACGACTCCGCTCATCACGCCGCCGAGGCTGATGCCGGCAATGCCCATGCGCGCGGGGTCGACGTCAGGCCGGTGCGCCAGATAGTCTAACCCACGCCGGGCATCAAGCACGATCTGGCTGAGGGCGTCCACCATGTCCGGGACATTGCCTGACAGAATGTGCGTGTCGGCCCTGTCGTTCGGGCTGGGTGTCCGGTTCAGGCTATACGGCTCGACTACCAAGAGCGCGATAACATGGGCGCGGGCAACCGCCCGGCAGAGCAGAAAGCCGCTTTTCGTCGAGCTGGGATCGAACTCATGCAGCACGACCATTGCGGGGTGGGGGCCGGGACCCGGCGGCACGAACAAATACGCCGTGACCGTGTTGTTGACGGCGTAGGGCGTTTGCCTCAAGCTCGGATAGGTAATGGTCGTGATCTGAACTCCGTTTTCGTTCCCGTATGGCTTTTCGGTCACGGGGAAGGGCGCGCCCTGGTCGTAATCATAATAGTGGGGGTTCACGCCGAACGGCAGCGGAGAGGTGTTCGGAGTATCGGCACGCGCGAGCGAAACAGAGAACAGCAAACAGGCGAAAGCAGCGCAGAAGCGCAAAAACTTATTTATGGGATCTTCCTCTCGTTCTAGAAATGTTGCCTTAGGGGACATTTTGGGTAACAGTGATAAGATACTGTTTTGAGAGGATACCCGATATGACCGACCATGCCACGCACGCCGACAGCGTAAAAAAGATCGCTGACTTGATCAAATCCATAGACTTCGGCATGCTGACGACTCTGGACGCCGAGGGCCGACTGCATTCGCGCCCGATGTCATCCAACAAAGAAGTAGAATTCGACGGTGATGTCTGGTTCTTCACCTATGCCAGCACGCCCAAAGTTTACGAGATCGAAAAGACGCCGTATGTCAACGTAGCTTTCTCCGACCCGAAGACCCAGACCTACGTTTCGCTGTCGGGCCGTGCCGAGCTTGTCCGTGACCCGGCAAAAATCAGGCAGCTTTGGCAGCCGTCGCTCAAAGCCTGGTTTCCGAAGGGCTTGGATGAACCTGACATTGCGCTGATCAAAGTCAACGCCGATCAGGCCGAATACTGGGACAGCCCAGCGTCGCCCATTGCTCATGCTATCAGCCTCGCGAAAGTGGCGCTGACCGGCCAAGCCGCCCAAAGCGGCGAAAACGAGAAAGTGGAGTTGTAAGACTCCCCCCGGCCCCCAATAATAGGGGAGCAAGATAGAAAACGGCATTCGTCTTCCCTCTGCTCCCCCATTATTGGGGGACGGGGGGCATCTTCTCCAAATACGCAAACAACTCTGTGAGCGTTTCCAGCCGCTTGATCGCCTCAAAGCCTCCGAAATGCCCCTGCCTGCTCGCCAGGTTGAGCCACTGCTTCAGGCGGCAAACTAAAAAGTGATCCGTGCGCTTGTCCGTCCCCGTTTTGCCCTCAATCTGCGCCGTGAGCGCCATCAGACGTTTCAAGTGCGGCACCCAGTCAATCGGCTGATGAGCATCGGCGGGGCAAGGCTTCGTCCCAATCCCCAATTCGCACGCGATCAGACGCGGCAGGTAGGGGTTTGCCAGCGCTCCGCGTCCCAGCATGAAATGACGGCAGCCAGTCTGCTCGCGGCAGCGCTGGAAGTCCGCGACCGACCACAAATCTCCGTTCGCGACGACGGGGATAGACAGACGCTCGCGTACCTGCCCGATCCGCACCCAGTCCGCCGGGGGCGCATAGCCCTGCATCTTTGTCCGGCCATGAATCGTAATCCATGACGCGCCCCCGGCAGCGGCCCGGTCGGCGTTCTCGAAAATCGCGTCTGCGTCGTCCCAGCCGAGACGCAGCTTGGCCGACACGGGAACAGCGGGCGGCAGCGCGGCCCGAATCGCCGCGACGATTGCTTCAATGCGTTCGGGAGACCGCAGAATTGCCGCCCCGCCGTCGTGCCGGTTCACGGTCGGGGCCGGGCAGCCGAAGTTGATGTCAATGGCCTTTGCCCCTGCATTGACGGCTACGATTGCCGCTTCGGCCATGCGGCCCGAATCGCCCCCAAGAAGCTGCACCTGCACCGGCAGGCCGCTTGGCGTCTTCGCGCCAAAGCGCAGCTCCGGCACATGGCGCAGAAACAGCTTTGCCGGCGGCACGTCGCCGCTGACTCGCAGGAACTCGGATACGGCAAACGTAAATGCGCCGCTTTCGCCCTGATATGCCCGCATCGGGGCGTCGGTGAGGCCCTGCATGGGCGCGAGCAGGAGAGCTGGTAAGGAAGGAGTGAGCATGATGGGAACCTACCCCCGCTCGTTCCTCGCGACCCCTCCCTAAGAAGGAAGGGTGAGAGACAGACACGGCGGGCCGACTTCAAAAGTCCTCACCCTTCCTTCTTAGGGAGGGGTCGCGAGGAACGAGCGGGGGTAGGTTCTAAAGCCCCCCCGACATCCGCGACATTCCACCGTCAATGAAACAGGTGCTGCCGGTCATGTACGAAGCATCGTCGGACGCTAAAAAGATCGCGAGATTGGCGACTTCTTCCGGCTTGCCCCAGCGGGCCAGCGGGATTTCCGCCATCAAGGCTTTTTCCATCTCCGGGTTTGCCTGGACATCGGCGTCAATCGGCGTGAAGATCGCGCCCGGCCCGATGTTATTGACCGTGATGCCGTGTGGGGCAAGCTCCACCGCCATTGTCCGCATCAGCATTCGCAGGCCGCCTTTCGACGCGCAGTAGGGGGCATTTCCCGGCATCGTGATGTCTTCATGGATGGAAGAGATGTTGATAATCCGGCCCGGCCCGTTTTGGGCGATCATCTGCTTGGCGGCGGCCTGAGCGCACAAAAATGGCCCGGTGAGATTGACCGCGATGATCATGTTCCACTGGTCCAGCGGAAACTCGGTGATCGGGTGCTTGCGCTCAACCCCGGCATTGTTGACGAGAATATCCACGCGCCCGAACTTCGCGAGGGCCTGCTGCATCAAACTTGCGACTTCATCGGGCTTGGAAACATCGGCCTCAACCGCCAAACACTTGCCGCCCGCGCTTTCGATCATCTGCACGGTTTGGTTCGGCGCATCGGGAGCGCCGACATAGTCAATGACGACCGATGCGCCTTCCTTTGCCATGCCGGCGGCAATCGCCTGGCCGATGCCTGTGGCGGCGCCTGTGACAATCGCCACTTTGTTTTCCAGTCTCATGGGGTCAATCTCCTAGTGTTTACGGGTAAAATCTCTGCAATCAAATCTTTTTGAGGGTACGTTTATGGATCGCCGTGTTTTCCAGCCCCGGCCCGACCACAGCGCCGAGCGCCGCCGCAACGCCCTCGGTATGGCGATCGTCATTCTCGTCGCCGGCGGCCTTTGGCTGTATTACCAGCCGCATCCGGCTTCTGTCGTCCGGCCCGCTGCCGAGAAAAGTATACCCGCGCGGCCTGCAAGATGAGAAGAACACGGTTTTTATTTTTGCTTGCCGGCATACTGATTTTCCGCGCCCTGACTTCAGTGCAGGTGGACCCGCCGCGTTCCGCGTTCGTGACCGGCGCAGACCTGTGAGAAGCAAATAAATGGACGTGGGAGTAAACTCCTACGCTGTGGGGCGAGGCGCTCAGTAGCCGCCTTCGCGGGTACAGGATAAGCCGCCCGCATTCTACTCTTTGTCCGCGAAGGCGGACATTAGGCGTCTTCGCCCCACAGCGTAGGAGTTTACTCCCACGTCCCTCAAAGGAGAAGTCAACAACCATGCCTGACACTATGCTGGACGATCTGCGAAAAATTGTCGGGACAGACGCGGTTCTTGCGGAAAAAGGGGAGCGGGCGGTCTACGAAAACGACGCCTACCCGCTGGAAAAAGCCGCGCCGCTCGCAACCGTGCTGCCGTCTACGACGCAGCAGGTTTCGGAGATCGTGCAGGTGTGCGTCAGGCACAGCGTTCCATTTGCGCCGCGCGGGGCCGGAACGGGCCTTGCGGGCGGGACACTCTGCCCCGGCGGGGTGCTGATCGGCGTCGCTCGCATGAACAAAATCTTGGACATTGATTTACGCAACCGGCGGCTGACCGCGCAGGCTGGGGCTGTCAATGTCGCCCTGACCAAAGCCGTTGCGGACGACGGCTACTTGTATGCCCCTGACCCGTCCTCGCAGGGTGCGTCCACGCTCGGCGGGAACATCGCGAACAACGCAGGCGGGCCGCACACGCTGAAATACGGCGTGACGGCCAATCATATTCTGGCATTGGAGCTGGTCCTGCCGAGCGGCGAGGTCGTGACGCTCGGCGACAAGACCGAAGATGTGAACGGCTATGACCTGCTCGGCCTCGCGCTCGGCTCAGAAGGTACCTTCGGCATTGTCACCGAAGCGACCGTCCGCCTGACCCGTACCCCGCAGGCTGTCCGCACCCTGTTAGCCATCTTCGATACGGTAGACGATGCGACCGAGACGGTTTCAGCAATCGTCGCGGCAGGCATCGTCCCGGCGGCTTTGGAGATGATGGACGCCGTGATCTTGCAGACCGTCGAAGACGCCTTCCACTTCGGCTTCCCACGTGATGCCGGAGCGATCTTGATTATCGAGCTGGACGGCCTTGCCGCAGGCATAGACACGCAGACTGCGCGGGTGCAAGCCCTCTGCGAACAGGGCCGCGCCAGGGAAGTCCGCGCGGCGTCCACGCCTAAAGACCGGGCCGCACTCTGGATGGCTCGCAAAAAAGCCGTCGGCACATTAGGACGACTTGCGCCTTCCTGCGTCACGCAGGACTGCGTCATCCCGCGCTCCAAGCTGCCGCAAGTCCTGCGGGCCATCGCCGAAATCGGCATTCGGTACAACCTCCGCATCGCCAACGTCTTCCACGCCGGCGACGGCAACCTGCACCCTGTCACGCTCTTTGACGAGCGTAATCCCGACGACGTGCGCCGCGTCATGGCCGCGTCCCACGCCATTTTAGAACTCTGCCTCGGCGTCGGCGGCACACTCACCGGCGAGCACGGGATCGGCGTCGAAAAGCGCGACTATATGCCGCTCTTGTTCCCGCCCGAAACCCTGCAAACAATGGAGCAAATCCGCGCCGTCTTCAACCCTGATGGCCTCTGCAACCCCGGCAAAGTCCTCCCCTCGTCCCACGGCTGCGCCTACGAAATTGCGCCCCGCTCCGGCGCTGTTGCCGTCTAAAAAGGTCGTCTTGAAGAAGTCCTGCATCATTATTTGACGTGCTGCTTCCCGGATGCCGCCGGTCCATCTTCCGAATAGTCAACGATTACCGAGAGCGGAGAGATAGAAAAATGCTCCTGCCTTGTGGAGACAACCCCTATGCTTTTCAGAGACGGCATTGCGTCAAAGGAATAATGCTTTAGCCTGCCGTCGGCATAAAGAACCCGATGCAGGCGGCTGATGGTGTATCCCTCGCTTCGCAGACGCTTAACGAGAGTATCAAGCGACTGCGCGGGGCGCGTGCCGGCTGGCTTTCCCTGGGCCTGCGCCGCCGGGATTGCCAGGGAAAGAGCGGCGGCCAAAGCGAGAAATCGGATTTGCATCGCGTCTTTTGTGTCCTGTTTAAGATGGTCTTAGGCTGTCGCCGCCGCTTCCGGCTCTTCTTCCAGCGGCAGCCCCGTCGCCAGCAGGATGTTCAGGTGTTCGCGCTCCTGTATGTCGTCTTCCACGATTGCCAAATCTTCGTAGAAGTCTGACATCCGCCGGGGCCAGCGGCTCGGACGCACGGGAACATACCACCAATTATCTATCTTCCGAACATCGCTTTCTAATACATGAAGCGTCACGCCGCCGGGCGTTACCTCCCTCAACCGCTCCTGTACCTTCTGCGCGACCTCCTGTTTCGTCAGGAAGGTCAGCTTTTCAACAGCCACTTCCCCATCATCCGTGAAATCCGCGCCGATGTGGTTGCCGTCCAACAGCGCGGTTCCGAGCAGCGGACGCCGCCCCATCGCCAGCACGGCGACTTCAAGCTCTCGCCCTTGCCAAACGATTGTCGCAATATGAACCGCCGTTCGGACATCGGCATCATTGGCGAGATTGGCCTCAATTTCCTGGAAGAAGGGCAAGCCGAGCGCATTGACAGCCTCCGGCGACAGTGTCAGCGCCCCGGCAAATCCCGTGTCTACGACGCACTCAATAGCAAGATTGGGCTGTCCCGGCAGCCGGAACACCACCTCCACGCGGGCCTGCAAATCCTGAACCAAGCCTTGCATTATTGCGCCGTCCGGGTCAGCGAGCCGCCGACCGCATACACCGCGTTGTACCCAATGCGCTTGCCGTACATCCGCGCGTCCGGTCGCCGCTGCTGAAGCCGCCGCCCGGCAGCGACTAGGTCATCCCCGATCTCATAGTCGCCGCTCTCAACATCAATCGACACAATCCGACCGATATTCTCCTCAGTCTCCAGCAGTGTCCGTAAGCGGTCATAAATCTCCTGCCCGCGCCGCCCGATTTCTTCACCGCCCTCTGTCGCCTTCATCGCTGATTTCCCTTCCGCCGATCCCGCCTTCATCGCTGCGCTTATCCCAAGAGAACTCCGATTTGATGATGCCCCAACTATATCACAGCCCTACAAAAATTGCTGCGGGCTGACAAAAACAAACAGCCCTGCGCCAGTGCGCAGGGCATGATTTTATGAGAGCGCACGGGGCTGAACCCCCGCGCTTCAAAGTGCAATTCCCCGCCTTCGCACTGGTTCTCCAGAGGGGCGCGGGTAAAGGCTCAAACCTTTGTTCAATGCGCTACCGCCCACGAAAGAAAACGAAGCCACTATAGCGGCCTGTACCGGCTTCTTAAACAAGTAAATCCATGCTGATATTCTTATCAACATAGGCTTCACCCAAAGGGAGCAAACTAACTTGCCCGCCTACATAATGAAGTAAGGCGTCATTATGCATCGGAGGAAGTATGTCTTTGTTAAAGCGTGAAGCGTTTTTGTATACCACCCATTTGGCAATATCGCTATCTCGTACTTTGTTTGGCCGCTTGTAATACAGAACAACTAAAATCTTATCCTGCACACTAAGCTTTGTGTTCTGAACCCGGATGAACCCATCAACCTCAGCAACAACCGGAATCTTGACTTCGTTAATGTTCGCTACCATTTGCCGAGCAACATCAATAGTACAAGTTCCATATTCGCGGATAAGGTCAGTAAGTATCCAATCAGCGCATTGGCAAACCAACAATGAGTCCGAATAATTTGGACTGGCTTTACCGCCAACATGAGCTACATCGCGCTTGTTCCGAATGTCCAGCAAAACTCGTGTTAGATGACCTATATAAAACCGCATAGTCTCAGGAATTGCTGTATTCTGAGCGGTGCGATTTATGGCCCGGTCAGTCGCCCCTAATGCAAATGGAGTGCCTATCGGTGTGAAAGTACCGCCGTCAAGAAACTGTAACATTCGGACTACGCATTCAGCGAAACGGCCACCTTTCAGTTCGCTCGGACCGAACTTACGGAGAAAGAATTGTTGCTTGATATTCTGATACTCGTTTAGCAAACCATCTACTATATCGGCAGGAAATGGCGGAGAAAGAGTAGCTTTCACAGCAGAGCGATTTATGCTCATTCGGCTTCACCTTCATCCCCAGCGACTTCAGGTGGTTCTGTGGTTGTTGGGACACCAGTTTTAAGCCATGCCTGAACTTCTTTCTCTCCGTCTTCATGTATAAAATAGAGACCGTCAGAATTGCGACCAAAGCGCTTGTCGTTAGAGTCACGAGAAAGTGCTTTCGTAAACGCATTGATATTGCACTGTATAGTCGGGAATTTGGTACTCAGGTATGTAAAGGCGACACTAGGCTTCACCAGGTCTGCTACCCCAATACCGACTTTGAGTATCCAATAAGCCAATAATCCGAGTTGCGTTGCCGTTAGAGAACGTACATCAACTGGTTCAACATTAATCTCCTTTAACACCCATTCGTTGATCTTACCTTGATCTTCTTGGTTGAACCTAGCCCTCTTGCTATTTTGCTTACCCTTTCCATCCCAATAAGCAACGCCGGGCTCACTTTTCGTCTGCATTTCATCAAAAACCCGCTTTGCTTCTACGTTGCCTGCGGGATTCACTTTGAAAGTACCGTCTGGAGACACAAAAACGCGACTAGCTGTGGCGTCGAAATATTGTCGGAAGTTGTCGTTTGGAAGCCCCGCACGCTTTGTAGCTGCTAACATATGATCTTTGGATGGTACTGGTTTGCCAAAGATATGCTGATACGACCAAACATATGTAATGAAGAAGCGAACTATCTGCTCTTTGCGATTATTCCCCTTGAAATCAGGGTTGAGAGGAGTTAGCTCATCTTTGAATGCCTCAAAGAATTGCAAAGCCAGTGCTTGGTTCTCATCTTGCTTAGATTGTGATGTGGGCGGAACCTCAGTCACTACTGGGGTCTCATTGTTATCAGTAGCATCTGTGTATGCTTCATCCTTATCTTCAACCATAGCAGGAAATGGAAGCTTGGGTTGAGATTGGGGGTTTACGCGGATTGCAGCCGGGCGAGGTTGAGGGCGTGGTTGCGATTGGCCTCTGCTAAGTACAAGCGGAATGAAGTCACCGATTGCTATATCACTAACAGTTATTTCCGTATGCTCAGTATGAGATTTTGACGTGCTTGTTGCGGTATGAACATAGCGGTTCATAGACGGGTCAACTTGCTGGGCTCCGAGAGTCGGCGTTCCGCACATAAGGCACTTCGACTTGTGCGGGCGTAACAATGCACCGCATCCCTGCTTGGCGCACTTTACCTGCTGTTCGCAGTTCTCGCACAAGTTGTATTCGCTAGAGGTTTCCGATCCGCAGTATGGGCAAGTAAGCATATGGAGGCTCCGATATTAGTATGCGCGAAAGATATAGAATTTGTCAACAGACCTCACACTCGGTGGTGTCGATGACCACGAAGTGATACAAAACTCCGCTCTTGATGAGGGTTTCTTGCCGGTCAGGTGGAGATTGCTGGAGCGCATCCTGTAACCCTTATGCAAAGGGTTTATTGCATTACCCACAGCGACAACAGAAAAGCCCCGCGCCGTAGGGCGCGGGGCTTCTCTTGTGCCGCCTTAGACGGCGGCGGGGCGGGGCTGGAGGGTGTCCAGCAGATGCCCGGCGGCGCTGATGCTGTCTTCTTCGATGAGCTGGCGCAGGACGTAGGGGAGGATGCCGCCGTTGAGGTAGTAGTCTATTCTTGGTCTTCCGGCTCAGAGGGCGGCTGGCTTTGAGCAAGCTGCCTTCGCTTCTGACGGCTCTGGTCGCTCTCGTTGAGTAGCTTTGCTTTCTCGGTGCGTTCCTGCTTTTGGGCGGCTCTGCCGTAGACGTTGACTCCCGCCAGCGCCGCAAGAGTGGAGCCGAGCGTCACAATTCCGTAAACGGCGTAGTGTTCGTGAACCATGTAGACGGACGCGCCGACAAACAGCGTCGCGATGTATGCGGCGATGTTCATGGCTTTGGAAGCGTTGGCGGCTCCGGCTTCCACGACGATTTTTTCCATTTGCTGCCGGTGGGCTTCCTGCCGCTCGGCCATTGCCAGAATGCGGTCCGGGGCGTCTGCCTGAGTGTGGCCATACCCGGCGAGGATTTCCGGGGGTGGGAGAGGACTGTTATAGCTGAGGCTAGTGGCTTCCGCCCGAACAGTCATGCGCCGCCGTCTGGCCTCCTGGGAAGATTCAGGACGCAGCGGCGCTTGCGGATCGGCGGCCTCTAAATTGGCTGGCTCCGAGTCGTCAGATGTCGGCATAACCCTGTGTTACTCTTGTTCTTCATCTTCATACTCTGCAAGAGCGTTGTCGAAGTCTTCGCCGATGGCTCGCCAGTCGGAACGAAGCGCGAGGAAGTCCGCTTCACGGGCATCCGCAAATGTGTTGTATTGTGTGAACGTGTCCCCGATGTCCAGGACGCGGGCGAACCCTTCTAAAAAGCTGGGTGTTGCATAAAGCAATCCAAAGTTTTCGTTCATGGTGGGTAATCCTCATTTAGTGAGGAAACTATACCACACGGCGAGGAAAATCAAGGCAAAGCTGGAAAAAGAACAGCCCCGCGCCATAGGGCGCGGGGCTTCTGCTATTGCCGGGCTAGACGGCGGCGGGGCGGGGCTGGAGGGTGTCGAGCAGATGCCCGGCGGCGCTGATGCTGTCTTCTTCGATGAGCTGGCGCAGGACGTAGGGGAGGATGCCGCCGTTGAGGTAGTAGTCTACTTCAATCGGCGTGTCTATCCGAAGCGTCAGCGGGACTTCTTCGGTCTCGCCATTCGCCCGGTGGATCACCAAAGTCACGTCCATCTGGGGCGACAGGCCGTTCTTGTAGCCGGTCAAATCGAACGTCTCGGTGCCATTGAGGCCGAGCGTCTGGGCATTGACGCCTTCCTTGAACTGGCACGGCAGGACGCCCATGCCGACGAGGTTGGAGCGGTGAATGCGCTCGAACGACTGGGCGATGACGACTTTGACGCCCAAGAGGTTCGTGCCTTTGGCGGCCCAGTCGCGCGACGAGCCGGTGCCGTATTCCTGCCCGGCGAAGATCATCAGCGGGACGCCTAAATCGCGGTAGATCAGCGAAGCGTCGTAAATGCTCATCTGCTCGCCGACGGGCTGGTAGACGGTCATGCCGCCGACGACGCCCG
>CAXSFV010000060.1:0-14153 GCA_964236795.1 uncultured Armatimonadales bacterium | reverse complement strand
TGACGTAGGGCTGGGAATAGTCCGTGCCCTGCGGCAGCAGCGACCAGACGAACAGCAGCACGCCTGCCGTGTCCACATATCCGCCTGAGACGTTTTCGACGCCCGCGCGTGTGTTGAACGGCATGGCGGCTTCCGGGTAAAGCGGCAGCTGCAGGGCCAGCCGTGGTCCGTGCTCGTCGCGCAGCTTGAGCGCGATCGTGCAGGTCATGTTGCCGCCCGCCGAATCCCCGCCTAGAGCGATGCGGTTCGGGTCGACGCCGCGCTCCGCGGCATGTTCAAACAGCCAACGCACGGCAAATTCGCCCTCCTCAATCTGCGCCGGCCACTGGTACTCCGGGGCCAGCTTGTAGTCTACGCTGTACACCTGTGCGCCGCTGCCCTCACAGAGGCGGCGCATCGCCGTGTCAAACTGGTCGAGCGAGCCGACAATGAAGCCGCCGCCATGCAGGTACACCAGCGCCCCGCCCTCAGCCGGCCCCGGTTTGGAAGGATAATACACCCGCACCGGCAGAGTGCCGTGCGGCCCTTTTAGAGCGAGATGCTCGATCTTGCCGATCTGCGGCGGGTCCGCATCAATGAAGGCGTCGTGCTCATGCCGCTGTTCGTGGATCGGCTTGTGTGCGCCGAGGACGGGGCCGGTCTCCAGCCACTTGGCAATTTCGGGGTCTTTGGTGGTGCTGTTCACCTCGGCGGGGATACTCTCGGCAGTATAAATAGGCATTTCGTGGTCTCCTTTTAGTCGTGGCTTACATTAAGCTGAGTAGCCTCAGTTTAATCAAGTCGGTTAATCAAGCGGGATGCGCTAACACGCTCCGGCAATCTTTCAATGAGTCGCCCAGTAAGATGCGTGTTCTTAATGCGTGTTCTTCAGGGATAGGTCTTCGCTTCCAGATATTCAACAAACCTCCTGCGTTATTCGAGTACACTGCCGGCATGTTCTGCCTTAGCTTTGCTTTTCCTCTCGCGGGCGTAGCGGTAGACACGCAGCGGCAGGAGCAGTCCCAGCGCCATCGCCAGCAGAACTGCCGCTGTGGTCGTGCCGTCGGCAAGCACCCCGGCGATTGAGGCGACCGACGCCGCCCCTGTCTGCTTTTCAATTTGCACCAGGCCGCCGGCCATGCGGACCAAAATAGAACCGGGCACCATCGAAACCACGGATGCAAACCCGACCGCCGCGAACGGCAGCCGCAAACGACGCGCAATCGGCACCATGATGATTCCGGCGACAAGACACGCCGCGCCTGCACCCGCTGCGGTGCTGCCGTTCAGCAGGCCGATCACTCCCCAGCGGACCGCGTGTGCGAGCATACCCACCGCCACCGGATAAACGATCATCCGCAGGGGCATCGAGAAAAAGACGCCGTAGGACGCCGCCGCAATGCCCGCGCACAGCACGTCCAGCCAAAAAGGCAGGGTGTGTGTCGGCAGGGCCGCCGGCAGCGCCTCGCCTCCCAAACTCAGACCGATGATGACCCCAGCGCTCATCGTCAAAATCGTCAGCAGGCCGAATCCCAGCCGCGCCCCGCCGAGCGGCAGCCGGTAGGCGGCGACATCGAAAGCACCGCCGAGCAGGGCAGGCCCCGGCACGAGGACCAGCAGCGGCCCCAGCGCGGCCAGCCGCAAAGGCGAAGATAAGTGGCAGCGGATTGCCAGCGCCCCTACTCCTCCTGCCAGCAGGGTCGCCGCAAACATCTGAAAGAAGGAGCCAAAGGACCGGCCTGCCAAGCCCCGCCGCAGCAGCGCTCCCAGCCCGGCGCTTGCCATAACGACCGCAACAACCCGAAAATGGGATGCGCCGTTGATCAGCGTCAGCGCCCCCGCCCCGGCGGTGCAGGCCAAGACGAACAGCGGCAGGCTGGATGCCGGAGCGTGGCCTGCCGCTTCCAGTGCTTCTTTGGCTTGACCGCCCGGAAGCCGCCCCGCGCAGATGTTTTCCACGGCCTGCAAAGTTGCGACTACGCGGCTCATGTTGACGTTCGTGGGAGTTGCGGCGGCCACGCGCACATGCCCCTCCTTTTCCCGCAGCAGCAGCTCGCCCCAGGACGGAACCAGCTCGGCATCCAGCTCAAAATGCCGGCAAAGCTGCTGGGTCGCTTCCAGGGTGCCGCTGGTTTCCTCGCCATTTTCGTGCAGGATGCGGGCGGTGGTCAGGACGATGTCGCTCCGCTCCTCCTCGGACATCTGGGAGGGGGCAACCCGGTTCCCGTCTTTCTCTGTACGCGCTCCTAAAGATGTCATTCCTATCCTTCTTCCGCCCCCCGGCGGGGGTTCTCTTGCGGCCCCTCGGCTGCCGCAAAATCTCCTTTGACAGACTCTGTTTTAGACGCTCTAAGCCTGCCTAAAAACATCATACCTGGGTATCAACACCATGTCTAGAAGGTACTTTTTTGTATAATGGTTACCAAAGCGATACCGGCCAGAGGGAGAACATCTTATGAGAAATTTAATTGCAGGCTGCCCGGCTGAGAAGACATTGAGCGTGATCAGCGGACGGTGGAAGATCTTCATCCTGCTGCGGCCGCTGGAAAAAGCGCAGCGGTTCGCCGAGCTGCGGAAGGCGATCAACGCCGGCACACAGAAGGACATCACGGCCAAAATACTAGCGCAGGAGCAGAAGCGCGTAGTCGTCTTCGTGCGATTATTCCATAAAGTGTTTCCTAAGATGCGCTCATATACCCGGAGGCGTTTAGCGATAAACTCGCCGCCGGATCTTCACGACTTGACACTGCGGCGGGAATCGGTTACACTAGCGGGAACGCACAGGGGCATTCAAGGAGTAAGAACAAAGATGGCGGCAGGGAATTAAGAGGACGGCGAGGGTCTAAAGAGAAATGGCGGCGGGGAAGCTGACTTTGGGGTTTGTGCTGTCGTCGGCGGTTGCCGACGATGTGTTCATGGGCGGCGCGATGGTGACGGACGCTTACGGCCTGCCGCTGGAATTTCGCTACACGGAGCCGGTGCGGGCGACGAAATTGCAGCGCATTTTGTACGGCGATGTTTTGGAGAAGTATATTCACGGCGACGTGATTGCGGGCAATTTGATCAGCCGTTTGGAGCAGAAGCCAGATCTGTTTCTGGTCTCCGACCCGGCGGTTCTCGATGCCGTGCAGGCGGCGGGCCGTAAAGCCGTACTCTTGTCCGCGAGCCGCGTCCCGCCGCTGAAAGAGTTCGGCGCGGTGCAGGACGTATCGGACACCGAGTTCTTTTTGCAGGTCACGGACAGCGGCTCGCCGGTGCGCGTGCGCCTGCCGGGACGCGGCCCGGACGCTGCTTTGCGGACTGAAGCGGCCCGCCTGCTCTCGGAAATCGGGCGGACGATGGACCCGGCCGAGCCGGCCCAGCGCATTGATGCGGCGATTAAAATGTTATGGAGCGACGAGCAGACCCCGCCGGCCTCTTAGAAGACTCAAAAGCGTGGCAGGCAGTCCGGCGCACGCTGGGGCGCTTGTTCAGCCGGGTGGGGGTGCGGGCGGTCAGCGAGGCCGAGCGGGCGATCGCGGTTCCCGTGAAGCTCGGCGCTTTGGCGTCGCCGCTGCCTCAAATCCCGCGCGGGGATGCCTGGAAGCCGTCGGCTGCTGCCGTTCTCGCGCCGGTTCCCACGGCGGGAACCGGGCTGCGGGAGGGTAATTTGCTGCCGCGCGTGTCTCTTGCAATGGAGGATTATGCGCTGCAGCCCCCGGCGATTGCTTTTCTGCCGGGTGCGTCTGCGGCGGTCATCGTTGAAGCGGCTGCTGTCGGCTGGACCGCCGAAGTTGCTGCCTTACCGGAAGAGTTTGTTCGCCTGCCGAATGCGCCGGTTCGAACGCAAGCGGTGATGCTTCTCGGCGGTCCGAAGACCGGACGCCTGCACGGCTGGGCAGTGCCGCAGCCCTCGGTAAACATGCTGCGCCTGCCGCGCACCGACAGTCCGCGTGTCCGCTGGGGCGGCGACAGTGTTTTGCGCCGAATGCCGCTGACTCGCCAAAGCAGGCCGCTAGGCGGCGGGCTGGCGGAGCGGCGGCGGCTGGCGGAGACGGTGCAGCTCGGCGCGGAAGACGTGACCCTACTGGGCGTTTACCCGGACGTTCCGATCTTGGCGGTGGAGCGCATTGTCGTGGAAGACGAAGGCCGGCGCTTGAAGCTGTGGCTGAAGCTGGACGTTCTGCGGGGCCGGTCGGGGTCGCACCGAATTACACTGTTGGTCGGGCGGCAGACGGCGACGGGGAAGATGCTGCAAGCGGCGCTTTAGGTGGGGCGGGGAAGTTGGCTATCGAAGTGCTGCTGGTGCAGGTATTGGTCTTGGTATTCACGGCGGCGCTTTGGTGGATCGCCCGGCGTGATCTTGCGGCGCGTGTGCCGCCGCTTGCGCTCTCCCCAGAGGCGGACACGGCGGAGTTGGAACAGCTTTGCGCGACGCTGGAAACGCTGGTGACAAGCCTTGCGCGGCGTCTCGATGCTGTCGAGCGAGCCGCCGCATCGGCACCGTTCGTGCCGCCGCTTGCCTCTCAGCCTGTGCCGCCGCTTGCCTCTCAGCCTGCGCCGGACTTGCCTCCTGTTCCTGCCGAGCCGCCGCCCGACCCGCGTTATGAACCCGTGTATGCGCTGCTGGCATCGGGAGTGGCCGACCCTGTGGAGATCGCCCGCCGGACGGGGCTGGGGCGCGGGGAAGTGGATCTCATTCTCAGCCTGCGTGGCCGCCGCGCGTTGTAAAGAAGCTTAGAATCCGGCACTGGAAGCCTTCCAGATCTGCCAATGCAGTGCCAGGTGGACTAGCCTGCTATTTTTAACCTATTGTTCGCCATTCCTACTTGTTCGCCATTCCAAAGGAGCGCTTCACTTATCATGCCATTGACTTTCAAGACTTTCCCCGGACGACAAGCGAGGCGGCTGGCTTCACTCGCCGTCTTGTCTTCTTTTGCCGCTGTTCCCCTCGTCCTCACCGGCTGTAACCACTCCGGCACTGCCGACGCCGGCGGCGGGAATTCAATCTCCACGACTGGCGGCGAAGCCGGACCCGTGGCGACCCTGACCACGCCGAAGGGCAGCACGCTGACCCTCACCCAGTCCGAGTTCTACGACCAGCTTCAAGGCTTTGTCGCAAACGGCAGCCCGCAGTCGTCCGCCCCGATCGGGCAGCCCGCCGGCCGGCTCGTCATCCAGCAGATGCTTCAAAACCTGATTTTTGAGGGCTTAGCCGAAGACCAGGGTGTCGCCCCGACCCAGGCCGAAGTGGACCAGCAGTACGCCAATATCAAGATGATCCAGGAAGCCCGCTCGACCAAGCCGTTTGACCAAGCACTCACGGATGCCGGGCTGACCTCCGATGTCTTCAAAGACCTGCAAGTCAAGCCGCAGCTTGCCGAGCTGAAGCTTCTGACTAAAGGCGCGACCATCTCCGATGCCGACATTCAAGCGTTCTACAGCGCCAACAAAGATAAGGCGTTCACCAAGCCCGCCCGCGTTCATATCCAGCGGATCGTCTGCGCGTCGCTTCCGCAGGCCCAGCAGATTTCCAAAGCCATCAGCGGCGGCCAGACTTTCGGCAGCCAGGTCGCCCAGTCGCTCGACAAATCCACGCCCGATGGCGATGTCCCGCAGTGGATTCCGCTTGATCCCGCCCCGCCGAGCCTCAGCACCCTGATTGGTCCAATCAAGACCGCTGCCGTCGGCTCGGTCACGCCTCCCATTACGGTGACTGGCCCGAACGGTCAGAAAACGTACTGGCTGGTAAAAGTCGTGCAGCGGATAGACCAAAAAGAAGTGCTGCCGCTCGACCAGGTGAAAGACCTGATCCGCGCCCAGCTTCTTCAGCAGAAAGCGCAGGCCGACCCGTCGGCCCAGCAGACGTTCCAGACCGAAGTGCGGGACTTCCAGAGCGCGGTCAAAATTACCGCCGCCCCGCAGTATGCGTCGGTCGTGCAGACCTTGACCCATCCCGCCCCGCCTGCGCCCGCATCGTTCTCGCCCGGCCCCGGCGGCCCGGCTCCCGGTGGTCCGGCCCCCGGCGGCGCCCCGGCCCCCAGCGGCGGCTCGCCGTTCGCCCCGGCGCATCCGTAGGAAGCCATAAGGAACCCCTCCTGCCTAAAGAACCCCTCCCGCTCGTTCCTCGCTCCCTCCCCTAAGAAGGGAGGGTAAGAGAGAAGCGAGGGAGGGAGCGAGGAACGAGCGGGAGGGGTTCTTTAGGCGGAAAGGGTTCTGAGATTATGCTCACACTCATCGGCCTCGGCCCGGCGGACACGTCCGCCGGCCTCAGCTTCGGCGCGTCCGACGTGCTTATGAGCGCGTCCGGCCCCAAATTTGCCCGCGCCGGTTCTCATGCGGCGCTCGCGCGGCTGGATGCGGGCGGCGTTCGCTTCCATGCCCATTTGGACGCCCTCAGCGACGGCGATGCCGCGCAGACGGTTTTGGATGCCGCCCGCATCGGCGATGTTTGCTACGCCGTGTCCGGCCATCCCCTGTTTGGTGATCCCTCCTGCATTCCGCTGCTCGACGCCGTGCGCCGCGAAGCCATCCCCCTGCGCGTCTTTGCCCCTGCGCCCCTGCCGTCCGACTCGCCCGCCGACTTTGAGGCGCTGCGGCTGATTATGGCCCGGCTGCGGGACCCCGTCACCGGCTGTCCGTGGGACCGCGAGCAGACGCCGCTTTCGCTTCGCAAGTACGTTATTGAAGAAGCCTACGAAGTCGTGGAAGCGATTGACTCCGGCTCCGCGTCCAAGCTGTCGGAGGAGCTGGGCGACCTGCTTCTGCAAGTTGTCTTTCATGCCCAGCTTGCCTCGGAAGCAGGCGCATTTGCGCTGCCCGATGTCACGCAGGCCATTGTCGAAAAGCTTGTTCGCCGTCACCCGCACGTCTTCGGCAGCGTTGTTGTCTCCGGCAGCGATCAAGTGCTGACCAACTGGGAAGGGATCAAGCGGGCCGAGCCGGGGTATGAAGATAGGATCAGCATTCTCGACGGCATCCCGCCTGCCCTGCCCGCGCTCATGCGGGCGCTGGAAGTCTCAAGGCGCGTTGTCAAAGTCGGCTTTGAGTGGCCGGGCATCGGCGAAGTTTTAGACAAAGTCGAAGAAGAGATGAAGGAGCTGCGGGCGGAAATCGCCGGCGGGCAGACGGGCCGCGCCGCCGACGAGCTGGGCGACCTGCTGTTCACGCTGGTCAATGTCGCCCGGCAACTGAAAGTGGACCCGGAAGACGCCCTGCGCCGGATGACCTTGCGCTTTGCCAAACGCTTCGGGGCGATTGAGCGCTTCGCTTCTGAAACAAACCGCGCTGTCTCGGACCTGACGCTTGCTGAGATGGAGTCGGTTTGGCAGGCGGCGAAACGGGAAGAATAGGGCCATGAAACTCGCCTTACTCGCCGCTGCCTTTGCCTTCAGCGCCCTGCCCGCGCTGGCTCAAACCGATGCCGGGACGCCGCCGATCAATCCGAACACCAACGGGTCGCTCCCCGACGCGCTGAAGGTGACGCCTGCGGCGCAGCCCGGCACGCTGACGGTCGGCAAGCCCCAGATCAAGTCCGGCCAGCCGGTGCGGCTGATGTTTTCGGTCGTCAACACGTCAAGCAAGCCTGTCACTTACAACTTTTCCACCGGCCAGCGCTTTGATGTCACGGCGACCAACGCGGCGGGAGTCGTCGTCTGGAACTGGGCCGCAAACCAGCGCTTCTCGCAAAATCTGGCGTCGCTGCCTCTGCCGCCCGGCAAGTCTTTCATCTACCGGGCTGTCTGGAACGGCCGCGACCTGTCCGGCCATCCCGTCCCGCCCGGCGTTTACACTTTGTCCGCTCACCTCACCTCGGACAACCGCCCGGCGATCACCGGCGGCGTTGTCGTCAACACCGACCCGGACCCGACCAACATGGGCCAGTCTACCCGCACCCCCGCCGACTCCGGCGCGATCCGCCAGGTAGACCCCGCCGCCCAGGTGTCGGCGAAAACAACTCTCGTAGTCAAGTAAACAAAAGATTGACAATCTTTTGTTTACTTGTTATACTGTTGACGCTTGCGTTTTCTCTTGCTTGCCGCCCACAAGACAGTGCTGTCTGCTTCGTTCCGTTTTTATCATTGAAAGGACACCAGCATGACCCGCCCCTCGTCCGGCTCCCAAAAAGCCTTCACCCTAATTGAGCTTCTCGTCGTCATCGCTATTATCGCGATTCTCGCCGCCATTTTATTCCCCGTCTTCCAAAACGTCCGCGAAAATGCCCGCCGCACGACCTGTATGTCCAACGAGAAGCAGCTTTCCATTGCGATCATTCAGTATGTGCAGGACAGTGACGAAATCATGGTGCCAGTCATCAACTGCTCGAAAAACGTCATCGGCAATGCTCCCTTCTGCACCGATCCTGATAAGACGAATATCAACAATTACTGGGTCACCGCAGTTGATCCTTATCTCAAAATACAAATTCAAGGCACAAGCACTGTCTGGACGTGTCCTGACTTAGAAGAAGATTTGACCGGTATTCGCAGTAGGCCATCTTATCCTCTTACGGAACTCTCCTACTTCGTGAATTACGGAATGAATAAAGACTATCTACAGCCGGACCCAGATTGCAGCCCGGCCGCGACCCTTGATGGCGCGACTGCTCCTTGGGGGAAAGGGGCAAATCTTGCAGCCATCGAATCGCCTGCTCAAACTGTTCTGCTAGCGGAAACGAAACCGGAAGTATACACCACCAATTCGGCCGCATTCAGTGTTACTGCATTCATCAATGCTCCAGCATCTGGAGTGAACTCTCCAGCGGCGGAGCCGAATGGCGTTACGATGCACGCTTGCTCCAATGGCAACGGCTCCAACACAGGTGACGCATTCAACCTCCCGACCGACGGCTGGGGGCAGGACTCAGAATACGACAACGTCCCCATCGGCATTCCCAATAGCTCGACCAATATGTTTGATGGTCGGCATCGGGGCGGCGGCAATGTAGCGTTCTGCGACGGCCACGTCAAGTGGCTCCGCACCGGCGACCTCGCTGCTGGCACAAACTGGTACCCCGGCATCAACCAGGCCAACGTGAAAATCACCGACCTCAGCAAGTATCTGTGGTCCTTGAAGAAGTCCGGTAACAGCGACCTGTAGAAAGCATCGATGAAGACCACACTGCTACTTTTTTCTTTGGGAGCCTTGTTGCTCTTCGCTGGGTGCGCCAGCCGTAACGACCCTTCCACCGTCGCGCCTGCGCCGGGCGTCACGGTCCCGGCGACTATCACGCCCCCGCCGCCGATGGTCTTAAAGCCTGGAATTATGGAGCGGCGTCGTGGAACTGTAACTCCACCGCCGACGAGCCACTGACATGGGGGACCGATAATGCCGCGCGGCTACGTCTGCGGGTATACGTCTGTGCCGCCCGTGTTTGATGGGCGGCTGACCGAGGGCGCGTGGCGGGAAGTGCCGTGGACGGAAGACTTCACGGATATTGAAGGCGACGCCCGCCCGAAGCCGACGTACCGCACCCGCGCCAAAATGCTGTGGGACGATGAGTATTTCTACATCGCCGCCGAGATGGAAGAGCCGCATGTCTGGGCGACGCTGACCGAGCATGACTCGGTCATCTTCCAGGACCCGGACTTTGAAGTCTTTCTCGACCCCGACGGCGACAACCACAGCTACTACGAAATCGAGATCAACGCCCTCGGCACGGTCTGGGATTTGCGTCTGGTCAAGCCCTACCGTGACGGCGGCCCGGCCCTGAACTCCTGGCATGTCCCCGGCCTTAAAAAAGCCGTCCATGTCAGCGGCACGCTGAACGACCCATCGGATACGGACACTGGCTGGACCGTAGAGATGGCGCTGCCGTGGGCAGACTTGGCTGGGTTCGCCGGACGCCAAACGCCGCCTGCCGACGGGGATCAGTGGCGGGTCAACTTTTCCCGCGTCGAGTGGGACATCACGACTGAAGGCGGCGCGTACCGCAAAGTGCCGGATGTGCCGGAGCATAACTGGGTCTGGTCCCCGCAGGGCGTCATTGATATGCACCGCCCGGAGCGCTGGGGCTTCGTCCAGTTCTCTGAACAGCCGCCCGGCACGGCTCCCTTCCGGCCCGATCCGTCCCTCCCCGCCCGCGACCTGCTGATGGACGTGTATGACGCCCAGCACGAGTACCGGCAGGCGCAGGGGCAGTGGGCCGAGACGCTCTCGGCCCTTCGGCCCCTGCTTTCTTCTCCTCTTCGCGCCGCGCTGACATTTCAGGCGACAGCCGAAGACTTCACGGCCACTGTCTCTTACAAGGCCGAAGACGGCGCTTTGAGGCAACTTCATGTCCGCGCCGACTCCCGCCTATGGTAAGATGACTTCATGCTCAAATGGCTCTTGCTGCTGCTTGCGTTCACTCCCGCCGCCGCGTCTGCCGCCCCGGCCCCTGTCACCGTGACCCGAATCTCCTGGCACGGCTGGCCGCAGGCCGTGAAGCTGTCGAACGGCGTGGTGGAAGCGGTCGTCGTGCCGCAGATCGGGCGCGTCATGGCGTTTGAGTTTACCGGACACCCCGAAACCAACCCGCTGTACGAGAACCCGGACTGGACGCCGGACAAGAAGCACATGCCGAAACCCGGCGAGTGGGCGAACTGCGGCGGCGACAAAGTCTGGCCCGCCCCGCAGTCAGACTGGCCGCGCTTTATCGGGCGCGACTTCCCGCCCGACAGGGCGTTCGACGGCCTGCCGGAAACCGTCCGTCTCCTGCCGGATGGCCTGCGCCTTGTATCGCCGACGAGCAGCGAGTTTGGCCTGCATATCGAGCGCACCCTCACACTGCGCCCCGGCCAGCCGCGCCTTTACCTGACGCAGACGCTGGTTCGGACCCTGCCCGGCGCCGCGCCGGACCGCCCTTTGGCCGTCTGGGCGATCACGCAGATCAGCGGCGACGGCGTGTTTGTCCTGCCGCTGCCCGCACCGCCTGCCGCACCGCATGCGCCGTTCCCTCTGGGCTACCAATCGCTCTCGTCGCCGCCGGTCGCCCCGCCGTTCTGGCGGGTGGCGGTCGTGCGCGGCCGCCGCGTGCTGCTGGGCCGCCGCGATCCGGTCAGCTCCCACAAAGTCGCGGCGAAAGCGCGGGACGGCTGGCTGGTGCATATTTCCGACACAGGCATCGTCTTCACCGAGCATTCGTCCGTCGCTCCCGGCGGCCTCTACCCCGACGCCGATTCCCCCGGCGAAGTCTACAGCAACCCCGGCGCGTCCGCTTATTTAGAGATGGAAATCCTTGGTCCTTTATCCCCGCTTCGCCCCGGTCACTCTTTAACCGCCCAAATTGTCTGGAGCCTTTCTCGCCTCCCCACCGCTCCTAAAGACGACGCCAAAGCCGCGAATGCCGCTGTCCGTGCCGCCGCAACTCCTTAATGCCTTTGTCCTGCCTTAAAATTGCGCCCGATTTTCGGGTACACTCCATTGCGGTATGTGCCTTTGCCGAAAGGGTCTAGGACGGACGAACAAACTTACGAGATTCAAGATAGGGTACGTCGTGCGAAAGCGGTCTGGCTCTGTAGGTATGAGGCGATACCTGCACAGATAAGCGATGATTCGCAGGTTGTCATTTTGCCGCTGACAAGTTTGTGCTCGCCTCATAAAGATTTCATTGACACTTCCGGCCCGCGTGGGGCTGATTGGGGCTTAACTTACCGCGCCGCACAGCGCGGAGAGACCCTTCCGCCGATTCTCGTAGAGCTTGGAGAACGTGGCCTGACGGTTGAACAAGTAAAGGTGGAAGATGAGCTTGACGCTTTCCGCAGAGCCTTCGGCGGCGCAGACGACTGAAACACATTGATTTTTCGGCGAACACGTTACAGGTTCTGCACCGTGCTTTGGTTCGGCTGCGCTCTTTAGCTTATGAAGAAACCGAACCGAAAACGATTGGTCAAATGCTGAACGAAATTGAATACCTCGGTATTTCAGCAGTCAAAAGCCGCCCCGATGACAGTCCAAAACAGATCGCTGACTTTCGTGAGCATCTGCAAAGCCTCGAAACCAAATACGCAGGTCTCGGCTGTTTGACAGCGGTTTTTGATCAATTGCAGGCAGTCTGACCTCTCGAAATGCTCTCATAGAAGCTCGGTTTTCTGGTATACTAAATGGCAGTTTCCAGCGAAGAATTCACAGACAACTTGAAATTATGATAGAGGAGAATGGAATGGCAGACACAAAGCGCGTGTGGCTCTTTGAAGAGGGCAACGCTACGATGCGGGACGAACTGGGCGGCAAAGGAGCCAATCTTGCGGAAATGAGCAATATCGGCCTGCCGGTCCCCCCAGGGTTCACGATTACGACCGACACCTGCAACGAGTACACCCGGAGCGGTGGCTCTTTTCCCGCCGGGCTGATGGACGAGATGAAAGCCGCTTTAGCGGCGGTCGAAACAAAGACCGGCAAGAAGCTCGGCGATGCCGAGAACCCGCTGCTGGTTTCCGTGCGCTCCGGCGCCAAGTTTTCTATGCCCGGCATGATGGACACGGTTCTGAACTTAGGCTTGAACGACGCGACGGTCGAGGGCCTGATTAAGCTGACCGGCAATGACCGGTTCGTCTATGACTCGTACCGACGCTTCTTGATGATGCTCTCGGACGTGGCGTACTCCGACGGCACGAACCATCTGGCGAAGCATGACTTCGAGCATATCTTTTATGCGATGAAGAAAGATTTAGGCGTCACCGACGACTTGCAGGTCAACGGCGAGCAGCTCAAGCAGCTTTGCGAGACGTACAAAGCGCATATCAAGACAAACGCCGGACGCGAGTTCCCGCAGGACCCGCTGGTCCAGCTTCAGGACTCCGTCGCCGCCGTGTGGAAGTCGTGGAACAACGACCGGGCCATTTTGTACCGGCAGCGCGAAAAGATCTCGGATGACCTCGGAACCGCCGTCAACATCCAGGCGATGGTCTTCGGCAACCAGGGCGAGGACTGCGGGACGGGCGTCGCGTTCACCCGGAACGCCTCCGACGGCACCGATGAAGTGTTCGGCGAGTACCTGATGAACGCCCAGGGCGAAGACGTGGTCGCGGGCGTTCGGACCCCCATGCCGATCTCCGAGCTGAAGGTCCAGAACCCGGAGATGTACCGGCAGTTCGACGAGATCTGCACCCGGCTGGAAGAGCATTACAAGGATATGCAGGATATTGAGTTCACGATTGAACACAACAAGCTGTTTATCTTGCAGTGCCGCTCCGGCAAGCGTACCGGCCCCGCCGCCGTCAAGATCGCGGTGGATTTGGTCAACGAAGGCGTGATTTCCAAAGAAGTCGCACTGGCCCGGATCAACCCGGAGCTTTTGGACCAGTGCCTGCACCCGATCATCAAGCCCGGCGCGAAGTACGACCTCTTGGCTCGCGGTCTGCCCGCCGGCCCCGGCGCGGCCACCGGCATCGCGGTCTTTGACGCGACCCGCGCCGCCGAAATGGGAAAAGGCGGTTTGGGACAGCGCGTGATTTTGGTCCGCGCCGACACGTCCCCAGACGATTTGAAGGGAATGCTCGCGGCTGAAGGCGTTTTGACCGAGCGCGGCGGCATGACCTCTCATGCTGCGCTGGTTGCACGGGGCTTCGGCATCCCGACGGTCGCCGGCTGCTCCGACATTTCCGTCGGCGCGAATTCTTTCACCGTGAACGGCAAGACCATCAGCGAAGGCGATCCGATTTCGCTGAACGGCACACTGGGCGAAGTCATTGACGGCACGGTCGAAGTGGTGGACCCGGAAATGACCGGCGAGTTCGGGACTCTCTTAGGCTGGGCCGACGAGTTCAAGCGGCTGGGCGTCCGCACCAATGCCGATACGCCCGAAGACGTCGCCCTTGCCATCAAGTTCGGCGCGGAAGGCGTCGGCCTGTGCCGCACGGAGCATATGTTCTTTGCCGAAGACCGCCGTCCCATCGTTCAGGCCATGATTCTCGCTCCCGACGAAGACGAGCGCAAAAAGCAGCTTGACCTGCTGCTGCCATTCCAGCGGGCCGACTTCCAGGGCATCTTTGAGGCTTTGGGTTCCCGTCCGGCGACCATTCGCCTGATTGACCCGCCGCTCCACGAGTTCCTGCCGTCCATGGACACGCTGATCGCCGAAGTCGCGACCCTAAAAGCGACCCACCCAGACAGCCCGGAGCTGGCCGAAAAGTCCAAGCTGCTGCACCAGGTCGAGTCTATGCACGAGATCAACCCGATGATGGGCCTGCGCGGCTGCCGCCTGTCCATTGTCT
>CAXSFV010000059.1:0-14323 GCA_964236795.1 uncultured Armatimonadales bacterium | reverse complement strand
GTGCGGCTCGACCGTGCTGTCGCTGCCTATCACGGCAAATCCGAGGTGGACCCGAATCGGTTTGAGGACGCCGCCGACATCTTCTGCGGCATGGCAACGATATACGGGCTGGCAAGTCTTGTGTTGGAGGAAAAAGCGGCGCATTTCTTCCAAAACGCGACTTCGTCGGACTTCGCGAAAAAGGAGCTGCCCAGAGTGCTTGAGCATATGTACCCGCATAAAGACAGGATGCCTGGAGAATAAACGCGGGAGCATCCAAGAACCTATGCCCTTGCGGCTTCTTTGCGCGTCGTTATTCCTTCTAAAGCCACAAACAGCACTGGGGCGACAAGCAGGGTGAAGAACGTGGAGACGGAGAGGCCGCCGATGACGGCGATGGCGAGGGGCTTTTGCAGAGCCGCGCCCGCGCCGAGGCCGAGGGCAAGCGGCATCAGGGCGAGGATGGCGCCGATGGTGGTCATCAAAATCGGGCGCAAGCGCTCCTCGCCGGCTTTCTGAACCTGGGCGGTCAAGTCGCCGTGCGGGTCTTCGGAGCGCAAGTGATTGAAGAACGCGAACAAGACAATGCCGTTCTCGGTGATGATGCCGATAATCATAATCGCGCCGGTGAAGCTGGAAATGTTCAAGGGCGTGTGCGTCAGCGTGAGTGCGGCGAGGACGCCGAACAGGGACAGAACGGCGGCGAGGAGCAGGGCAATCGCCTGGCGGATGGAGCGGAACTGGAAGACCAAGAGCGTGAAGACAAGCATCATGGTAATCAGAAGCGTCTGCCCCAGCTCGGCGAACGACTGCTGCTGGCTGGCGTAGAGGCCCCCGTATTCCAGCGAGTAGCCCGGCGGCAGCGTCACCCCCTTGCTGACGGCGCTCTGGATGGCCGTCGTCGCGCTGCCGAGGTCTTTGCCGCTCAGGCTGGCCGTGACCGCGATCATCTGCCGCTGGTTTTCGCGCGTCACCTGGGCCGCGCCGGGCGCGGGGACGACGGCGGCGACTTCGGAGACAGGGACCGTGCCGCCGGTGACGGGGGACGCAATCTCGATGTTCGGCAAAAGCTCCGGCGTCAGCGCTTCGCCGGGGTGGGCGACCACGACCCGGACGCCGACCGCCTGCTCGCCCTGCTGCACCTCCGTCGGCTCAACCCCCTGCAAGGCGGCCTGGACGGCCTGCGTGATGTCGTCGGTGGTGAGACCGTAGCGCTGGGCGGCTTCAGTATTAACCTGAAGCACTGACTCCGGGCTGGAATGGACAATGCCGGGGTTGTCGTCCACGATGTAGGACTGCTTGGCGAGAACGCCGTCTATTTGGTGAGCCAAGTCTTCCAGGGTAGCCTGGTCGGTGCCGAAGATTTTGATCTGAACCGGGCTGGGGCTGCCCGCGATGTCGCCGATGTTGTCTTGAAGCGTCTGGTGGAAATCTACCGACGCGGCGGGGTATTTGGCTTCGACCTGCTCCCGCACGCTCTGCATGACGGCATCAATGTCCCGCGTCCGCTTGGGCTTCAGCCGGACCGTCATGTCGCCGACGTTTTGAGTTGTAATGTCGAAGCCGCTCTGCGCCCCGGTCTGCCGAGACCAGGCCGCGATTTCAGGCGTTTGGGCCAGTACGGTTTCAATCTGCCCGGAAACGGCGCTTGACTCGGCCAGCGATGTCCCGGCGGGAAGCTGGTAGTCTAAAATAAAGCCACCTTCGTCGAACTCCGGGAAGAAGCCCGTTTCAATGCTTTTGTAAAGAAAGAAGGTGCCGAGCGCAATGGGAAGGAGCAGCACGAGAACGACAGCCTTGCGGCGCAGGCAGAAGCGCAGGATGCGGGCGTAAACGCGCACGATTTGGTCGAACTGCCGGGGAAAGAAGCCTAAAATGCGGGCCAGGATATTTGGCTTCTTTGCGCCATGCGCGTCGGCCTTCAGCGGCAGCAGCCAGCCGGCAAGAATGGGCGTCAGCAGCAGGGCCAGCGCCAGCGAGACGGTTAGTGTCGCGATCATCACCAGAGCTAGCGGGCCGAAGAACTGGCCGGTCAGATCGTTCAGGAAGGTCAACGGCAGGAACGCAGCCATTGTGGTCAGCGACGAGCCGACCATCGCGGGCGTGATCGCTTGGAGGCCCGCCGCGATGGCGTCGGGGCGTTCTTTGCCGCTTTCCAGCTCGGTCCACATATTTTCGACAACCACAATGCCGTCGTCAATGACCAGCCCCAGCGCGACCGCCAGCGCCCCCAGCGTCATAATGTTGAGCGTCTGGCCCAGCAGCTTCATCAGCGCGAACGCAATCACAATGGTCAGCGGCAGGATAATCAGCACAATTGCAGCGGTCCGCAGGTTGCCGAGAAACAGCATCAGGACAATCAGCGCCAATGCGCCGCCGATGATGAGCGCTTCAACGACGGAATTCTGTGATTCCAGCACGATTTCCGATTGGTCGTAGTAGTTTGTAATCGTGACATCCGGCGGCAGCAGGGACTTAGCATCGGCCAGCGCTTTCTTGATGCCATCCGCGACTTGGACCGTGTTGCCCGCCGGTTGCTTAATGACCGACAGCAGCACGGCGGCGTGACCGTCGCCGCTGGTTTCAACCGTGTGCGGCTCCGTCCCGCGCGTCACCGTCCCCACTTCGCCGAGCGTGACGGGAACCCGGTTCTTGACCGCGACCGTGACATTTTGGATGTCTTTGGTGTCTTTGAAGAGTCCCGAAACCAGCACTTGGTAGCGCAGGAACGACTGGTCGTAGGTGCCGACCGCGCTGATCTGGTTGTTCTTCGAGAGTGCCGTCTCGACATCCGGGGCGCTAATGCCCCGCGTCAGTAGTGCCGTTTGGTTAAGCTGCACCAAGAAGTCCGGCGTATCGCCCCCCTGCACGGCGATCTCGCGGACGCCGGGAACGCGCAGCAAGCGCGGGCGCAGGGTGTAGAGCGCGAGGCTCCGAAGCGTCTGCGGGCTGACCGCCCGCGAGTAAAGGCTGTAGCCCATGACGGGAAAGACCGATGGGTTCAGCCGCTCCGCCGTGACGACCGTGCCGGCGGGGAGCGACGCTTGAAGCTGGGCGAGCTTGGCCTGGACCTGCTGGAGCGTGGAAGGCATATCCGTCCCCCAGCTAAAGTTCACGTCCAGCTCATCCCCGCCGCGCTGGGTCAGCGACCCAACCCGCGTGACATTCGGCACCCCGGCGACGGCGTTTTCTAAGGGCCGCGTGATGTTTGCCAGCACGGTTGGGATCGGCGTATTCCCGGCGTCCGCCGTCACAATAATGCGCGGCGCGGCGAGATCGGGGAAGATCGCGACAGGGAGCGACTGGAACGCATAAAAGCCGCCGAGACACAGCACGACGACTAGCAGCAAAATGGCCTTGCGGTAACGCTGCACCCAGCCACTCAAGCCGGCATTCGCGGCGTGTTCGGTCTGAGGCGCCGCTTTGGGTGGGGGCAGCGGTTCGGGCTTGGCAGCCGGTTCGGGCTTCACGGGCTGTTCATACTTAATTGCCATGCGTGACCTGAACTTTCGCGCCGTCGGGCAAGCCGTACTGGTTCGTGACGGCCACGCTGTCGCCGATTTTGATGCCGTTTTTGATCTCGACGCGGTCGCTGACGGCTAATCCAAGCGTGACGGGAACGACATGCGCGGTGCCGTCAGCGTCCACCGTGACCGCGCTCGACTTTCCGGTGTCGGGGTCGGACAAAATCGCTGCCTTTGGAACAATTAAGACATCCGGGTGCCGCTCGGTGACAATTAAAACGCGGGCCGTTGTGTCGTCCCTCAGCAGATGGTTCGGGTTAGCAACGACGGCGAACGCCGGAACCGTACCGGTCGCGGCATCCACACGCGACGCAACCGTGCTGACCTTCGTGTAAAAAATGTGATGCGGCACGCTTCGGACCGTAAATGTCAGAGGCTGGCCCGGCTTAACGGCGGCCACGGCGTTTCCCGGCAGGCTGATCAGTATCTGAAGCTGGTCTAAGTTTGCGATCACGGCGACTTTCGCGGCCGTGTCTATTGTCTCGCCTGCCGTCGCACCGAGCGTAGCGACCTGGCCCGACAAGGGAGCATGGAGCGTGTAGAGTGCCTGCTGGGAACGAGCCGTCGTCAGCGCCCCCTCGGAATTTCGGAGCTGCTGCCGGGCAATCAGCACGTCCTGGCGCTTAACGACATCCTGCAAGCCTGCCGCGCGGGCGGCGGCGACGGCGGCCTGCTGTCCGGCAACGGTCTGGCGCTGTCCGGCGACCGCCTGCCGCTGGGCCGACTGCTGGGCGGCGGCGGTCCGCAGGGCAAGCTGGGTCGCCTCAACATCTTTCTGCGGCACCAGTCCTTCCCCAAACAGCGTTTGTTCGCGGGCCAGATTTTCCTGCGCGTTCCGCACGGCGGCATCCGCGCCGGTCAGCGTCGCCTGCGCCCCCGCCAAAGCCGCTTCGGCGTTCTTCAGTGCCGCCTGCGCCTGCAAGATGGAAGTTTTGGTTTGCGCGGCCTGCTGGAGCGCGTTCGCCTGGGCCTGCTGCACCTGTACCTGGTTTTGGCCGATGGCGGCCTGCGCCTGCTGAAGCGGACCGACCAAAGGCTGGATGGAAAGCTGCCCGATGACCTGGCCGCGCGAGACGGTTTGCCCGTAGCGGACGAGCAAGGCCGAGAGAACGCCTGCGACGGGCGGCGAGACGGTTGCTTCCCGGCCCGGCAGGGTTTGCAGAACACCTGTCACCGGGAGCGTCTCCTCGATCGTGCCGCGCATGACGGTAGCGACCTGCACCGACGGCAGGGGCTTGGCGTCTACAGATTTGTCCTCGGCGGGCTTTGTGCCGCCGTGCCCGCAGCCGGTGGAGAGCAGGGCAGGGGCCGCTAAAAACAGGGCAGACTTGATGGGCAGTTTTGGCATAAAGTTTATTCACAAAGAACACGGGGCTGAACCCCCATGCTTTGAAGCGCAAGCTCCCGCCTTCGCGGGCGAAGAGGCCAGAATATATCCGCTGCCCGCGCCCCTCCGGGTAGCCAGTGCTGAGGTGGGGAATTGCCCTTCAAAGCATGGGGGTTCAGCCCCGTGTCTTTACGGCCCGCCTCGGCCTCCGGCGCCTGCCCCGCCCGCGCCGGTCCCTGTCGTGCTGTTGCCTGCCGGGGTGGTCCCCGGCGTCGAAGCGCCTCCGGTCGGGCTGGTTCCGTTCGCGCCGGTCGGCGGGGCGGTAACAGGAGCCGTCGGCGCGAGCAGCGGCGTCGGCACGGCCCCGGCGAACGCGGTAGACAGCGTGGTGGACGCGGCGGCAGCATCGTAGACTGCCTGGGTATACGCAATCCGCGCCTGAGTCAGTGCCGCTCGCGCGGTCAAGACTTGCAGCAGCGGGAACAGACCATTGCGGTAGCCGAGCGTTGTTTTGCCGTAGGTAATCTGAGCGATGTCGCGTGCGGTGCGGGCCGCGTCAATCTGGCGGCGTCGGCTTTGAGCCGTGAGATACGCCGCGCTGACGCCGGCGATGACGGCTCGGCGGACGACTTCAGCCTGCGCTGAGGCCCCGGCGAGCGCGGCCTCAGCTTCCTGCACCTGCGCTTTGCCGAGGCCGCCGTCGGAGAGGGGCAGGGTCACGGCGGCCTGCACGGTATCTTCGCTGCGGAAAGAAGTGACGTCTTTGGAGCGGATGTCAATCGCCTGCAAAGAGTAGGCCGGCTCGCGGTACAAGCGGGCGGCGGCGATTGCTGCCCGGTCGGCGCGGATCGTCGCTTCGGCGGCGCGGAGGTCGGGGCTGCGCGTCAAGGCAAACTGCTCGGCCTGCGGCAGTGTATAAGGCAAGGCAAGTGCATTGGGCGGGATGTCTGCCAGCAAAATCGGGGCATCGAGCGGGCGTCCAAGCAGGCTGTTAAGAGTTTCATCGGCGACGGCAAGATCGTTCTCGGCTCCGTCCAGCGCGGCCTCAGCAGCAGAAACGGGAACCTGGGCCTGCAAAACGTCAATCTGGGCGGCATCCCCAGCGGCGCTGCGCTTCTGGACATCGCTGAGCGCCCTTTGGTTTTCAAGCAATGTCTGCTGGGCGACAGTGAGCAGCGCCTGCTTTCGCAGAACATCGTAGTATCCCGCCGCCGCCTGCCCGGCCAGGGCGAGACGCGCCGAATCAAGCTGGGCGAAAACTGCACCTTGCTGCTCCTGGGCCTCGGTGACGGCAAGGCCGAGGCGCCGTCCGAGCGGCAGCGGCACGGTCAGCGTGTTTTGCAGCGTGCCGAATGTTTCATAGGTCGGCGGCGGCTGGTAGACGCTGGCGCCGGACAGCGACACGGTGCTGTTGAACGTAAGCTGGAACCGTTTTTGGGCCTGGGCTTGCCCGACGCGGGCCTGCGCCTGCGCGACGCCTTGCCGGGCGGCGGTTAGGGACGGGCTGGCGTCTGCCGCCATCTGCATAATTTGGGCCAATGTCAGCGGCGCTTGGGCCTGACTTGCAGCCGGCAAAAATAGGAGCAGTAGGGGAAGAAGAGCAGTTCGCATTGCCGAGAGTATACCCAACGCGCCGGGTACAATCTCTGAAAAGGGAGGAAAGCAAACGATGGCGTCGGCGGAGGATTTAAGTGACAACCCGGACTGGATGGCGGGGATTGCCGAGCGGAAGATACAGGATGCGATTGACGACGGGCTGTTTGACAATCTGCCGGGCCGGGGGCAGCCGCTGGACTTGTCGGTGAACCCGTTTGAGCCGCCCGGCATGGGCGCGATCAACCGCTTGCTGAAGCACAACCGGGTGCTGCCGCCCTGGCTGCTGATCGAGCGGGAAATTGAAGCGGGCCGGGCGCTGGCGCTGGGCGTTCTCGCCCGATGGGAAGCGTCGGAGGTCAATCTGCGTGAAACGCCGCAGTATCCGGCGCTGCGGGCCAAAGCGCGGGAAGCGTATGCACGGCACCTCAAAGAAACGAACGACTTGATTTTGAAGTATAACTATTCCAGTCCATTCCAATTTCGCACTCAGATCCCGTTTTTGATGAAGCGGCGGCTGGCGGAGTTCGATGAGCTGTACGGCACGGGCGAGAAAGAGTCATAAACCAATGAACGCGCTTTGGCTGGAACGCAGTGGCCTTGCCCTCACTCTGTATTTTCTGGCCCGCACGGTTGGACGCTACCGGGGAGCGAAGAAGCAAAGCCTCGCGATGCAGACGCCGCTCGTGGATGCGGCAATTTTGGAAGCTGTGTTTCATCCGCGCCAAAAAGACGGCGACGACCCGGACCTGCTGGCCGAGCTGCGGGACACGTTTGCTCACCTGAATCGTCAGGCGTGGGCTGAGGAATTCTGGGGGCTGCATGAACAGCTCGACGCGCTGTCCCAGACGCTCGGACCGCATCAGAACGCGACTTTGCGCCGAGCCGTGCTGCGTTTGCTGACCGCAAATGATCGCTGGCTCCAGCTTGTCGGGGCTAAGACTGCTGCCGACTTAGGAATAGCCGAGGCCATCCCGCCGATCCAGGCCATTCTGGAGATGGGCGACTCGCAGCGGTTTACGCAGAGCAAAGCCGAAGTCTCCGACACTGACGCGCTCGATGTCCGCTTTCGCCTGGTTTTGCAGGACGCGCTCGCGACTCTGACAGGCCCGGTGGCGCAGTCTTAGATCAGATCTCCCCCCAGCTCCCATTACTAGGGGAGTTTGAGGCGGGCACTTTTTAGAAAAAATTCCCATGCCTACAATCAATCTTGTCACCGAAATCCACGCGCCGATTGAGCGCTGCTTCGACTTGTGCCGGGATTTAGAAATGCATACCCGCACAGTGGCTCACACAAAAGAGCGGCTGGTCGGGGATAAGAAAGTGGGGATGGCGGAGCTTGGCGACGTGCTTGTCTTTGAGGCCGTTCATTTCGGCATCCGGCAGCGTCTGACGTCGCAGATTACCGAAGTCGCACGGCCGGCGCTGTTCACCGACGTCGCCTTGTCCGGCGCATTCCAAAGCTTGTACCACCGGCACGAGTTCACCGTCGTTCCAGGCGGGACGCTTATGCGCGACCGCTTAGAGTGGACCTCGCCGCTTGGTGTGTTAGGAAAGATCGCCGATGCCCTGTTTCTCCATCGCTACATGCTGCGGTTTTTGGTAACGCGCAACCGGAACTTGAAGACGATGATTGAAGCAGGCTAAAGGTTATCGGAAAGAAGATGGTTGAGGGTGCGAAGGTCGTAAGGGTCGGCGGGCGGGGCGGGGTGAGTGGGTTTGGATTGAGATGGGGCGGGATGCTGGGAAATGGCCTGGTTGCGCTGGGTCATCAGCTCGGAGACAGTTTGCAGCAAGGCGCTGTTGGCTTGGACAAGGTTTTGAATGGACGAGACCAATTCCTGCCACTCACCCTGCGTGAGCGTGATGAGGTCGTCCGTGCGAAAGTACTCTGTATCCATGATGCGCTTGACCCTAATCCGAATTGGTGAGAACTCAGCGAAGACGCTCCGGGGCAGGGATTCGAACCCCGATAAGCAGCTCCAAAAACTGCGGTCCTGCCATTGAACGACCCCGGAATGCTTTTCCATTATACCCGGCGCAAAGTCTTTGTCAATGTTTTTCGGAGAACGTGTTATAATACCGGCATCACTGGCTCCCGACACGAAAAAGAACAAAAGAAAGAAGCCCCAAGAATGTCTACGTCTACAAAGTTCCCGCAGGCAGCCGCTCGGCTACCCGG
Organism: uncultured Armatimonadales bacterium; assembly: GCA_964236795.1. Lineage (GTDB taxonomy): Bacteria > Armatimonadota > Armatimonadia > Armatimonadales > Capsulimonadaceae > JANXMY01. The sequence goes on along the minus strand of CAXSFV010000059.1, from coordinate 5,718 downwards.
TTTAACCCGTTACATCTACGGCACCACCCGCCTTGGGGATGAGTCCATTGCCTTTGAGGACCGTGTTGCCGTCGCCCAGGCTGCCCTCGACACCGGCTCGGCGCTGCATACCAGTCATACCTACGGAACTGCCCTGCAAGTGCTGAATGCGGCCTTTGACCGGGACCGTTCGCAAATCCCATCCTTCATTGTGAAAATCGGCTGGGACAGCGTCGCCCAGGTGCGGGAAGTGATCCGGCAGAACCTGGAGCCGTTGGGCCTTGCGCATCTTCCGGTCGGCCAGCTTTGTTTCGGAGGCGTTCTGGCTGAGCAGTACCGCACCGGCGGGCCGGAAAACGACGGTCTGCGTCAGCTTAAAGCGGAAGGCTTGGTGGGACGCTTCGTGCAGGAGATTTGGCCCTGGAACTCGGATGTGGCTGTTGATGCGATCCGCGCCGGGCACAACGAAGGCATTGTTGACGGCTATATCTTTTATCTCAACCCTTTGCAGCGGTTCGCATCGGAAGAACTTTGGAGCCTGCTGCGAGAGCGCGGGGAAACAATTGTCGCCATGCGGACGACCTGCGGCGGCTCGCTAAACAGGCTGCTGGAACACGGCCCGGACTACCTCAAGGCGCGGGCCGCGCAGATGGCTCCGGTGTTCGAGCGCTCCGGCTGCGCGTCCTGGCCTGAGTTCTGTGTCCGCTTCACACTGGGTTATCCGCAGGTCGTCTCCACCGTCGGAGCGACGGCCCGGATAGAAAACCTTCAGGAACTGGTGGAAGACGTTGGGAAGGCCGTCCCGCTGCCAACCGACGTGCAGGCTGAGATTGAGCAGCTTCAGCGCGGCTGGTACGAACAGCACGATCAGTACGCCGCGCCGTGGTCTATGTGACGCTCGAAGCTGCGTATCTATCCGCGCTTTTGGAAGTGTGTTATAATACTGTCATGGCCCGTTTATCTTTACGCCTTTTTTGCGTTATCCCGGCTCTTTTGCTGCTTTGCTGCCGGCAACCTGCCGGCGCGGAGCCGCCCGTTCTATTGCTGGTTGCCTCTACTCATGCGTCTTATGTCTTTCCCACCGCACATCTTTTGTCCGACGACACGCCGCTGATGCACACGTTTCTGCTTCGCAACGGCACGAAGAGAACGCTGGCGATTGCGCGTGTCGCGGCCTCGTGTGAGTGCATCCAGGCGGAGATCGGCGGCAGTACGCAGCTTCCCGTCCAAGCTGCGCCCGGCGCAGTCGTCCCGGTTAAAGTACGCCTGTCTTCGCGTCGCCTTCTGCCGGGTCCGTTCTCAAGATCGGTCTGGCTGTATTGGCCGGGCGGTCCGCGCGACGGCTTGCGCTTGGAACTGCGTGGAACGGTGCGGGACGACACTGCGCCTACCGGCACATGAACGAACTTTAAGTATCCCTGCGAACGGCCTGCGCCCCGCCCGGATCATGCACCGGGCGTTTGCCGAAGTTTGGGACGCTTTTGAGACGCACAAAGTAGACTTACGCACCGCCGCTTACATTGTCGGCGTCGCCCGCGTCGCCGAAGCCACCATCACGCGCGGTATCTCTGCCTATGAAAGGTGTGCCTATTCAGCACCTTCCTAATTTTGTATATGCTTCCTCTACTAAAGAGTGTGCTGCTATTTCTGGAACTGAAGCACATAGATCATCTAAGACTGTTTGAGCGAAACTTACTACTGCGCCTTGCAACTGCCCGTAAGAGCATTGACAGGACCAATTCAAGTAGTCGCTCGTAATAAAAACTGCCGCCGACCGACGAAACAAAATACGGTGGTGGCTTTCGGTGAAGTCAAAAACAGCCTGGTCGTCAGTCTGTAATCTGTCTATGATGTGCAGCAAACACCACACGAAATTTAAGACAGGGATGTGGAGTTCCAGGACTTCGCCGCCGTCACAAGACAGCCTCACAACGCCTTTAGTATATTGGTACAAGAGAGTCATACGATTCAAAGATCTAGGGTTAGCCGTTTGAAGATCATCTCTCAGTTTGTCCTTCTCAGAATGTGGAAGAGCATACTGAATTTGCATTGAACCCATCATACCACAAGCGACAAAACTCCCAGCCCTTGCACATTTTTTGCGCCGAGCGGCTAACCCCTTGACATTAGCAAATGCGGGCAGTATAATAGGGAGGTTGTTTTCAGAGGAATTCGCCGGTCCTTAGCGTGGCTGAGACGGACGGACCATTTTTTCTGTTGAGGGGGCATCGGCCAGCTTTTTTCTTCTCCCGTCTGGGTCTTGAGCTGGAACTAAAACGCAACATCGTCTTTTTTGGACGTTCTGCCCCGTGCCGCCGTGTCCGCATTTTGTGCGAAACGCAATGGCGAGCGGGGTGTTTTTGTGCCTCTGCACTTCTATTTTGCTTTGCATTTTATTGCAGTATCGTAACCGAAAGGACCTAAGTCGCCATGCCGACGATCAGCCAGTTAGTACGCAAAGGCCGCAAGCGCGTTGTCAAGAAGAGCAAGGCTCCGGCCATGAAGGGCAACCCGCAGAAGCGCGGCGTCTGCCTTGTCGTCCGCACCGTCTCGCCGAAGAAGCCGAATTCCGCTCTGCGGAAGATTGCGCGTATCCGCTTGACGTCGTCGGGCCGCAACAGCCCCGGCACGGAAGTGACCGCGTACATTCCCGGCATCGGCCACAACTTGCAGGAGCACAGCGTGGTTCTTATTCGCGGCGGTCGTGTCAAGGACCTGCCGGGCGTTCGCTACCATATCGTGCGCGGCACGCTGGACACGCAGGGAACGAAAGACCGCAAATCGAGCCGCTCGAAGTACGGCACCAAGCGGCCTAAGCCCGGCGCCCCGGCGACTACCGGCAAAAAGCGTTGATTTTAAGACAAACTGGAGATTCAAGACATGCCGCGTAAAGGACCCGCGAAAAAGCGCGTAATTCTGCCCGATCCCGTCTACCATAACCGTCTGGTGACACGCTTTGTCAACCGGATGATGCTGGACGGCAAAAAGAGCTTGTCGGAGACGATCTTTTATCGGTCGCTGGACGCGATTGAGACGAAGACAGGCCGTAAGGGGATTGAGATCTTCGAGCAGGCCGTTCGGAACGTCATGCCCCAGGTAGAAGTCAAGCCCCGCCGCGTCGGCGGTGCGACCTACCAGGTGCCGATGGAGATCCGGGCCGACCGCAAGACCTCTTTGGCTCTGCGCTGGCTAGTTTCCGCCGCCCGCCGCCGCAACGGCAAGACGATGATTGACCGGCTGACCGCCGAACTGACCGATGCCTCGAACAACACCGGCTCAGCGGTGCGTCAGCGCGAAGAAAAGCACAAGATGGCCGATGCGAACAAAGCGTTCGCGCATTATCGGTTCTAACCCACCCCCGGCGCAAGCGCCGACCCCTCCCTATGAAGGAGGGGCAAGGCAACAGAGGGGCTTTCTCTTTCTTGCTCCCCTCCCTTAACAGGGGAGGGGCCGGGGGAGAGGTTCTTAACTGGAAGCAAACCACTATGGCACGAGAATATAGCTTAGAAAAGACGCGCAATATCGGCATCGCCGCCCACATTGACGCCGGCAAGACCACCTGCACCGAACGCATTCTGTACTACACGGGCCGCTCCTACAAGATCGGCGAAGTGCATGAAGGCGCGGCGACGATGGACTGGATGGAGCAGGAGCAGGAGCGCGGCATCACGATCACGTCGGCGGCGACTACCTGTTTCTGGGGACTGGAGACCGCCGATGTCAAAACCGGCGTTCGGGTTCCGACCCACCGCATCAACATCATTGACACGCCGGGACACGTTGACTTCACCGTTGAAGTCGAGCGCTCCCTGCGCGTCCTCGACGGCGTTGTGGCGCTGTTTGATGCCGTCGCCGGTGTGCAGCCGCAGTCGGAGACAGTCTGGCGTCAGGCCACCAAGTACCGTGTCCCGCGTATGTGCTTCGTCAACAAGATGGACCGCACCGGGGCCGACTACTTTTTTGCTGTCGGCACGATTGTGGACCGCCTCGGCGCAAACGCCGTCATGCTGCAAATCCCGATTGGAGCGGAAGGCGACTTCACAGGCGTGATTGACCTTGTCGAGAACAAGGCCATCGTCTACAAGGGCGATGACGGCAAAGTCTTTGAAGTCGTAGACGTTCCGGCGAATATGCAGGAGCAGGCTGCGAAGTATCGCGCCATCATGATTGAGAAGGTCGCCGAAACGGACGAGCAGCTTATCGAAAAGTTCCTGATGGAAGAGCCGATCACAGCGGACGAGCTGAAGTCGGCGATTCGCAAAGCGACGATCAGCCTGGACATCGTTCCTATTCTTTGCGGCTCGGCTTACAAGAACAAGGGCGTTCAGCCTCTCTTGGACGCGGTTATCAACTACCTGCCGTCGCCGCTCGATAAGGGCGCGGTCACGGCGATCAACCCAGATACCGAAGAAGAAGAGCCGCGCGAGCCGTCGGACTCGGAGCCGTTCTCCGCGCTTGCCTTTAAGCTGATGAACGACCAGCATGTCGGCAACCTGACGTTTTTCCGGGTGTATTCGGGAACCCTGACCAAAGGCTCTTATGTTTACAACGTGAACAAGGGTAAGCGGGAGCGGATCTCGCGCATTCTGCGGATGCACGCCAACAAGCGCGAAGAAGTAGACGAAGTGTTTGCCGGCGACATCGCCGCTGCTGTCGGCCTTCAGCTCTCGACCACGGGCGATACGCTGGCCGATGAAAAGAAGCCGGTCCTGCTGGAAACGATCACGTTCCCGGAGCCTGTCATCTCCGTCTCGATTGAGCCGAAGACCAAGCCCGACCAGGAAAAGATGGGTATGGCTTTGCAGCGTTTGTCTGCCGAAGACCCGACTCTGCGAATCCGTACTGACGAAGAGACCGGCCAGGTTATTCTGTCGGGCATGGGCGAGCTGCACCTAGACATCATTATTGACCGGATGCGCCGCGAGTTCAAAGTCGAGGCAAACCAGGGCCGACCGCAGGTCGCTTACAAAGAGACCGTCAAGAAGGAAGCCACAGCCCGTGTGCCGTACAAGCGGCAGTCCGGCGGCAAGGGCCAGTACGGCGACTGCGAGCTGATTGTCGAACCCCTGGAAGCAGGCATCGGTTTTGAGTTCGTCAACAAGACCGTCGGCGGCTCGATCCCGAAAGAGTTTATCAGCCCGATCCAGGCAGGCGTCAAAGAAGCAATGGAAACCGGCGTTTCGGCGGGCTATCCGATGGTTGACATTCGGGTGAGCGTCACCGACGGCTCGTACCATGAGGTGGACTCGTCGGAAATGGCATTTAAGATCGCGGCTTCAATGACGTTCAAAGAAGCGGCCCGCAAGGCGACCCCGATCATCAAAGAGCCGATTATGGCGGTTGAAGTCGTCACCCCGGACCAGTTCCTGGGCAGCGTTGTCGGCGACCTGAACTCCCGGCGCGGCATGATCGAAGGCCAGGAGCAGAGCCATGGTGCTACCATGGTCATCAAGGCGAAAGTGCCGCTGGCGGAGATGTTCGGCTATGTCACGAGCCTGCGCTCGATGTCCCAGGGCCGGGCGTCTTCGACAATGGAGCCGTCGCACTACGCCGAAGTGCCGCGCAACGTCTCCGAGGAGCTGATGGTCAAGTCGGCAGGCAAGACGCTGGTTCGCCAGCAGGGTTAATTTATCACGCCTCTGCCCGTGAGGGCAGAGGCACGCAATTATCAGAGAGAAACTATCATGGCAAAAGCAAAGTTTGATCGTTCGAAGCCTCATGTGAACATCGGCACCATCG
>CAXSFV010000058.1:0-14610 GCA_964236795.1 uncultured Armatimonadales bacterium | reverse complement strand
ACGCCTTTCACACGGGAACCAACTAGATTATGCCGGAATTGACTGAAATCGAATTAGACTTGTTCGCCGCTGATTTGGAGCAGGAAGAGGGCGAAGAGGCGGAAACGGCGTGGCTGGAAGCGGCGTCGGAGGAGTACGCGCTGCCGTTCGCACTGCCGGAGATCGCGCTGACGCCTCGGCCCTACCAGAAGGATGCCCTGACGGCGTGGGGGCAGGCGCAGGGGCGCGGCGTGGTCGTGCTGCCGACGGGCGCGGGCAAAACGGTGGTCGCGCTGATGGTGCTGGAAGCGATGAAAGTGGCGACGCTGGTGGTCGTGCCGACGATTGATTTGATGCACCAGTGGCATGACACGATCTGCGCGAAGTTCGGGCTGACGGACAACGAAGTCGGCATGGTCGGCGGGGGCTTTAAGAGCGAGAAGCCGATTACGGTCATCACTTATGACTCGGCGGCGATGCCGAAGCGGGATTTATCGCGCTTTGGGCTTTTAGTATTTGACGAGGCGCATCACCTGCCGTCGGCGTCGTACCGGACGATTGCGACGCGGGCGGACGCGCCGTTTCGCTTGGGACTGTCGGCGACGCTGGAGCGGTCGGACGGGCGGCATGACGACCTCGCCAATTTAGTTGGGCCGACGGTGTTTGAGCGTCAGCCGGCGACGCTGGCGCGAGACAAGCATATTGCCGACTACAAAGTCGCGCGGGTTTCGGTGGATTTGACCGACGACGAGCAGGCGCGTTACGACCGGCTGACGGCGGACTTTTCGTGGTACATGGCGGCGAACCGAACCAAGCTGATGATGACCGGGGCGGCGAACTTGTTTGAGGCGCTCATTCGGAGCGCCGGGCATGACCCGGCGGCGCGTCTCGCGCTGCGCTCGCACCGGGAAGCGCGGATGCTGGCGATGAACGCCGAGCGGAAGGTTAAGGCGGTGGAAGAATTGCTGTCTCAGCATAAAGACGATAAAGTGATCGTATTTTCCGAGTGGAACGTGCTGGTAAATGACCTGTCCCGGCGGCTGTGTTTGCCCGCAATCACTTACCGGACCCATGCCGACGAGAGGCGGGATATTCTGGACAAGTTCCGGCAGCAGCGGTATTCCAAGCTGGTCACGGGGCGGGTCCTGAACGAGGGTGTGGACGTTCCCGATGCCAATGTTGCGATTGTGGTGTCCGGCTCTTCGACGACGCGCGAGTATATTCAGCGTTTGGGACGGGTGCTGCGTCCGAAGCCGGGCCATGCGTACTTGTACGAGATTGTGTCGCGCGGGACAAGTGAAGTCAAGACGGCGCGGCGGCGCAAGCCGGTGGAGAAGGCGGAAGGTTAAGTAGGACTGGAAAAGCGAGGAAGTAAACTTCTCTCGCTGAATTGCATCCTTCGGATGTAGGATTGGCGGACGGTGAGTTTCTTGCTCTTCGTCCGAAGGACGTTATTCAGCGAGAGAAGTTTACTTCCTCGCTGTCCGCTTGGGCATTTCGGCGGCTAGGAAGTAAAAATTATGGCGTTTCGGCAAGAAGATTTCAAGAAGACCTCGCGCAAGGGCAGTGCGCCGGGGCTGCCGGCGGCGGTGTATCCGCACCAGCTTAAGGACAAAAAAGCGGTGGCGCGGCTGGAGATCGCCATTCGGACGTTTGACGCGGCGGCGGGCAAGCGGCGGCGGGACATGGACGCGCAGGCGATGACTGACTTCTTCGGCGACCCGCGTTTGGCGCGGGGCATTGTCGCATGTTTGGGGCAGTTCTACAAATATGAGACGCCGGACTTTGGGCAGATTGTCGGGCGGGACGGCGCAGGGCGGCTGCGGGACGCCGATATAACCCGTCCGGTCCATGTCCGGGCCTTTACCTATGCGTATGTCAATGAGCATCACGGCGGCTTTTTGACCGAAGCCGGGCGGGCGGAGTGCTACGCGGCTTTGGCGTCGGAGTTTTGCCTCACGGCCCAGCAGTGGGATATGCTGTTGCATTCGGACTCGGAGGACAACCAGATTTTGACCCGTCTCGGCGCAGTCCCCACCCCGGCGGACATTGTCGCGCTGTATAACTTTCACTCACTTGACACGGTGCTGAAGCGGGCGACGCTCATTGTGCTTTTGGGGCTATCGCTGACGTCGAGCGATGCGTCCGAAGTGCGGGCTTTGGCGAAGGCGCTCGGCGTGAAAGCGGTGGTGAGTGCCGACGCCGGGACTGTAACGCTTTTGGACACGGACACGGCTTCCATTCTGCCGCGCCGGGCGGGGCGTCTTGGGCGCTGCCTTCTGCACCTCATCTCGGCGTATGGCATGCGGAACACCGGCGGCTATGCCGAAGCGCGGATCGGCGCGAAGCCGTTCCGCCTGACGCTGAGTACTGATCTGCTGCGCGTTTTAGGCTTGCCGCTGAAGGCGGCGTCTGAGGCCGAGCGTCCGGCATTCAAGAAGCGGTTCGAGGCGGGGCTGGCGCTGCATAAAGACCTTCTGAAAGAAATGTCGAAGCGGCGGGTCGCGGGCGAAAGCGGCGGATGGCGGGTGAAGCGTCTGCCGGAGCCGGAAGTCTCGGCGTCAGGAATTCGCCTGCCGGATTTCGTGCTGCGCCGGGGCGAAAGCCAAGTGGCGCTGATGCTGGGCGATGCAGTGAAGAAGACCGACGAGATGACACTGACGCTGCCGTTGGGCCGAAAACTGCTGGCGGCGACAGAAGTGCTGGCGCGGGCGGATGCGGCCGCGACAAATCTGTTTGCCCTGCCGGACGCCGCGCCGCCGCCGGTGCCGCACGATGTTTTGGCGCTCTGCGACCGGGCGGCGAGTGAGGGCATGGTCAGGGCGGCCGACATTCGCCGGACGCTGCACCTGCTGGACGAGTCGCCGCTGATTGAGTGGGTGCGCCTCGCGGCGGACCCGCGCGTGCGTTATATTCCGGGGGTTGGTTTGCTCTCGGAAGCGATGGTAACAACGATACGCGGGGATTAAGACACGCGGGGATTAAGAGCCATGTCCTTCATGACATGGCCTTCCCGCATGAATTTATTTGAGACAAATAAAAGACGCAGCCACTGCATAAATTATGGATTTCCACCTAGTTTGCCGGAGAAAGTCCCAGCGGAACACGGAAATGGCTTGCTGCATTTCTGTATTCTGCGTGTGGATGTATCTCTTTTTGTGCTTGACATTGAGCCTGTGTTGTGATAAACTCTATTTACGTTTGCAGTTCCAAGGGAGCTGTGGGCGAAAGCGAAAGCCCGGTGGCTTTCGCCTTTTTTGTGTTTAAATTCTAGGAAGTTTGTATGAAAACCTTGATCTTAGTCCCTGCGGCGGCACTTCTTGCGCTCTCAGGCTCGTATTACCATCATCAGACGGCGGCAGTCAGGTCTTCGGCAAGAGCGATCCAGGCAAAGGCTGTCCAAGCCGCGCCGGCGACGCCGGGAACTCTGCTGACGGGGCAGGGCGCACTCGGCGATTGGTCTACGGATGCGCCGGGAACACGGCGAAAGCTGACGGTGGATATGCTGCCGCCGCCGCATGATACGCCCTCGGTGGATAACGGGGCGCACATGGTTCCCCGACCTGACGGCGCGATGCCCAAAGCGCCGGCGGGGTTTGAGGTCTCGCTGTTTGCGGAAAATCTTTCCAACCCGCGCAAGATCGTGACGGCGCCAAACGGCGACATCTTTGTGGCGGAAAGCGGCGCGAACCGGATCAAGATTCTGCGGGCTGCGGACGGTGCGGCGCACCCGGAAACGGCCTCGGTATTCGCCGAGGATTTGTCTCAGCCGTTTGGGATTGCATTTTATCCGAGCGGGCCGAACCCGAAGTATGTTTATATTGCCAACACAGACTCAGTCGTGCGATTTGCATACACAAACGGCGACTTGAAAGCTTCGGGGGCGGCAGAAACGATTGTGCCGGATATTCCGGGCGGTGGGCGGCTGCGCGGCGGCGGGCATTGGACGCGGGATATTGCGTTCTCGCCGGGCGACAAAAAAATGTTCGTGTCAGTTGGATCACATTCCAATCACGACGATGCGGACACCCACCCGGAGGAGTTTCACCGGGCCGACATTTTGGAGTTTAATCCTGATGGAACCGGGGGACAAGTTTATGCGTCAGGAATACGGAACCCGGTTGGGATCGCTTTCCAGCCCGGCACCGGAACGCTATGGACTTCGGTGAATGAGCGGGACACGCTGGGAGATTTCCTGGTTCCCGACTATATCACCCACGTTCAGCCCGGCGGGTTTTACGGGTGGCCGTGGTATTACATGGGCCAGCATCAGGACCCGGATTTACCCGATGCACATCCTGATTTGAAAGCGCGAGTCATCACGCCGGATGTGCTGCTCCAGCCGCACATGGCATCGCTGGCGCTGACTTTTTATGAAGGATCGCAGTTCCCAGCGCAGTACCGGGGTATAATTTTTGCCGCAGAGCATGGCTCGTGGAACAAATCGCACCGGACGGGCTACAAAGTGGTTTGCGTGCCGGTGGGGAAGAATGGGCAGGCGACAGGGGAGTTTGATGACTTCTTGACCGGCTTTCTGACCCAGGACGGGGAAGTCTGGGGCCGGCCTGTCGGCGTGACCGTCGCGCATGATGGCTCGCTGCTTGTCTCTGACGACGGCTCGAACTCCATCTGGCGGGTGCGCTATGTCAGGAAGTAATCGTTGGGAAGTAATCAATGGGAAGTAATCAATGTGTGATCTATTAACATGATGAAGACAGCGGTCAGTGCGAAACGATGCCCCGAATGCGGAAAAGCAGCAATGCTGGAAGCGTTAGCGTGTCCTGCCTGCGGCCATCGGTACCGGACCCGCTTTGCCGCGCCGCCGGTGGAGCGAACCCAAGCATTTGACATTATGCTGACGCCGCCGGTCGTGACGCATCCGCCGCGAGTGTCGCCGGCACTGCGTACTTTTACGCTGTCATTCGCCAGTTCCTTCGGGTTGGTCGCTTTGGTCGGTGGTCTGCTGTGGCTGGGCTGGGGACTGCGGGCGGCCCCGGCTAAGCTGCATCCGGCGGCAATAGTCCAGACGCAGACAAAGGCGGAACGGCTGTACGGCGCGATTGGAACGGGCATGTCGCTGTATGATGTGGAGCAGGCGGCAGGCGGTGCGGGCCGGGTCATCCATAGCGGCGACCCGAACAAGCTGATGCTATGCTACGATTTCTCGTCCCAGTGCGTTTTGGTCTTTTTGAACCGATCCGACGTGTCCAGCGGCGATTACCGTGTCCAATCGGTGGCGCTGTACCAGGGTAGAATACTTCTTCAGCATCGCACCGAGCAGGAGTAAAACTCACGTCGAAGAGCCTTATCCCGGAGCTGCGTTTCGATACGCAGTGATGTTGAAGGCATACGGGTAAAGCTCTTACGCCGCCTGCACTTCCGTTTCCCGCACTTCTTCCTGTTTAACAGGCAAAAGATCAGCCGGCAGCAGGTTCGCCAGGCGCTCCGGCGAAACTGGGGGGCTGAATAAGAAGCCCTGCATGGAGTCGCAGCCTAGGCTTTGAAGTGTTTCCCGCTGGGCGGCGATCTCCACTCCCTCCGCAACCACTTCCAGGTCCAAAGCGTGCGCCATACTGATGATGGCACGGACGACAGCCCCATCCTGCCGAGCATGACGGTCGGCGCCGCCGAGGCCCATGACGAATGAGCGGTCAATTTTGAGTGTGTCCAGCGGGAAGCGGCGCAGGTAGGCGAGCGACGAATAGCCGGTCCCAAAGTCATCAATGGAGATCCGCACACCGAGCGCCCGCAGGGCGGCCAGCCGGGAGACGGCGGCTTCGCCCTGAGCGACCAGGGCGCTTTCGGTCAGCTCTAAGTCCAGCAGGCATGGGTCCAGCCCGGTTTCTTCCAGCACCGCCCGCACCCGCTCGACAAGATTCGCTTCCCCAAGCTGCCGCGCCGACAAATTCACCGATTGGCGCAGATATTTTCCTTCTCGTTCCCACGCCGCCGCCTGGCGACAGGCGGTCCGCAGCACCCATTCGCCAAGCGGCACAATGAGACCTGTTTCTTCCGCCAGCGGGATGAACCGGGCCGGCGAGATCAGCCCCAGTTCTCCGTGCCGCCAGCGCACCAGCGCTTCCGTCCCAATAATTTCCCCCGTCAGCAGCGAAACCTGCGGCTGATACAGCAAAATCATTTCATCGCGTTCAATTGCTTTTCGCAGGCTGTTTTCCAGCATCAGCCGCTCGCGGGCCGCTTCGGTCAGGGCCGGACTGAAAGACTGCCACTGCCCGCGTCCGCGCTCTTTGGCTTGGTACATGGCAAGGTCGGCGCATTGCAGCAGGGTTTCAGCATCGCGTCCGTCGTCAGGAAAGCGGCTGAGGCCGAGGGAGGCGGCGGTGTACAGCTCTTGGCCGCCAATCAGCAGCGGCGGCGCCAGTGCATGGAGCAGGGATGTGGCCTTGTCTTCCACGCTGCTTTTTTCAGCCGAGCGGCCTCCAGGCAGAAGCAGCGTGAACTCATCGCCGCCCATGCGGGCTAAGATATCTTCGGCGGCCAGGCAGCGCTCGAACCGGGCAGCGACTTCCTGGAGCAAATGATCCCCGGCGGCATGGCCCAGGCTGTCGTTGACGTGCTTGAACTGGTCCAAATCCACAAACACGATGCTGAAGGGATCGCCCAGCGCAATGGCGTCTTCCAGCGCCTGCTGGAAGAAGGCACGGTTCGGCAGCCGTGTCAGGGGATCGTTGTGCGCCTGCCAGCGGATGAGCGCTTGTGTCCGTTTCTGCTCGGCGATGGAGCGGGAAATAGTGGATGCGCCGATGACCTCACCGGCGGCATCTTTGATCGGGGACGAAGAAACCCAAACTTCCAGCAGGCGTCCGCTTTTGTGCCGGCGGTGCGTGTCCGGCAGCTCAATTGGCAGGCCGGACTCCAACCGCTCACAGATTTTGTCCCATTCCATCTGGCATTCGTCGGGCAGCAGCTCGGCGATGGAGCGGCCCAGCATTTCGGCTTCGGTCCAGCCGTACAGCTTCTCCGCACCGGGGTTCCAGCTTGTGACGGCTTTGTCCCGGTCCCACCCAACAATCGCGTCGTGCGACGAGCTGACGATCGCGGCAAGGCGGTTGAGCGCAGCCTCGGCTTCGCGCTTCTCCGTCACATCCTGAACAATCGCCATGCAGGTGGCGCGGCCATCCCACGCCAGCGGGTGCAGGATGACGCTGACCCAGAAAAGGCTGCCGTCTTTTCGCTGATGGCGGCGCTCGCCGGCATGGACCGTGTCATGCAGCGGCGCTTCCTTCGATGAGTAAAATGCGGGCGGCTCCTCGCCGGCTCGCAGCGCTCCGTAGCGCAAGGACAGAAACTCTTCGCGCGTGTAGCCATAGCTTTGCAGGGCGGCGTCATTGACCGCGAGGAATTCCAGCGAGACTTGGTCGAAAACCCAAAGGGGGTGCGGGTTGCCTTCAAAGAGAATCCGGTAGCGTGCCTCGCTTTCGCGCAGAGTCTCCTGAGCATGCAGGACGGTACGGACACCGACGGAGGCGGCACGGGTGCAGGCGACGGCAATGAAGAGCGACAGCAGCAGAATTGCTCCCTGAACCGCCTCGCCGATGAGGAGCGTCCGGTGGGCAGCGCGGTTTTCGGCGACCTGCGCCCGCAGGCGGTAGGCGGTCAGCCCGCGCGGGGCGGCGTTCGGGTCCTGGGTTGAATTGACGCCGATGAGATTTTCCAGCAGAAGTTCTAACTTGTCGCGGCCCGCAGTTCCGGCGGTTTGGAGCAAGGCTCTTGCTTCTGCGTGGTGTCCCTGCCGAGTCAGCGTCATTTCCTCGGCTTCCTGCGGCTCACAGACCCTCCGGTTTTGAGTTTCAGCGGCGGCGCATTCTTCCAGCATTTCGCGGCTGTCGGGAAGTGTTTGAAGCGCGGCCTTCAGTCCGGCGAAGTCAGCATCGGCTTTGTAGGCGGCTTCCCATTTTTGGTCACGCTCTCCGGTATTGTCAGAGTACACATAAGATTGAGCGTAAAACGCTGTGTCATGAGAGGAAAGCGTGACATCTTTGGCGAGCGAGATGCACTGGTCCACGCGCAATTCGGTTTGATGGCTGCGGCGGGCGGAAGCCTGGATGTTCCGAACAGTTTGGAAGTAACCGAGCAGGCCGAAGAGGATGACCAGAAAAAAGCCGGCGGCGAGCGTGTTCTCGAAGCGCCAGGGGTGTATACGATCTTCGGTGGTCGACATGGATCAGATCTTGCCTTGCTGTGAGCGCGCTTTGAGCGGATGGGATGAAGAGCGCGATGGGCGGTATTTTATCCTACCATGATTGACTGAAAATTTGCGATGACTTTTTCACGCATTGCTTCTGCCATTATCGGCATAAACGTTCTCTAAAGTTAGCGGTGAGCACTCCCTAAAATAAGTAGACAGAAATCTACAAATTGCTTGACAATTTTGTGAAACAAATGTATACTACTTTTGTCCCTAGCCGGCAGCAATCCCCCAGCTCTCCCAAGCTGCCGGCCAGGGCGCACGAACAGACGAAAGTTGGGAAGAGCGTCAGAGGAGAAAGGAAACGTAACAATGACGGCTTTGTCGAACTCGTATGATGCCCGGCGCAAGGATGGGGCTTTGGTCCTGTACCCGCTGGGCGCGGGGGTGCATGTCCGCAAAGGCGGGCTGCTTGCGGTGGCGACGGCCACAGGGCTTGTCCAGCCGGCGTCGGACAGCGCCGGGCTGGTATTTGTCGGAGTGGCGTATGAAGAAAGCGACAACACGGGCGGGGCGGCGGGCGCAAAATCGGTGCGCGTTTTGAAGACCGGCATTTACACTTATGCCAAGACTGCCGCCGTGCAGGCCGATACCGGCAAAATGGCGTTTGTCGTGGACGACGGCACGGTGTCCACCGCGCCGACCGCCGACAGCATCATCTGCGGGGTAGTCGTCGGCGCTTCCGACACGGCGACGGTGCAGATCCGCATTGACGGAAAGGTAAACTGAGCCATGCTTGAAACAAGTGAGCTTGACACGAGTGAAGTCGTCTTTGACGCCCCGCCGTTAGTCATCGACGAGGAGATGCTGAGTGAGCGTCCGGCCCGGCTTCTGGAAACGGGAGAATATGCAGACAAAGCGCTCACGGTCACGGAGGACGACCTGGACGCGATTGTTTCCCGGTTCACGGCAGGCCTGCCGGTGAAAGTGGAGCATCTAGACTCGCCGCTTGATCCGCTGGGCCGGGTAGTGCGGGTGTGGCGCGAGGGGAACGCGCTGCTTGGAACCCTGGCCTTCCCGGACGATCTGGCGGGCTTTCTGCGGCGGCGCGGGGCAGCCAAGCTGTCGGTGGGGCTGACGCGGGAGCCGCTGGCCTTGAAAGAAGTCTCACTGGTGCTGAAGCCGCGCATCGCCTCGGCGGCGTTTCTGAGCGAAAGCAACTTAAACGCGGAAATTGTGCGGCTGCGGGCGGCGCTCTCGGCGCGGGAAGTGGACGCGCAGATCACGGCGCTGAAGGCGCAGGGACGGCTCGTGCCGGCGTCGGAAGCGGCGGCGCGGGCTTTGCTTGGGTCGGAAGGAGGCGAAACAATTCGGATGGCGGGCGGCGCGGAGACAGTGGCATCGGTCTTCCGGCGGTTTCTGGCCGCGCAGCCGCCGGTCGTCGTGTTCGGGGACCTGGCTCCGACAGGCGGCGATTTGGACGGCTTCACACAATACGAACATACGTTCCTATCAAGTCGTCTCGGAGTAAATCCAAAGGACGTAGCGGCGCTCATCGAAAGTGAGCAGAAAGAGAAAACTCATGCACATTGACTTGCAGCTTTTAGTCGCGCTCGGCGTCGGGACGCACCTGCTGGCGGCGCTGGCGAAGACCCTGTGGAAGACTCCTCAGCGTCAGGCGCAGGTGGACGCGATTGAAAGCAAAGTGGACGCGGTGTTAGGGGCGCTTCAGCAGAGCGGGAAGTAGCCCACCTCCTTGCTTCGCAGGGGTTTTCCCTAAAGGGGAGGACAAAGAGTTCTCGGATGCGGGCGGACGGTGTTCGCCCGCAGTTTTCGATACAGAAAGCAGACACAAACCATGACACTGGTGAAATCCGACATTCCTGAGCTGTTGACGGCGGGGCTAAAGACCATCTTTTTTCAGACTTTCGGCGACACGCCCGCACAGTGGGACAAGATCGCGACCGTGGTGCCGTCGGAGCGGGACACGGAGCAGTATGCGTGGCTCGGCGCTTTGCCGGGGATGCGCGAGTTTTTGGACGAGCGCTCGCCGGCGGACTTGAAGCCGTACTCGTATGCGATCCCGAACAAGACCTGGGAAAGCACGCTGTCCATTGACCGGGCGGCGCTGGAAGACGACCAGTACGGACAGATCGCCCTGCGGGTCCGGCAGATGGCGATGGTTGCCAAGCAGCATTTGGATTCTATTGTCTTTGGCTTGCTGGGAGAGGGCTTCACGGCGAGCGGCTATGACGGCGTGCCGTTCTTCGGGCCGCATTCACAGGCAGTCATGGGGGCGGCGACGGCACAGTCAAATAAAGGCACGGATGCGCTGTCGGGGGCGTCTTTGCAGTCGGCAATCACGGCCATGATGCGGTTCACCGACGACCAGGGACGGCCGATGGGGACGCGGCCCAATCTGCTGGTCATCCCGCCGGAGTTGTACTGGGAGGCAACGCAGCTTCTCAACTCCAGCTTCTTCCCGGACCCGCCACCGGTCGGCACGCAGGATCTGGCGACGAACCCGCTGCGCGGGATGCTGACCCTGCTGACGACGCCGTACCTGTCGTCGGCGACGAACTGGTTCCTGCTGGATACCGGGCGGGTCGTGCGGGCGCTGGTGCTGCAAATGCGGAAGGAGTTCGAGTTCCAGGCGCTCGAAAGCGCGTCCGAGAACGGCTTCCTGCGCGACCAGTTCTTGTACGGGGTGCGGGCGCGTTACAACGCGGGCTTCGGGGACTGGAGGGCTGCCTACGGGGCGCAAGTAGGGTAGGAGATGGCCCCCTCCCCGTCGGAACGAGAGAGGGGCCGGGGGTGGGGGCCATCACAAACAAGGAGAACTAATTATGCCGTTACCGCTGACGATTGCTGATCTCAAGCCGCTGCTGGCGCTGGACGCTACAGACACGACCTTTGACGTTGACTTGACGACGCTGCTGACGGGGCAGCAGGCCGCTTTGGAATACACGCTTGATCCTGCCATTCTGACGGCATCCGCAGGCAATGCAGGCTTGCAGGCGACGCTGACGCTGGGCGTCGCCGAGGCGCTGGCGGGGGAGTTCCTGCGGCGGCAAGCGCGGGCGCCGGGCGCGACCGACGATTTCCACTTGGGGCCGCTGACCGTGTCGGCCTCGCGCACGGACAACCAGGCCCAGCTCGGCGAGCGTCTTGCGGCGCTGGGCGTGAAGCGGCTGGAGCCGTTCGGACGGGCGGCACGGCGTCTGGCATATGATGCATCGGCGGGGCAGCCCGATGGCTCCTCAAAAGCGCCGCTGCTGATCCAAACCGACACCGGCGCGGCCTGTGCTGCGACACCCTCGCTGTTTAACGGCGCTCTGTTTGACACGGCCGGCATGAGCGCTGAGGAGGACCTGCCATGACCGATGTGCTGACCGTCTCCCGCGCCCGCAGGGTATCCGCGCTATTTGTACGGTACGGCGAGACGTTTACGCTGACCCGCTCCGGGGTGAACCGTTCGTGCCTCGGCGTGTTCGTGCCGCTGGATGCCGGGACGACCGGAACCTACTTCGACGGCAACGAAACGGTCGGTTTGCTGCGCCCGGCGCTGTCGCTTTATACAGACGGCGCTGACCCGAACCCGCCGGCGCTGAACGATCTGTTCTACCGCGATGGGCGGCTCTGGACAGTCCGCAAGACGCAGATTTTCCGGCTGGTCAGCACCCCGCTGCTGGTGCTGGCGCTGTGTGATTAGAGGACCTACCGCACCGCTTCGCTGTGGTCCTTCCTAAAGGAAGAATTAAGACATGAATACAGCCTGCCATCTCTGCTCTTAATCCTTCCTTTAGGGAGGACCCTGCGAAGCAAGGTGGTAGGTCTCTAAGAGAGGCTTGATGACGCTATGATACGAACGCTAGACACAAACACGCACGAACACAACACCCACGAGGCGCTGCTGCCGCCGACGCAGTCTTATCCCTGGCACTCCGCGCCGGTGGACCCGGAAAAGCTGCGGCAGTACCTCTCCGTCTGCATGGCGCGGGGCATCGGCTACAAATTAGGCGCGAAGGCCGATGACCTAGCGGGAGAGCCGCCGGATTATGAGCATATTGACTGTTCGGGATGGGTACGGGCGGCGGTCGCGGTGGCGTCGCGTGGGCAGACGATTCTGCCGGACGGCTCGGTCAACCAGAACGACTGGTGCGCGGCGCAGGGATTGAAGCGCTCGACGTTTGCCGCCTGCCGCTTGCAGGACGGGCTGACACGGATCGCGTTTATCCGGCCCAGTTTAAACCATGCCATCGGCCATGTGTATCTCGCCCGCAATGGGCGGACGCTGGAAAGCTGGGGCGGGCATGGGCCGGGCAGCCGCCTGGTGACGACGCATGTGCTGTCTGCCGAGACGACCGATGTCTATGTACTGGCGGTGCGCTTATGAAATGGCATCTCAAATTACAGAATGTTGTAAAAGCGTTCCAGAGGGGAGCAAAGCCGCCGCTAGAGGGCGGAATGCTGGAAGAACTGGCACCGGCGAACGGCATCTCGCTGCTCGGCGCATTGACAGAGACCGTGCTGCCGGGGGACGGCTTGCCGGGCGGCAGCCGGACTTACCGGCGGATGCTGGCGGACCCGCAGGTTAAAGCCTGCATTTCGACCAAGAAGTTCGCGGCCTTGTCGCAGGAGTGGGCGGTTCACGCGGCCTCCGAATCGCTCGAAGACCAGCAAATCGCGGCGTTTGTCCGGTCGGCCCTGGGAGGGATGCACGGCAGTGTTTTAGACACGCTGTACGATGTGCTGGATGCGCTGGCGTTCGGCGTGTCCATCGTTGAGATCAACTACCGACTGATCGAGACCGGGCCGAATGCAGGCATGGTCATCCTGGCAAGCCTCAAAAGCAAAGACCCTAGCGGGTTCACGTTTGAGACCGATGCGTTCGCCAATGTCGTCGCCCTGCGCGGCGTGGACGGCGCGGCGTATCCGCCGGACAAGTTCCTGCGCTACGCCTGGCTCCCGCTCTACGAAAGTCCGCTAGGGCAGAGCGATCTTCACGCCGCCTACAAGCCGTGGTTCGTCAAGCAGCAGCTTCTGAAGTGGTGGGCCAAATACCTGGAAAAGTTCGGGATGCCGACCGTGACGGGGACCTATGACCCCAATAGAGGCTACGGCCCGGACCAGCAGCGGGAGCTTCTCGCGATTGTCGCCCAGGTGCATAACGAAAGCGCGGTCGTGCTGCCGTCGGACATGCACCTCGGTTTGCTGGAAACCGCCCGCGCCCAATCTGCCGGCTTCAGCGAGGCGATTGAATACTTAGACCGGGCTATCGCCAAAAGCATTCTCGGCCAGACATTGACCACCGACAGCACGGCAAAAGGCGCGAGCTACGCCCTCGGCGCGGTGCATCAGGACATTCTGGGCCTGTACGTCGCCAAGCTTCAGCGGGACCTCACGGAAACCGTCATCGGCAAGCAGCTACTGGCCCCGCTCGTCGCCTACAACTTCGGCCCGAACGCCGCCTGCCCGTCGTTTGCTTTGGGTACGCCGGATGCCGGGCAGCTTGAGACGACCGGCAAGCTCATCGCCGATCTAGTGGCGGGAAACGTCATCGCCCCGACCGAGCCGTGGATACGCGGGTACTTGGGACTGCCGGCGGCGGGTTAGACAGGGGACACCTCACCCGGCGAGCCGCCACCCTCTCCTTCCGAAAGGAGAGGGTTAAAAGCAAAAGGCGCATTGTTGTAGGGGTAGGGCTTGCCCCTACCCTCTTTCACTCCATCCCCTCAATTTTGCTGGGGTCGTGGACTAGAGTAATAAAGTCGGTTGAGCGGGAGAGACGGCGGTCCGCACGGCGTACAATCTCCATCTCAAGGCTGCCAAAGCGCAGTTCAATCTCAGGACACAGGCTAAAAACCCGCCATTCTTCCTCCCCAAGCACGTTAAAGCCCGTCATTTCCCGGCTGGTCTCAATGCAGGTACGCTACGAAAGCCGATGAATGAATGCTGGCGATGCGCTTCCTTCGTCTTCAGCGCCTGCCAAAGCCAGGTCTATCTCATCGCGGTACACTTCAGCGTCTGCGTGGGCGAGCAGACACAGCAGGCTGGTTTCCTGCGAAGTAAGTTCAATGTCCTTGTATTCCAATCGGAGGTCAAAGAAGCCATCTTTATCGTCACCGAGCAGGCAGAGCTGAAAAGTTCTTTCGACCGGGTCAATACGCACAGAGCGGATGAGAGCGTCGTGAAGCGTCGTTTCTTGAAGCTGCTTCAGTTCAGGCGAAAGTAGGGGACGAATGCGCTCGTTGTGTTCGCGCAAGGCTTGACGAACCTCAGCCGCACGATGTCCGACAGCCTGCCGAACTGCTTTGGGATGAGCATTGGGATCGGTTAGATCTGGGATGACAAAGCGCATAGTTCTCCCCACAATCGGACTACGTCCTACAGCAAGCGCCCCGTAACTTCGGCCCAGCGGGCGGTATCGAAGCGGAACTGCCAGGCGAAGGGGCGGCCTTTGCGGTCGTAGTAGACGGCCA
>CAXSFV010000057.1:0-14908 GCA_964236795.1 uncultured Armatimonadales bacterium | reverse complement strand
ATTTCATTAGATTGCCCCTTAAAAGTCTCTGCTAGAACAGCACCTTGAAGATGCGGGAAATCAGGCCGTCGTGCTGCTTGTCGCCGACCGGGCCGCGCCCGCCGTACTTAATTTGAGCGTCGGCAACCAGCGGCGAGGCAATCGTGTTGTTCGGCGCAATGTCGGTCGGGCGCACGACGCCGGTGAGCGTGATCTCCTGCGTCTCGGCGTTCATGCCGACACGACGTTTGCCTTCCACGACTAAATTGCCGTTCGGCAGGACTTCTTTGACCGTGACGCCGATAGACGCCGACAAATTATCCGTCCGGGTCGTGCTGCCGGACGCATCGCTGTTGATGCCGCCGGTAACGCCGAAAGGTTTGATATTGAACAGCAGCGGCCCAAATCCGGGGCCGTAATTGAGGTTCTCGGTCTTCGCGGTCTTTGTGGCGGCAACCGACGCCGCCGCGCCGGTTTCTGTGATCACGACGGTCAGCGTGTCGCCGACCCGCCGGGCCTTGTTGTCGGAAAACAATGAAACGGAGTTTGTGTCGTTGCGAGCGACATCGGTGGAGGAGCCGGGAAAGAGCGAGTCGGCCTGGGCAGAGGCAGCCATGTTCGCGGCGATTGCCAGCAGGGCCAGCGAGTGAAGAAGCGCTTTCATGTGTGGTTAAATCTCCATGTGGACGGTTTGGGCGTCCAAAACTTGAACCGATAAATCGGCCATGATCCCGGCACGTTGGACTCGGATGGTGTCCCCTACTCGGCCGTTCTCGCGGGCCGTCGCTGGGGCAGTAATGGTCATCGCACCCGATTGAATGAGGATCGTCACGGCGTCGCCGCTGTGGATGATGGCCTGCGCCTCTGATCCGCCCTGAGAAGAAACCTCACCTGCCGCTCCGCGACTCCCTCTCCTTGTTAAGGAGAGGGTTGGGGTGAGGTCTCCCCCGCCCGTGGGGGCGGGGAGGCCATCCGTCGTTACGACCGCTTGGTCCGCGCCTTCTAAAACCGCCTGCGTGTTGGGATTGATGCCGGCCTGCCGCAGTTTCAGCGCGAGATCGCCGCGCGTGAGCTTGCGGGTCTCGCCGGACAGCGGAGCGCGGGCAACAAGCACGGCGGCGAAGCGGGCGCGGGCGGCTTTGTCGCCGCCGGTGAGGCTTGCGACCGTGCCGAGCGTCAGGAACCCGTCGGCGTTCGGCGCGGCAGAGGCCGTGGGTTTCAGCGCGACATGCACCGGCGCGGCGGCTGCGGCAGTCACCGGCAGCAGCGCAAGGAAGCAAAGCAGGGAAAGTTTCATGGGTAATTTTCGGGTTAGCGTTTGAGGCCGTTTGCCGTTTGCAGCATTTCGTCCGACGTTTGGATCGCTTTGGAGTTGACTTCATACGCCCGCTGGGCCGTGATCATGTTGACCATCTCTTGAACAATCTGGACATTGGACATTTCCAGCGTTCCCTGCGCGAGCTGGCCGAAGCCGGTCTGGCCGGGGGTGCCGTCGGTGGGCGTTCCCGACGCCGCCGTTTCCTGGAAGTTGTTGCCGCCGAGGTGCAGGAGGCCGGCGGGGTTCGAGAAGCGGGTCAGGGTAATCTTGCCGACCGACTGCGGAGTGTTGGAGCCGCCGCGCGTGACATTGACCGTACCGTCCTTGCCGATGGCAATGGACGTGGCATCGGCGGGAATGGTGATTTCGGGCTGGAGCGCGAAGCCGTCGGAGTTGACCAGCTTGCCCTGCTCGTCGCGCTTGAACGCGCCGTCGCGGGTGTAGCCGTTGGTGCCGTCGGGCAGCAGCACTTTGTAGAAGCCGTCGCCTTCAATCGCAACGTCCGTGTTGTTGCCGGTCTCTTGAAGCGTTCCCTGGTCGAACATGGTCTCGGTAGACGCGGGCTTGACGCCGAGGCCGACTTCGAGGCCGGTCGGCGAAGTCGCGCCCTGGGCGACGGTCGCGCCGGCGGGCCGCATTTCCTGGTACAGCAAATCCTGGAAGTCCGCCCGGCTCTTTTTGAAGCCGACAGTGTTGACATTCGCCAAGTTGTTGGAGATCACGTCCATGTTGAGCTGCTGGGCTTCCATGCCGGTGGCTGCCGTGTAGAGGGCACGCATCATAGTGCGGTGTTTCCTTCCGTGTGCTTCTGGGTCAAGAAGCGCGGGTCGTCGGCTTCCACCCGCCGCGCTTTTCGCGCGGCAAGCAGTCCAGCCGTGAAATAGGTTGCGAGAGATGCGGACGTAAACGTCTGCGTTACCGTCTACAGCTTGCCGACTTCGCCCGTCGCTTTGCCGGTCGTGTCGTCTTCGGCTTGCAGCATCTTCTGGTTTGTCTCGTAGGCCCGCATGATGGAGATCATCGAAACCATTTCTTTGACGATGCTGACATTGGATGATTCTAAATAGCCCTGCCGAATTGTTGCCGTCGAGGACGCCGGCTGAAGGCTCGAAACCGAATACTGGTTGTCGCCCATTTTGACGGGACTGACGGACGGGGACAGCGACGCCATCTGAATACGCCCGATTTTGACCCCATCGGCAGTCAAGTCGCCCTGCGGGCTGATGACGATTTGCTTGGCTTTTGCCGGGATGGACAGCGGCTGATTGCCGTCACTCAGCACCGGCTCTCCGGTGCTTGCCTGGATCAGCGTTCCCTGCGCGTCGAGTGTCAGCGAGCCGTCGCGGCTGAGGCGCGGGCCTTGCGGCGACTGGACAACCAGCGCCGCGTCGCCGGTCAGAGCAACGTCCAGCGGGTTGCCGGACTGCTGCAAGCCGCCTTCGCTGAAGTTCGTCGTCTCGTCTTTCAGCCCCGCCCCGCTGCCGATCGTGCCGATAGAAAGCCTATCGGCGCCAGACAAACGTGAGACCGGCTCCGAGAGAAACGACTCAAAGCGCGGGACATCTTCTTTGTAGCCGGTCGTGTTGGCATTCGCCAGGTTCTGGGCAATCGTGTCCTGCGCGGCCTGGTTCGCCAGCATTCCGGCGGCGGCGGTGTATACTCCACGGGTCATAAAACTCTCCCGCACCAATTATCGGCGGCCGGCACTCGCTTCATTAGGGAGAGAAATGCGGGATTTTCGGGGCAATTTCGGAGAAGATGGGTAAAAGAAGCTATGGCGCAAAAAGACACGCAGAGCAGCGACATTTTAGAAGAATTTCTTGGCGACACCCCTAGAGCGACCGAGTGGCGCGAGCTGCGGGAAGCCTTGCGCGAACGGTTGCGGGCGATGCTCCGGTCCCGCGACACGGAAACGGAGCCGCTGGCGCTGTTGACATTGGAAACGCAGATCACCGCGCTCCGCAAACAGGTCGCCGTGCTGGAAACCGAGGAAGTGGTCGCGCAGTTTGTGGAAGACTCAATCAAGGCGAGTTTGGCCCGCGCCCCGATGTACGGCAGTCTAGATGAGGAAGAGTAAGGATGGAACACAAAAAACCGCCGCGCCGTGCGGGGATACACGGTGCGGCGGTTTTACGAGTGCGCGGGGAAACGCACGGGGTTTGTGTTAGTCTCGCCGGCGGTGTGGGCCGGTGCTGCCTTTACTATAACACAGACCGCGCAGGCTGTCAAGCGATTTTTCAAGATATTTTTCGCGGGGTAAATAGAGATGTGCGGACGATTTACTTTGTACCATTCGCCGGACGAAGTGGCCGAGCGGTTTGCCGTCAATGAGATTTTGGAAACCGAAGCGCGGTATAACATCGCGCCGACCCAAAACGTCGCGGTCGTGACGCAGAACGGGACCCGGCATTTGGGAAACTATCACTGGGGTCTAATCCCGTCCTGGGCGAAAGACCCGGCTATCGGCAGCCGCATGATCAACGCCCGCGCGGAAACACTGGCCGAAAAGCCGTCCTTCCGAACGGCATTGACTCGCCGTCGGTGCCTCATCCCCGCCGACGGCTTTTACGAATGGCAGGCCGCGCCGGAAGGAACGAAATCAGGCAAAACGCCGACCTACCTGCACCGCCGCGACAGCGGCCTGTTTGCATTCGCCGGGCTATGGGACGAATGGCACGCCCCGGACGGCTCGCCGCTCCGCTCCTGCACGATCATCACGACGACGCCCAACGCCGTTGCCGCTCCTATCCACAACCGAATGCCGGTCATCCTGCGCCCGGAAGACGAGCAGTTCTGGCTCGATACGGCTGTCACCGACACGCGCGATCTGCTCTCCCTCCTAGTCCCCTGCCCTGCCGCCGACATGGAAGCCTACCCTGTCTCCCGTCGGGTCAACGTGCCGGTCTCGGATGACCCGGAGCTGATCGCGGCGGTTTAGGAACTCTGCCGAAAGCCCCTGCCTCTTGTCGAGAGGCAGGGGCTTTTTTGTTCAACATTTCACTCCAATCAACCTCTCACCACAAAGCTGGGTCTTATAGATAGAGACCGCTCTTGCATGAACAATAAAGAAATAATTCGGCAGGTAACGCAAGCACAGGCAGGCGATTTAGCGGCGTTTAACGGAATTGTCAAGCAGTTTCAGGACATGGCGGTCGGTTACGCCGCGTCGGTGCTGGGTGATTTCCCGGCGGCGCAGGATGCCGCCCAGGAAGCGTTTGTGGAAGCCTATTTTTCGCTGTCTTCCCTGCGCTCCCCGGAGGCATTTCCGGAGTGGCTGCGAAAAATCGTTTTCAAGCATTGTGATCGTCAGACCCGCAGGCGTCAAGTGGCGACCCTGCAGATGGCGGCGGCGGAATTTCTCTTGTCGCCTGTGCCGGGTCTGGAGGATAGGATTGAGGAGCAGGAGTCTCAGGAGGCGGTTCGCCGAGCCATCCGGTCTCTGCCGCAAGCCCAGCGGGAGGCAATTACGCTCTTTTATCTGGCACAGCATTCGCAGCAGGACATCGCTGCGTTCCTCGGCCTCCCGGTCACGACCGTGAAAAGCCGTCTGCATCAGGGCCGCAGTCAGTTAAGAAGCATACTTCAAGAAAGCAGGGAACCAATGATCCACGAAAACTTCTCGGCGTCGTACCCGCCGCGCGACGAGGCATTTGCGGCGCGTGTCAACAAAGACATTGCCGTGGCGCTGGCAGCGCTCGCCGCCGAGACCGACAACACTCCCCCGGCGTCGTATGATCTGCCGCATCCGGTATATCATCTAATGAGCGGGCTGATGGGTTCGCTTCTGCTTTGGGCCATCGAGGTCAAAGCCTCCGAACTCCGCCTGCTGCCGGAGACCGAGCAGGTCAGGGTTCAGTTTAAAATCGGTGACGCGCTTGAGACAGTGATGGCGCTGCCGAAGCCTCTGCAAGACGCCCTCGCACTGCGCTTCAAAGCCGCTGGGGACATGGAGATCGCCCGGTCGGAAGCGCCGCAGGAAGGCTTGATCCCAATTCTGCACGACAAAGTTGAATACGAGGCGATCATTACAGTGACTTCCTCTGAGGAAGGCGAGCAGATTACGATTGCCCTTTCGAGGCTGGGAAAGTAATGTGACAAAGTGCACACGGCGGCTGTGCGGTGCATCTCAGCCGCCCGCGCTGGCGGTGTCCATACTGTGTTTATCGTTCATCAGTGCGGGGGAGGCAGATCATGGTCACAATGCAGTGGAACACAGATGCGGCAGGGCGGCTGGCGGCGCAGTGGACGGAAGACGCACTAAAAAAAGCGCGGCACTTCCGCAAAACGGCGCGGACGGCAGGAAAAGCGTGTCTGCGGAAGACATGGCATTAAAATGAGGAGGAAGCCCGGAGGCGTTCAATCGCTTTCGGGCTTTTTTGTGCGTATTCCCAGCATGAAATGGAACTTGGGAGGAAATCGGCGGGTTAGACACGAACAAGCCTGGGGAATAGTAAGCACAGACATATCATGACGAAACGGGATTTACCCAAAGGGAGCGTTTGCATGGAGATCGCAATTGTCGGACTGGGACGCATGGGCATGAATATGCTGGAGCGGCTGGCAGGGGACGGACATACGGTGTACGGCTTTGACACGGACCCGGCGAAAGTGCCGGAAGTGAACAAGCGCGGCGGCAAAGGCGTGACGGACCTCGCCGAAGCAGTCAAACACCAGCAGCAGGCGCAGAAGGTCGTTTGGATCATGGTGCCGCAGGGCAAGCCGGTGGATGAAACCATTGCCAAGCTGAAAGAGGTACTGAATGAAGGCGACATCATCATTGACGGCGGCAACTCATACTTCAAGGACACGGTCCACCGGGGCAAAGAGCTGGAAGAGTCGGGCATCCACTATTTAGACTGCGGCACGAGCGGCGGGGTTTGGGGCCTGAAGGAGGGCTACTGCCTTATGGTCGGCGGCAACCCGGACGCGGCGCACTTCTGCGAGCCGGTCTTCAAGACGCTCGCTCCGAAGGACGGGTACATTTACACGGGGGCGTCGGGGTCCGGCCACTACGTCAAGATGGTGCATAACGGCATTGAGTACGGGATGCTGCAATCTTACGGCGAAGGCTTTGACATCCTGCACGCCTCGGAGTATAAGCTGGACTTGACCGGGATCGCGTCGGCTTGGCGCTACGGCAGCGTGGTCCGCTCCTGGCTGCTGGACCTGCTGGTGCTGGCGTTCCAGAGCGACGACAACCTGCAAAGAGTGCGCGGCTATGTGGAAGACTCCGGCGAAGGCCGCTGGACGATTCAAGAAGCGATTGACCACAACGTCCCCGCACCGGTCATCACGGCCTCGCTGTTTGAGCGGTTCCATTCGCGTCAGCCGGAAAACTTTGCAGCGAAAGTCATTGCCTCTTTGCGAAATGAGTTCGGCGGCCATGCAGTGATGTCTGCCGAAGGGACCGTGCATGACGCCACAGGTTCGGGTGACGGCGCGGTTTACAGCGGCACTTCCGAAAGCACGGCGGACCAAATTCAGCCGGGTGCTTCCGCTGCCGAAGCGGCCGAAACGATTGATGCGATTGATGCTTCCACGGCCGTTGACCCCGCGGCGGCTGCCGAGCCGGCAAAGGGATAAAGCGTTTTCTTGGAAAAGCTTTGGGCGAACCTGCACGGCGGCAGCACGCACTTCCCGATTGCCCTGATGATCGCGTCGTTCTTGTTCGACTTTGCCGCGTTTGTCTGGAACAAAGAGCCGGGCAAGCGCGACCTGCGCGCCGCCGGCTTTTATTCGCTTCTTTTGGGAGCAGCGGCGACGTTCGTGGCTACTCTGTCGGGTCTTGCAATCTCGGCCTGGCAGTTCTTCGGCGGCGGGCTGCTGCTGAAGCACCATGACTTCGTCTGGCCCGCCTTTGGCCTGATGATTGGCCTTGCCGTCTGGCGGCTGGTCGTTCGGAACGACGCCGCCCGTCCCGCGTTTGGGTTGTATCTCGCCTGCGCCGCGCTCACGGCTATCTTAATGGGCACGGCGGGCTACTTCGGCGGGGAACTCATGGGAAGCTAGCAAAGAGGGAAGAGTGCGTAGGACTAAAGTCCTATGCTATGGGGCGAAGCGCCACATACGGAGTAATGCCGCAGACATAGTAACCGCGTGGGGCTTCAGTCCCACGCTTTCTTGGGTCCCTTTTAGAAAGAACGCCTTTATTGGCACGAGAACTTAAAGGATTAGTGGCCGGGCTGGCAGCCGGCCTCGCTGTGGTCGGCGCGGCCTACGGAGTGTCGGCGGTTGCGACTCATGGGGTCGCGCTCAAACAAAAGCCGAATGAAGCCACGGCATCGGCGGCTTCAAATACAAAAATTGCATCTACGCAGCTTGTCGCATCGGGCCGGACACTTTACAGTTCCCTCGCCTGCGTCGGCTGCCACGGGGCAAACGCACAAGGCAATCTAGGGCCGTCGCTGCATCATCTGGGCGACCCGGACGCCAAGATTACAAAGAACATCGCAAACGGCTATCCAGGGCAGATGCCCGCTTACAAAGATCAGCTTTCTGCTGCTCAACTTCAAACACTTGTCGCCTATATTCAATCTTTGGAATAAACGGAGTTTTTATGACCACCACGCAAGCACCGCCGGAAACAGCAACACCGGCAGAGACAACACCGGCAGAGACAACACCGGCAGAGACAACACCGGCAGAGACAACACCGGCAGAAACAAAACTGGCAGAGGACGCCGCGCCCGACGCGACGCTGATTGAAAGACCGATCCCGCCCTGCTGTCTTGTCATCTTCGGCGCGACCGGCGACCTGACCCACCGCAAGCTTATCCCGGCGCTGTTCTCACTGGAAACGCAGAACCTGCTGCCGGACCACTTTAAGATCATCGGGTTCGCCCGGCGCGACTTTTCCGACCACTCGTTCCGCGACGAGCTGCAAGCGTCGCTCCAAGAGTTTGCGCCGGATTTGTGGAAAGATTTTCAGCCTGCCTGGCACAAGTTTGCCCGGCGGATTGTTTTCCACCGGTCGGACTTTGATAATGCGGCAGGCTTTAGCTGGCTGAAAGAGCGTCTTGATAAGTTCGATCAGTCCGAAGGGACACTCGGCAACCGCCTGTATTACCTCGCGACCCCGCCGACCACCTATACCACCGTCATCCAGCAGCTCGGCAAAGCGGGCCTGGTGAAAGCGGGCGACGACAAAGACAGCACGGGCTTTACACGAATCATCGTGGAAAAGCCGTTCGGCTCGGATTTGGACAGTGCCAACGCGCTGAACGCCGAGCTGAAGCAGGTCTTCGGCGAAGACCAGATTTACCGGATTGATCATTATTTGGGCAAGGAGACGGTCCAGAACATTTTTGTCTTTCGGTTTGCCAATCTTCTGTTTGAGCCGCTTTGGAACTCCAAGTACATTGATAATGTGCAGGTCACGGTCGCCGAAACCGTCGGCGTCGAGCAGCGGGCGGGCTACTTCGACCATGCCGGCGAGCTGCGGGACATGGTCCAAAGCCACGCCCTGCAAATGCTGGCGCTGATCGCCATGGAGCCGCCGAACACGCTCTCGGCGAGCGACATTCGCGACGAGAAGGCCAAAGTCCTGCGGGCCATCAAGCCGATCATGGCGAATGACTGCGAGGAGTGCGTCGTGCGCGGCCAGTACGGCGCGGGCGAGATCGGCGGCAAAGAACTCCCGGCGTACCGAGATGAGCCGAATGTGCCGAAGGACTCGGTAACGGACTCGTTTGTCGCGCTGAAGCTAGAAATCCAGAACTGGCGCTGGGCGGGCGTCCCGTTCTATGTCCGGGCCGGGAAGCGCCTGCCGGAGCGGGTCACGGAAGTGAACATCACGTTTAAAGCGCTGCCGACCGTGCTGGTTGCGACCGCCGACAAGAAGCCGGAAGAGCCGAACGTCATCACCATCCGGGTCCAGCCGAACGAAGGCATCTCCATGCGCCTCGGCGCCAAGCCCCCCGGCCAGAAGACGGTCGTTCAGCCCGTAGACATGAACTTCACCTACGGCACGTCTTTCGGCCAGCGCATTCACGATGCGTATGAGCGCCTGATCATGGATGCCCTTCTCGGCGACCCGTCGCTGTTCACCCGCGACGACGAAGTAGAGGCCGAATGGGGCTTGATTACGCCCGTTCTCAAGAACTGGGCCGACCATCAGCCTCCCGCCCTGCCGAACTACGCCGCCGGAAGCTGGGGTCCCGACGAGGCCGACAAAATGCTGACCGATTCAGGCCGAAGCTGGTGGAACCGCTGACCCACCTCCTTGCTTCGCAGGGGTCCTCCCCAAAGGGGAGGACAAAGAGTTTGTGCTGCCGCGGTTCTTTCCTCTTCACCTTCCCGCTTCGGGAGGGTCGGCGAGGAACGAGCCGGGGTAGGTTTCTAGGAGAAAACTATGCCGACAGTTGCGATTGACGGACGGGACGCCTTTGAGGTCGAGAACGGGAAAAAGCTGGTTCTTGCGATTGAAGATTCGGGGTATGACATCCTGCACCGCTGCGGCGGGATTGCCCGCTGCACAACCTGCAAGGTTCATTTTTTGAGCGGCGAACCGTCCGAAATAAACCCCGCCGAGCGGGCAACGCTGGAAGAGGACGGCCTGCTGGGCCAGTACCGCCTGTCCTGCCAGGTGCGCGTCACCCAGGACATGACCCTAGACCCGCCGGACCGTTCGGGTGACCGGGGCATTCCAGCCGGTGAGCGGCCCGAAGATTAAGCGCCGCAAGCAGAAGGAGCGCGGCAATTTCCTGCCGCGCTCTCTGGTGCTGTTTATGCGACTGTTGTCGGTGCAGCCGCCGGGGCGGCAGGCTTCGCTTCGGCCTTCGGTTCCGGTTTTGCTTCGGGTGTGCTGTCCGCCTTCGGCTCAGACTTCGCTCCAGACGTTTCGGCTTTCGCTTCGGCCTTGGCCAGCTCGGATGAACCGGAGTCGCCGCCGCTGGGCTTTGCAGCGTAGTCGTTTACATAAAAGCCGGAGCCTTTGAACGAGATGCCGACGGGGTAAATCCGCTTGCGAAGCGTCCCGCCGCACTCGCCGCAGGTTGTCAGAGCATCGTCTTTGATGCTTTGGAAGGTCTCAAACTGGTTGTCGCAGGATAAACATTCGTAGCCATAGGTCGGCATAAGACACTCACGCTCCATTCCAAAAATATCAGGGATACACTGTCAGTATAACACATTCCACCGAAAGGGCGGTTCCCCATCGCGACTGAGACCCTCACGACTGAAGCCATCAACCCCGAACTTTCCGGCATTGACGCGCTCGACACCGAAACCCGCCTGCGGCTGATGAACACCGAAGACGCGGGGGTCGCCGCTGCCGTCGCGCTCGAAATCCCCCACATCACCCGCGCGGTCCAGAAAGCCGCCGCGTCATTCCGGGCCGGCGGTCGCTTGATTTACCTCGGTGCGGGAACCAGCGGGCGGCTCGGCGTTCTCGACGCCGCCGAATGCCCGCCGACCTTCGGCGTCCCGCCCGGCCTAGTCATCGGGATTATCGCGGGCGGCCCCAGCGCCATGTTTCAGGCGGTCGAAGGCGCGGAAGACGATCCCGACCTCGGCGCGGCGGCGATCATTGACGCGGACGTGAACGAGCGCGATACGGTCGTCGGCATCAGCGCGTCGGGCCAGGCCCCGTTTGTGCTGGGCGCACTGCGCCAGGCCGTGAGGCGCGGCGCGGCGACGATTGCCCTGACCAACAACCGTCCGTCTGAACTCGAAGCCGTCGCCTCCCTCACCATCGCCCCGGTCGTCGGCCCCGAAGTGCTGGCAGGGTCCACGCGCCTTAAAAGCGGCACGGCCCAAAAGATGGTCCTGAACATGATCTCCACCGGCGCGATGATCGAGATCGGCAAGACCTACGGCAACCTCATGGTAGATGTCCAGGATACCAACAAAAAGCTCCACGCCCGCGCTCTCCGCATTATCCGGCAGGTGACACGCGCGGCGCCCGAACGCGCCGAAGCAGCCTTAGTGCAGTCCGGCGGCTCCGCCAAGCTCGCCATTCTCATGCTCCAGCTCGGCCTTTCCGCCCCCGACGCCCAAGTCCGTTTGTCTCACGCGGGCGGCTTCCTGCGCCGGGCATTAGCCGAAGAGTAAGCTATGAACGACGTGGCAGACACGCTTGACACAGACCAAGCCCAGCTTTGGCACGAATATCTTTTGGCCGAATCGTCCGGCTATCGAAAGCGTGTCCTAACGACGTTGGCCAAGTTCGTTCAAGCGCTTCAAGGCAGCTCCGAAGAACGGCGGCATAATTTCGCCGAAAACTTTTGCCGCCAAATGGCGGATGCCGGGGTGAGATTGCCGCTTAGGGGGCCGCTTTTTGCCAGCATCGTCGGTCCATATCTTGTTTCAGCCTATGAGAAGCGGGAAGAAAATGCCGGGCGCTGGCTGGCCTACTTCTCCCTGTACTTCTGGAATATGCCCTCATCTCAGAAGCTGATCGATCTTACTGACTCGCGCTCTCCAACCGCTTTACCCATGGAAGCGTTCCGGCAAGACCCGGCCAACATTCACACGCAAGATTTACTTATCAGAAAACTGTCGGATCAATTTGAGTATGCCGTCCATGAAGTACCGGCGGGTGTTCTGAACGGAAACACCGGCTCAACAGTAGCGGAGTGCCAAGAATGGCTGGATGACTTGGCACTTTTTCGTGAAGTCGTGCGGCGGCGCGGCTTGGCCGAGCAATACGAAACGGAAATTCGTGAATGGGACTTTCACTTTCGCGGCTACGCAGATTATCTCACCCACCGAGAGCTATATCAGAACTACGCGGACTATATCAGCCGCCGTTGGCAAGAGTAAGGTATCATAGCGTTAGGAGAAACCACAAATGGCACGTCTCGTTTTGGAAGGAACGTGGGAAGAAATCGCCGCCCATGCCGACGAGTTCACCGGCAAGCGGCTGAAAGTTGTTGTCGAGGAAGAAGCATTGGAAGGAAACGAGCCGCCGAACATTGGACCTCCCAATCTGGGGTCACCGAATGAACCGGCGCTTCGGATGCTGCATGAGCTTGAGGAGCGGCAGAAAGGAAGACCCTATACTTCTGGAGAAGGCACGCAGGCGCTGATACGACAGGCGAGAGACGGAGGGATGTATGGCCGGGAATCTCTCGGCGAATAAACCAGGTGCGATTGTCGTAGACGCAAACACGGCAATCGCTCTGGCAGCCAAAGAGACAGCAAATGAGCCGCAAGCAAGGGCTGCACTCACCTATTATACAAGCAGCGGCTACCTTTTGTTCGCACCGGGCGTCATCGTCTCGGAGACCTTGTTTGCCCTGTGCAGCAAAGAACAAAACGGCACATTGGGGCCTGCTGAATACAGCCAAGCCGTTGCAGACTTTCGCGTCTTCATGGAAACTGTTTTGCCGCCGCCGAACGGCGAAGCGTCACTAATTCTGCGGGCAGACCAGATTCGTGTGAGCTACGGATGCAGCCGCTCCGCCGACGCTCTCTACATCGCGTTGGCAGAGGAACTTTCGCTGACGTACACGACTCGCCTGCTGACGTTTGACCGAGGTCTCCCAAACCAGGCCAAACGCAATGCCCCCAGCGTAAACATCCATCTGCTCCAATGATCCTTACCCTGCCTCCTATTTTATCACGTCTTCGGAACGGCTTGGCATCGCTGCTGATGCTGGGCGGAGCGGCGGGCATTCTCGCGGGGACGCTTTCGCCGTGGGCGGCGTTTCGGGTGTTCCACAACATGGAGATCAATCTGCCGGGGATTGTCTTTGTGTGGGGCGGGCTATGTTTAGCAGTTGCCGCGCTGGTGTTTCCGGGGATGCGCCGGTCGCCGATTTTGTGCCTGACTGGGGCGCTGAGGGGCAGCGCCGGGTGCCGGAGCGGGTAAAGTTCCAGCTTGCGGGGTCGCAGCTTGAATTGTCGGCGTCGGTCAACCGGCTGCTGGACCAGTTCCATATCCCCGACATTGAAGTTGCAGACTTAAACACGCCGAACCCGGATCTGCTCGGCGTCGGTCTAGGCTGGACCCAAGACGGCGCGTATGCGCTGTTGCTCGGGGCGATTGTCGGCCTGCCGGGCGATCCCATTGCGGTACGGATTTATTGGCGCACGGCAAAGGCCCGCTGCCGGGGCTGCGGGGAATGCCGGCCGGTCTCCCGCGCTGCGCTGTTTTGCCCCCACTGCGGGGCGTGTGCACTGCCGAAGCACGTCCGCCTCTGCCCACACTGCGAAACGCAGGTGCAGCGCGGCGACACCTACTGCGTCGCCTGCGGCCTTGCTCTTGACGGCTCCCCTGCTTCGTGCTAAAATAGCTCAACAAACATTTGTTTGCTTCAGCTAAAGGAGAAACACCGTCATGTTCCAGTCGCCGCACATCCGCCTGCTTGTGGATGACTTTCCTGCATGTTTTCGCTTTTACCGGGACACGCTTGGCTTCCCTGCGACGTTCGGGACGGAAGACGACGTATACGCCGATTTCGAGACCGGCGGCCAGGGTCTCGCACTGTTTGCCCGGTCACTCATGGCCGAAGCCGTCGGCAGGGGCAATGCCTCAACTGAGACTCAGGACGCCACCGTGCTGGTGCTGGCGACGTCGAACGTGGACGAAGCGGCGGACGCTCTGCGGGCGAAGGGCGTGGCGTTGATCACAGCACCGACAGATCGGCCCTTGTGGGGCATTCGCACTGCCCACTTCCGAGACCCGGACGGCCACTTGATCGAGATCAACAGTCCCCTGGCAGTTTAGCAAAAAAGCCCCGGACGTTTTGCGTCCGGGGCTTTTTTCGTCGGCAGTCGTTGTTCAGCGGACCAGCGGCAGATCGGTCTGCTCCCAATAGTCGGACAGGCTGCGATGCTCAAAGCAGTTTTCGTGCGGCTGGACGACCACTTCGCGCCGGGTCTTCTGGGACAGCAGGCCGCAGCGCCAGACGGCGGCGGTCTGCGTCCCGGTGGGGGCGCTCAGGTACACCCGGTTCTTGTGGCGGCAGCTCGCGCATTCGTGCAGAGCTTCAGTCGGAACTTCAGTTGGGTTTTCTTCGGTTTGGCGGGCGGGCCGCTCTAAGAGTTCGGTCATCGTCACATTCCTCCGCGTCTTTTTCAGCAGTTCTTTTTCAGCAATTCCCGGTGATTTTGCGTGTCATCGGTATTGTACCACGAGACGCACAGATTTTTATATAAAACTTTATTAAGGAAAGATTAAGCTTTCCGCCGCCGTCAAGCAGCCTTGTCCCGCACTCTGGTATAATGACTTCATGTCAGAGAATTCAAGAGATCATCAGAAATATATTCGCAACTTTTGCATCATCGCCCACATTGACCACGGCAAGTCCACGCTCGCCGACCGGCTTTTGGAGTTCACCGGGACAGTCCAGCGGCGGCACATGCAGGAGCAGCTTCTGGACTCTTTAGACATTGAGCGGGAGCGCGGCATCACGATCAAAATGGCGGCGGTGCGGCTGAACTACAAAGCCCACGACGGCCAGACTTACGAGCTGAACCTTATTGATACGCCGGGACACGTTGACTTCACCTATGAAGTGTCCCGATCGCTGGCCGCCTGCGAAGGGGCGGTTCTGGTCGTGGACGCCGCGCAGGGCGTGGAAGCGCAGACGCTCGCGAATGTCAACCTGGCGCTGAACTCCGAGCTTGAAATCGTGCCGGTCATCAACAAAATTGACCTGCCCGCCG
>CAXSFV010000056.1:0-15138 GCA_964236795.1 uncultured Armatimonadales bacterium | reverse complement strand
GTCACACGGCGGCTTTGGTCACACGGCGGCTTTGGTCACACGGCGGCTTTGGTCACACGGCGGCTTTGAGGCTGCGGACCGCTTTGGCCGTGTCTACAATGAGCGCCACGCGCCCGTCGCCGAGAATGGTGGCGCCGGACAAGCCCGGCGTTTCTTCCAGCAGTGTGCCAAGCGACTTGATGACGACTTCCTGCTCGCCGATGAGGCCGTCCACGCACAGACCGACCTGTGTTTCGCCGAGACCGACCACGACCACATACGCATCGGGCGGGATGCTGCCGGGAGCCGACGTCCCGCTGCCGCGCAGGAGATGCGACAAACTCAGGAGCGGAACGGTTCGGTCCCGCAGCGCCACCGCCGCTTGGCCGCCGACCACGCGCGGGGCCAGATCGCCGGGGCGGGTGCCGAGCCGCAGTATCTCGACTACCGAGCCGAGCGGGAACACATAGGTTCCGCCCTCCACCGTCACCAGCAGCGCCCGGATAATCGCAAGCGTCAGCGGCAGATGGATCGTGAACTTGCTGCCTGCGCCGACGGTGCTGTCCACCAGCACTCGGCCGCCCATCTTTTCCAGGTTAGACTTCACAATGTCCATGCCGACCCCGCGCCCGGAAATGTCGGAAAGCGTTTGGGCTGTGGAAAATCCCGACGCGAAGATCAGCCCCAGGGCGTCTTTGCCCGTCAGCCGGTCGGCGTCCGCTTCCGAGATCAGGCCCTTGCGGACAGAAGCGGCTTTAATTTTGGCCGGGTCCATGCCGCCGCCGTCGTCGGTGATCTCAATCACAATTTGATTTTCTTCATGCCGGGCCGACAGCGTGACAATCCCCTGCGCGGGCTTGCCGGCGGCGATCCGCGCGTCCGGCGGCTCGACCCCATGGTCCACGGAGTTCCGCAGGAGGTGGATCAGCGGGTCGCCGAGCGACTCCAAGACCGAGCGGTCCAGCTCGGTGGCCCCGCCTGACAGCCGGAAGTCAACTTCTTTGCCGGTTTTTTGGGCCAAATCCCGCACCATGCGCGGCATCCGCTGGAAAACGCCGTCCACTGGCAGCATCCGCGCTTTCATGATCTGGTCCTGCAATTCGCCGGCGGTGCGGGCGAGGCGGTGCGCCGTTTCCAGAAGCCGGCTCACGGCGTCGTCTTTCGGGTAACGGGTCCGCAGCGCCTGCCCGTGCTGCATGATCTGGGAGCGGTCAATGACCAGCTCGCCGACAAGATTGAGCAGGCTGTCCAAGCGGGAGACTTCCACACGGATCGTCTGCGACTGTGGGACTTTCGCCGGCACTGTGCTGATGCTTATGTCCGGCACCGCGCTCGGCGGGACTTCCGGCGCGGGCGCTTGGGTTATCGGCGCTTCAGTTATCGGCGCTTCGGCTTTGGACGCGGGCGCCTTCCAAATCGTAACCGAAACTGCGTCCAGCTCGGAAATGGCGGCGAGGGCCGCTTCAACATCGGCGGCGGGGCGGTCAGTCGCTAGGAGCAGCGTGAACGACTGCCCGAACTCTTCCGCGTCCAACGCGTCCTCACCGGGCCGGGAGGCCAGCACGGCGCCGAGCGGCTCCAAAGCCGCCAGCACCATGTAAACGCGCACGGACTTCATCAGGCAGTCTTCGCTCAGGGTCACCTGTACGCAGCGCAGTTCCAGGCCGGCGGCGCGGGCGTCGGACACGCTCGTTCCCTCAAACTCGGTCAGCGCCAGCGCTCCCGGCGCGTCGCCGCCGGTCTCGGCAGCGGCGCTTTCGGCAGCCTCCCCGGAGCGCAGGGCGGCGAGATGGGCGACCAGAGCCGGAATGTCTTTGCCGGAGACGCCCGCGTCCCTGCCGGTCTCAGCGACCGCGTCTATTAATGCCCCCAGCGCGTCCAAACAGTCCAGCAGGGCATTGATGATCGGCGTGTTCACGGACAGCGTGCCGTGCCGCAGGTCGTCCAGCACGTTTTCCATCTCATGGGTAAGGTCACCGACCGCCAGAAACCCCATCGCCCGGCTGGAGCCTTTGAGGGTGTGGGCGGCCCGAAAGATGACTTGCAAGATCTCCTGCGAATGGTCGCCGCGCTCCATGGCTAAGATGCTGGCTTCCAGCAGCTCAAGCTGCTCGCGGCCTTCGTCCAGAAAAACGTCTAAAAATTCCGCCATGTCGGATGTGTTCATTGTGTTGTGTGGTTCTCGCGTGTACGGTATTCGTCACAGGTGCGGGCGACTTCAATCGCCCGGCAAAAACGCTAGGCGCTAATCAGCCCGGCAAATCCGCGCAATCGCCCCGGCCAGTTCCGGCAGGGGCAGCAGGCGCTGCACCGCGCCCATCTCGGCGGCGGCGCGGGGCATTCCATAGACGACGCAGGTAGACTCGTCCTCCGCCAGTGTCTGCCCGCCTTTGTCAAAAACAAGCTTTAGGCCGCGTGCGCCGTCCCGGCCCATCCCCGTCAGCAGAACCGCCAGGACGCGCGGGCCGTGCAGGGCAGACAGCGACGCAAGGGTCACATCGGCGGCAGGCCGGACCCCGTGCAGGAGCGGGTCCGAGGTCAGACGGGCCGCGCCGCTCGCCGCAAACTCTAAATGGGAGCCGCCGGGCGCAACCAAGATTTGCCCCGGCCGCAGCGTGTCGCCGCCCATAGCTTCGCAGGCCGGAAACGGCGAAGTCTGGCTGAGGCGGCGGGCGAGCGACGCTGTGAAGCCGGGCGGCATGTGCTGAACCACGACAATTGGAACGCCGAGACCCGGCGGCAGGGCCGGGATAAGTGTCTGAAGCGCACGCGGCCCGCCGGTAGACGCGGCAATGACCAGCACCGCTGGGACTTGCGGCTTTCCTGGGACTTGCGGCTTCGCAGGCGGGGATTTTGGGACCGGCACAGCTTGAGCAGGGGCAGGGCGAGCTGCGAAAGGCGGCGCGAAGCGCACCCCGGCGGCAGCCTTAATCTTCCCGGTCAGATCCGGCGCGATTTTGCCGATGTCAAGCGAAACCGCGCCCGACGGCTTGCCGACGACATCCACCGCGCCCATCTCTAAACAGCGCACGGTCGCATCGGTCCCGGCCTGCGTCAGCGAAGACAGCATTAAAACCGGGGTCGGGCAGCGGCGCATAATCTCGGCCAGCGCATCGTAGCCGTTCATCACCGGCATTTCGACATCCAGCGTGACCACGTCGGGCCGCAGCGCATCGAGCTTTTGG
Source organism: uncultured Armatimonadales bacterium (assembly GCA_964236795.1). Lineage (GTDB taxonomy): Bacteria > Armatimonadota > Armatimonadia > Armatimonadales > Capsulimonadaceae > JANXMY01. The sequence continues at coordinate 11,974 of CAXSFV010000056.1, read as the reverse complement.
AGCGCGTCGGCCCCGTCCCGCGCCGTGCCGGCGACGCACAGGGCCGGGTCGCGAGCGACGATCTCCGACAGCATCTTCCGCATGAACGCCGAGTCGTCCACAATGAGAACCCGAATGGTCGCAGGCGGCATAAAAGCTCGCTTTCTAAAACGATTTCTAGGACAACGGCTGCGTCCGCGCGGATCATTCCCCGCTGACTATTTCCCGCTGACTATTCCCCGGTGTGGGCCAGCACCTGCGGAATGTCCAGCAGCAGCAGCAGGCGGTCGCCGGGGACCCGCGCAATGCCGGTCAGGGACCGCCCCTCGGCGTCGGACAGCAGGGCTGACGGCGGCTCGATGCTGTCCGGCGTGAGCCACAGCACCTCGGAAACCGAGTCCACCACCAGGCCCGCCGCCGGTGTGGACGATGTTCCGCCCGACGCCGGGCCGTCGGCTTCCACAATCACTGTCCGCGCCGACTTGCGGCAGGCTTCGTCGAGCGGGGGCATTCCGAACCGCGTCCGCAGATCCAGCACCGGCACGACCCGCCCGCGCAGGTTCATCACGCCGAGGATGCAGGGCGCGACGCTGGGGACCGGCGTGATTGGCTGCGGCGTCAAGACCGTGTGGATGGACGCGATGTCCACTCCGTACAGTTCGTCCCCCAGGTGCAGGACGACGACTTGCCGGTTCGCCCCGCCCCGCTCTGTTTCTTTTAATTTTTCTGCTGCTGCTGTCATGGATTTGCTGTTCTTTCCTGAAAGACGGGAGCCTAAGCGGCTTTCCGCAGCACCGGAACGGACTGCTCCGGCTCGCCAAGTGAACTCTCCGGCACCGTCTGGAAGCGGGCGACGAGGCCGGCCAGGGTCTGCGACACGCCGGACAGCTCCAGGGACGACGCGACTAAATTCTCGACCGCCACGCCCTGCTGGGCGGTTGTTCCGGCGACGCTGCGGACTGACGCCGAGACTTCTTCCGCCGAGGCCGACATTTCTTCCGCCGCCGCACTGGTTTCATCTACCACCGCCGCCGCAGACGCCATCGCGCGGGAGACTTCATCCGCCGACGCCGCCATTTCTTCCGCCGCCGTGCAGATGTTGTGGACGCGCCGGGCGACCGATGCCACAACACCTTGAATTTGGGTCAGCGCTTCCCCGGCCCGCTCGGCAAGCTCGGTTTTGGCTTCAACTTCGCGGGCCCCGCTGTCCATCACGGCCACGGCCTGCCCGGTCTGAGACTGGACCGCCTCAATAAGGCCCCCGATTTCTTCCGCCGCCAGCCGGGAGCGCTCGGCCAGCTTGCGGACTTCCTCGGCGACCACGGCAAACCCGCGCCCGGCTTCGCCCGCCCGCGCCGCTTCAATCGCGGCGTTCAGGGCCAGCAGATTGGTCTGGCCGGCAATCTCTTCAATCGTCTCGACAATCGTGCCGATCTGCTGCGACGAGGCACCGAGGGCCTGAATAACCTGGGCTGAGCCGGCAATGGTCGCCCGGACCAGCTGCATTCCGGCGACCGTTTCGCGTACCGTGTCCGCGCCCGCCTGGGCCACGCGCGTCGCGTCTTCCGTCGCCGCTTCCGCCGTTTCGGCATCACGGGCGACCCCATGCACCGCCTGGGCGAGCCGCAGGACACGCTCGGCGCCTTCGCCGATGGATGCAGCCTGACGGACTGTTCCCTGCGCCACTTCATTGGCCCCAGCGGCGGACTGTTCGGACGCTTCGGCGACTTCCTGCATGGACGCACTGATTTCTTCCGCCGCCGCCCCGATCTGCTGCGAAGCCGACGACAGCGTGCCTGCGGTCCCGCTGACCTGCACGGCGGAGACCTGGATCTCGCCGACCAGCCGGCTCAAACCGGCCTGGGATGCCCGGAATGACCCAATGGTCGTCTGCATCGCTGCGAGAATCGCGTTGAATGTCCGCGCCGCCTGCCCGAACTCATCCGTCGAGCGGAGCGCCAGCGGCTGTGTCCCCGTCACGATTTCCGCCGAAAGGTCGCCCTGCTTCATTGCCTCGGCGGCGTGAGTGAGACTGGCGACGCAGACGATGTTCAGATGCTCCAGGCGCCCGGACAGCAGGGCCAGCGTGCCGGTGACGTAGCGGGTGATGACCACGGCGGCGGCAGTTCCCAGCAGCAGGGTCAGGGCCAGCAGGCTGAGAACGAGCGACCGGCCTGCCGCGCAGGCGGCAGATTCCTGCCGGATCGCTTCGGCGGCGGCGGCGCGGCGGCGGGCCGAAAGCGTATCAAGTGTTCCGGTCATGCGGAAGAACTTCACCCGCATCGAGCCGTTCAAGAGGGCCGCCGACTGGGCTGTGTCTTTTTTGCGGACAGACGCCAGCAGCGGCCTCTGCATGGCGGCATAGTCCTGCCACTGATCCCGCAGCGCCGCGAGGAGCCTCACACCGTCCGGGTCGCGGGGCAGCATCCGCAAATCTTGCAAAGTCTTTGCCGTATCCGCTTCCGCCGCCCGCAGCTCGGCGGACGTTTTAGCGGATGAGTCCGGCAGGGCCAGCCGGTATTCCACCGTGCGGTAGTGCCGCGCCGCCGCCACAACGCTGTCGAGAGCTTCCTGCTGGGACGACTGCGTGAGGATCGCTCCGCTGAGAGCATTCATCTGAGCCATGCGCGAAAGCGCCGCCGTGCCGAGAACGGCGGTCAGCAGCAGGCACACTCCGAAGCCGAGAGCGAGCTTGTGGGCCATTTTAAGGTTAAGGAGCCAGTTCATCGTGTTATTTGTGTCCTTGCTACTTGTGTCCTTGCTACTTGTGTCCTTGCAGGCCAATTGTGATGGACAGCGGGCCTTTGGACGTGCCGAGCTTGATCACCACTGCCGGGATGTTGAGCGTGCTGATCTCGACTTTCGTGCCGCGAATGATTGCCGGCGGCGTGATGTCGCAGATGTAGCCCGCCTCGGCCAGGCTGCCCATCGCATTGCCGCTGATCATGTTGCCAAGCTCGGCAATCGCGCTTGCTGCAAGGGCGTCGAATGTCTTGATCGGCTCGCCGATCATATGGGACGCGATTTTGTCGGCGACAGACAGAGACATTCCGTAGATGACCTGTCCCTGCGCTTGACCCGTCACGCCGCAGACGACGTTGCACTGCTCGCTGGTAAACGACGTAGGCTGGGCCGACAGGCCCTGCTTGACCGGGGTTTCGCCCAGCACCATTTCTAGTACGGAGCAGGCACCTGAAAGAAACGGGTTGATGTACTCAACTTTCATGGCGCGAGTTATTCTCCGATCAGTTTTTTGATTTTATCCAGCACCTGTTCGGGCTTAAAGGGCTTCACGATGAAGTCTTTCGCGCCGGCTTGCAGCGCTTCAATGACCATGTTCTTCTGGCCCATCGCCGTACACATGATGACGTTTGCGCCCGCATCGGCGGCCTTGATGGCGCGGCAGGCTTCAATGCCGTCCATGATCGGCATGGTAATGTCCATCGTGACGAGATCCGGCTTGAACTGAGCGTATTTGGCGATTGCATCTTCGCCGTTGCAGGCTTCAGCGATGACCTGGTAGCCATTGTTGGTCAGCATATTTTTGAGCGTAACGCGCATAAACATCGCGTCATCGGTGATCATAATCGTTTTCGGCATCTGAGTGTCTTTCTGCGGAGATCAAAAATCTTTCTCGTGCGGGATTGTCTGCGCGTGAAAAAGCGCTTGCTCGTATTCGATTGTCGGCAGGCGTCCCCGAAAAATTAGGGGGCTTGCCCTAAAGAACTCACCGAATGCCCCAATAATGGTGTCAGCAGCACACGGGGAAGATTGTCCGCTGCGATACAACAAACTTGCGGCAAAAGACTTGCGGCAAAAACTTAACGCAAAAGATTTATGGAAGTGACGCTCACCGACCTTGAATTTGCCCGGTTTCGGGACTTGATCTATCAAACCGCCGGAATCGCCCTCAGCGACGGCAAGCGGCAGATGGTGCAGTCGCGCCTGCAAAAGCGCCTGCGGCTTCATCATCTCGCCGCCAGCGACTACTACGCCCTGCTGACCGGGCCACGCCGTCCCGACGACGAGATGACGGCGTTCATCAACTGCATCACGACCAACAAGACGGATTTCTTTCGCGAGCCGCACCATTTTTCGTTTGTCGCGGAGCGCATTCTGCCGGAAATTGCCGCGCGGGCGGGGCACCGGACGCCGCGTCTGCGGGTCTGGCACGCCGGCTGCTCCACGGGTGAGGAGCCGTACACGCTGGCGCTGACACTGGCCGAGGCACTGGACCGGCCCGAAGGAAATATTCAGCAATGGGACATTCAGCAGCTTGCGTCGGACATTGACACCGATGTCCTGGTCCACGCGGAGCAGGGCGTCTATGCCGCCGAGCGGGTCGCGCCGATTCCCCTACCCTGCCTGCGCCGCCACTTCCTCGCCGGGTGCGGCGAAGCGGGGGCGCTGTACCAGATCAAGCCGGCCCTTCGCGCTCAAATTACGTTCCGGCAGATCAATTTGCTCCACGACTGGCCGCTGCGGCCCGGCACGCGCTTTGACATCATTTTCTGCCGCAATGTCGTGATCTACTTTGACAAGCCGACGCAGAGTCGTCTTTTCGCGCGGCTTGAAGCGCATCTTTCCCCCGGCGGCTATCTCATTCTCGGTCACTCGGAGTCGCTGCACGGCACGGCGGGCCGTTTTGAGTCTCTCGGCCACACGATCTACCGCAAGTGCGCGGGGATTGAAAAACGGGTTGACAAACCAAGTTTTGACGCGGTATAATAGCCAATATCACCCTCTCAAGCAGAGAGTGTGCCTGCCGCCGAAGTGGTGAAATGGTATACACGCTACGTTCAGGTCGTAGTGCTCGCAAGGGCGTGCGAGTTCGAGTCTCGCCTTCGGCATCAACATTCAAGACTTCTGAATAATTTTGATCTGAATAATTTTGAAGTGCTGCGAAAGCGCTGATGATCCAATTATGGATTGTCGGCGCTTTTTTCGTTCAAACCTGGGGCTGTTTTGGCTGACTTTAAAGGAAGTGTTAGGGCGGATTGCCTGGAACGTGTAAGGTGCTTTGGAGAGGCGGCAGGTATTCTTCACGCGCAAGCCGTTAGAAATGACACGCAAGCTCCAGCAGGCGCAGGCGGCGTTCAGCATCAATTGCTGCGGCTGCCGCCTCCGCCAGACTCGCCGGCACAAATCGAACGCTGTCCCCCGGCGCAAGCTGCCCGGCGCGGGGACCGTCCGCCGAGAGGACGACGCCGAGGAGCGGGTAGCCGCCGGTCGGCTGGCCATCGGCCATCAGCAGGATCGGCTGGCCGTCCGGCGGAACCTGGACCCCGCCCACCGGCATCGGCTCGGAAAGAATGTCGCCGAGGAAATGGCGCATGACGGCAGGCCCGCTCAGGCGATACCCCTGCCGGTCCGACTGCGGCGACAGGGTGTAGGTGTTCTCAAAAAACGCAGCATACCCGGCCTCAGTGAAGCAAGATAAATGCGGTCCCGGCAGAACACGCAGGACTGCCGGCAGATCATAAGCCGGAGTATCCCGTGGAGGCAGGCCGCGCTCCCCGCTGCTGGCGGGTAAGCCGGATGCGGGTAAGGCCGAGAGAATGTCGCCGGGACGCAGCGCACGGCCTTCCACGCCGCCGAGCTTTCCGCGCAGAAATGTAGAACGGCTGCCCGCCGCCACGGGAACGTCGAAGCCGCCCGCGACCGCAAGATACACCCGTGCCCCGGAGCGGCGGCGGCCGAACGAAAGGCGCTGACCGGCCTGCACGGTCACGGTCTTCCACAGGGGCAGCGGCTCCCCATCCAAGTGCGCGGACAAGTCGCCGCCGCACAAAGCAATCCGGGCCGGCACTAGAAAGCGCAGCCTCGGCCCAAGAAGCGTGATTTCCAGCGCCGCCGCGCCCCGCTCATTCCCGACCAGCAGGTTTGCGGTGGCGCACGCGGCCGGGTCCATCGCGCCTGCCGCCGCCATGCCGCTGCGCCGCTGCCCGGTGCGCCCCAAATCCTGAACCGTCGTCAGCAAGCCGGCCATTTCAACCGAGATAACTTCAACCGAGATAATTTCAACCGAGATAATTTCAACTGAGAAAAGCGTCACGATTCTCTCACGGACTGCACCCTGACCCCTTCAGACTTCAGGACAGACCGGACGCGCACGGCCAGCGCCGACGCTCCGGGCGAGTCGCCGTGCAGGCAGATCGTGTCCGCCGCCAGCGTAAGCGCCGTGCTGCCGTCGGCGGCGAGCAGTGTTCCCGTCCGCGCCCAGTGCGCCATCCGGGCAGCGACAAGCTCCGGGTCATGTAGCACGGCGTCCGGCGCAGTGCGCGGGACCAGCGAGCCGTCCGCAGCATAGGAGCGGTCGGCAAACACTTCTGAGGCGGTTTGCAGGCCAAGCGCCTGGCCTGCCGCAACTAAGCGGCCGCCGGAAAGCCCGAACAAAATCAGCTTGCGGTCATACCCCTGCACGGCCAGCGCAATCGCGGCGGCAACCGCCGGGTGTTCTTCGGCCAGGGCATACAAAGCGCCGTGCGGCTTGACATGCTGAAGCGTCTGCCCTTCCCGCGCGGCAAAGCCCGCCAGCGCCCCAATCTGGTAAGTAACAAGGTCACGAGCTTCCGCTGGGGTAATGTCCAGGCGCCGCCGCCCAAATCCGGCAAGGTCCGGCAGGCCCGGATGCGCTCCGAGGGCGACCCCCGTCGCGGCGGCAAGGCGGACCGCCTGTGCCATGGTGCTGGGGTCGCCTGCGTGGAACCCGCAGGCAACACTCACGGACGTGACGACGCGCAGCAGAGCAGCGTCATCGCCGAGCGTGTAGACGCCGAAGCTTTCGCCGAGATCAGCGTTGAGGTCAACCCGGCGCATTTCTTTCCTCCAATTCGCGGTATCGGTCTGCGTCCATCGGGACAAACTTGACCCGATCCCCTGCCGACAGCAGCGCCGAAGCCTCGCGGCGGGGATCAAAGAGCCGCAGCGGCGTTCGCCCGATGATCTGCCAGCCGCCGGGCGTCTCCAGCGGGTACACGCCCGTCTGGCTCCCGGCGATGCCGACTGCACCGGCAGGAACGCTCGAGCGTGGGCTGGACCGGCGCGGGGTTTCCAGCGAGCGCGGCAGGTCGCCCAGATAGGCGAAACCGGGCAGGAAGCCCAGAAAATAGACCCGGTACACCGGGCGGGAATGCCGCCGGATTACCTGCTCCGCCGTCAGCCGGTGCCACGCCGCGACTTCTTCTAAATCCGGGCCGAAGTCGCCGCCGTAGCAGACTGGGATCTCGACCACCCGCTCCACCGAGGCTGCCTCGGATAAAACCGCATCAAACTCGCTGAGCCGCCGGAGCGCGGTGCAGAGGTCATCGCAGCAAATAATCCAGGGACGGTAATAAACTGTGACGACAGCATAGCCGCAGACCCATTCGGTCATGCCGTCAATGGGCGCGGCGTCCAGCGCCGCCCCGAAGCGGCGAATGCGGGCGTTGACTGCCGGGCTGATTTTGCTGCCGAACTGCATCCGAACCCCACAGTCTCCCAGCGGCAGGAATTCCACTTTCATTATCATTCCAGTTTCATCTGCTCTTGAGTGGCTGCTCTTTCGTCATCTGAGCATGGCGGGTGCGGAAGCGAGCTTTGTCGGCGTCGGTGGTCTCGGCAAAGCAAAAACAGCAGGAAACGCCTTCTTCGTAGTGGACGTGGGCGCGGTCTTCTTCGCTGAGCGCTTCGCCGCAGGAGAAGCACATGGCGTAGCAGCCTGTCGTGAGGTCCTGGCCGACGGCCATGCGGTGGTCGAAAACGTAGCACTCGCCCTGCCAGCGGCTGTGGGCGGCGGGGGCGGCTTCCAGGTATTTAAGAATGCCGCCTTTGAGATGGTAGACTTCGGCGAAGCCTTCCGACAAAAGAAAAGCCGACGCTTTTTCGCAGCGAATGCCGCCGGTGCAGAACAGGGCGATCTTGCGGTCGCAGGCCGGGTCAAGCCGGCGGCGGGCGTAACCGGCAAACTCGCTGAAATGCTCCGTTTGGGGCAGGAGCGCGTCTTGAAACGTGCCGAGCCGGGTCTCGTAGCGGTTGCGGGTGTCGAGCAGCAGCACATCGGGATCGGCTAAAAGCGCGTTCCAGTCTTCCGGCGCGACGTAACTTCCGGCCCGCGCGGACGGGTCGGCATGGGCCTGGCGGAACGTGATGATCTCCTGCTTGACGCGGACTTTCAGGCGCGGAAACGGCTTTTCGTCGGCGTAAGACAGCTTGACATCTTCGCGCGGCAGGCCGAACCGGCGGCTTAAGAGGTCCAGCAGCGTATCAATCGCACTTTCTTCCCCGGCCAAAGTGCCGTTGATGCCTTCGAGGGCGAGAAGCAGCGTACCGCACAGTCCTAAAGCCGCGAGTTCTTCCTTCATCTCAAGGCGCAGGGCGGCAGGGTCGGCGAGAGGCATGAAGCGGTAGAATGCCGCGATTGTATAGGCCATAGTATCAGTGTACCCGACCAACTGCCCTAACTTGGGGAAGCCCCCCGCCCCAATCCTGGGGAGCAATACGGAGGGAAATACCTCTCCTCTAACTCTCCAGGATTGGGGCGGGGGGCTTCCCGGCTTTAAGGCGCTGCGCTGCGAAGCGTCACCAGGTCCAGCGGATCGACACTTGGGACTGTTAAAACCCCGTGGTGCATCACCGCGATTTCGGGCGACGCGCTGCCGGAGCGATGTACGGCGAAGCGCAGGATTGGAACTTCGGCAAGCTCTGGAACACGCACGGTGACGGCGTAGACCTGCGCGTGATAGCCACTGTTGTGGAGCGGGAAGCGGGCGCGGTCGGCGGCGTCCTGAAACTGCGGGGCGATTGATGGCCACCATGCGGTTTGGCAGCTCTGGGACGGTGTCCGCGGGTCTGCGCTATCTTCCCAAAAATAATTTTCCCAAAGCTCTTGACACAATCCAGTGCAAGATGTATACTTCGTCCAATCGTTTGGGCAATCGTCGTGGTGAGGAAGAGAAGAACAACTTGGCCGCTTCGATCCGTGATGTCGCCGCGCGGGCGGGTGTTTCCTTCACAACTGTCTCTAAAGTGCTGAACGACCGGCCCGGAGACCGGACGGCGGCGGAAACACGGCGGCGCATCCGGCAGGCCGCCGAAGAGCTGGACTACCGGCCCAATGCGGTCGCACAGTCGCTCCGCAGCCGGCGGACGGATAGCATCGGCTTTTACACGGGGCTAATTTGCCCGGACATGACTGATCCCTTTCAAGCGGCCGTCTTCAACGGCCTTCATCAGGGCTGTCAGGCACATAATAAAGACCTGCTCATCCACCGAAAATTTTATGGGCATCCGCCGGAAGACGTGTACAAAGACCTGTTAAACCGTAAGGTAGATGGAATTGTGCTGCCGGCGTGGTGTGATGACGTGATCGTGCAGCGCCTTGTCGCAGCGGCGTTTCCGGCAGTCGGCATTGCCGCGCCGGATGCCGGGCTGCCGTCGGTGTATGTGGACAGCCCGAATGGATTTCGTGAGGTCGCGGCGTATTTGGCGGCGCAGGGACACAAGCGAGTGCTGTATCGCACCCGGCGGCTGGATTTACTGACCGGCATTGACGACATCCGGCGGCGTCGCCAAGCATTTGAGCAGGCAGCGGCGCAGCACGGCATGGCAGTGATTGTCTCGGACTCAAATGAAGAAGGCGACATCACAGAGCGCGAAGAAGCTATCTTGTTTGGTCCGCGCCCGCAACGTCCGACCGCAGCAGCCTGCTGGAATGACCGTTATGCCTACCAGACTGTAGCATTTTGCTGGCGGCACGGAATGCAGGTGCCGGGCGACCTTGCTGTTACCGGCTTTGACGATTTCCCAGTGCCATTTAGCTTGCCGTACCGGCTGACGACGGTGTCTGCGCCTTGGGCGGAATGTGCATCTGCCGCTATCGGTTTAGTTGCTGCGATGATGAGAGGAGAAACCATTCCCAGCGAAACGGTGCTTCCGGTGGCTCTCGTTCCCGGCAGCACGGCCTGATTTCATTGCATTCTTTGATCGTCTCCTGTCCACTACTACTAAAGGAAAAATCATGAAACGTCAACCGGCCCACAAGGGCTTCACGCTGATCGAGCTTCTTGTTGTCATTGCGATTATCGCTATACTCGCGGCGATTTTGTTCCCCGTCTTCCAGAAAGTGCGCGAGAACGCTCGCCGCACCGCCTGCCTCTCAAACCTCAAGCAGATCGGGCTTGCCGTGACCCAATACGAGCAGGACGCCGACGAGCATACCCCGTGCGGCACGCAGGGCTACGGCGGAATTTCCGGCTGGGCCGGACAGATCTACCCTTACGTTAAAAGCACCGCCGTCTTTGCCTGCCCCGACGAGAGCATCCCGAACTCCCCCTTGTTGAGCGTTCCCGCTGCCTTGCACGAGTTTAACGCATCGTCTTCTTATGCCATCAACCGCAACATCAGCACGTCCGGCGGCATTACCTGCACTGACCTCAACCACACCAGCGCCTCGCTGTCCCAGTTCAACGCGCCTGCAAATACCGTGCTGCTTTTCGAGATGGTAAACAGCAATGAATACAACGTGGCAGTGGAAGATAACACTGTCGCGACCGGCGGTGCGTTTGAGAACTGCGGCGGCTCTCCCAGCGGCAACGGCTCCGGCTATCAATACGATGTTCAAGGCTACAACGGTCCATCCATGGGCACTCCGGCTTCGCAGACAGACGGCACTCTGCACTACGCGACAGGTGTTCTTAATGGCATCTCCGGCAACAACGCCAATGCTTATACGCCGACCCCCCGCCACACCGACGGCGCGAACTACCTGATGTCCGACAACCATGCTAAGTTCATTCGGCCTGGGACCGTCTCACCCGGTGACAACGCAGCCACCGAGACCGGCGTTCAGGTCAACAACAAGACAGCGGCTGGGACCAACGGCACCTTTGCGGACAAAACAACCCATCCGGCAGTGACATTCAGCCTGCTCTAAAAAACGGGCGATGCTCAGAAAGGTTCTTGTATGCAGCGACGACCCACGCTTTTATTCGCAGCCGCCGCACTGGCGGTCCTGCTGACGGCCGGGTGCAGCCACGACGACGCAGGCAGCGTGGCCCCACCCCCGCCGACTTCCGCACCGACGCCTCCGGGGGCCGCGCAGACGGGCGCTCCTCCGCCCGCAGCTTCTAACGCGCAGACAAACGGCGCCGGCTTAGGGGCACGGGCCAAGCAAGGCGGAGCGCCCGCCGGGAAGACCGGCCAGTGACAGTGGCCCGGCACTCAATCCCATGCTGAAACCCAGCAGGGGCCGCGCATCTCACGCGGCCCCCGCTTTTTTGTGATTTTTGTTCTTCAGGCATTAGTCCCGGAAAGCCTTTCAAGACTGAGCCGATGCCTGCAAAACACATTTTTCCTGCTGCGCTGGCAATCCGATGGGGATGCAGGCTGTCTACAGCGATGCGCCCGGCAAAAGAACCAGCTTCGCGTATGTACCGCAATCACGACAGCCACAATAGAGCGTTTGGGAGCATCAGCCTGTTTGTGGTGCCGGCGGCGAAGTAGTCCCGTGCATTTTTCGCCGAAAGCGGCTATAATGGGAGCTTATGACGACTGAACCCCTGACTGATGACTTGGCCGAAGCAACACTGGCGGAAACGCTGAGCGTCCTGAAAAGCCGCCTCGCCGCAGGCGTCAAAGTGACCCCCGTATGCCTCGCGGTCATCGGCTGGCTGTGCGAGACCCCGACCGACCCAGCCATCGCCGAGATCAAGCGCACCGGCGAGGGCCGGGTCTGGCTGCGCTTGTCCGATGAGACGCGCATGGAGCCGCTCTGTTCGTTTTTGGATTTTCTGTCGCAGGTGCGGATCATCGGCCACTCTTTAAAGCTTTCCGAAGCTCAGACCCAGCATCTCATTGCCTGGACCCGGCAAAGGTTGGGGTAAGCAAGAACCCCTCCCGCTCGTTCCTATGCCTTCGGCATTACTTCGTATCTGCTCCCTCCCCTGTTAGGGAAGGGCTATACAGAACACGCCATAGACGCGAGCGCTTGCGTTCTTCGTCCTTGACACTCTTGGCC
>CAXSFV010000055.1:0-16220 GCA_964236795.1 uncultured Armatimonadales bacterium | reverse complement strand
GCGGCGTCAGCAGCCCCAAAAAGTACGGCTTAAACTGCACCATGCCCGCCGACGTGAACAGCAAGGTCGGGTCATTCGGCACGAGAGAGTCCGACGGCAGCCGCTTGGCGCCCTTCGCCTCGAAAAACTCCAAATACTTGCGTCTCAGCTCGCTCCCCAGCATAAGTAACAATCTCCACAGTGATAGATGGGAGTCATTATAGCACAAAGCCCCGGCCTCTTGTTCAGAAACCGGGGCGTTCTCTTTCACTGCTCGACGGGGCATGGAATGGGCCAAAACGCAAATCTGCGTGGAACAGGGTAAAGTCAAGAAAAGCAGTCGAATCAAAAAGCAGCCGAATCAAAAAGCAGCCGAAGACGAGAGAAGCAACCGATGGAAATGCAGCTTGCAGTGCAGGAGTTTTTGAGGACGGGCGGGACGCTGGCGGCATTGGCCGAACAGTACGCGGTCAAGGCCGTGCGGCACAAAGCGTACCCGAACTTAGTTCTCCTGAAATACAGTCAGATTGCGTCGGACATGAGCCTGCCGATTGTCCAGGAGTGCCGGGGGATCATCTTAGATGAGGCCGACGACTGGCGCGTCGTCAGCCGTGGTTACGATAAGTTCTTTAACTACGGCGAGCCGAACGCGGCGGAGATTGACTGGGCGACTGCCGTGGTGCAGGAAAAAGTGGATGGATCGCTTTGTACGGTGTTTGAGTACATGGGGGCATGGCACGTCGCGACGACGGGGAACCCGGACGCGGGCGGGCCAGTGAACGACAGCGCGTATACGTTCGCCGAATTGTTCTGGGAAACGCTGGGGATTTATCTCGGCGAGGATTGGGACACCGCGCCGTGGGAGTCTCCTGACTGGTGCTACTTGTTTGAGCTGACGACGCCTCACAACCGAGTTATCGTCAACCATTTAACCGCCGGACTGACACTGCTCGGCGTCCGCGACCGTGTGAGCGGGCAATGGATCAGCGTGTCGGAGACGGTCATGGCGCGGGTCGTGCCGGTCGTGTGTGAATACCCACTGCAATCATTCGCTGATATTCAGGCGACGTTCGGCGGCATGGACCCGCTGGCACAGGAAGGCTATGTCGTCCTGGACGCTTTGGGTCATCGGGTGAAAGTCAAGCACCCCGGCTACGTCGCCCTCCACCACATGAAGGATGGCATGACCCCGAAGTCCATGCTGGAAGTCATTCAGCGCGGCGAAGTCCCGGAAGTCACCGCCCATTTCCCCAATCTCGCCGGAGCGTTCAACGAAATCAAAGCCGGGTATGACGCTTTAGCGCTGGCGATTGATATGGCCTATGCGCCGATCAAACACATCGAAACGCAGAAAGATTTCGCGGCTCAGGCGCTGGCGTTCCCTTGCTCTGCGGCCCTGTTCGACCTTCGTAAGAACAAGGCGGAAAATGGGAGAGACTTTTTGGCAAAAGCGACGATGCCGAGTCTCCTACGACTGCTGGGAATGAAAGAAGAAAACGAGACAAAGGCGGAGGAATAGAAAAGTCCCGCGCCTTTGGTGTTCCAGGGCGCGGGCTTCTCTTTGAGTGTTCGGCCTAGAAGTGGCCGGTCAGCGTGGTTGTTTTTCCGCCTGCCGTGGCGACCACGGTGTAAGTATCACCGCTGGTTGGATGCAGGGTGCCGGTGCCGTTGAACTGAGCGGCATAAGTTTGGCTTGTTCCCACTGCGAGCGTCTGGCCCGGCGTGAGCGTGAACTGGTAAGTCAGCGCTGAGCCGCTGTCTGTGTGGCTGCCGGTGATTTGGCCGCCGACCGTGTTGTACTGACCGTTGTAGGAAACGCCGACCGTTTTCTGAAGCGTCACCGTCACCGAAAGCGCCGAAAGCGGGGCGGTACAAGAAACGACGACATCTTCTTCGCCATAGTAGGGGCCGAATCCGGGGGCGATCTTGCTCGCCGCCGTGACTGTGCCGCCCGTTCCACCACCGCCGCCGCCCGCCGGGGCTGCCGGTTTGGCGGAAACTTCGGCGGATTGACGGGAAGCGCCTGCGCTGTTCACTGCGGCAACTGTGTAGTAGTAGGTGGTTCCGTCGGACAAGCCGGTGTCCGTGACAGTGGTTCCGGTGAGGCCCGTTTTGTACGCGCTGCCGCCTTCCGCGCCGGACGCTGTCGCCCGGTACAGGCTGTAGCTTGTGACCGTGCCGGACGGCGCGGTCCATTTGATCTGCGCCGCGCCGTCACCCGCCGTGGCGCTCACGCCGGTCGGAGCCGCCGGGACCGTCGGCGCGGGCGGAGGCGGCGGGGTGCTGCCGGAGCCGATCAGCGCGGCCAGTAGGGGCTGCAAGACGCTCTGCTTGTCCTGGTTCACGGAAAGCCAGTCGTTTTGCAGAAGGCCGCCGGTGTCGCCGGAGTCCGGGTTCAGGCACCAGAACGTGAAGCTGAAATTGTTCGTGCTGATGTAGCTTGCCATGCTCTGAAACCACTGGGCGTCGGAAGTAGTCTGGTCTTCCGTGCCGAACTCGCCGATATACACCGGCGCGATGTTGTTTTGGACCAGATACCCCCAGTGCTTGGTCCAGACGCCCGGCAGGTTGCTTGGATAAGAAGCATCGTAGAACCAGGGCTGGCCGTAGACGCTGCTTGGATAATCATGGGTGGAGTAGACAAGCTGGTTCGGGGTGCTGAGCTGCACCGGCGCACTGCCCGCCGCTTCCAAGTTGCCGCCCCACCAGTAGTAGTCCCCATTGACGCTTTGAATGCCCTCGACAACAATTAACAGATGCGGGTTGACTGCCTGGATGGCATTGCCGCAGCGCTCCGCTGCCAGCCGCCAGTCGGTGCTGCTGTCGCCTGATCCCCAGGTGGCCGGATCATGCGGCTCGTTGTGCAGATCGCAGCCGATCACCGTGTCGTTGCCCTGGTAGCGGGCCGCCAGCATGGTCCAATCGCTGATCCAGCGCTGCTCCGAGTAGGCGCTGGTGTACCAGAGCGCCGACTGCCCGCCGGAGTCGGGCCGGTGCCGGTCCAGGATAATTTTGAGGCCCCGCGCCTTTGCCCCGGCCACGAGCTTGTCCAAAATCTGAAGTCCGGTCAGGCCCAACAAATCGGGGTTCTGGCTGAAATCAATGCCATTCGGCGTGCTGCCGGCATCGAAAAGCTGGTTGCAGTAGGGAACGCGCAGGCAGTTGTAGCCGAGGCTCTTGACTTGATCCAAAATGGATCCCATCGGGCGGACCCACAGCCCATGCGGGCAGTAGGTGGAAGTTTCGAGGCCAAACCAGTTCAGCCCGGAGAGCCGGACGACATTGCCCGACGAGTCAACGATCTTTGTGCCTTGCGTGTGCAGGTAGTTTTGCGCGTCGGCACGCGGAGCGGCAAGGCAGACAAGAGCCGCCAGCAGGAGTGCCGGCAGCAGGCTGCGACGCCGGGAGGCAAAGCGGGCGACAGAAGCGAAAGATTCACGGTACATCTGGAGATCTCCTTCGGCAGTTAATGACATTTGTAGCAAATGCTACCAAATTATACCCTTCTGCTCAACAAACGAAGAGATAACTACAGCACAAAAAAGCCCCGGTCTCTGAATAAGAGGCGGGGGCTTTGCAGGCTGCGGAACGAATTAAGCGAGGACACGCTTTTTGCGGGCCAGGGTCACGCCGCCGAGACCGAGCGTGAGCAGCAGGCCAAGCGAAACGGTGGTGGAGGCTTCGGGAACGGGTGCATTGAGTTTTGAGAGCTGCACATTGTCCAGGTAGTCGCCGGTCGGGGTCGGGTTGTTCTCCGCGAAGCTCAGATAGCCCGTGGCGGCAGACGAGACGGTGAAATCTTCGGTGAACGTCGTGAACGCATCGGCGACCGGAAGCTGGAACGTCTGGCTGTAAACAGTGCCGAGGGTCACGGTCGTACTGTTGGCCGCGACATTGTAGCCGCCCCGGCCGGGATTGCCGAGGTCGAATTGCAGCTCATAAGCGCCGGGAGCAAGCGTGTAGTCCGTTTTGGACGTGATCGAGCCGCTGCTGTTTCCTGACAGGTCCACATACAGTCCGTTGCCGGGAATGGTGTCAAAATAGCCGTTGCCGATCAAGTCTATGTTGCCGGCGTTGAAGTTGGCAAACCCTGTGTAGTTAAGCTGGCCGACGCCGCCGTTCTCCGAGTTAAAGGTGTCGCTGAGCAGCACCTGCGCGGACGCATGAGGAGCGGCGGCGAGTGATGCCAGGGCGACAGCGACTAGGGCAAAGATGCGGGGTGAAATGTGAGGGGACATGAAAAACCTCTTGTCGGCAGAATGAAACGCGGCATGATTGCCTGCGGCGGCTCCCATAGCAGCCGCCCTGGAGACAACTTTTGCAGGAACTATGCCAAGGAGGCATTTAAGACGGCTTGGTTGACTTAAACCGGCATTTGTGCCATACTAAAGCCTATTTTGAATCTGTTGACTTGCCCGGAAGCCTCGCCTCCTCCCGGTGTCGCCCTTGCGACTAAAGGAAGAAAATCGCCATGAACATCGCCGTAAATGATGCCACAATACCCCAAGATGAAACGCCGGCAGACGAAGAAGTCAGGGAGCCGACCGAAGAGTTCGTTGGAGACTATACGCTCGGCCCGCCGAAAGAAGAAGCCGAGATCAACAAAGCTGAGGTCCATCGCGCCGAGGTCAACGAAGACCAGCGGCAGGAAGTGGCCCGGCCCGAATACGTGCCTAAGCCGCTGGTCGCGATTGTCGGGCGGCCCAATGTCGGCAAGTCTACGCTGTTTAACAGATTAGTCGGCAGACGGATTGCCATTGTGGATGACGCGCCCGGCATCACCCGCGACCGGCTCTACGCCGAAGGCGACTGGAACGGACGCGAGTACGCGCTGGTAGATACCGGCGGCATTCAGATGTTCGACACCGATCCGCTCCGGTCCCAAATCCGCTTGCAGGCCGAAATCGCCATGGAAGAAGCCGATGTCATTGTGCTGGTGGTAGACACGACCGTCGGGCTGACTTCCGATGACCAGGAGCTGGCGAATGCCCTGCGCCGCTCGCCGAAGCCGCTGATCGTGGTCGCAAACAAAGTGGACAACGGCGACATGGAAAACCGCAACGTCGCGGAAGTCTATGCGCTCGGCCTGCCCCATGTCTTTCCCGTCTCGGCCCTCGGCGGGCGGGGGGTTGCGGACGCTTTAGACGCCATCGTTGAGCGCTTCCCGCCTGCCCCGCCAATCACAGAGGACGCACCGGAAGACGACCGCATCAAGATCGCCATTATCGGACGCCCGAACGTCGGCAAGTCATCGCTTCTGAACTGCATTCTCGGCGAGGAGCGGGCGATTGTCTCTCCTGTCGCTGGGACAACTCGCGACTCGACCGACACGGCCTTTGTTTACAAATCCCCGCAGGGCGACCGCGAAGTGGTTCTTATTGACACGGCGGGCATTCGGCGGGCCGGCAAAATCCAGGGCAGCGTCGAGTATTACACGGTGCTTCGGGCCGTCCGGGCGATTGAGCGGGCCGACGTGGTCATGCTGGTGGTGGACGGCATTGACGGCGTCACCGACGGCGACAAGCGGGTCGGCGGCTACGCGCATGAAGCAGGCCGGGCGGCAATTATTGTCGTCAACAAGTGGGATGTGGGCCGCAAGGAAGTCTTGGGCGAGATGCCCGGTCAGAACCCGATGAGCGTCTTCTCCGAAGAGCTGCGCGACGGGATGCACTTTCTCGCGTATGCGCCGCTGGCGTTCACGAGCGCCGTCACCGGCAAAGGCGTCCCGGCGGCGGTAGACGCCGCGCTCGACGCCGCCGAAGCGCATTCCATGCGAATCCCGACCGGCGAGCTGAACCGCTTGGTCCGCGACGCCGTAGACGCACACCCGTACAACGAGAAAGGCAAGTCGCTAAAGATCAAGTACGCGACCATGCCGATCGTTAAGCCGCCCACCATTGTGATGTTCGTCAACGACCCGGAGCTGATGCACTTTTCGTACCTGCGTTATTTGGAGAATCGCATTCGGGAAACCTACTCGTTTGAGGGAACGCCGCTGCGGATTCAGGTCAAAAAGGCGGCGAAAGACAAAGAAGAGAAGAAATGACCCAAATCGCCAAAATGCGCTTTGTTAGCCTCACCAAGCCTAAAGAGCGCGGGATGCTGGTTCTGCACGACGATGGGACGTTCCAAATTGTACCGAGCGAGGAACTGCGCGAGGAAATGTCGCGTCTGGAAGAAACCGCCCTACACCGGGCCAAGCTATTCGGCACCGGCCTCGGCCTCACGCTGATTGGAATCGGCACGCTGGCGGTCGGCGCAGGCTGGCTGGCTGGGCGCATCTTCGGCAAGCTCGGCTACACGCTCGGCAAGCCGCGCCCGGTGGACGCCGTTGCGCTGACCCGCACGGAAAGCGGCGGGGTGAAGCTGACCTTGCGCGGCGCGAACCGTCTGCAAAGGGTCCAAATGGCGTGGAACACGGATGAAGTGCTGCAAGCGGAAACGGACGCTTTTGTCGCGAAGTTTGAGGAGATGAGGCCCTCCAGCCCCTAATAATGGGGGAGTCGGATTACGAGCAGCCTGCGCTCGTTCCGTATTGCTCTCCCATTATTGGGGGCTGGGGGGAGTCTACCTTTCTTCCCCCACATATCGCGCCAGCGTCTCCCGCCGGAACTGCGCGTAGTTGTCCGCCGCAATCGCCGCCCGGATGCCCGCCATGAGCTGCCCGTAATGAGCTAGATTGTGGTAGGTAGCGAGGCGCGACGCTAAAATCTCATCACATTTGTACAAGTGGCGGATGTAGGCCGCCGAATACTTTTGGCAGACGCGGCAGGCGCAGTTCGGGTCCACCGGCCCGAAATCATCAGTGTAGCGGCTGCCTTTGATGTTGATGCGGCCCAGCGTCGTGTAGAGTGTCCCGTTGCGGCCTAGGCGCGTCGGCAGGACGCAGTCGAACATGTCAATCCCCTGCGCGACGGCATCCAAAAGGTCGCGCGGCGTCCCAACACCCATCAAGTAGCGCGGCTTATGCGGCGGCAGATGCGGGACACTCCACCCGACCGCCTCCTGCATCTGCTCCGGCGACTCCCCTACCGACACCCCGCCGACCGCGATCCCCGGCGTGTCTATTGACGCGACAAACTGGGCGCTTTCGGTCCGCAGATGCTCGTAGGTCCCGCCCTGCGCGATCCCGAACAGCAGTTGATTTGTCTCCTGCGACTTGTGATACTGGGCGCACCGCTCCAGCCACCGATGAGTCCGCTCCGTTGCCCCCCGCGTCGCTTCCTCCGTGCAGGGATAGGGCGGGCATTCGTCAAACGCCATGATGATGTCCGCGCCGAGCGAATGCTGGACTTCGAGGGAGCGCTCCGGGCTAAAGAAGTGCTTGGAGCCGTCGAGATAAGACTGAAACATTACGCCGTCTTCAGTGATCTTCCGCAGCTCTTCCAGCGAGAACACTTGAAAGCCCCCGCTGTCCGTCAGCATCGCCCCGTCCCAGCTTATAAACTTGTGCAGCCCGCCCGCTTGTTTGACGAGTTCCGGTCCCGGCCTCAGATACAAATGGTAAGTGTTGCCGAGAATGAGCCGAAAGCCCAGCTCCCACACTTCCTCCTGCGTCATCGCCTTCACCGTCCCGCGTGTCCCCACCGGCATAAAGACCGGCGTCTGGATCGGCTCCGGCGCATGGGGCAGCGACAGCAGCCCGCACCGCGCCTGCGTATCGGACGAGCGATGCGTTACGTCAAAAATAGTCATGCAGACAGTGTACCCGACGGTGTTTAGCAGGCGGTATCAGAACATCACGGAGAAAGACGCCACGGAATAAATTCCGAGGCTTGGATAAAAAAACCGTCGAGGCGACGGAAGATACACGGCACGATTATTTTCTTGTGTCGCCGCAACACTGTTTTGTTCAGCCTCGGAATTTATTCCGTGGCGTCTTTCTCCGTGGCGACGGCTTGAACCCGGTCGTGCATCGCGACATAATCGGCGGTTCTTGTCTCAAGACCAGACGGATACTCGTTGTTGTACGCCTCGAAGTAGCGTCGTGACATGGCCCAATCAAAGCTTGGCTGGTATATCGTGATCGGCAGATTGTGGAACGCATCGGCAAGCGCTGCCGCCTGCTCAAACTTGCTCTGAAAGCCGAGGCCGCGTATTTCACCAAAAACGCGATGCATCATCTCGCAGAACAAGCGGCGCTGCTGCTGAGTCGGCTCGGCTTTCATTGCCCCAGACCGTCCCGTGCGACGGCGTTAGCGGGATCGTCTTCTAAGACGCGGACGAACTCGGCAGCGGCTTCTTTAGGCAAGCCGGCGGCGCGGAGAGTGAGGGCAAGGTTGGTGCGGGCATCCGTATATTTGGGGTTCAGCGACAAGGCCCGGTGGAACGCGGCGATGGCGTCAGCGTACTTTTCCAGCGCCGTCAAAGCGATGGCATGGGAATGGTGGAGGTCGGCGTAGTCTGCATTCAGCGCAAGGGCTTTTTCAAATTCGGCGGCGGATTCGGCGTACATCCCGCGCCGGTACAGATCGGCGCCGAGGCGGGAATGGAACGTGATGTCGTCCATGTCGGTCTCGGCGATGCGGACGAGCAGGGCCATTGCCGTCGAGTAGTCCCCGCTTTGATGGGCGGCGAGGGCGCTTTCGTAGGGTGCGACGGCAAAAGCATCGTCTACAGTGACGGCGGTTTGGATGGACTTCAAGGCGTCGGCGGGCCGGTCTAGGACGTACAGCGTCAGGCCCCGATAGAACAAGGCTTTGGCGTAGCGGGCGTTGACGGACAAGGCGTTGTCGAACGCCAACAGCGCCGCGCGGTGGTCGCCGTCGCCGCGAGCCGCCCGGCCCGCCTGAAAATGCAGGTCGGCGTAGTGCGGGTTAATCGCAAGCGCCGCCGCAAGCGCGGTCCGGGCGGCGGGGTAATTGCCGGTCTCCAGCGCCGCCGCGCCGAGGCCGGCATGGCTCTCGGCGAGGTAAAACGACGCCAGCCGCGCGGTCAGCTCATCGGGCTGTTTGGCCTGCGCGAGGTTTAGCGCGGCAATCGCTTCGGCGAACAAGCCCTGGTCAAACAGGCGAATGCCTTTGTCGTAGTGTTCGTTGCGGCCTAAGCCGAACATCCGGCCCAGCATGGACATGGGTGCGCTCCGTTCTGCGGCTGCTATTTCGCGCGGGCAAACGCAGGCCAGAAGGACCGGCGGCGTTGCGTCTTGACAAACTTCGGCGGCGCATTCAGTTCTTCTTGTGCCAGCCGGCAGAGCCGCGCCATCTCCGCCTCGCGCGTCGCCGAGGCTTCGGCAGTGTCAGCGGGCAGGGCGTGAACCCGCACAATCTCTTTCAGCAAAGCGCTTGCCATCGTGTTCGCCATCAGAATGCGGATAAACTTTTCGCGCAATGTTTCCGGGTCAACATACTTCGCTTCTGCCGATCTTCTGCTCATGACCGTCTCCCTTCACTATGCCGCGCGTTATGAACGCTTGTATCATAACATACCATTAAAGATACGTAAACTCACACAGTTTCCCGGAAATGAAACCGGGTCTCGTGCTGCCGGGCGGCTTCCAGTTGGGCAGCGATGGCTTCCAAATCGGCCAGTGCGTCGGCGGGGCGCAGGCCGGGATCGTAGATCGCGGCGGCCAAACTTTGGGGATCGTCACGGACGGCGGTAATAGCCCGGCTAAGGACAGCCAGTCCGGCGACCGGCTCGAACCATTCGTCGGGGCCAAAGTCTAGGTCGTCGAGATCGCTGAGGCCGTCTTCTTCATATGGGTACACCATGCCGACGGCAACGGCGATTTGGTGCGGGTCCACGGCGCAGAAGTCGAGCAGCGGGGCAAGCGCGGGGTGGGCATCAATGACGCGGGCGAGCGCGAGGCCGACGGCAGGGTCTTCGGCGAGGCCGTCAAGCGGGGTCTCGAAGCGGGGGAAAATGCGGGTGGACATAGTTTGTGACCAATCGTGTGCAGTGTCAATGTGCGAGGACGATAGGACGAGGGCGTGAACGCCCTCGCTGGGGAGCGCGGACGCTAAGGTCCCGCCTACGCGGAACGGGACCTCGTTTTTCAGACTCTTCCGCCACGCAGGTGGCGGCTTGGCGCTTCGCCCCTCAGCGACGCCGTTCACGGCATCGCGTTCTCCCCTAACGTGTTTATCCCTTCGACCGCTTCTTCGCCCCCACCCAGCCGGATTTGTTCGTCTGCCGGGCGCGGCCAATCGCGAGGGCATCAGCCGGGACATCTTCGGTGATCGTAGACCCGGCGGCGGTGTACGCACCGTCGCCGATAGACACCGGCGCAACTAGCGTGGAATGGGTACCGATGAAGGCATCCGCGCCGATTTTCGTGAGGTTCTTCGTCGGCGTGAGGAACGGGTCGTAGTTGCAGGTGATGGTTCCCGCGCCGATGTTGGTCCGTGCGCCGACTTCGGCGTCTCCTAAGTAGGTAAAATGGCCTGCCGAGACGCCGTCGCCGAGCGTCGCGTTTTTCAGCTCTACAAAGTCGCCGACTTTGACCCCGGTGCCGAGGATGCTGCCGGGACGCAGGTTCGCAAACGGGCCGATTCGGCAGCCGTCGCCAACTTCGCTTGCGACAACGTGCGAATCGCGCACCGAGACGCCGCTGCCGAGCTTGGCATCGCTCAGGTGCGCCCCCGGCCCGATCTCGCAGTCTTCGCCGATGTCTGTCACGCCGGACAGCACCGAAAACGGATGCACGGTTGTGTCCTGGCCGATCTGTACGGTGGCGTCAATGTGCGTGGTCAGCGGGTCCACGATGGTGACGCCGGCCAGGCCGAGCGCGTGATGGACGCGGGCCTGCAAGACCTGGCGCAGCTCAGTTAGCTCCGGGCGGGTGTTGACGCCGCGCACGACATCCGGGTCGGGCGAGATCAAGGCTGTGACGCTCTGGCCTTCACCCGCGAGAAGCGCGACCACATCGGTCAGGTAATACTCGCCCTGGGCGTTCTGCGGCGTGATCTTGCGGAGCGCGGCGAACAGCGCAGGCGGCTGGAAAACATACACCGATGTGCTGATTTCGCCGATTTCGCGCTGAGCGGGCGAGGCATCGCGGGCCTCGACAATCGCCTGCACCTGGTTTGTGTCGGGATCGCGGACGATGCGCCCGTAGGAGCCGGCATCTTCCAAAATAGCGGTGAGCAGGGTTGCCGCTGCGTTCGCCTGGACATGGTGTGCAATCAGCGCCTCCAGCAGCGACGCCGACAGCAGGGGCGCATCACCGGGCAGGACCAAGAGCGGGCCGGTCCAGTCACTAAGCAAGGCTTCGGCCATCTGCACCGCATGGCCGGTTCCCTTCTGCTCGGCCTGCAAGACGAACTCCACTTCGTCCCCCATCGCGTCCTGCACCATCTCCGCCTGGTGGCCCACCACAAGGACAGTGCGGCCGGCACCCGCGCCGGCAGCGGCTTCAACCGCCCAGCGCAGCAGCGGCTTGCCGAGCAGCGCGTGGAGCGCCTTCGGGCGACGCGACTTCATGCGCGTGCTTTTGCCGGCGGCAAGAATTAGCGCGGCGACGGCGGGCGCGGACCCTGCGGCGGGATACAACACATCGGACATGGCGAATACTCCTTTTTGTCCATCATATTGTCCATCATACCCACGTTCTTGCCGTTCAGAGTCAACGACCGTTCGGCTGCTGTGATATTTCCTCTCTAGTTTTGCGGCTTGTCGTCCAACAATCTGACTATCAGCAACTTTACGGGGACCGCAAACCAACAGAATAGGGATATCATGCAGCATCACTGGAACCAAAAGCAGCTTCACTGGAACCAAAACAGGAGAACACGGCGGAAAGAGATCGTGCTGGCGGCGCTGCTGTCCGGCGGCGTCGGCGTTTTCGCGACTCCGGCGGCACATGCGGCGGGAACCGCCGCCAATACCGTCATCAGCAACACCGCGACGGCGACTTATAACGACCCCAACAACGCAGGAACGACGCTGAACGCGACTTCCAACACGGTGACGGTGACGGTCGCCGAAGTCGCCGGCATTACCGTCGGGGCCGTGGGCGTCACCGACACCACTCACCCTGGAACCGTGCTGCCCGGCGATGCCGTCAATTATGACTTCGTCGTCACCAACATCGGCAATGCCGCCAACACGTTCGACCTCCCCGGCGCTGCGACCGTCACCGGCAGCGGCACGGCCGGCCCGCTTCAATACAGTGTCAACGGCGGCACGTCGTTTACCGCAATCCCCTCCGGCGGCCTCGCCGCCACAGCGTCCGTCGCGCCTGGCGGAACCGTGATTGTCCGCGTTCCCATCACGATCAACTCCACCGCGAACACGGGCGATGTGGTCAAAGTTCAGCTCGGCAACACCGGCTCGAACGACAACGCCGCCGACACGCAGAACATCGGCTATCCCGATGCGGCGACCGGCAATGACGTTTACACCAACTCGGCGACCGCCCAGAACGGCAAGCGGGAAGCATCCTTTTATCAAAGCGGCACCGTCGGCACCTCCCCGCAGGCGCTGGCTTTGATCCTGCTGACCCGGACCGGGTTTACTCAGGGCGCAACTCCGTCCGCCGACACGCTGACTTACGGCCTGGAGCTGAAAGTCAACTCGGCGCTGCCGACCGGCGCGAACACGCCCCATGCCCTGACGCCCGCCGACCTGGTTCCGACTTCGATCTCTTTGAACGGCGCCAGCGCCCCGCGCGTTCTGATCTCAGACGCCATCTCCGCCGGGACAGTCCTTGCCAGCGTTGCCGCCGCGCCGTCCGGCTGGGTCACGGTGTATTCGGTCACGCCGACAACGACAAACGCGAACGCCGCCGCCTGGACGACGACTGCGCCGACGAACCTTTCCACCGTCACGCGGGTCGGCTTCGTCAACCCGAACACAGTGGTTCGGACCACGGATACTACCGGCTTCTTGTACACCGTCACGACCACGGGAGCCAGCGCGACCACGGCGACCACGGTAAACAACGTCGCCCAGGTCTTCGGACAAACAAACGGCGACACGACCAACGCTCTTGTGTTCGATGAGTCCGGCGACCAGGACCCCAGCGACTTCAACAGCGACGGCAGCCGGGGATCGGGGACCGTGCCGAGCGGCGTCGCCCTCAGCACGGATGCCAACACCGATCCGGGCAACAACAACACCGGAGCCGCAACCAATCCCAGTGGGTCCGACAATACCTATGTCGTCGCGCCGTCGGGCGTCATCCTCAACGGGCCGAACGGCCAGCCCGGCGCGACCGGCCCGACCTCGTCCGACGACGACTTCACCAACCAGTCGGCGCCGATCCCTGCCGGCACCCAGCCCGGCTCGACCATCTCGCCCGCCGCCGTCGTCTACACCAACACGGTCAAAAATCCCGGCACAACCGCCCTCGGCGTCAACACCCTGCTTCTGCCGGTGCCGCCGAGCGCAGCAAGCGCCCTGCCAACAGGGACGACGGTAACACTCGCTTACGGCGGCAGCTCCGCCGTATACACTTACAACGGCACGCTCTGGACACTGACAAGCGGCACCCAGATTGCCATTCCAAGCATCGCCGCCGGCGCATCGGCGAGCTACACGGCAACGGTCCAGCTTCCCGCCGGAACGCCGCTGTCCACCGATACCTCGGCGGGCTTCCCCGTCACGATTGAAGCCGCCGTCGACTCCAACAGCAATGGAACGGTGGATGCCGGCGAGCCGACCAACAAGACCATTGACCAGACTTACACAGGCTTCCTGCGGGTCACCAAACGCGCCCAGATTGTTGCTGCCGACGGCACAACAATTATTCAAGCCTACGCCGCCGGCCCGCTTTCCGGCAACATCCAGCCGGGCTACTTTATTGACTACCGAACTACTTACAACAACATTTCGACGCCGCTGGGCGCCGGCACAAACGATGTTGTGCTGAATGCGAGCGGAGTTGTCATTGCGGACGACGGCACCCTCGGCACGAACAACTGGGCGCTGGCCGGGCCGAACGGCGTTTCGCTCACCTCAAACGTCGCCTCCTCCGCCATTGACTCCGGCGGCGGCACCATCACGTTCTTCAGCGGCAACCCGGCGACTACGGCGGCCACGACCACAACGACCGGCACCACCCCGGCCACCGACGTGACCAAGTATCTGGACACGATCTCCGGCACCGTCCCACCCGGCTCGTCCCGCAACTTCACGTTCCGGCGCCACATCAACTAGTCAAACCGTCGGAAGCCGGACAATCAAGAACCACAGAAGGCAGAGCCTCGGAATTCATTCCGGGGCGCTCTTTCAGAGACACGAGAACCCAATGACAAAGCTATTCATTCCCGCTCTTCTCGCCGGTGTTGCACTATCCGCCGCGCCCTCGCAGGCCGAAAGCGGACCCATTCATCTGCATTTAACGGCGGAGCAGAAGACTCAAACCGTCGGCACCCAGGGCCAAGTGGTCACGAGGTGGACGGCGCTCGGCGCAAAATACCCAGTCCACCCTGGCGACACGCTGCGCTACCGTGTGGAGGCCGAGAACACGGGCGCAGCGCCGATTTCGGGGCTGGTCGTCACCCAGCCGGTTCCCGCCGGGACAGCGTATGTTGCCCGCTCGGCGGCGGGCGGCCCCGCGCCGATCTACAGCCTTGACGGGCGGGTGTTCTCGACCCAGCCTCTGCGGGTCAGCCCCTCGGGCCCCGTTCCCGCCGCGCCCGATGCCTACAGAGCGCTCCAGTGGCAGTTCCCGACCCTGCCGCCCCATGCGTCGGCAGCCGTCGTTTATTTAGTGAAAGTCCGCTGACCATGCGCCTTTTGACTTTACGCTTTTTGATCCTGCGCTTTTTCTTCGCGCTGCTGCTGCTGCTGCCGGGAGTGCAGCCAAAGACGGCTTCGGCCCAGGACGACGGCATTTCCAATCAGCTTTCCTACAGCTACAGCGATGCCAGCAGCAAGCTTGTGATGACCGGAACCAGCAGCCGCTCCCAGCTTGTGGACCCGCGCGGGACCGTGTCCGCCTGCGACGGCTCCCCGCTTCCCTCCTACCAGGGATTCTTCGTCGGCCTGTATCTCCCGGACCCCGCCGACCCGACCGGAACCGAGATCAAGGGCCTTGTACCTTTGACGCCGACATCCGTGCCGGCCGGGCCGAACCTGCCGCTCGGGGTTGCGCCGAATGCCGCCAACCAAAACCCGTTTCCGCTGTCCGACGGGGGTAAGGGGAAGTTTTCGTTTCTGTTTGACCCCGCTCGCGGCCAGCTTGCTCCGGGCCAGGTCTACATTCTCGCGCTTTCCCCGCCGCCCGGCTCGGCCTACCGGCCCCGCCGCATTCGAATTACTATCGGGCAGGCCGGCGATGCCGGCCAGATCTCCTACACGGCGACTTCGCTTGACGGCGCCCCGGTAAGTGGCATGAACGGACAGATGGCGGCGACGCACACGCTGTTTGTCGCCGATGCGGCGTCCGGCGGCCTTGCGCTCACCGCACTCAATCTCGGCATGACCGACTGCCCGACGCATGAAGTGCAGATCACGAAGACCGGCGACCGGGCGACTGCCGAGCCGGGCGACACGGTGGTGTACCGGATCGCGGTCACGAACACAGCGACGCTGCCAATGGCAAGCATTCAGATTTTAGACACTCTGCCGCTTGGCTTTTCCCTGCGCCCGGACTCGGTTCGCGCCGCTGCGGGGAATGCGACTTTGCCGGTCACCGTGAGCCGCAGCGGCCCGGCGACGGTCTTTGATTTCGGCGCGTTCGTCCTGCCGGCAGGCCAGAGCTTGACGCTTGCGTATGCCCTGCTTTTGTCCCCGGATGCCCTGCGCGGCGACGGCAAAAACTCAGCGGTTGTCACAGCGAGCGCCGTGATGACCATGAATGGAGCGACGATGACTTCTCCGATTACCGACGGCCCCGCCGTCTTCACGCTTGGCGTCCGCCAGGGCATCTTAACCGACACCGGCACGATTTTAGGCCGGGTCTGGGTAGACCGCAGCCGGGACGGCGAGCAGCAGGACGGCGAGCCGGGCCTGCCGGGCGCAGTGGTGCTGCTCGATGATTCGACCCGGATTATCGCTGATGCCAATGGCTTGTTCTCGCTGGCCGCTATTCCCGCAGGCTACCATTCTGCCGTTCTCGACCTGCTGAGTGTTCCCGGCTACACGCTTTCCAACGGGCGCTTCAGGGAGCGCCATTCCCAGTCCCGAATGATCCATGTGACGCCCGGCGGCATGGTGCGCCTCAATTTCGGCGTCGTGCCGATGGCAGCCCCCCCCGACCCAATTCTGGAGAGCCGTAAGGAAACCCAGAACGCAGCAAGGACAGAGGGCGCAGCAAGGACAGAGGGCGCAGCAAGGACAGAGGGCGCAGCAAG
>CAXSFV010000054.1:0-16858 GCA_964236795.1 uncultured Armatimonadales bacterium | reverse complement strand
AGCGACCCCGTATCGCCCATGAAGACTTTCGCCGGGTGGGCGTTGTACCACAAGAAGCCGAGACACGCGCCCGCCAGCGTCCACGCAAAAATGGGCAACTGGCCGAAGTTTGGATGCGTCGTCAGCGCCAGCCCAATCAGCGTAAAGATAGACAAGCCGCCCGCGAGGCCGTCCAAGCCGTCGGTCAAGTTCGCAGCGTTGGACATGCCGATTAAGAGAAAGAACGCTAAAACGTAGTACGCATAGCCCAAATCTAGGTGCTGGGTGCGCCAGAACCAGACTTGCGTTGTAAAATCCGGCTGGGCGGTCAAATACAGCCAGCCGACGAACAGCAAGGCGATCACGACCTGTCCGGCCAGCTTCTGCCGCGCCAGCAGTCCCAGCGATTTTCCGCGCCGGGCTTTTAGAAAATCATCTAAAAAGCCGAGGCTGGTGTGAGCCAGAAAGACCAGCAGAACGGCCACTAGTTGCGGGCTGACCGGGCGCAGTGCCGGTACGAAGGCAACACCGAGGCCGAGCGTCAGGAACAAGCTGAGGGCAATTAAAAGGCCGCCCATCGTCGGCGTTCCCTGCTTCGCCTGATGTCCCGGCACATGCTCGTTGATGTTCTGGCCGAACTTCAAGACCCGCAGAAAGTCAATCGTGCGCGGGCCTAAGATAACGGCGACCGCGAATGCCGCCAGGAACCCGGCCAGCGCGTAGGGATCGAGATGGGTCATGCGCGGGTCTCCAGCGCCGCCGCAATCTGCTCCATCGCCATCGCCCGCGAGCCTTTCACCAGCACGACATCGCCTGCCGTCAAGTCTAATTCTTCCCGCGCAAATTGGGCAGCTTCCTCGCTGTCTGCGAATCGCCGGACGGCATTCGGAATGAGCGCGGCAAGCTCACCGACGGTATATAGCGCGTCTATCCCGCCGAGTCCGTCAATGACTCCGCCGAGTTCTTGATGCGCGGCTTCGGCCCGTGCGCCGAGTTCGCGCATGTCGCCGAGAAACGCGATCTTGCGCTTGCCCGGCGTAGACGCCAGTGTCTGCAAAGCGCT
The DNA here is from genome assembly GCA_964236795.1 of uncultured Armatimonadales bacterium. Classification (GTDB taxonomy): domain Bacteria; phylum Armatimonadota; class Armatimonadia; order Armatimonadales; family Capsulimonadaceae; genus JANXMY01. The sequence continues at coordinate 15,816 of CAXSFV010000054.1, read as the reverse complement.
TGCGACCGACGCGGACGCGGCGTTGTAGGCGTCGTTTAGGAGCGTCCCGCCCCACCCGGTCTTGATGACCTGCATCCGCATCGGCGGCGGCACATAAGATCTCAGCGCGGCGGCGGCATCCGTCAGTGAAACGCCCAAAGCCTCTGCGACAGTCAGCGCGGCCATAGCGTTGCCGATGTCGTGCCGGGACAGGCTGGCAATCTCGACGGGAACGCCGCGCACGGTAAATTGCCAGCCGGTCTCGGTCTGTACGGCGTCTTCGGCCGCGCTGTAAGTCAGCACCCTCGCCGAAGTTTTTGCCGACAAGCGCGGCAGGTACGGGTCGGCGGCGTTTAGGACGGCAACGCCGTCCGGCGGCAGCGCTTCTAAAAGCTCGCCTTTAGCGTCGGCGATGGCGTCGCGTGACCCCAAAAGCTCCAAATGGTTGTCGGCGATGACGGTCAGAACGCCGACGGTCGGGCGGGCGATGCCGCATAGGTACGCAATCTGCCCGGAGCCGCGCATTCCCATCTCGACGACCGCTGCTTTGTGGTCCGGCGTGAGCTGCAAGAGTGCTTTGGGAACGCCGGTTTCGTTGTTCTGGCTCGCCGCCGTCTTCAGCACCGGGCCGAGCAGCGAGAGCGTGAGCGCCAGCATTTCTTTCATCGTGGTTTTGCCGACGCTGCCGGTCACGCCGACAACCGGGATTGGGAAACGGTCACGCCAGAACCGGGCGAGGAGGCCGTAGGCAACCTCCGTGTCGGGGACTCGCAGCACCGGCAGGCTCGGCGACGCCACCACCGGCTGCGAGACGAGGAGGCCCGCCGCGCCCGCCCGAAGCGCCGCCGCGATGTGCTGGTGGCCGTCGGTCTGCGGCCCCGTCAGGGCCACAAAGAGATCGCCCGGCGCCAGCGTCCGCGTGTCGGTGGAGACGCCCGTAAAGACAACTCCGTCGCCGCCATTGACGCCGCCGTAATCCAGGGCCGTGTAGACATCGCGCAGGGTCAGACGCATTCCACTTGTTATGGGCATTCGGCCAGCGCCTCCCGCGCAACCTGCCGGTCGTCAAAGGGAATAGTTTTGCCCGCCGCCGTCTGCCCGGTTTCGTGGCCTTTGCCGGCAATAACAATCAGGTCGCCGGGACGGGCCAGCTCACACAGCGCGGCCTGAATGGCGGCGAAGCGGTCCACTTCGGTAATCACATTTAAGCTGGCGCTGCCGCCGTCAATGCCCGCCAAGATGTCGGCAATAATCGCGTCCGGGTTCTCCGAGCGCGGATTGTCGCTGGTCAAAATGGTCACATCGGCAATCTCCGCCGAGATGCGGCCCATCAGCGGGCGCTTCAAGGGGTCGCGGTCGCCGCCGCAGCCGAAGACGCAGACCAGGCGTTTGGGACTAAGGGCACGGGCCGATTTCAAGACGTTTTCGAGGCCATCCGGGCTGTGCGCGTAGTCTACCACGACCGTGAAATCTTTGCCGGGCGCCGGAACCAGCTCGAACCGGCCCGGCACGCCCGGCAGGGCTTCCAGGCCGTTGACGATGGCGGTCGGCGGGACACGCCGGAGCAGCGCGACGCCGATGGCGGCGAGAGCGTTGGCGACTTGAAACAGGCCTCCCATTTGAAGCTCAACCGTGAACGTCACGGCGCTGCCCTGCGGCGGCTGATAGGTGACGGTAAAGCGTGTGCCGTCAGGCCGCGCCTCATCAATCGTCGCCCGCAGGGGCGCATCCGGGTCGCGCAGGGCGTAGCGCAGGACATTCCGGCCCGACGCTTCCAGCGCTTCGGCAATTCGCAGGCCATACGGGTCATCGGCGTTGACCACGGCGCTGAACGTCTTTTGCGGGAATGCCGCCGGGTACTCGGTAAACAATTTGAGCTTTTCGGCGAAATAGGCTTCCATTGTCCCGTGAGCGTCCAAGTGATCCTGAGTCAAGTTGGTAAAGACGCCGGTGTCGAACGCGCATTCGGCGGTCCGCTCCATCGTGATGCCCTGCGACGAGACTTCCATGACGCACCGGCGCACTCCCGCGCCCGCCATGTCGGCGAACAGCCGCTGCAAGTCCGGCGCTTCCGGGGTCGTGCGCTCCAAAGCGACCGATTTGCCGTTGATCATCGCGCCGATAGTGCCGAGGAGGCCCGTCTTTTCGCCGAGCGTCCGAAAGATGCTCTCGATCATAAACGCCGTTGTCGTCTTGCCGTTCGTGCCGGTGACGCCGATGAGGTCCAGCCGCTCCGACGGACGACCGTAGAACTCCGCCGACAGGAACGGCAGGAGGGCGCGGGTGTTTGGGACAATAATCGTCGGCAGGCCGTGAGCGCCGTACCAGCCCGCCCGGTCGGCATGGATCATCAGGGCCGCCGCGCCCTTGTTCAGCGCCTGGGCGATGTAATCGTGGCCGTCGGACTTTGCCCCGCGCAGGGCGACAAAGAGGGTGCCGGGCAGGACCGAGCGCGAGTCATAGGCAATTTCGGAGACGTCTACGTCGCCGCCCTGCTGACGGGCGCCGGGCAGCATTTGAACTATTTCGCTGAGTTTCATAAGCTATTGTAGCACGGTGTTAAAACGGGGGCGAAGGGCGTTCGTGTTACGAGGGCGTTTACGCCCTCATTTCAATCTGCGTTCCAACACCCGCATTCCTCTACTGCCCCGATCCCTGCGAGAAATACGCCGGGCCGTGCGGCCCCGCCTGCCGTATACTCCGCACCGTAGCGGTCCGCGTCAGATGGTCGTCCCAATCAGGCCGGCCCGGCGCGTCGGGGACAATCTGCATTTGCAACATCGCCGCGCGGGCGATGTTATGCACCACGGGAGCCGCGACTGCCGCCCCCCAGTGGATGCCCTGCGGCTCGAAAACCACGCACAAGATGACCAGCCTCGGATGGGACAGCGGGTACAGGCCGCAGAACGACGCCACAAAATGGCTGTTCTCGTAGCCGTGCGGCCCCGCCACCTGCGCCGAGCCGGTCTTGCCGCCGACCGTGAAGTCGGCGATCTGGGCGGACTTCCCGGTGCCGTCGGCAACCACTGTGCCGAGTATGGAGCGCATGGCGGCGGCGACCTCCGGGCTGACCACCCGGCGTACCGTCTCCGGGGCAATAAGTGTTTGGACGCCGTCTTTTCGGACGGCTTTCACGATATGCGGGCGCATCAAGACGCCGTTGTTTGCAATCGCCGCGTAAGCCGACGCAAGCTGCAAAGGCGTTAAAGAGATGCCCTGACCAAACGAGATGTTGGCAAGCTGAATTTGGGACCAGCCGATTCCGCCCGTAAACCGATTGGGTGCATCGGGCGCGATCAGGTGCGAGCGCTGCTCGCCGGGCAGGCCGGAGCGGGGATAATCCAGAAAGCCGAACTTCTGCTCATATTCGTAGAGACGCGGCGCTCCGAGACGCAGGCCGAACTGGGCCATGCCGACATTCGACGACACTCGCAGAATGCCCCGTAGATCTTGGGAGCCGAGGTTGTTGGTCAGCGCGTCGGCGGCTTCGTGGATTTTATGCTTGCCGATCTGAAGGGTTGGGCTGCAATAAACGTACACGCTCTGCATGCCCAGACCCTGCTCCTGCAAGACCGCCGATGCTGTAATGGTTTTGAGCGTGGACCCCGGCTCGTACAAGTCGGAGACGGCCCCATCACGCCACCGGGCGGCGCCGGCAAGGGCCTCGGCCTTGAAAAGCTTCCCGGCAGGGCGCGGCTGGTTTGGGTTGTACGACGGCGCTTCCGAAAGCGCAAGTATCTCGCCGGTTCGCGGGTCCAGCACCACCGCGACCCCATGCTCGGCATGATGGGCGGCAACGCCCTTCGCAAGCTCTGTGTCCGTCACCTGCTGAAGCCGCTGGTCCAGGGTCGTGACTACGTCCGCGCCGTTTTCGGCTTCCACAAGGTGCCGTGTCGTGCCGGGGAGAAAGCGCCCATTGTTGTCCACTTCGGCAACAATTGTGCCGTCATGGCCCTTTAGAATCGCTTCCTGGCTATGCTCCAGGCCCTCGGCCCCCGCGCCGTCCGGGTCGGTGAAGCCCAGCACGGTCGCGGCCAGCGAGTTGTCGGGATACGCGCGGCAGGTGTCGGGGACCACATAAATCCCGGCCAGCCCGGTCTTTTTGATCGCCGCCGTCAGCACCGCTACCGGCGGGGTCAGCGTGTTCGGCACGGCCAGATGGCGCTTGAGCAGCACATAGTGGACATGAACTGAGCGCGGAAAAAGAAGTTTTTGCAGGCGGACGGGGTCGTCACCGAGAATCGGCGCAAGCTGAGCGGCGGCGGCAGATGGATCGGCGACTTCCTGCGGGTCGGCATAGACCGCCGCTGCCGGGACATTCGCCGCCAGCACGAGGCCATCGCGGTCCAAAATTAGGCCGCGCTGGGCAGGCAGCAGGCTTTTGGAGACCCGGTAGGCATCGGCCTGGCTCTGAAAATACGAGTGCCGGGCCGCCTGGAGATACACCAGGCGCCCGGCCAGCAAGCCATATAATCCGGCGACAAGGACAAACAGCAGGGTCGCGCGGGATTTAATGACTGAAAGATGCTGCTGCCCGGCTGTCTTTTGTCGTGCCACCAGTGCTGTTCCCTTGTGCGTTTGCTTCCTGTGTTTCTTGAGTTTCTTCTTGAACGCTTCTCGCTTTTGGTAGTGCAGCGATGTAGTTGACCGGCGTTCTGCCGCGCGGCGTCATGCCTTCCGCCGCCGCCGCCGCTTCGATGCGCTGGGGGCTTTCCAGAGAATTGCGCTCGGCTTCGAGAAGCTGGCGGCGCATCTGATTGTGGCGCAGATCTTTGCGGGCTTCGGACTGGGCAATCCCAAGCTGTGTCACCTGGGCGTAGGCCGCAAGATACAGCAGCAGCAGGGCGCAGACGATGGCGGTGCAGACGGTCGCGATCCCCATCAGCCGCATTTCCGACCGGCTGAGGCGATTCGACCGGGCCGACGGCAGCGCCCGCCGCACGTCGCCGTGATGCTCCCGCACCGGGGCGACTTGTGCTTGATTTCGGCTTGACCGCGCGGGTGGACGTGCTTCAGGCCGCGCCGAAGTGTAGGATCGGCGCGGCCGGGAAGAAGTCGGCGGCATTCTCGTGTCCAGCATCGCGTTTCCTTTTGTAGTCAGTCAGCAGGGCGTAGGCCCACGGTCTTCGGCCCTGCTTCTTCGACCCTACAGCTTCCGCACCGCCCGCAGCCGCGCCGACCGCGCCCGTGGATTGGCGGCGACTTCGGACGCGCCCGGCTCGACCGGCTTGCGGGTCAGCAGCTCCGTCACTGCTAGGGGCGGCGTTCCGTAAATCCCCTCGCCGGGGCCGCGCCCGGACAGCCGCGCGAACACCTGCTTGACGATCCGGTCTTCGAGCGAATGGTACGACAGCGCGGCGGCAATCCCGCCCGGCGCAAGGCGGCCGACCGCGCTTTCCAGTGCCGTTTCTAAAATCCCAAGCTCGTCGTTGACCGCAATGCGGAGCGCCTGAAATGTCCGGGTCGCCGCGTGCTTGTCGTCGGGCCGAGCCTTGACCGGGATAGCGGCGTGAACTGTCTCAATAAGCTGGCCCACAGTCCGAAAGGGTTCTTTCTGGCGCCGCTCCACAGCAAACCGGGCAATCCGGGCCGCCCAATGCTCGTCAGAGTTATCGCGAATAAGCGTGGAGAGTTCCCGCTCGCCGAGCGTGTTGAGCAGGTCCGCCGCCGTCGGTGAATCCGCCTCCGGGTTCATCCGCATGTCAAGCAGCGCGTCCGGCTCTTTAAACGAGAACCCGCGCTCCGGCGTATCAAGCTGGTGCGACGACACGCCGAGGTCAAACAAAACGCCGTTGACTTCCGCCATACCGAGCGTGTCTAAAACCGCGCCGAGTTCGTCAAAGCGGGACTGCGCCGGGATAAACGCCGCGCTGAATCTGGCCAGTCTCGTCCCGGCGGCTTCGAGCGCGTCCGGGTCTTGGTCTATTCCCACCAGCCGCCCGCCCGGCATGATCTTCTCTAAAATCGCCTCGGCGTGTCCGCCGCCGCCAAGTGTGCAGTCCAGAAAAATGCCGCCCGGCGTCGGCGCCAGCATGTCCAGCGTCTCCGTCAGCATCACTGGGATGTGGTACGCCCCACCACCGTTTAAACGGGGCGGGGAGCCGGAAGCAGACTGTGCTTCTCTTGTTCCCCCATTTTTGGGGGCTGGGGGGCTGTCTTTCACGCAATCCCCAGCTCGCGGGCCGATTCCGTGATCATCTCGGCGGTCAGGTTTTCATTGTAGACCATCCAGGATTTGCTGCTCCAAATCTCGATCCGGCTGCCGGTCCCGACAATCACCACTTCGTCGAGCAGGCCAATTTTCGCGTATTCCCGCAGCTTGGCGGGGATGGCGACCCGCCCCTGGGCGTCGGCGCTCAGCTCCGACGACGTGAAAAACCGCTGCAAGCGCATGGAATGCTCGTCAAGCTGCCGCTGCCGCGAAAGAGTTTCGCTGAGGTCTTTGTAGTCTGCCTCGGTGTAGACAAAGAGGCAGCCGCCAAGTCCTTTGGTCATGTAAAAGCGCTCGCCGAGCGACGAGCGGAACTTGGTGGGAATGATCACCCGGCCTTTATCATCCACGCTGTGATCAAATTCGCCCTGGAAAATCACTCGTTTCCCCACCAACCCACCACTTGCCGCCACTTGGATACAACTATACGGCATCATGCCGTGCTTTGTCAAGTGCCGCCGGTTGATTTCGGGGCAATTCTTTTCCAGTATTTTTGCTGACCTCCACTCTATATCTGGCGGATGCGGGGATGTTCAGGCTATATTTGGGGATGGACGCGGGTTTTCAGGAGGAATGTGCGGGGATTGACAAAATTTAGGCTGCTGGGAACAGCCTCCACTTTGACGACAGGGATGAAAAGAACCCACCCCGACGCAAGCGTCGGGCGGGTTCTTAGTGACCGGCTTCCTAATGACTGGCGATCCCCGCCGTCTGCGAGCGCTCAATCTGGCGGCGGCGCTGACGCTGGATTTGGAGCGGCTGCAAGTCCACGCACATGACCGAGAGCGGCAGGCCCACCTCCCCGACAATCTTGCGAAGGCGCGGGATCAGCATATGCTCGACAAAGTCCGCGTACACTTCATTGTAGTTATACGTTTCTACGGCCACGGTCCACTTCACCCCCTGGCTGCGCTCGCCCGCCGGATAGTAAAAGACATTCGGCCCCGTGCCGGTACTCCATTCCAGGATCACTTTCGACGCTTCATGCGCCTTCCACGCTTCGCACTTCTCGCGCAGCGTGTCTAAATCAAAATGCGGTTCCTCGTGCAGCTTTCGCTCCATGCCATTCTCCTTTAGCGTAAAATTGTTCTTGACGTTATTGTAGCACACGCCGAAGCAGAACACTCACTCGGCAAGGGATTTCGCGGCCAGCATGGCGGCGTACACATCACGCCGAGAGAGCTTCAAATCGGTGCTGACCTGCCGCACGGCATCGCGCTCGGACAGGCCCGACGCCAGCGCGGCGACCAGCGCGTCGGGAACGGACAGCGGCTCGGCAGGCGCAGCTTCGGCGGGGGGTTCGTCGCCATCGCTGTCGCCGCCGAGGCCCTGCACCACCACCGTGATCTCGCCCCGCGCGGCGTGGGCGGCGAAGTGGGCGGAGACTTCGGACAGCGGCCCGCGCACGAACTCCTCGAACTTCTTGGTCAGCTCCCGCCCCACGGCGGCAGGCCGCTCCGGGCCGAACGCCGCCGCCATTTCCATCAGCGTTTCGGGGATTCTTTGGGGCGACTCGTAGAAGATCAGCGTCCGCGTCTCGGTGCGGGCCAGCGACGCCAGCTTCGCCCGGCGCGGCCCTTTCGTGCGCGGCAGGAAGCCCTCGAACGCGAACCGGGCCGGCGGCAGGCCGCTGCCGACGAGGGCGCACAGCACCGCGCTTGCGCCGGGAATGGGAACAACCGTGACGCCTGCGGCCAGCGCGGCTTGGACGAGTTCCACGCCGGGGTCGGACACGCCGGGCGTTCCCGCGTCGGTGACAAGCGCAATGGTTTTGCCGTCTTCGGCCATCTGCCGGACCAAGTTTTCGGTCCGGCCCGCTTCGGAGTGCTGATGGTAAGCGATCAGCGGCGTGTCAATGCCGAAATGAGACAGAAGCATCCGGGTATGCCGCGTGTCTTCCGCCGCAACGAGATCGGCTTCTTTTAAGAGACGCAGGGCGCGGAGCGTGATGTCTTCGAGGTTGCCGATGGGGGTCGCGACGATGTAAAGGGTTCCGGGCATGAGGGTAGAGCGGGATGGGAAAGGGCTGGGCGTTTATGTGACGAGGGCGTAAAGGACGAGGGCGTGAACGCCCTCACTGGATGGCGAAGCGCCAAGCCGCCACCTGCGTGGCGGAAGATGTAATCAAGTCTAGTCTTGTCCCGCGCAGGCGGGACCTCAGCGTCTGCGCTCCCCAGCGAGGGCGTTCACGCCCTCGTCCTTTACGCCCTCGTCACGACACGTCCACACAACGACACACCCTTGCATTATAAGCGGTCAATCCGCTACTGCGCCGGCTTGCGGACCGGCGGCGGGGCGACATGGATCTCGCCGGCGGGCTGCGGCGCCGCGCCGGACGGCATCGCGCCGCCGGGCATTCCCGGCAAGCCGCCCGCGCCAGCGGGATGGGCTTTGGCGTACTGCTTCAGCCAGTCGCCTTCTTTAGCGGCAAGGTCGGTGCGTCCGGCCTGCTGGAACATCTGCAAAAGCTGGATGTGCGTGCTTTGGTCGTTCCACGCAAGCTGAGACGCTTTTTGGAAGTGGGCGACGGCCTGATCCTTTTGATTGGCCTGCAAACAAAGCTGGCCGGTCGTCATTTCTAAAGCCGGGTCCGGGCGTGAAGCCAGCGCGGCTTCGTCCGCCGTGATGGCTTGGGGGAACTGGCGCAGACCCTGGTAGATTTGCCCGATGGAAGCGTTCAACGCTGCTTTTTGGAGCGCGGGCGGGTTCGCTTTCAGTGCGGTTTGGTAGTCGGCCAGCGCGGCCTCAAGCTTCGGCTGGGACAGGGCGGGGTTTCCGGCTTGGCCTGCTTCGGCGAGCGCCCGGTCCCCGGCCAGCGCCGGGTCTTTGACATCAATCTTCGCCGCTGCTTTGAGGGTGGTCATCAAGGCTTGATATTTGTCCTGAGCCTTCTGCTGACGGATAGCGTTGATGTACATCGCTTTGTTCTTGGCGAAGTCAGCGGGCTGGCTGCTTTTCACATCGTCGAGCTTGATGATAAAATAGCCGTACTGGAGCGACGCCACCGGGTCCGGGGTGATTTCGCCGGGCTTGAGGCTGAACGCCGCCTGCTTGAACTCCGGCACATACTGCGTGGACTGGTCAATAAACCCGTCGTCGCCGCCTTTATTTTTTGAGCCGGGGTCATCAGAGTAGAGCTTAGCGAGGGCGCCAAAGTCTGCGCCCGGCGCTTGGAGTTTGGCGATGATTTCCGCCGCCTGCGCTTTGGCCTGGGCATCCGAGCGGGTCTTGTTGCCGATGAGAATATGCTGCGTGTGGTACTTGGTGTAGAACTGCTGGGCGTCGGCATCGGACACGACCACTGAGTTAAGCAGCGAGGTTTGCAATTTGCCGGGCAGACCGCTTTGCGGGTCGCCGATCAAGATGAGCTGCCGCAGAGTATCGTCGGGCAGCCGCTCTTCCACGGTCTGGCTCTGGGCTTTGGTCAGGGCCGCGTCAATGTCGGACAGCGACGCGGTCGGCGGCAAACTGAGGCTCTGGCGCAGGCCGCTCTGGTCCACGACCTGGGCGCGTTTTGCTTTGATCTCGTCGTCGCTGACGGTGACATTGTTCTGCTTGGCCTGCTGGAGTTCGAGCTTCGCGCCGATGAGCTGGTCCAGGACAGCGTTGTCAAAAATCGGCTGCTGGGCGGCGGGAACAGTCTGGCCTGCCTGCTCGACCCGGCTCTGAAGAGCGCCTTGCGCCTGGGTAAAGTCATCGCGCGTGATGGTGTCGCCGTTGACCGTCGCAATTACGTCCTGCCCGGCCTGGGCGGCCGCCGACGAGCCGGAAAGGCCGCCGAGGTTAGTTCCGGTGCCGACGCCCGACAGCACAAGGCTTGCCACAAGCAGGGCGCCGACGGCGAACAATATCCATTTCCCGGCGGGGTTCGAGGTAACGTTGCCGAGGCCGGTGCGAAAGGAGTTCAATGACATGAGAATACGTGGTTCCTAAAGTAATGAGAAATGCATTGGCCCGTCGGAACCATGCCATAAATGGCACGGCTACACGGCGAGGACGCCACAAAACACCCGCTTCGCGGGGTTAAGACAAAAATCCTAGCGCCGCGCCCTTCGGGTAGCCATTGCTGCCATTGCAGAAGCGGTACTTCGTGGCGTCCTCGCCGTGTAGCCGTGCCATTTATGGCATGGTCTTTTGGCTACGCTAAATCCGCCAGCAGCCGCTGCAAGCCGGCCAGACACGCCCGCGACGACGCTTCTTTCGCCGTCATGTTCGGGGCCGAATGCCCGCCGTAATGCGTTTCCAGCGACAGCCAGCCCGCGTACCCGCTGGCTTTCAGCGCGGCAAGCTGCCCTGCCCAGTCAATCGCGCCTCGGCCCACAACCGTCCAGTCCGGGGCCGGAGCGCCGGGCAGCATCACCGCGTCTTTAACATGGACATGGACGATAAAGTCTTTGATCGCCGCATAGCCGTCCGGGTACGGCTGCTCGCCCGCCATGAACGCATTGCCGGGATCCCAGATCGCCCGGACCGACGGCGAGGCGATTTCTTCTAATACGCGGGCCGTCTGGGCGCCGGTTCCCAGGCAGCAGGCGTGTTCGTTTTCAATGCCTAAAATGACCCCGGCCCGCTCGGCTATCGCCGCCGGTTCGGCGTAGGCATCCGCAATCAGCTCTTCGAGTTCGGGGGTCAAAGAGCCATTCTTCCAGAACGAAAACGTCCGAACAAGCTTCGTATCGAAGAACTGGGCGGCTTCAATGCAGCGCTCCAAAAGGTCAATCTGGTCGCCTAAGCCCCGCGCCGACGCGCTGTGGAGCGGCCCGGCAGGACCGTCCGGCTCCGCGCCCGGCAGGCTGCACTTGTAGAACGGCGACGCGATGCCCACCACGGTTATGCCCCGCGCGTCCAGCTCGCGCTTGGCCCGCTCCCAATACTCTTGGGGGGCCTCCGCGATATTCTTGTCCCACACCTGGCGCAGCTCGGCGCCCGAAACGCCGTATTCCAGCATTACGTCCAGCGCGTGGCCGAGGTCGGCGTCAATCTCGTCGGTAATGACCGCAAGTTTCATACACGCATTCTAGCCGAAACCGCTGGGTTTGTCAACAAACGCGCACGGGGTAAACCTAGTCTAACTTCTGAAAGAGGACACGACATATGGCAGATGAAGACATCACTGAGCTGCGCTTGGACAAGCACGACAAAATCCATCACGAGCTATTTGATGAAGACACAAACCAAATTGGGAGTCTGGGCGACATTGTGGAAAAGCACGCCGGGGACGCTGTGTTCTTGACGCCCGCCGAAAAGTCGGTCGGCGGCGCGGATAGCGGCGAGGCGGACTTTGAGGCGGAAATGCTCGAAGCCGACCCCGCCCCCAACGACGGCATGGACGACGATGATTTCTACTCGGCAGCCGACGAAGACGGCGTTTTAGGAACAGATCAATCGGGGACAGTCGCAGGAATCGCACGAGGCTTCGGAACCCATCTGCCGCAGGACATCGGCGCGGGCGGCTTCCAGGTCGAAGCCATTCCCGACCGCGTTCTGGGATTGCAGGGCCGCCCGCTCGCCGATGGGGAAGAACTCGACGATTACGATGACGACACGGACACCGGCAAAGACGACGCGCGGGGCAAGCTCGCCGCCGACTCCGAGCCGTTCGCCCACGCTGTCTCGACCGACCCGGACGCCGACGGGGAGCCGACCCCAAACCGCATCCCGCTCCACGACCGCGCCGCCGCCAGCACGGATGACGAGCTGGATGCGACGCGGAAGATGAAGTAACCCATCCCGGCGCAAGCGCCGGGGTGGGTTACTTCAGCCGCCCTTTGTTCAGCGCCTCAAATCGGGCCACTTCCGGCGCAACCGTTCCCGCGCAGTACGGCTGATCCGGGTTCAGCGCAAAGTAGTTCTGGTGGTACGCTTCCGCTTCATGGAAGCCCGTGTACGGCACCACCTGGGTCACAATCGGGTCCGGCCAAAAGTGGGACGTATTGGTCTCGGCAATGGCCCCAAGCGCTTCGGCCTTTTGCTGCTTCGAGTGGTAAAAAATCGCCGACCGATACGAATTGCCGACATCCTGGTGCTGACGGTTCAGCGTCGTCGGGTCGTGCGCCTTCAGGAAAATCAGCATCAACTGGCGGTAGGACACCACTTTCGGGTCATACACCACCTGCACAGCTTCCGCGTACCCGGTCGTGTCCGAGCAGACCGCTTCATACGTCGGGTTCGCCCCGTGACCGCCCGCGTACCCCGCGTCAATCTTCTCAACGCCTTTGAGCCGCTCAAACTCCGCCTGCATCGCCCAGAAGCAGCCCCCGGCGAATGTCGCGACTTCGCGCCCTGCCGGCGCCGTCATCGGCAGAACAGCTTCCGTCGGCTTCGTCTCGTTCGCCGCCGACAGCGCCGCCTGTGGCCCCGCCAGCATCGTGAACACCCCGTAAATCCCCAGCACCAGCGCTGCTAAAAGCAGAGGCCGCCAGAAGGAAGGCACCCGGCTCGCGCGTTTGGTATTCCGCTTGTCGTTATTGAAGTCTTTCATATCTTTAAAGACAAAAGATAGAGGCGAAAAGTTCCACAACACAGGGCATGAGGAGCTACGGAACAGGCGCCACGGAATAAATTCCGAGGCTAAGACAGAACATCGTCGAAGCGACGGAAGACCAAGCAAGCATCTTGCTCTTGTGTCGCCGCGACACTGGTTTTTCCGAGCTTCGGATTCCCATCCGTGGCATCTTCAATCCGTGGCCTCTGCCGTCCGTTCTGCCAAAAAATCCTGCACCTGCCAGCGGGGGTTGCGGCCATGCGAGCCTAAGTAATCCAGCATGGCTTCTTCGGCGAACTCGGCGTCGGCTAAAGCGTCGGCCCCAAAATCTTCCGTTAAAGCCGCCCAAACGGCCTGCAAGTCGGTCAGCGCAAAGAGGCGGTGGGCGTCGCGGACGACGGCGGGCTTGACTTTCAAGAAAAGCTGATCGGAGTCTTCAAAGCGGCCTTTGACGACGTAGCCTTCAATGCCGTCGCGCGTGGCGAGATGCTCCAGCGAGCGCAGGCGCTTGTAGATGTCCCCGGCCTCGGAGCCGCCGGTCAAGCGCCCGTGCAGCTCGACCAGCTTCAAGCGGTAGTCTTCGGCGATGCGCTCTTTTTCCAGTCGGTCCACAAAGACGTAATCGGGGTCAATAACATCAATGAGAATCATGTCGGGCTGGTCGGCGGGGATGACGGTGTCAATCTCCGGCAGGGTCATCTCAAAGCAAAGCACGAAGCCGAGCGCGGCCAGTTTATAGGCTTGGGGGTACAGCTTGTCTAGGAGCTTTTTTGCGGACGAGCCGTAGTCAATGCCCAGGCCGCGCACGTTCTCAATGCCTGCCGAGACGAGCGGGTTGCTGCCGTCGTAGACATCGCGGGTAGCGAACCCGAACGGGCTGTTTTTCTTGTCGCCGTGCTGGTACAGGCGGATATTGACCCCGTCTTCTTTCTTCTCGACAATCACCTCGCCGTCGCGCAGGGTCTTGAACAGGGTCCGCTCCTGGGTCGCTGCAAAGCGCTCGGTGGTGTAGTCCGAGACCGGCAGGATGCGCGGGTAGCCCCGGACTAGGGTGCGCGTGTCGGTGAAAAAGACGGTCCCTTTCAGCACATACGAGACCGCCGCATGGCTGCCGGCTTGATGGAACGTAATCGCCGGGCCGTCCTGCGAAAATGCGCCGATGCCGACGCTGAAGAACTTCGCCAGCGTCTCCCGTGTCCATTCCGGCAGAGTGCGGCACTCCCGCAGCTTTTGGGCGATATCCAGGTACATAGGTTGAGGTTTCTAGGTGAGAAGCAGACGATTGATACGAAGTAATGCTCTCCTGAGCATAAATCGCGGCAACAAGTGCACGAAGTCCGCCTTCGCAAGCTGATACAGACTCTTAGCCCGAACTTCTGTATTAACCTGCGCCCTCCGGGTAGCCAGTGCTGAAGGTAAGTTTCGCGCTTTTGTTGCTGCGATTTTAATCGCCCGCCCGCACCGCAAAATACAGCAGCGAGCCGCCCGGCGCGGCCTCATGCCTCCCAGCCTGCGCCGGCCGGCGTCTGCTCGCGGAAGAACGTCAGCAGGGCGGCAGCGACCGGATCGGGCCGCTCTTCCGCCAGCCAGTGGCCGCCGCGCGGCACCGTCTGCACCCGCAGGCGGTCGGTTTCGGCAGGCAGGGCGGAAAAGTCCAAACGCGGGTCGCTTTCGCCGACCAGCAAAAGTGTCGGCACAGGGGCAGTCACGGCAGCAGGCACGGGCGGGACGCGAAACGGGGCCAAACTTGCCCGCAGTGCGCCGGGCCGAGCCAGAGCGCCGACATAGATCGCTAAATCGTGTTCGGAGAGCATGCCGGGGTCGTGGGACCAGGCCCGGAAAAAGTGGCGCAAATAAGCGTCCAGGTGCGGCGCAATCAGAAGCTCCGGCAGGTCGGGAGTCCCATGGAACTCCCCCACCCAGTCCAGCGCAGGACGGGGCAGCAGACCCGGCGCGGCGGACAGCAGGGCCAGTCCAGCGACTTCCTGCGGGTACGCCGCTGCGAATGCCAATGCCGTTTCCGCTCCGGCGTCCCCGTGTCCGGCGACAAAGACAGCGTCTTCAGCCAGCCCCAGCGCCGATACCAGCTCCCGGACATCTTCCATGCGCGTCCGGGCGTCGTACCCGGCAGAGGGCTTATCCGAGTCGCCGCAGCCGCGCAGGTCGGGCGCAACGGCGACATAGCCGGATGCCGCAAGCGTCGGCAGCACCCGCCGCCAGGCATGGCTGGTTTCCGGCCAGCCGTGCAGCAGCAGCACGGTCGGCCCTTCGTCGCCCGCACAGACATAGCGCAGGCGCAGGCCGCTTTGCAGGCGGACAAAGCCGCTGTCGGCAGTGGACATGGGAACGACCTTTCAGAACAGACCCGCCGTCCATCGTCCTGCCCTTTAGGGCGGGGCATTCGCGGCCTTTCTTCTACGCCTAAAAACCCAAAAAGCGCACGGGCAGACTGGATAGCCCGCCCGTGCGCGTTTGATTTCGACTTATTTCTTCGACAAATCCGCGTTGATCTGGATAAAGCTGCGCCACTGGTCCGGGACTTCGTCTTCCATGAAGATCGCGTCCACCGGGCATTCCGGCTCGCACAGGCCGCAGTCAATGCACTCATTCGGGTCAATGTAAAGCTGGTCCCCGGCTTCGTGGATGCAGTCTACGGGACACACGGCGACACACGATTTGTCCTTGACGCCGATACACGGCTCGGCGATGATATAAGGCACGGTCAAATCCTCCACAGTTCTAACTTCGGGTAAATTCCTGATTTCACAGCGAAACTTTCAGTGGCCCTATTATACACAAACGGTCTGCGAAATAGCAAGTCTTTTGCCGGCGGTCAACGCGCCGTGTCTTCTAAAAACATCTCCATAAATACATCCGCGCGGGCATACGGTGAGACCGGACGGCGCTCCGGCAGCAGATGCTGAAATCCGGCGGACTCATACAAGCGCAAAGCAGGCGTCAGGCGCGTATTGCTTCCTAGAAACAAGCGCTTTGCGCCATGCTCGCGTCCCCAGGCAACCGCCGACTCCAGGAGTTTTCGTCCAATGCCTTGCCCCTGAACGTCCGGCATGACAGCCATTTTGGCGACTTCGTAGCAAAAATCCGGCATCGGCACCAGCGCGACGCAGCCGACGACTTCGCC
>CAXSFV010000053.1:12691-17273 GCA_964236795.1 uncultured Armatimonadales bacterium | reverse complement strand
GCTGGGCGAGCGAAATCTGGTAAAAATACTGGGCGCTCGACAAATTGTTGCGGGTTGCCGCAAGCTCCGCCAAAGCGTTCAGGACGTCCAAAAACGTGCCGAGGCCGCCTTGATAGCGCAAATACGCGAGGCGCACGGACTCTTGAGCCTGCGTTACGCCTGTCTGCGCTGCGCCGACCTGGGCTTGGGCGTTGCGGATGTTCAGCGTCGCCTGCCGCACTTCCAAAGACACGTTGAGTTTCAACTCTTCCAGCGTCAATACTTGCGTCTGCACGTCAATGCGGGCCGACCGCTCGCGGGAGCGGGTCGCGCCGCCGTCATCAAACGGAACCGATACCTGGGCGCTGATCGCGCCGAAGGACTTCGGCGCGGTGATGGATGCGGTTGTCGTCTGCTCGCCGCTTGCCACTAAACTGACTGTCGGCAGCAGGGTCGAGCCGGCCAGCCGCACGAGCCGCCGGGATTCTTCGATATTGGCATTCGCCTGCCGGACTTCGGGACGGCGGGCCAGTGCGGTCTGCGTGCTTTGCTTTAAGTTGACCGTCTGGGTCAGCGGCGGCAGCGGCGGGGTTTCAAGCAAAAGCGGCTGGTCGGGATCAGTCCCAAGCAGATACGCCAGATTGGCTTGGGACAGTTCCAGATTGTCCTGCGCCGAGATAAGCTGCTGCTGGGCGGTGGACAGCGCGGTCTGGGCGGTCAGCACATCGAAGCGCGAGACGATGCCCTGCCGCAGCCGCTCCTCGGTAATCCGCACGTTTTCCTGGGCGTAGCGCACCTGCTCCTGCTCGGTGTCTACGACGCTTTGGGTGAGCAGGACATTGAAAAACAGGTTCTTCGCGGCCAGCGCGGTTTCATTCTGAAGGCGCACGATGTCGAGGCTGTAAAAGTCGCGGACATCGTTTTGCACGCCCCGGGCCGCCGAGAGCAGGCCGAACAAGTCCAAATACTGAGCTACGGCAACCCGCGCCGCCGCGTTGTTGATTTTTCCCTGCGCTCCGCCGGTGCCGATGGTCGTTGCCGTGCCGGTTCCCGTTCCCGTCCCGGTGCCTGTGTCGTGTGGCTTCAGGGGTGCAGCTTCAGCGATCTGTGCCGGACGGTCTGCACCGGAAAGCGGAACAGCAGCATAATCGCTGACAATACTCGGCAGTGTTTGAAGCGCACTCGCCGATGCGCCCGCCGCCGGTGCAGCCGTTCCGCCGGGCGCTGCCGTTCCAGGGGCCGTCCCGCCGGGCGCTGCCGGGCCAGTGGTTGTCGGCGCGGGAGCCGGCGCTATCACCGTAGGCGCAGGTGTTGTCAGCGTCGGCGAGCCGACTGTGGGCGAGCCGACTGTGGGCGAGCCGGTGCCGGCAGGCGCACCGACGCCCGGCGAGTTCACGCCCGGAGCATTTGCGCCCGGAGCGGAAACGCCGGGGGCGGAGGTGCTGCCGGGGCTGACACTCGAAAATGGGGACGCGCTGAGGCCGACCGACGATGACGCGCCGGTGCTGGGCGCATTTCCGCCGCCCCCGCCGCCGATAAACGCTGTTGAAAAGCCGGTGCCGGAGTCCACGACCTGCGGGATCTGCCCGCCGCCTGGCAAGGTCGGGTTCGTAATGACAGGGTTGGTCAGCGTCGGCGCAAACGCCCGATACGATGAGTAAGTGTCCACGGCGTCCGCGCTGAACTGCGGCCTGCCCTGAGCGTTCACCTGGACAATCAGCTCCTGCGCTTTTTGGAGCCGCTGCTGGGCGATGACCAGCCCGGAGTTCCCGCCGACCGCGATAGCGACCACGTCGCCGAGTGTCAAAGGCCGGTTCGGCGCGGGCTTCGGCGTCCCGGCGGAAACGCCCGGCGCAGGGCCGCTGGCAGCAGGAGCGCCGGTTCCGGGACCCCCGCCCGCCGGAGCCTGCACCTGCGCCGAGGCGAGCTGCGGCAGGAAGAAAAAGACAAGCGCCGCCGCCGAGGGAAAAACGGCAGGCGTCAAGGCTGAGCAGCGAGATAAGCGCACGAGAAAAGCAATCCAATCGTTCGGCAGCGAAAGTCGTCCAAATCGGTATCAAAAGAGGGAACAGAACTTATCCCCAAACGTTCCCGCTAAAACCACGGTGTTAAACTTCCCGTTGTTCCCCCGGCGTTTGCTCCCGGCAGGCAGAAGGGTAACTTAAGACGAATAGAAAGCAAAAACCATTATGGAACTTACCAAAGACACGCCGACTACCGAAAACACCCCGCCCCATGATCCGCAGAAAACCAGCAGCGGCAGCGCAGATGCTCTCGGCGGCAAAGACGCGCCCGCTCAGAGCGCGAATGACATGTCCCAAAGCGGCGAAGCGTACCCCGGCCCGCGCCAGGGTGGCGAAACCGACAAACCGGACCCCGCAGGAGAAAAATCCGTTGACACCCACTAACCCAGGCGGTGCCGGATCAACCGTCTCACATCCCAGCGAGTATGTCGAAAGCGCAGACGGCGAAATCCCGAACACGACCACCGAAGACACAACCACGGCAGGCGACGAGCTGCCGATGGGCGATCTCGACCCCGGCGGCACGCAGTCGGCGGACGAGACCGGGCAGGGCGGCGATCCCGCCGAACCCGCCAAAAACAAAGCGCATCCGTGGAATGGCTAGAGTGTGCCTTGTCTGAGCCGGGTATAATACCCGCATGATCCAGACATTGACGCACAAGCCGTACCTCGGCGCGACGCCCGACCCGGCAGAAGCGACGCGGGACGCGCTGGCAGTCGCCCAAGACGGCCTGCTGCCGCTGGTCGAGATTTTTTATTCGCTGCAAGGAGAAGGGCTGCGGACCGGGCAGGCGACTGTCTTTGTCCGCTTCGCCGGCTGCAATTTGGCCTGCGATTTCTGCGACACGGACTTCCGGGTCAAAGAAACCTACACGCCGGAAGCATTGGCGGACGAAATTGCGCGGGTGGGCGGCGGCTGCCGGTGGGTTTGCTTCACCGGCGGCGAGCCGACCCTGCACAACCTCCTGCCCCTCTGCAAATTGCTTCATGCACACGGATACCACCTGCAAATCGAGACCAACGGCACCCGTCCCAAGCCCGATTGGGAGATTGACCATATCACGGTTTCGCCGAAGCAGCCGCAAGGCGGGCGTCTGCATTCTTGGTATGAATCTCATGCCGCCGAGTTCAAGTACGTCGTGGACGACGAAAAAGACCTCGCGCGGGCTTTGGACGGCGTGCGTTCGCATGGCCGCACAAGCTCACTTCAGCCGAACGCGCTGAACCCGGCAGCGGTCGGATTGTGCATCGAGGCGATCAAGCAGCATCCCAACCTGCTGCGCTTGTCCCTACAAACCCACAAATTTTTGCAAATTCGCTGAACGCTGCACGCACAGGAGACGAGGGAGTGAACTCCCTCGCTGGAAGGCGATCGGAATTGCCGCGCGTCCAGGGGACGCAAATACCGGTACTTCTTGTCTATTCTTCTGTCCCCTGGACAGGCGGTGTTTCTTAACACCTTTCAGCGAGGACGTTTACGTCCTCGTAATTCTTCTGCATCCTCTCCATAAGTCTTGCCTAAATCGAATAGTCGTCGGAAAACACTTGCAGGCGGCGCGGGGTGGCATACACCGTTTCGCCGGGCTTGAGCTGAAGCTCCTGAAAGCGGTCACGAGTCAGTTCAGCGTTCAGACGCTCCCCGCTGTCTTGGTATTCCAATTCTAACCGCACGGTCGGGCCGACAGCATGAATATAGCGCACAACAGCCTCAACGCCTTCTTCCGTGCTGCCCAAATGGCGCGTGATGTCCAGCTCATGTGGGCGGACATACGAGACGGAGGCGGCAGAAGGAGGCGAGCCAAGATGCGCTTCGCCGTCGTGAACCCGCCCGTGAAAGACATTGACGCTCCCAAGAAAGTTCAGCACGAAGGGGTTTGCCGGATGCTCGTATACCTGATCCGGCGTCCCGATCTGCTCGATCTTGCCGTGGTTCATTACTACCACGCGGTCGGAGACTTCCAGCGCTTCTTCCTGGTCATGGGTCACAAAAACGCTCGTGATATGCAGGTCGTCGTGCAGACGCCGCAGCCAGCTTCTGAGTTCCTGCCGGACGCGGGCGTCCAAAGCCCCGAACGGCTCATCCAGCAGCAGCACGCTCGGCTCGACGGCGAGGGCGCGGGCCAGCGCGACCCGCTGCCGCTGCCCACCGGAAAGCTGCGACGGGAACCGGGCGGCAAGGCCATCAAGCTGAACCAGACTCAGCAGCTCATGCACCCGCGCTTTGATGTCGGCATTGGTCGGGCGCGTCGCTCGCGGCCGCACCCGCAGGCCGAACGCGACATTTTCAAAGATGCTCATGTGCCGGAACAGCGCATAGTGCTGGAAGACAAAGCCGACCCGCCGCGAGCGGGCGTCCTGCCGGGACGCATCCGCGCCGTCAAACAAGATAGATCCCTGCGAGGCGAATTCCAGCCCGGCAATGATCCGCAGCAGCGTTGTTTTCCCTGATCCTGACGGCCCCAGAAGCGCGACCAGCTCACCGCTCCCAACCGTCAAATTGACATCTGAAAGTGCTTGGAAAGATCCGAACGTCTTGGAAACGTCGCGTATTTCAATACTCATAATTTATTGCAGATGCT
>CAXSFV010000053.1:0-12591 GCA_964236795.1 uncultured Armatimonadales bacterium | reverse complement strand
TCATTGCAGATGCTTCATTGCAGATGCTTCATTGCAGATGCTTCATTGCAGATGCTTCATTGCAGATGCCGGGCCGTCTTCCACTCAATCAGCGATTTGGCGATCAGCGTGACTAGGCCGAGCATTGCCAGAAGCGACGCGGCGGCGAACGCGCCGGTGAAATTGTAACCATCGTTGAACGCTTCCACTTGCAGCGGCAGGGTATTGGTCAGCCCTAAAATCCTGCCCGACACGACTGAGACCGCGCCGAACTCGCCCATTGCGCGGGCATTGCAGAGGATCACGCCGTACAAGAGGCCCCACTTGATGTTCGGCAGGGACACCCGCCAGAATGTCTGCCAGCCCGACGCCCCCAGTACCCGCGCCGCCTGCTCTTCGTCCATGCCCTGCGCCTGCATCACCGGCAAAACTTCCCGAACCACAAACGGAAACGTCACAAACGTCGTCGCGAGGACAATTCCCGGCACGGCAAAAATGATTCGGATGTTGTGCGCTTCCAGCCAGCCGCCGAGCGGCGTGAACTTGCCGAGAAGCAGCACGAAAATCAGCCCGGCCACGACCGGCGAAACCGCAAACGGCAGATCAATCAGCGTGAGCAGCAGGTTTTTGCCCCAAAACTCGAACTTTGCAATCGCCCACGCCGCCGAAATGCCGAAGACGACGTTCAGCGGCACGGAGACTGCCGCTGTGAGCAAAGTCAGCTTAACCGCGCTGATCGTGTCGGGGTCGCGGAGGGCGTCGAAATAAGCGCTGTGCCCCTCGGAAAACGCCGACGCAAAGACCGTTGCCAGCGGCAGGCCGAGAAACAGGCCGAGAAAGACCAATGTTCCTCCAATGAACAGCATACGGATCGGCCAGGGTTCCGTCGCGAGCTTCGGGCGCGGGGTCATGTGCCGCTCATTCCTAAGCGCTTGCGGGTCCAGCCCTGCAAGACGTTCACCAGCAGCAGCAGGGCAAACGACGCCAGCAGCATCACCACGGCAATGGCATTTGCCCCGGCATAATCGTACTGGTCTAATTTTTCCATGATCAGCTTCGGAATAATCTCCCCTTGCAGCGGCACGTTGTTGGAGATAAAAATGACCGAGCCGTATTCGCCTAATGCCCGCGCGAACGCCAGCGTTGCCCCAGTCAGCACGGCGGGAAAGAGGGTAGGGAGCAGAACACGCCCAAAGATCTGGCCGCGCGTCGCTCCGAGACTCGCCGCCGCTTCTTCAACATCGGTTTCCAAATCTTGAAGCACCGGCTGAACGGTGCGGACCACAAACGGCAGCCCGATAAAGACGAGTGCCACAAAAATTCCCAGCGGCGTGTACGAGACGTCGAAGTGGCTGCCCCGCATTAGCGCCCATCCGTGCGCCGTGTGCGCCCAGTGCCAGTGGTACAAGCGCGACCCGATCCAGCCGTTTTCCGCGTAGACCGCCGATAAACAAATGCCCGCCACGGCAGTTGGCAGGGCAAATGGCAGGTCTACCAGACCATCTATAATGCGCCGGCCCGGAAATGGGTAGCGCACCAGCGTCCAGGCCACCCCTAGCCCGGCAAAGGAATTAAACAGTGCGGCCAGGGCGGACGTGCCGAAGCTGAGCTTGAACGCGGCGACAGTGCGCGGGTCGGCAATGACCGCCGCAAATTTTGCCGGGCTGAGTTCTGCGGCCTTGAAGAACATTGTGGACAGCGGGATTAAGACGAGCAGGCTGAGATAGAAAATCGTGTAGCCGAGCGACAGCCCAAAGCCCGGCAGGATGCGCCGGGCTGTGTTTGTCTTCCTTGCGGGTTGCGTGAGTGTAACGGCCATGATTTTAGGGAGCAGGAAGCGAGAGAATAAATTCCTCTCGCTGAATAGCGTCCTTCGGACGGAAGATCAAGATCGCTGCCGCTGACAATTTCCTTATCCGAAGGATGTTATCCAGCGAGAGGAATTTATTCCCTCGCTTCCTTGCTCCTTCTGCTCTTCCCTTACTTCTTCACATAAATCTGGTCAAACACGCCGCCGTCGGCGAATTGGGACTTCTGAGCGGCGGCAACGCCGCCGAGGATGTCCTGCGCGGTGAAGGTCTTGATCGCTGGGAACTGAGCGGCGTACTTTTTGGCGACCGCCGGGTCATGCGGGCGGTAGAAGTGCTTCGCCGCAATTTCCTGACCTTCCGGCGAATACAGATAGTTCAGGTAGGCTTCGGCAACCGGGCGCGTTTGATGCGCGTCGACGTTTTTGTCTACGACCGCCACCGGCGGCTCGGCTTGGACGCTGACACTGGGATACACGATGTCGTACTGGCCTTTGCCGATCTGCTTGTTGACCAAATACGCCTCATTCTCCCACGTGAGAAGCACGTCGCCGACATTGCGCTGGGTGAACGTGACCGTTGAGCCGCGTGCGCCGGAGTCTAAAATCGGTACGTTCTTGTAAAGCTGCGCGATGTACGCTTTCGCCGTGTCCGGGCTGCCGCCGGGGGCTTGGAGCGCGTAGCCATAAGCCGCAAGGTAGCTCCAGCGCCCGCCGCTTGACGACTTTGGGTTCGGTGTCACCACAGAAACGCCCGGTTTGATTAAGTCAGGCCAGTCTTTGATACCCTTCGGGTTGCCTTTACGAACGAGGAAAACCACGGTAGACGTGTACGGAACGCTGTTGTTCGGCAGCTTGGTCTGCCAGTTCGGAGCGACCAGCCCGGAAGACGCGAGGACATCAATGTCGGACGAGATGCCGAGCGTGACCACATCCGCCGCGAGGCCGTTTTGGACGGCCTGCGCCTGCTTGCCGGAGCCGCCGTGCGACTGCTTGATCGTGACGGCCTGCCCGGTCTTTTTCTGCCAGTAGCTCGCGAACGCCGTGTTGTAGTCGGCGTAAAACTCGCGCGTCGGGTCATACGAGACGTTGAGCAGCGTCATCCCGCTTCCCGCTGCGTTTCCTGAAGTATTACCCGAAGTGCCGGTGGTTTTGTGGCCGCAGCCGAACAGAGCTAGGGCAAGAACCGGCAGCAAAAGCAGGGCAGAAAGACGTGTGAGCTTCATGCCAGTCAGCATACCCGCGATTGTCTATAAATGCAAGTGAGAAACTAGCAAATGCCAGAATAAATTCTTTTCGCCGACTTTGAACCTTTTGCCGCCGATTGAGAACAAACTGAACAAGAGATCAATGATTGGCTAAGACGAAGGCGGAGACTTTCCTTGCACGACCGGCAGCTCGCATCCCAAATTCAAGACCATGCCCCCGGCGCTTGGGCGGCGTTCGTAGACACCTACGGCCCGCGCCTGCACCGGCTGGCCCGCCGCTACGCCCCCTGCGAGGCCGACGCCGAAGACTTGACTCAAGAAGTGTTTGTCGCGCTGTATCAAAGCTTGGCGAGCTATCGCGGCGAGTCGTCGCTTGCGACTTGGTCGTACCGGGTCGCGCTGAACCACTGCCTGAAACACGCCGGCAAAGCGCGGCCAGTCACCGTGCCGTATAACGAGGCCCATGACCAGCCCGCCTCTGACATGTCCGGCCCGGCGCACCAGTCGGCCCAGCGCGAGTTGTTCAGCCAAATTGAGACGGCCTTGGAACAGTTGTCCCCCAGCCACCGCGAGGCCGTCATTCTGCACGAGCTGCACGAGATGACTTACGCCGAGTGCGCCGCTGTGCTGGGTGTCCCGGTTGGTACCGTCAAGTCGCGCTTGTCTACCGCCTTCCGCCGCCTGCGGAAGTCGCTCGGCGGCTATGTTCTGTCCGACACCCTGCCGGAGTCTGCCCCATGAAGAACTGCTTTTTGTACCAAGATGACCTAAAAGCCTACGGCGACGGCGAATTGTCGCCGCTCCGCCGGTGGGCTGTCCGCCGCCACCTGACGCACTGCGCGTCCTGCCGAGAGGAGATCGAAGCCATGACACAGTTGACCGAAAACCTGCGGGCCACCGAACCCGAAGACACGCTTTCGCCGACCCTGCGCGAGAAGCTGCTGGCGGAACCCACCCCGCTGCAAGCAGCGACCCTCTCGAAGCGGGAAGGTGAAGAGTTAGAACCTCTGAGTCCTCCCGTTTCGGGAGGACCCCTGCGAAGTAACTTGTTACGAAGCAAGGAGGTGGGTTCCAAACGCCGCCTCCCCGCCTGGACATTCGCCGCCCTCGCCGTCGTTGCCTGGTTCGTCTGCTACCCACTGTTCCAAAAGGCTCGCCAGCAGACACAAACAGCAAGTGCCCCTGCGCCGACCGCATCACGGAATATGAAAGTCTTCAAGCCATATCCGGTTATACCGAAGGAAAGGCCGATCCCACCGCGAAGAATGGCAGAAATCCCGGAACCTGTAGCGGTAAGCGCCCCAGCAGCACTCCCCACACCAAAAGTTCCGCCAACAATCAGAGTCCATCTTTCCAACCGCGAGGCAGGGACAGACAAAGCAGGAGGCCGCGTTGTTTACGGCAACTTCGGCGCGGCCCCCCTGGCTGTCGCCGGAGGTGGAACCAGCAGTAACGGCAACGGCAACACGGTGAACGGGGACCCGGACTCGCTGCGGCAGGTGCATAAAGAAGCCGGCATCGGCCTTCAAGTCGCGAACCCGGACGCGACCGGGGACAAGATCAATGATATGGTCAAAGAGACCGGCGGCTATGTTGCCGCGAACAACCTCACGACGGACACCGAGGGACTAAAATCGGGCGAGCTGATCGTCAAAGTCCCGGAAGCCCAATTTGAGACGTTTCTTGCCGCCGTTGCCAAACTCGGTATGGTCGTGTCTAAAAACATCACCGGCCAAGACATTACCGAGCAGACCAGCGACGCCCACGAAGCGCAGGGAGTGGAGGAAAGCGATTTAGAGCAGGCGGAAGCCCGGCTCAAGGCGCTGGGGTCCCATGCCAAATGGGAAGACAAAGAAGACACCCAGGACCAGCGTGTCAAGCTTGCTGAGACCCGCGCCCGCCTCAAGCTGCTGAAGCGCATGGCCGCGCTCGGCACCATCACGATTGACCTCAGCGAGACCCCGAAAGCCGCCGCTGCGGTGCCGGCCACAACCGGCTTCACCGGCGTCCTCCATTCCACGACGCATGACGCCTTGCAGTCGCTCGCCGGCTCCGCCGCCGCCCTGCTCGCCCTCGTCATCTGGCTTCTGGCGTACTCGCCAATTTGGGTCCCGCTTCTGCTCTTAGGCCGCTATGCGCTGAAAGAATATAAGAAGCGCAAGGCGGTGTAGTTACGGGTCGGGAAGAGAAACAAGGTACTGGTTGAGGGCGGAAAGCGCTTGATCAAAACTGACGGCGACTGCTCCGCTCCCTTGATCGTGGACAATCGCGTTGCGGTATTCCCGGACACGATGAACCGCGATGCGCTTGTCGTCCGGCACGTTTGCCCTTTGAGGTTTTGCGACTCTGTTAACGAGATCGTATGCTCTTGGAGGAACAGTTTCGCGTCTCTTGTCCAGATACGCCCTCAGCATCCCTTCAAACT
Source organism: uncultured Armatimonadales bacterium (assembly GCA_964236795.1). Classification (GTDB taxonomy): domain Bacteria; phylum Armatimonadota; class Armatimonadia; order Armatimonadales; family Capsulimonadaceae; genus JANXMY01. The sequence continues at coordinate 7,172 of CAXSFV010000053.1, read as the reverse complement.
CGCTGAACAGGCGCGTCAGATAAGTCTGCTCCACCTTGCCGAGCGCAGTAGTTACATGGCTCTTGGAGACCCCCTTCAGCAAGGCACTTTCCGTCGCCTGCGCCCATTGCTGCTCGGCGTAAGAAAGCGCAGCCCGTGCCGCCCTAAACTCTTGCCGAACAGACGCGAGATTTTAGACAAGCTGACGGCTCATGTGGCACTCAGGAACTGCTCGGCGATTGCAAGGAAGCTATCTTTACTCCAAGGATTAGGCCAATTAATTCCAGACTCGGTTCTTATCACCCAATCCTTGCTGAGAGCGGATCTGCGAAGCAGCATGACGCGGTACAGACTGGGCCAGGCATAAAAATCTATCCGGCCGTGTGCGCCGAATACATCCAGTCCAACAGGTTCCAAAATCAGCCGACCGCTTGGGGCGCTGATTTCCAGCACCGGGATGGTATAACGCCCGGAAGACTCTTCTGTGACATCGGCGGAAGAAGTCTCAATTTGCCATTTCGGGCGGTCCTCAGCGATCCATTCCCGGACCTGCTGAAGAACCGCCGAAACGGCACTCTGCCACTCGGCAATCGCTTTCTGTGCTTCGGTCGGATTAAGTTTTGTGATCGGCATGGTGAGCCTCCTGTGATAAATCTATTATAGCATACCCGCCTGCGGGTATACTTTGCGTATGCCTAAACTTGTGATTTTAGACGGCAATAGCCTCCTGTATCGGGGCTTTTTTGCCATGCGAGCGCTGTCCACGTCCGACCGCCTGCCGACCAATGCCGTGTATTCGTTTGTGCTGATGCTGCTGACCATTTTGGAGCGCGAGAAGCCCGATGCCATTTTTGCCGCGTTTGACCCGCCGGTGGCGACGTTTCGGCATCAGGAGCTGGCGACGTACAAGGGAACGCGGCTCAAAATGCCGGACGATTTGAAGCCGCAGCGGGCCTTAGCGCGGGAAGCGGCGGCGGCGTTCCGGGTTCCGAATGTCGAAGTGCCGGGCTACGAGGCCGACGACGTCTGCGGGACGCTGGCGGAGATCAGCAAACTTAAAGGCTACGACGTGCTGATTGTCACCGGCGACGGCGACGCTTTGCAGCTTGTGGACGACGGCAGCCCGCTCGAAGGGCGCGGCTCGGTGCAGGCTATGATCACGGTCAAAGGCGTCACCGACACGGTGGTTTACGACGAAGCCGCCGTCCGCGCTCGTTACGGGCTATCCCCGTCCCAAATCACCGACTTCAAGGGCATCAAAGGCGATGCGTCCGACAACCTGCCCGGTGTCCCCGGCATCGGCGAAAAAGGGGCGTCTAAGCTGCTCAAAGACTACGGTACGCTCGAAAACCTGCTGTTCCATGTGGACGAGCTGCCGGAAAAGACGAAAAACCTGCTCATCCAGCACACGGACAGCGCCGTTCAGTGCAAGCGTCTGGCAACCATCGTTCGCGATGTCCCCCTGCCGGAGTGGGTCGAAATCAAATCCGACTACCAGAGCGTCGGCCCGGACTACGAAGCGATCAAAGCGCTGTTCGACAAGCTGGAGTTTCGGACACTTTTGAAGCGTCTGCCGAACCTAGAGCGCGAGCAGCGGGCAAAGACGATTGAAGAACAAACCTCACCCGCGTCGCAAGCTCCGCACCCTCTCCTTGACAAGGAGAGGGGTGCCGAGGAACAAGGCGGGGTGAGGTCTTCCGAGGCGCATCAAGCCATCGCAACCCCCGCCCAGCTTGACGCGCTTTTGGCCCGTCTTGCAGACACGGATGCGCCGGTCGGGGTGCAGCTTCACTTGACGCCGCCGGAAGGCGTGAAAGCCGCCGCGATGACCCTGATGAACGTGGAGCTTACCGGGATCGCGTTCGGCCTGCCCAGCGGGGCGTTTTATGCAAACTGGGCGGAGTGGGGGACGGCTCTTTCACCGTTTCTGGAAGACGCTGCCCGGACAAAGTCTGTGTATGACCTGAAGCTGGTGACGGGCGTAACCGGACGCTATGGCGTCACGCTCCAGGGCGCGGCGTTTGATACGCTTCTCGCGGCGTATCTTCTGAATGCAGGCCGGGCGGGGTATCCGCTGGCGGACCTCGCTGCTGACAATGCGGGAATTGAGCTTGTCGCCGACCCCGCCGATCCTATCGCCGCTATCATGGACGAAGCGTCAGCGATCCAAGCCTTAGAAGCCGCGCTGACGCCGCGCCTAGAGCGTGACGGCCTTTTGTCTATCCTCAACGACATCGAGCTGCCGCTGGCGTCAGTCATCGCGGGCATGGAGCGTGAGGGCGTCTCGGTAGATGCAAAGTGGCTGCGGCGGGTCGGGGCGATGCTCGGCGAGCAGGTGGCATCGCTCGAAGCCGACATTTTTGCACTTGCCGGGGAGAAGTTCTCGGTCGGCTCGACCAAGCAGCTTCAGGAAGTGCTGTTCGATAAGCTGAAGCTGCCGGCGGGCAAGAAGACCAAGACCGGCTATTCCACCGGCGCGGACGTGCTGGAAGATTTGGCGGCAAAAGGCCACGACATTGCCCGCAAAGTCATTCAGTGGCGCGAAGTCGCCAAGCTCAAATCCACCTACGCCGACGCCCTGCCCGCGCTGATCAACCCCCAAACGGGCAAAGTGCATACGTCGCTGAACCAGACCGTCACCAGCACGGGGCGTTTGTCATCCAGCAACCCGAACTTGCAGAACATCCCCGTCCGCACCGAGATCGGCCGCGAAATTCGTAAAGGCTTTGTCGCCTCGCCCGGATCGGTGCTGGTTTCCGCCGACTATTCGCAGATCGAGCTTCGCCTGTTCGCGCACATCACCAAAGACCCCGGCTTAGTCCAGGCGTTCCAAACGGACGCGGACATCCACGCCCAGACCGCCCGGCGGATTTTTGAGGTTCCGGGCGACCAGCCTGTCACAAACGACCAGCGGCGGCAGGCGAAGACCATCAACTTCGCCGTCATCTACGGCGCCAGCCCCTTCCGCGTGTCCGCCGAGCTTGGCATTGACTTCGCCCGCGCCGCCGAGCTGATCAAAGCCTACTTAGACCTGTACCCCAGCGTCCGCGCTTACTTGGAAACCGTCTTAGAGGGTGCCAGAGAGAAAGGTTACGTCCAGACGCTTCTCGGCCGCCGCCGTTACGTCCCCGACATCAATTCCCGCGTCTTCCAGTTCCGTCAGTCAGCAGAGCGCGAAGCCGCGAATATGCCGGTTCAAGGAACCAGCGCCGACATTATCAAGCTGGCGATGCTCCACGTCGCCTCGGCGCTCACCGAAGCTGATCTCGGCGCCCACATGGTCTTGCAGGTCCACGACGAACTTCTCTTTGAGTGTCCCGCTGACAACGTTCGCGACCTGTCCAAACTCGTCAAAGACGCCATGCAGAACGCTTACCCGCTCGACGTGCCGCTCAAAGCCGAAGTCAAATCCGGCCACAACTGGTGGGAAGTCACCCCGGTAGACGACGATGATTTAGAACTGAGAGAAGAGTAGTCAAACTTGATGCCGGATCCTCCGGTCTGAAGATCAGGTTCCTGATTCCGAGTCATTACTGATAGAGAACCAGCAGCGCCCGCGCTTTTTTCATCTGCCCGCTGACGACAAGCGAGAAGAACGCGGCGAGCTTGGCGTGAACCGCCGCGTTGGCCTTGTACTTTTTGCAGAGTTTGTACCACTGCACCGGCAGCGAAAGGTCGGCGGCGGTGGGCGTAAACTTCGGGTTGATAAACCGGCGGCGCAAACGCTGGGTGGCAGCCAGATCGCGGTAGCCGACCTGGACCGACGGCTCAATCTGCGTGCCTTCGCCCCAGTCGTTCCAGGTCACGAGTTGAACTACCGGCGCACGGCTTTTGAGCGCTTTGGTCAGCGTGTCGGTGTACGTCTTGCCATCCCGGTCCTCCACATGGCCCCACGACTTGATGACCCCGGCCTGCTCGTATATGTCGTCAAACCGGGGAAACGCGGCGGCGATGAACAGCGGGTCGGTGCCGACGCCCGCGTAAAACTTGTTCTGCTGCTTCAAAGCGTACTCGGTGCCGCCCTTCGGCAGCGGCCAGTCGAACGCGCCAGCCGACGCTTCCGGCTCGCGCCGTGTGGACTCAGTGAAATACAGCGGGGGTTGCGGCAAGACTGAGAAGATTTGCGTCCATTGGGCGTCGGTGTAATAGGGATCGCCGAACGACAGCAGCACGGGCCGGTTGCCGAATTTGAGGTAGGCTGGCGACGAGAAAAAGTGGGTCTGCATCCAGGTCATCAGCCGCTGGTCGTGGCCGATGGCGTCTGATGCCGGGAAGACCCCGCTGGCGATCTCCCTCGGCACGGTCTGGTCTTCGTAGCACACGGCGAAGTGCAGATGGGCGGCTTCAATGATCGGCAGCAGACGCTCGGTGTTGCGGTTGTTGACCCCGTAGTCTATGAACTCGTCATTGCCGTACCAGTCTACAATGACGCCGTCAATCCCGGCAAGCTTCATCAGCAGCACCTGGCAGCGCAGAACGTCTGGGTCGCCGGAGTCATACGGGCCGATGAGCGGCGAGTAATGGGACGCGATTTCCGGCTGTCCATTGACGACCGTATCCGGGTGATAATGGTTCATGGTCCAGTGCCAGCCCCACTGCGGGCTGGCGGGAGGCGCCTGGAACCACGGCATATAATGCGTCATCAGCAGCGGCTTCGCCGCCGGTTCTGCCGCGCCGGGCCGCGCCACCGCAAGCATGAGCGCTGCCGCGAGGATCCCCACAAGCCAGTGCCTCAGCCGATGTCTCACAGGAATTTTCCACCTTTCCTATTCTTTCCCCGCGCCGGATGGACACGGATCGAGTTTTGTCGCGGACAAATGCACTGCCGTCAGCGCTCCGCCGACCATTTCGACAGCGCGGCCCGCGACCAGCAGGCGATGGCATTCTTCGACGTTGGCTTCGTAGCACAGCAGGCAGCAGCGCTCACGCTGCACCTGCTCCACCAGCGCTTCCATTGCCGCGCCCTGCGTTGCGAGATAAGTCAAGTAGCCCCGGCGGAACGCGGCTTCATCATGGTCTATCTTGCGCTGATACCGGAGGTCGCGCGGCGTACCCAGGGCGCGAAGATGCTGGTACTGCATCCCGTAGTCCGCCGCCGCGAGGCCGAGCGCGGTCTTGGACAGCCCTGGCTTGCGGCTCTGCGGCAACTGCCGGATGTCCAAAAGTGTTTGGATGTCGTGATAAACCAGCGTTTGGAACAGCGCGTCTTGACTGATCCCCTCGTAGCCTATTGTATAAATCTCCGGCATAGTTGAGCACCAGAAACAAGTGGGTTTACTCACTCGTCTTAATCTTCCATACCCCTTCTCACTACGTCGCCCGCAGTGTAACAACTGTGGCGCCTGCGCCGCCTTCTTCGGGGTCGGCAGTGGCATACTCCGTCACAAGTGGGTGCGAGGAAACATACTCCTGCACGGCGCGGCGCAGCGCCCCGGTGCCTTTGCCATGCACTAAGCGGGCGCGGCTGAGGCCGGCGGCGTAGGCATCGTCCAAATACTTCTCAACGTTCGAGACTGCTTCTTCGGCACGCTGTCCCAGAAGCGTAAGCTGCGGCGTGATGCCGATGGTCTTTTCCATGTTGAACGAGGGCGTCGCGGCGTCGCCGTCTTTAACCGGCGGCAGGCTGGCGGCAGAGCGCGGCAGCGGCGTCATCTCCGGCCGGGCCGCCGGCGCTTTCGCTTGGCGCGGCTCGGAACCCAAAAGCAGCAGTGTGGACGGCGGGACACTCACGCGCATTGCGCCGACCTGTACCGGCACGGGCGAATCGCCCTGGGCATCTTCCAGCAGCTCCCCGGCCATGCCGAGTGTTGTAATCGTTACTTTGTCACCCCGGCGCAGGGGCCGGTCGGGGACAAGCTCGATGGCGGCGGGCTGGTCAGCAGACAGCTTGTTTTGAATGGCACTTTGCAGATCGCTCCCGATGTCCTTGATCTTCTGGCGGACGCGCTCGGTCTGCTTGCCTTCGGTCTGGGCGCGGCGCAGCTCGGCCAGCGTGTGGTCCACTTTGTCCGATGCCCGCTTGATCAGCGCACGCGCTTCTTCCTGGGCCTTCTGGCGGGACTCCCGGCGCAGGGCTTCGAGATTGGACAGCTCCTCGGCGTAGCGGCGGCGGAGCATTTGGGCCTCGACCCGCGCCTGCTCGGCGGCCCGGCCCTCGCTGATTGCCTTGCGGCGGCCTTCTTCCAGCTCGCGCAGCAGGTCGGCGGTCTCGTCGGAACCTGTGAGTGCAACGCGGGCGTTGTCTAAAACCGACTCCGGCATTCCGAGCCGCCCGGCAATCGCAAAAGCATTGGACGAGCCGGGAATGCCTTGCAGCAGGCGGTACGTCGGCGACAGCGTCTGCTCGTCGAACTCGACGCTGGCATTTTGAACGCCGTCCGTGACGAACGCATAGGTTTTTAGCTCGCCGTAATGGCTGGTTGCAATGACGCGGGCCTCATGCGAGCGCAGATGGTCCAGCAGAGCGCGGGCTAGCGACGCGCCCTCGCCGGGATCGGTCCCTGCGCCGACTTCGTCTAAAAGCACCAGCGCATTGCGGCGCAGGTCCCGGAGTATTCGCACGATGTTTGTGATATGCCCGGAAAACGTGGACAGCGACTGCTGCAAGCTCTGCTCGTCGCCGATGTCCGCGAACACTTGGTCAAAGACATTCATCTCGGCCCGCGACGCCGGCACATGCAGGCCGCACTGGGCCATCAGTGTTAAAAGCCCCGTCGTCTTAAGGCTGACCGTCTTGCCGCCGGTATTCGGCCCCGTAATCAAGAGTATCTTGTTCGCACTGGCCCCCAGCTCAATGTCAATCGGGACCACCGATTTCGGGTCAATCAAGGGGTGTCGGGCCGACAAAAGCCGGGTTAATCCAGAGTTGTTCAGCGACGGCTCGACCGCATGGTGAACCTCAGCGAGACGGGCGCGGGCGGCGATGAAGTCAATCCGGCCGAGCGTTTCCATCGTCACCGTCAGGCTTGCCCCGACGCGGGCGACGCTGTCGGTCAGCCGGCGCAGGATACGGGCGATCTCCTGGTCTTCCTTGATGCCCAGTTCTTTGATCTCGTTGCCGAGATCCACCACGACCTGCGGCTCCATAAACAGGGTCGCGCCGGACGACGACGTATCATGAACAATGCCGCCGAACGCCCCCCGGTGGTCGGCCTTGACGGGGACGCAGTAGCGGTCGCCGCGCTGGACAATCA
>CAXSFV010000052.1:0-17280 GCA_964236795.1 uncultured Armatimonadales bacterium | reverse complement strand
CTCTTTGCGAATTGGGGCTTTTCATTCGAAAGGAGCCATTCCCTATTATGGCAACCAAACTTTATGTCGGCAATCTGAGCTATCAGACCACCGACCAGCAGCTCCATGAGCTGTTCTCCGAAGCCGGCAACGTCGCTTCCGCACAGGTCGTCACTGACCGCTACACCGGCGAAGCTCGCGGCTTCGGGTTCGTCGAAATGGCGTCCGAAGACGAAGCGCAGCAGGCCATCGCAGCTATCAACGGCCGCAACGTCGGCGGACGCGCCCTTGTGGTGAACGAGTCCCGCCCGCGTGAAGGCGGCGGCGGCGGCGGAAACCGTGGCGGCGGCGGCGGTTCCTCCTACGGCGGCGGCGGTGGCGGCGGCAGCCGCTCCGGCGGCAGTGGTGGCGGCTACGGCGGCGGGGGGGGTGGCCGTTCCGGCGGCTCCGGCGGCGGCGGCAGCCGCTACTAAGCCTTTTGCTTCCATTTTATCGCTGACGAGCCGATAGACTTAAGCCCACAGCATCAAACAAAAGCGCGGCAGAGACCTTTGTCTCTGCCGCGCTTTTTTGCGTTCAATTTTGTCAACAGGCAACGAGTGACTGAAGTCACTCGTTGCCTTAGACGCTTTGCCTTAAACCAGCTCGCCCAGCGCGGCGGCGGTGAAGTCCCGCAAGTTCGCTTGATCGCCCGCGCGGACTTTCGTGACCCACTGCGGGTCACTGAGCAGGGCGCGGCCCACGGCGATCAAGTCGAACTCGCCCTGCTCCATGCGGTGAACCAAAGTGTCTAAGCTGGCAGGCGTGGAGCTTTCCCCGGCAAACGCCGCCATGAAGTCGCCGGACAGGCCGACGGAGCCGACCGAGATGGTCGCCGCGTCGGTCAGCTTTTTCGCCCAGCCCGCAAAGTTCAGCCCGTTCTCGCCGTCCACCTCCGGGAACTCCGCGTCCCAGAACCGCCGCTGCGAGCAGTGCAGGATGTCCGCCCCGGCGTCTACCAGCGGCTGAAGCCACTGCGCCATTTCGGCGGGCGTCGCCGCGAGCCGGGCCGCGTAATCCTGCTGTTTCCACTGGGACAGGCGCAGGATGACCGGGAAGTCGGGGCCGACCGCCGACCGGACGCTCTTCACGACCTCAACGGCAAATCGGCTGCGCTCTTGAATAGTAGAGCCGCCGTAGCCGTCGGTGCGCTGGTTCGTGCCAGGCCAAAAGAACTGGTCAATCAAGTAACCGTGGGCGCCGTGGATTTCAACGGTGTCAAAGCCAAGCCGCTTGGCGTCGGCGGCGGCCTGCCCGAAGGCGGCAATTGTCTCAGCGATGTCTTTCTCGGTCATCGTTTTGCCGCGCGGCTGATTGGGTCCGATGAGGCCGGAGGGGCTTTCGACAGGACTTTCGGGAACCCATTCACTCATTGAGTTTGTTGTCGAGCCGGTATGCCAGATCTGCGGTCCCATCCTGCCGCCCGCCGCGTGGACCTCGTCAATGACGTGCTTCCAGCCCGCCAGTGCAGCGTCACCGTGGAAAAACGGAATGCCGGGGTCGTTTCGGGACGCCGGGCGGTTCACGACCGTGCCTTCGGACAAAATCAGCCCGACTTCGCTCTCGGCGCGGCGGCGGTAGTAGGCGGCGACATTCTCGCCCGGCACCCCGTCCGGCGAGAATGCGCGGGTCATTGGGGCCATGACGATCCGATTGGGCAGCGTCAGGTTCTTGATGCGAAGCGGCTGAAATAGGATGTCTGTACTCATATTTGTTCTTTCTATTGAGCGGCGTGGGATTGAAATCCTACGCTGTGGGGCGCGGACACCTAGTAACCACCTTTGCGGGTACAAGATAGGGAAGGCTACCTTCTGCTCTGCTCCTTGTCCGTGCAGGCAGACATTAGGCATCTTCACCCCACGGCGTAGGATTTCAATCCCACGCTCTTTTCGTTAAACACGTTTCTCGCTAAACCTGCGCCATGCCGCCGTCCACAAATAGCTCGATGCCGGTGGCAAAGCTGCTGTCATCGCAAGCTAAAAAGACAACGGCTTTCGCAATTTCGTCCGACTGGCCGATCCGCCCAAGCGGAAGACCCACGCCGAAGCTCGCGCGGCGCTCGGCTCCGGCCTCGTCATGTCCCGTCAGGTCCCGCATTCCGGGCGTGTCCACCGGGCCGGGACTGACGACATTCACGCGGATTTTGCGCTCTTTTAAGTCCATAGTCCAGTTGCGGGCAAATGAGCGTACCGCCGCTTTCGTTGCCCCGTATACGCTGCCTGCCGCCATGCCCTTGCTGCCGGCAACCGACCCGTTCAGCACAACAGTCCCGCCGTCCGGCATCAGCGGCAGTGCCTTCTGAACCGTGAACAACAGGCCCTTGACATTGATGCCGAACTGCTGGTCGAAATGGTCGTCGTCTATCTGCCCAAGAGGCGCAAACTCAAAGACGGCGGCGTTGGCGAACACGATGTCCAGACGCCCCTTCTCCTGCTGAATTGCTGCAAACAGCCGGTCTAAATCGGCGGCGACCGCGACATCGCTCTGAATACCCCGGCTGTTCTCGCCGAGGTGCTGTACGGCGGCGTCCAGCTCCGCCTGCCGCCGCCCGGTGATAAAGACATACGCGCCTTCTTCGATGAAGCGGTGAGCAGTCGCAAGGCCGATCCCGCTGGTTCCCCCAGTGATGAGGGCAATCTTTCCATCAAGCTTAGGCATTGTGTTTTCTCCATAATGGCCGCCGGCTATTTTTTACCGCTCGGTATGTAATCATAGCCGATTGGCAATCCACTTGTCAAGCAATTTCCTACTTTGCGGTAAATAATTACGTTATAGTGTATACTGTTGGTATGGAAAACGTGATTTCGTCTAAAAAGGTTGGCAGGCCGCGCGGGTTCTGCACGGAGGAGGCGCTGGAAACCGCCCTGCACCTGTTCTGGCGCAAAGGGTACGAAGGCACCTCCATGTCGGATTTGACCGAGGCGATCGGCGTCAACCGCCCCAGCCTGTACGCGGCATTCGGCAGCAAAGAAGAGTTGTTTCGTAAGGTGCTGGACCGCTACGCCGCCCAGCATGAACCCGCGATGAGCATGGCTCTGGACCGACCGACGGCGCGGGACGTGGCCGAAGCGCTGCTGTCTTCAATTACGGCTTATGCGTGCGAGCGGGCGGCACCGGAGGCGGCGGGCTGCCTGCTGGTGCAGGGAGCGCTGGCGTGCAGCGATGAATCGGACGCCGTCCGCTGTGAGCTGGCAGGTCGGCGGGAGGCGATGGTGGAAACGCTGCGTGTCCGCTTTGAACAAGCCCAGGCGGACGGCGACTTCCCGGCGGATGCCCAGCCCGCCGACATGGCCCGCTATGTCGTGACCGTGATGAACGGGATGTCGGTGCAGGCGGCGGGCGGCGCGGGGGCGGATGCACTGCGGCGGGTTGCGGAGATTGCACTCAGGGCGTGGCCGGAGAGTACCATGCGTTAAAACGCACGGCTACGCCGCGAAGACGCTACGAAGTACCGCTTCGCGGGACTCAGAGAAAGATTGGTCTTAATCCCGCGCCCTCCGGGTAGCCAGTGCTGCCAGTGCAGAAGCGGTGTTTTGTGGCGTCCGCGCCGTATAGCCGTGCGTTTTAACGCATGGTCCTTTATGTTCCTCTCCATTTGACACCCCCTTCCCCGCTCTGCTATAATAACTGCGTGAGTAACTCCAATAACCGCGTGATTAACCTCCAAGAACGCCGGATTGAAACAAAGCCGTGGGAGCCGAACGGCAACGGTCTGCTGCTGGTCGTCTCCGGCCCGTCCGCTGTCGGCAAAGATACCGTGCTGGATGCCCTCCTAGCCGTCCCCGAAGGCACACTTCCCACGCCGGTCCAAAAATGCGTGACGACCACGACCCGCGAGCCGCGCCTGATGGAAACCGACGGCGTGGATTATCGGTTCGTCAGCGCCGCAAAATTCAATGATTTGGTCGCGCGTGACGAGCTGCTGGAATACGCCGAAGTTCATAACAATTATTACGGCACGCCCCGCGCGGAAGTCGCGGCGACGCGGGCGCTGGGCGTGGATGTCATTCTAAAAATTGACGTGCAGGGCGGGCGGGCGGTCAAGCAGAAGATGCCCGATGCGGTGCTGATCTTCTTGCAGCCGCCGTCGCTGGAAGAACTCGAACGCCGCCTACGCGGGCGGGCCACAGAAAACGAAGAAGATATCGCGCGGCGTCTTCTCAATGCCCGCAAAGAAATGGCCCAGCGTCCGCATTATGATTATGCGGTCACCAATGACGCCATAGAAGATGCGGTAGACACGATTGTCGCGATCCTGCGGGCAGAACACTGCCGCATCCGTGTCGGAGAGCCAAGTGCCTGACACTGCCCCGAAACGAGTGGTGCTGGGCATTTCCGGGTCCATCGCCGCCTACAAAGCCGCCGATCTGGCCTCGCAGCTTGTCAAAAGCGGCGTCGAAGTCTTTCCCATTCTGACCCATGGCGCGGCCCGATTTGTCCAGCCGGCGACTTTCCGCGCCTTGACCCATCACCCCTGCCCGATTGATTTGTTTGAAGAGCCGTTCCCCGGCGAGATCGCCCACATCTGGCTCGCCCGGCACTGCGATTTGTTTGCGATTGTGCCGGCGTCCATGAACGTCATCGCGCGTCTTGCAAACGGCCTGGCCGAAGACATGCTTTCGGCGGCGGCAATGGCCTGCCCCGCACCGATTTTGCTGGCGCCGGGCATGAACACGGGCATGTGGAACAACCCGGCGACTCAAAGTAACTTGGCGAAGCTGCGCGACTACGGCTACTACTTCATTGAGCCGGTCAGCGGGCGTCTGGCCTGCCGGACGGAAGGGGTCGGACGCATGGCCGATGTGCCGACGATTTTCGCCGCCATCAACGAAATGCTCTCCCGAAAAGTGTCATGGATAGGGAAACGGGTTTTAGTGACCGCCGGGCCGACCCGTGAGCCGATAGACCCCGTGCGCTATCTCTCCAATCGGTCGTCGGGCAAGATGGGCTACGCGCTGGCGGAAGCGGCCAAGTTGCGCGGCGCGGAGGTCATCTTGGTATCCGGTCCGACCGCGCTTTCCGTCCCCGGCGGCGTAGAAGTCGTGCGGGTCGAGACCGCCGCGCAGATGTACGACGTGGCTCTGTCTTACGCCGAAAATGCCGATGTCATCATCGCCGCCGCTGCCGTGTCCGACTATCGGCCTGCCGAGGCTGCTGACCGAAAAATCAAAAAGAGCGGCGCTTCGTCGACGCTTGCCCTGGCGCAGACCGACGACATCTTGGCCGAGCTAGGCCGCCGCAAGCGTCCGGGCCAAACGCTGGTCGGCTTCGCCGCCGAGACCGAAGATTTGCGGGCGCAGGCGCGTCTCAAGCTCACGTCCAAGAACCTAGACTGGATCGCCGCAAACGATGTCACGGCCGAGGGCGCAGGCTTCGACGGCGACACGAACATTGTGACGCTTCTCGGCGCAAACGGGCAGGAAATCGCTCTGCCGCTCCTGACCAAGCGCGAAGTCGCCGAGCGGATTTTAGACACGGTGGAGTAGTCACGGCTTCACAGCGGGCGCGGCAGTTCGGACCAGTGTGGACGTGACCTTGACCCACATCCGGGTCGGCGGCCCGGTGAACTTCCCATCCTCGTTTCTTGACGTCAGCAGGACAGTCATCCAAAGGGTGCTGTCCTGGCTCTCGACGACCCCCGCCTCCACATTGAAGCGCACGGTGCGCGTACCGGAGGTCCAGCCGGTAATTCTCATGTCGCCGCCGCTCGGCCTTGTGTCGCCGGCCGGGCGGGGAGCAGCCGCGGCGGGGGTGCTGAACGTGCCGTGCAGCGTCTGCTTGATGACGGCGAGTGTCGCGGCATCTTTTGCTTCCCAAGCGGTCAGCATCAGGTCTGCCACCGTCTTTTCGCCGACAAGGCCCGTTAAGACCGAAGTGTTCCACTTGCTGCCGATGCCGACCGGCGCGGAAGGCAGCTCGCCCAATTCAGCCAGGGCGTTCATGTGCGCGGGGTCCTCACCGGGCAGAGACTCGTCGGCATCAAACGCCGGGTTGACGACTGTTTCTTCGATCTTGCCGCCGGGGAGGACAACGAGCGCGGCCAGGTCCGCAAGGACTGCCGGGTCGGGAGTCGTGTCCGGCGGCTTCTTGTCTACCGTAACCGCCATCGAGTCAATGCCGAAGCCGATCATGCCGGCGCCGTCGGTTTCGCGGACATCTGTCGTCGTCTGGTGCATCCGCATCTCCAGATGCGACTTGATGGGAGTCAGCCGCCCGCCCGGATCGCGGTACGAGCCATCCGTCTCTTCAACTAAACGGTAATACAGCGTTTCGCCGCTTTTGAACTTGAAGCGCAGGATTTCCGTGCGCGGTGCAGGGGCAGGCGCGGCTGGCGGCACGGGCGTAGCAGACTGGGCAAAGACAGCCGCCGGGGAAAGAACGCTCAGAAGGGCAGCACTCGTCAGAAACGTGTTCATAGCATCTCCAAATGCCGTTTACTGCACCGGCGCAATCGCCGTCGGCGGGATGTCGGAAAGGCGGGTCATGGTGAACTTCATCTGCATCTGCATTTTCATCGCGGACGGCATGCCCTGGTTCGTTGTCCCGGCAGTTTGAGGGAGCGTCATGGTCATGTCGGCGCCGGACGTTCCTGTCGCGCTTTGGACCGCCCCTGCCGCCGTGTCAAAGATTTGGGTTGCTTTGCCGGTCACTTGCCCTTGCAGGCTCATCCCGCCCTCGGTCGTCGGCTTATCAAATGTTCCCGTCTGCGTCTGCTGGATCGTCGCCAGCGCCGCGCCGTTCTTCTGGTCCACGCCTGTCAGCGTCGCCGTGAACAGCATTTGAGCGCCCATAGCGGCGGCGTCTGCCGAGCCTTTCCAGTTGTCCCCGACTTTGACCGGGCCGTCCGGCAGCAGCGCGGTCATGCTGAACATGTTCTTGCTGAAGTCCATTCCGGGGGCGCCCACGCCGCTTAGGCCGGGCGCGGCCAGGGACAGGATTTTGCCGGTCGGCAGCATGACCTGAGTAAACGGCTGCTTCATTTTCGCCTGCACGTCTTCCGGCAGCGGCATTGCCTGGCCGCCCCGGAGCATCTGCACCGCCTCAATCTGCGTTTCAATCGTAGCTGCGCCGTCGGTGGGCCGGACTGACTTGACTGTTTGGCGCATGATCATGTGCATAGTCATGTCCATTGGAATGCCCCCGCCGGTCTGCCCCATCTGCATCAGCGTGTTCATGTCCATGTCGTACTCGTAGCGATGCACCTGCCCGGCGGCAAACTTGTAGCGCAGCGTCACCGGAGCCGACGCCGGGGCCGCCGGGGATGCGGGTGCGGCGGGAGCCGCCGGGAGGGTCTGGGCATGGATCGCGGGGCAGAAGGCCAGCAAGGCCGCCGCAGTGAGAACAAGTCGCGTGTTCATGTTGTCTCCTTTGCCGCCTGGAAGCGGAAGTAATTGTCGCCTATTTTCAGCTCGTCGCCGGGCGACAGAATGGCCCGCTGAATGCGTGTGCCGTTGATGTAGATGCCGTTTGCGCTGCCCAGATCGCTCACGGTGAACTGGCCCTGGCTGTCCCGCAGCAGCCGGGCATGGCGGCGGGAAACTGTGTTTTCGGCTAAAACGATCCCGTTGTCGCCGTCCCGCCCGATCACCACGTCGCCGTCGGTCAGGGCGAACGTGCTGCCGGCAGCCAGCCCTTGCAGCCCGACCAGCGCCGGGATGTCCGACAGCGGCAGGGCCGGGCCGCGCCCCAAAGTCGCCGCGACATCTTTGGGCGGCAGGCCCGCTTCGTCGGGAACGGCTTCCGGCGCCCGCTTTTCCGCTTTGTAGACCGGCGGCTCTTTTTCTTCGGCGGTGGTGTCTTCGGTCGCGCTCGGATCGGATACGTCTATTCCGATTTGGCGGGCGAGACGCCGCGCAGGCTCAAACCGCGTCAAGATGAGGTAACGCAACAGCCAGATAACGCCGCCGGCCAAGACTAAACTGAACAGCAGGGTTCCAAGCCGCTGCAAGCTGCTCGGCTGGCTGCCTTCTGTCACCTGCACGGGCGGCACGATAAGAGCCGTCGGCGGCGGCGCGGCGGAGGAGGGAACGCCGACAGGCCCAAAGTCGGACAAGGCAAATGACAGTGGCAAAGGCACACCGCTGAGGGCAATCGAAACGAGATGCGACGCCACTTCGCCGGTGTGGGCGTCCATAACAAACACTTTGTCCCCGGTCGTCATTGGTGCGGCCACCGAGATCGTCTTTTTGCGGCTGACCGTGACCGGCATGGTCCCGACCGGGCCGCTTTTAGTCTGCACCCAGTAGCAGTAAGTGTCTGCGCTCGGCAGAGTCAGCGAAAGCGGCGGGGCCGCACCGGCTGAAATCGCCAAAAGCAGCAGGCAGAGAACAGCAGCGAACTTTGTCATAGATTAAAGGCTCTCCGCATGACAGCGGGCAATCGCAGCGGGCAGGAAGTCAATCAAGTCAGTGGCGATCAGTCCTGCCAGCCCGCCCTGATCGGCGGCGGCCAAATCCCCGGCCAGTCCGTGGACATACGCGGCGCAAGCAGCCGCCTCCCATGCGGGGATGTCGGAGCCGAGCAGGGTGGCTGTCAGCCCGGTCAGCACATCCCCCGCCCCGCCGGTCGCCATGCCGGGGTTTGAGGTCGTGTTGACGGCGAGACGCCCATCGGGCGACGCAATCAGTGTCCGGGCGCCTTTGAGCAGCACGACGCCGCCGTAATCTCGCGTAGCTTGTTCCACCGCCGCCCGGCGGTCGCTTTGGATGGCCTTTGTGTCGGTTCCAAGAAGCCGCCCCATCTCGCCGGGGTGCGGGGTCAAGATCGTCGCCGCCGTGCGCGACTTGACGACCGACGCCCCCCTGTCTTTTTCCTGCGCCAAACAGTTCAGCGCGTCGGCGTCTATGACCAGCGGCACCGGGCAGCGGGACACGAACTCGCGGACAAAGGCTCGTGTTTCGGGGTCTTCCGACCCGCCCAGCCCCGGTCCAATCGCCGCCGCCGTGCCTTTCGCGGCGATTTTCAGCGCGGCGTCAACGGCTTCTTTGCCGAACGTGCCAATGTCCGTCTCGGCCAGCCCCTGCGTCATCACGACGGGGCTGACCCGCGCCATCAGCGCATTTTGGATACCTTTAGGGACGGCCAGCGTCACCAAGCCTGCCCCGGCCCGCGCCGCCGCTTCAGCAGATAATGTCGACGCTCCGGCAAAGCCCGCCGAGCCGGCAAACACCGACACATGGCCGAACTTGCCTTTGTTGCTGTCCCGCCCGTTGACCCGCGCCGGCAGCCACTTCGCGACATCGGAGGCTTCCGTCGCCGAAACCGATACGTCCTCCGCCGCCATGACCTGCCGGGGCATTCCAATATCCGCGACCACCAGCTCGCCGACATACTCCGCGCCGGGGTACACCATCAGCCCGATTTTAGGCAGCACGAATGTTACCGTGAGCGTCGCTTTGACGCACGCGCCAGCGACTTCGCCGGTGTCGGCGTCTAATCCTGACGGCACATCTACCGCGATGATCGGACAGCCGCTAGCGTTCATAGCTTCAACGACTTCTGCTGATGCTCCCAATATGCCTTTCGCGATACCAGTCCCCAGCAAGGCATCCACAATGAAATCAGGCCGACCACTTTTTGTCTTGGGGAAACCGGAAGTCAAGTCGCAATAATGCAGATCAAGCTCTATCGCTTGCGCTATTTTGAGATTGACAGCAGCGTCACCTGCGTAATTGTGGGTCTGTGTGCTGAGAAACACCCGTACCTCTGACCCAAAACGCACCGCCAGATGCCGGGCAATCGCCAGCCCATCGCCGCCGTTGTTGCCCTTGCCGCAGACGACGGCAATCCGCTTCCCTTTCAGCGGCCCAAAGCGCTCGGCGATGACATCCACGACGCGCAGGGCGGCGTTCTCCATCAGCACAAGGCCGGGGACACCATAGTCTTCGATGGTGCGCCGGTCCATTTCGCGCATCTGGGCGGCAGTGGTGAGTTTTTGCATAGAGAAAACCTATCTCGGAGTAGGAACCCACCCCGTCTCGTTCCTCGCCGCCCCTCCCGAAGCGGGAAGGCGAAGAGTTTCAGATCAGCCTTCAGACCAGCCTGTAGTCAATAACCTATGCACCCTCCCGTTTCGGGAGGGGCGGCGAGGAACGAGACGGGGTGGGTTCTAAAACACCCTCACCACGCGCTCCCGCTCGGCCTCATCAATCGGCGCAACAGAAGCCGCGCCGACATTTTCCTCCACCTGCGCCGCAGTCTTCGCGCCGGCGACAACCGCCGCAACCGCCGGGTCATCCAGCACAAAGCGCAAAGCCGCCTGCGCTAAAGTCCGTTCGTCGCCGCGCCGCAAAAACTCCAAGCGCCCGGCGGTCTCCGTCATTGCGGCGACATACTCACGCGGCAGCGTCGCCCGAATATCGCCGTCCGTCCACCCGGCCTCAGCGTGATATTTACCCGACAGAAAGCCGTTTGCCAGCGGCTCGCGGGCCAGAATGCCAACTTTGCGGGTTCGCACCAGCGGCAGCAAGTCAACGCTTGCGCCCTGGTAAAAGAGGCTGTAGGCGACTTCCAGCACGTCTACCGGGCAGTTGTGTTGCAGCAGCCAAACCCCGTCGGCAGGCTCGGCGACCGAGACGCCGCAAAAACGGATCTTGCCGGCGCGTTTCAGTGCGTCCAAAGTATCCCAGACCTTGAAGCGCTCTAAATCTTCGGTTGGCGGAGACATCAGCAGAAACACGTCCAAAGTGTCTCGGCGCAGGCGGGATAAGCTCTGCTGAACGGCGTGGGCCAGCGCCAGCGGGGTCCAGTCCTGCTCCAATGTCCCGTCGCGCCGGTAAAAGTTGACGCCGCCTTTCGTCACGACGACCGGCGGCGGGCCGGACCAGACGGCGAGCGTTTCCCCCAGCAGCGCTTCCGAGTGGCCGTGGCCGTACACATCGGCGGTGTCAAAGAGCGTGACGCCGAGTTCCAGCGCCCGGCGTATAGCCGCGCGGGAAACGCCGTCGTCGGTGTCGCCGTAGGAGTTGCCAAACGCATTGCCGCCGACCGCCCAGCCGCCGAACCCGATCTCCGAGACCCGCAGGCCCGTTTTGCCCAGCTTACGGGTGTTCACGAATGGTATGTCCCAATGCGGGCGACTGAAGTCACCCGTGTCTCAAAACTTACGCGCCGAACGGCTTCTTAGCCTTTCCTTTCTCTTCCAGGCGCTTAGCTTCTGCCCGCTCTGTCAGATACGCTTTGGCGTCAAATGACGGAAACTTGGAGCCGAGGGCGAGCGCGACATCATCAGGCAGGGTAAGTGCCGTGACTTCGTTCAAGAAACCCGGCTCTTGAGCGTAAATGGCGGCCATGTACAGGAGGCCGCTGTCAAAGAACGTTTTCGTGTTCTGCGGCGCGTTCGGGGTCTGCGCCCGCAGGCTGACTCCATGCCGGAAGCTGTACAAACAAAGTGTTTTGTATCGGTCGAGATTCAAAAAAAGAACCTGCTTTCGTTGGGAGTGAGGCTTTTGCCTAGTATACCCATAGTTGCAGGATTGTAGGTAAGGGTTGTGGAGTAAGAAGCGGGCAGGAACGGAAGGGAAACACAAAGAAAAAGGGCGAACACAAAGAAAAAGGGCGAACATGAGGTTCGCCCCTACCGGGCGGGCAACGGGGCGGGTTGCAGGCGCGGGTCCGGTTCCAGATCGGAAATGCGCTCGGCTTTGCGGGCGCGTTTGTTGCGGTACATGTGGTGGTCGGCAATCTCGACGAGGTCCGCTTCAGACTGCGAGTCTTGCGGGTACAGCGCCAGCCCGATGCTGGCCCCGGCGGCGGCGGCGGAAAACTCCGGGTGGGCGGCAAGCTCAGCTTCAATGCCGCGCTGAAGCCGGGCCAGGATCGCTTCGGCTTGGGGACGGTCGAGACCTTCCAGCGCTAGCAGGAACTCGTCGCCGGAGCGCCGTCCGACAATATCCCCTTTGCGGGCATGGAGACGGCAGGCTTCGCCGACCACGCGCAGCAGATCGTCGCCTGCCGCATGGCCGAAGCGGTCATTAACCCGCTTCAGGCCGTCCACATCGAGAAACAGCAGCGCGAACGGCTGCTGCTGCTGAATATGCCGGTGCAGGTAATGGCTGAACTTGCGCCAGGAGGCCAGCCCGGTCAGCGTGTCGGACTCGGCATGGCGCGAGGACTCTAAGTTCTCAAAATAGTTGTTGCCGCTCATCAGCAGCGCTTCGTAGATCAAAAACGTCAGCGGCAGGGTTGCCAAGCCCCACTGGGCCCAGAACAGCAGCATGACCAGGCCGCCCAAGTTCTCGACGTAATCGAAGAACGAGAACATCGGGTCGCGCAGCGTCTGACGCAGCGGAACATCGTTGCGTGTGTACAGCAGCAAGGCCGTAAACGGCCGGTTGATCAGCTCGCCGGTGACAACTAAAACCGCGCAGACCGGCAGCAGGATCGCCGTCGGATGGGCAAAAAACGTCGCGCAGTCGGCGGGATTGATTATCGGAACGCCGCCGAGCTTCCCGTACAGCCAGCCGCCGAGCCAGTAGAGCGAAGGCAGGTAGAAGAAATTCGACAGCGGCGGCAGGAAGTTGGTCCGGTACATCCGCCAGTGAACCGGGGCCAGGAAGGCGGAGGACAGCAGGCTGACCGCAAGCACCGTTACCGGGCCGCCGTGCAGCATGGCAATCAAGATCAAAGCCTCGCCCGATGCCTGGTGCAGTGTCGGCTTGCCGTCGGCCGCCCGCTGCATGACAACCGCCCGCAGGTTCAGCAGAACGATGACCGCGCTGAGTAAAGCCGTTTCCTGCAAGGGAACTTCGCGAAAATGCCGGGTCAGCACCGTGAGGCAGGCGTAGATGCCGCCCAGCAGCGCCGTCCATCGCAAAAGCAAGTAGCACTGATTTTTTGTCAAGAGCGGCGGCATTTGGCCTCCATTGTCGGCAGAAAGCTCCTAAGTTTAGAGGAAAAAACGCCCCGATGCGAAGTCCGGCATCTTTCACAGTGAATAAAGAACGCGGGAGCGGCATAATCCCAAGTGTCGAACACATCCTTTGCATTCGACAAAGGCAAACCTGCCGAAAGGCTGGGACGCAAAGCTACGGGCCTACTTCTCCATGTGGTTGGGATAGGGCCGCCGAGCTGCCGAACTGCGGCGATTACGAAGGAAAACTACCATGAAGAAACTCTCGCAAAACCGCACAAAACTCTTTGCCCTAGCCGGTGCGGCGGCCCTTCTCAGCACGGCATCGTCAGCGGCTCAAGCCCAGATGCCGAAGACCGACGGCAGCGTCGCCGCTCTTCTTGCCGCCAAGACGGCGCACGGCTCCTGCGCCGTGATTGCCCGTCTTGACGGCGACTTGCCCCCCGCTCGCCAGGCGCAGCTTGCCGCGCTCGGCGCGGACGTCACCCGGCATCTGGGCTTTATTCACTCGGTTGCGCTTTCTCTGCCGGAGCGCAATCTCGCCAAGCTCGCCGCCCTGCCCTTTGTCACGCATCTCTCGTATGACGGTAAAGTCAAGAAAAGCGATGCATTCACCGACGCTTCCAGCGGCGCGGCCTATGCACGTCAAAACTACAATCTTACCGGGAAAGGCGTCACTGTCGGCGTCGTTGATAGTGGTAGTTCCTATTACCAATGGGACCTTGTCGCTCCTGATGGCACTAAGCGTGTCATTGCCAGCCCAGATTTTACTCAAGGGCAGCAGACAATTCAATTGGTGGATGTTTGCGGCCACGGCACTCATGTCGCCGGCATCATCGGTGGTAACGGCATTGCTTCCACTGGGCCGCTCTGCACCCAGACCTACTATGGGATCGCACCGCAAGCGGATATTGCCAGTGTGCGTGTCTTAGATCAGAACGGTGCCAGTAGTGTTTCCGTTGTTTTGGCGGGCCTTCAGTGGGTCATCGCCAACAAAACCGCCTATAATATCCGGGTTGTGAACCTGTCTCTCGGTCATCCGGTCGGCGAAAGCTACACGACCGACCCGCTTTGTCAGGCCGTCGAAGCTGCCTGGAAGGCCGGCATCGTTGTTGTCTGCGCCGCCGGAAACAACGGACGTCTCAGCGCCGTCAGTACGCCCGGCGCGGGCAACGAAGGATGGGGAACCGCTTACGGCTCTATTCAATCGCCTGGCAACGACCCGTATGTCATCACGGTCGGCGCGACTAAGAACATGGACGGCAGCCGGGCCGACGACAAGATCGCAACCTATTCCAGCCGTGGTCCCAGCCGCCTGGACTTGATCCTCAAACCCGACATCGTCGCGCCGGGAAACAAGATCATTTCGCTAGATGTGGATTGGAGCACATTGAGCCTAGCCTACGCTTCCACCGACATGGTTCCGTACAGCGCCTATACGACGGCCGCCGCTTCCGGTGCGTCAGGATCATTAGGAGCCAGCAATTGCAGCGGTGCCGGCTACTCGAACGCCTATTTCGTGCTGTCAGGCACGTCCATGGCTGCTCCCGTGGTCTCCGGCGCAGCCGCGCTGATGCTTCAAGCCAATCCCAGTCTGACCCCCGACACGATCAAGGCACGCCTCATGGCCTCCGCCGACAAATGGGAAGCACCCATCGGAACCTATGAAGCGGAATCCTCGGTCAACACTTTGGCCGGCAAAGCCTACGTTTATTCCAACTCGTACTTCTCCGGCGGGGCGGTTGTTCACGCTC
Organism: uncultured Armatimonadales bacterium; assembly: GCA_964236795.1. Classification (GTDB taxonomy): domain Bacteria; phylum Armatimonadota; class Armatimonadia; order Armatimonadales; family Capsulimonadaceae; genus JANXMY01. The sequence continues at coordinate 2,658 of CAXSFV010000052.1, read as the reverse complement.
TGGGTCTCGGCGGGACACTGCAATTCAACAAGGTGACGGTCCCAAGCGCCGGGGCATATACTCTGACGGTCTCGTATGTCAATGGGGACACTGCCGCACGCACCGCGCTTGTTTCGGTCAACGGTGCCAGTCCTATGACTGTCTCGTTTCCGCCGCTGGGAACCTGGTCGCACTACCAAACCGCAACAGTTCAAGTTCCGCTCACGCTGAGCTCAGGCGCAAACACGATTAAGTTCTCCAATCCAAACGCCTTCGCCCCCGACATTGACCGGATCGCGCTGACCCAGTCCGACCCGCTGACCTATGGCGCCGGCTACCTGGACATTCCCGCTGCGCTTGCCAGCACGGTCACGCCCACGCAGTCCGCCCTCAGCCCGCAGCTCACTCTCAGCAACGCCGGAACGATCACGATCAATACCAACGTCATCGGCAGCACCAACATCTGGGGCAGCAAGGCGATTACGGGCGTCAGCACCGTCTACGGCAGCAAGGCCATCACCGGGGTCAGCACTGTTTCTTCCAGCAAGACCATCTGCGGCAGCTCGGTCTGGGGCGATAAGACCGTCTGCGTTTCCAGCAGCCCGGCAGTGGACCTTTCTAGTGTCGCCGCTTACGGTGAGTAGCGATGCGCCATACCCGGCAGCGCTCAAAAGCAAGCCTTGCGGCTTGCTTTTTCTTTTTCCATGGATTCTATCGCCGCAGGCAGGAATTCGGCGAAGCGCTGCCGAACCAAGCCTCCATGACCAAGCTCATTTCCAACTCTCCGCCGACTAAATCTCCGCTGACCCGGCGCGAGCTGGCGCGGCAGGCGCTGGCGGGAACCGCCGGCGTTCTGCTTGCCGCCGCCCTGCCCGCTCACGCGCAGGTAGTAGACCCAGCCCCCGCCGCCCCGCCGCTGCCGACTTCTAGTTCCGCACAGAATGCAACCATGCCAACAACACACACCGAAGTTAAGACGGGGACCGAAGGCGAGATTTTGACCCGGCTTGTCCCGGTCGCCGCCGGCTACGCGCTGTCCGAAACCCAGGCCAAAGAAGCCGCCGACCAGCTCAAAGACTATCCCGGCGGGTTCGCAAAAGCCCGCGCGTATGTCCTGCCTGACTCGGTCGGCCCGGCGTTTGCCGCCGATGCGCCGGCCCGGAAGGAGCGTGCGAAATGAGCGATACCGATTTAGTGTTCAGCACGGCGGCCGATCTCCAAACGGCGATGCACAAGAAGCAGGTGTCGTCGGTAGACCTGACCACGCTGTATTTGGACCGCCTGGAAAAGCTCGGTCCGGCGCTTGGCGCGGTCGCCCACGTCACCCGCCCGATAGCGCTGGTGCAGGCGGCGCAGGCGGACCGGGAGCGCAAAGCCGGGATTGTCCGCAGCCCGCTCCACGGTGTCCCGTTCGGCGTGAAAGACCTGCTCGCAACAGCGAACGACCCGACCGAATGGGGCAGCCCGGCCCACAAAGGCCAGGTGTTTGATTACGATGCGTTTACGGTGACGCGCCTGCGGGAATCAGGTGCGGTGCTGCTCGGCAAGCTGTCCATGATTGAGCTGGCCGGCGGCGGCGGCTACCGCTACGGAAACGCCTCCTCCACCGGACCCTGCCGGACCCCTTGGAACACGGACCACTGGGCGGGCGGGTCGTCGTCGGGGCCGGGCGCGGCGACGGCGGCGGCTCTGGTCGGCTTCTCCATCGGCTCCGAGACCTGGGGCAGCATTGTCTGCCCGTCCTCCTTCTGCGGCGTCTCCGGCCTGCGTCCGACCTTTGGCCGGGTCAGCCGCCACGGTGCGATGGCCCTGTCGTACACCATGGACAAAATCGGCCCAATGGCCCGCTCCGCCGAGGACTGCGGGTTAATTTTAGATGCCATTTCCGGCGAAGACCGCGCCGACGCGACTACGTCCGACCGCAGCCGCTTCAAGCACGGCAAGCCGCGCTCGATTAAGGGAATGCGCCTCGGCGTTATCCGCCCCGATTACCATTCCGACGACAAGCACGGCAAAGCGCAGTCCGAGACGGAAACGGCGTTTGAAGGGGCGCTCGGCGTGCTGACCGGCCTCGGCGCGACCTTATCCGATGCGTCCCTGCCGGAAATCCCAATGAGCGAAGCCGCCGGTTTGATTATCAGCGTCGAAGGCTCCGGCGCGTTTGAGGCGCTGATCAAGGACCAGCCGCGCTTCGCGAAGCTGGCTGACGACGAGCAGCAGGGCGGCCTCCTGGCGGGCTTAGTCATCCCCGGCGTGGATTACCTTCGCGCCCTGCGTATTCGCACGGTCGCCCAGCAGACGATGGCGGACTTTATGACCCACTATGATGCGCTTGTCGCGCCGGGGATGCTGCAAGTCTCCCTGCCGCTCTCCGAAAGCCTCGACTCGTACTTTGTCGGCAGCGACAAGGGCCTGAGCGGCATGGGCAACTTGTGCGGCCTGCCCGCGCTGTGCGTCCCGATGGGCTTCGGACCCGGCCACCTGCCGCTCGGCCTCCAGTTCGTCGGCGCGGCCTACGACGAGGAAACGCTGGTGTCACTGGGAACGGCGTACCAGAAGCTCACGGACTGGCACCGGCAAAGGCCGCCGGGGGAGTTTGGGGCGTAGGGAGACACGAAAGGAAACACGGGGCTGAACCCCCGTGCTTCAAAAAGCAAGCCCCCGCCGTCGCGGGCGAAG
>CAXSFV010000051.1:0-17305 GCA_964236795.1 uncultured Armatimonadales bacterium | reverse complement strand
TGAGCTGCCAAAAGAGCGTCCCCCAGTTCCGGCCCTTGCGCCGCCGGTAATGCTCAATGCCAAACTTTAAAGCCTCCGCCTGGTTGCACTGCGTGTAGTAAACCAAATCTTCCAGCGTCACGGCTTTGGGGAAGTGGATGTCCACCATGCCGAGGTACACATCATAGCCCTTGCGCGTCTTGTCGTGCCAGCGCACCGCCGCCGAGTACGGGTGCTTGTCGCTTGGCGCAAGGCAGGTATCCCAGGCGCGGAGGCTGCACGAGGCCGCAAAGCCGAACTCGGAGCAGAAGCGGCTGTCGTTTTCGGCGTAATGCACCCAGTCGCCGCGCCCGTGCCAGACGTCCCAGTTGTGGCAGTCCCCGAAGTCGGCGGAGTTTGCGTCCGGGCCGCCGTAGGGCGAGCCGGGCCAGTAGGGGGTTTCCGGGTTCTCGGCGGCGACCACGGCAGGCAAAATCTCTTGATAGAAGTGGTCGCCCAGCAGGCGCGGCGGACAGTGTCCGGTCCAGTTGCCGTCGTACATGGTCTGGTTTTCGTTGTTGCCGCACCACAGCGCGAGCGACGCATGATGCCGCAGCCGCCTAACGGCGGCAGTGGCCTCCCGCCTTGCCGCCTCGGCATATTCGCTGGTATCGGGGTAGTAGGAGCAGCCGTAAGTGAAGTCCTGCCAGACGAGAATGCCCATCTCATCGCAGATGTCATAAAAGTCATCGGACTCGTAGAAACCGCCGCCCCAGACGCGCAACATATTGAAGCCGGCATCTTTGGCCTGCTTAATCCTCTCATATAATCTTTCCCGCGTGATTTGTGTCGGGAAGCTGTCTTCCGGTATCCAGTTTGCGCCTTTGATGAAAATGTCGCTGCCGTTGACACGAAATTTGAAGCCTTCGCCCTTGCCGTCAGCATCGGGTTCCCGGATTAGCTCAATCGTCCGCAGGCCAATCCACACAGGGTGCCGATAATCGCCATAATTATGGCAGCAAACACTACTTTCAGAGTTCAGCAGCTCAAGTGCCAAACCACACACCACCGGACTACCAATTCCATTTGGCTGCCACCGACTTGGATCATCTATCGTGAATGATCTTGAAACTGTTGTCGCTTCTCTAGGTATCTGCACATCTAAAGCTTCGAAGACGTCAATGCCCGGTATTGCGTCAATAAGCTTCACGATAAATCTGAGTAGCGTATCATCCTGTCCTGGCATCCGCTCGACTTCCGCTGTGACGGTGACTAAGGCTTTGCCGTCGTCGGTGAACTCAACCGAATGTTTCCAATCCGTGATGCGGGCGACGGGGACGGTGATTAGCTCGACGAGCTGCCAAATGCCGCAGCCGCGCAGGACGGAACCCCAATCCCAGCCGTACTGGTACTGGGCTTTTCGGACAAACGCCCGCTCGTTCCAGTTGTCCCAGTGGTAGGGCAGGGTGTCTTCGCCGCTCGCGTTCCACGCCGCCTGCCGCTCGGCTCCAACACGCATGGCAGATCGGAACGTCACTTCCAGGTGGTTTGCGCCCGTGACAACCTTGCCGCCGACAGGGAACTCATGGGGAATGAACATATTATCGGTCGTCCCGAGTATTTCGCCGTTCAGCGTGATCTCGGCGATAGTATCTAAACCATTAAAGCGCAGGAACATATTCGGGGACGGCGCATCTACGGTAAACATCGTCTCGTAAACCCAGTCGCGGTCGTCCACCCAGGCGACGCCGTGTTCATTCAGGCGCACGAACGGGTCGGGAATGACACCCGCCCGCATCAAGTCTAAATGAACGCAGCCGGGAACTTCGGCGGGGAGCCACGGCAGGCGGTTGTGGACGGGCAGACCGTCCGACGGGACTTCGCGCACCCGCCAGTTGTTGGAAAGGGTTTGTTTGATAATGTTCAAGACGGGTTCCATCGCAGAGAATTGAAGTTAGCCTACTATAGCCGACACCCAAAGGCTTGTCAAGTCCAAACGGCAGCGTCGCGGCCTGATTTTCAGCAAACATGATCCCTTTATACTATCTGTTTCTGAAAATAATTTCAGGAAGCGCTTGACAGGCACGACGAACCGTGCTAGAATGGCGGCATGAACAGCATTCGGGAGGTCGCAAAACAAGCCGGAGTGTCCACTGCGACCGTCTCGCGGGCGTTTAACACGCCGGAGCTGATCAGCGCCCATACCCACAAGCGCGTTCTGGAAGCCGCCGACCGCCTCAACTACCGCCCGCTCCGGGCGAGAGGACGACGGCCGGATACGGCCTCGGCGCTGCCGGCCGAAGCGTCCCAAGCGTTTATCGGCTTTCAGTTTTTCGGCGCAAACTCCGCCGACCTGCCCCAAGCCAATCCCTTTTATGCCCCGCTGCTGGCTGCCGCCCAGGTGGAAGCCGCCGCGCGGGGCCTGCACCTGCTGGTTCACGCAACCGACCGCCATCAGCTCGCCCAGGCGCTGCCGAAGATGATCCAGGACCAGACCGTCGCCGGAATGCTGCTGGTCGGGACCGCCGATCCCGAAATACTTTCCATTTTTTTGGAGCGTGTCCCGCAGATTGTCCTTGTAGACCACCGCGATCCTACCCGTCGGCATGACTGCATCGTCTCCGACGGCCTCGGCGGGGCAATCGCTGCCACCGAGTATTTGTTCGGGCTGGGCCATGAACGTATCGCATTTTTGCGGGATAACCCCTCGGCGGTCTCGTTCGGGGACCGCCTGCGCGGCTTTGTCTGCGCCCACTTTGAGGCGGGCCGCGCCGTTGACCCGCGCTTTGTGGTCGAAGCGGCGGGGGAAGATGACATTCCGCGTGCGCTGGGGGAACTCCTGGCCTTGCCGGACCGCCCGACCGCGCTTCTCGCCGCCAATGACCGGCAGGCGCTGGCCGTGATGGGGGCGTGCCGAACGCTCGGCCTGAGCATCCCGGACGACCTCAGCCTCGTCGGCTTTGATGACATCCAGTTCAGCGCCCACACCTGGCCGCCGCTGACGACAGTCCATATTCCAAAAGCGCACTTGGGACGCCTCGCCGTTGCCCGCCTTCAGGAGCGGCTGCACGCGCCGGACAGCAGCCCGGAGAGCCTGCCGCCGGTGACTCTCGAAGTGCCGGTGTCTTTGGTCGTGCGGGAGTCCTGCCGCGCTTTGCTGTAACAAAGTCGAATCGCTGAAAATAGTTTCAGTAACCACTTGACAGCGCCGAATGTTCGTGTTAGAATAAACGCAATTAAAGCCGGGCTGGGACCGAACCGATCAAGGAGTCATTCTTATGCAACGCAAACAGGGGTTTACCCTCATCGAACTGCTTGTCGTTATCGCAATAATTGCGATACTGGCGGCCATCTTGTTCCCCGTCTTCCAGAAAGTGCGCGAGAACGCCCGCCGCACGGCTTGTTTGTCCAACCTGAAACAGATTGGTCTGGCCGTGACCCAGTACTATCAGGACAATGACGAGAAAGGGCCGAACGGTGCCGATCCTTATGGCCGCTGTTCCGGCTGGGCTTGGGAAGTCTATACTTATGTCAAAAGCACGGCAGCGTTTCATTGCCCGGATGACAGCAATGTCGGCGTGAACTCTTCTTCCTTTGGCATGAATGCTAACTTAGCCATCCAGGGTACGACTGGCTTACAAGACTCGTCTACTGGCCTTTCTATATCACAGTTTAACTCACCGGCAAAAACCGTGCTGCTGTTTGAGACTGCCAATAGCCGAGCGTATGACATCACCGACCCCAATGGTGCGGACACCGTGGACAATCCGCCCACTTACAAATCAGATAACTGCTACAATGGCCTGTCGCCAAGTGGCTATGGTATCGGCAATGACTACGATCCAAGCGGCTCCTATGGTAAAACTGCCGCTGCGGCACAGTCTGGGGATGGCTATACAAAGTACGCGACAGGCTATCTACGGAACAGCTTGAAAAACGGCCAGTTTGCCGCCCCGACTGGACGCCACACCGACGGCGCAAATTACTTGATGGCGGACCAGCACGCCAAGTTTATCCGCCCTTCCGCTATATCAGCCGGTGGCTCCGCCGCCAACGCGACAGATGGTGGGTACGAAGTCAACAACCTGTCAAACTGCAATCCTTTTAATGGAGGACGCTGCGCGGCAGGCACCGGAGCTTCCGACAGCACAATCGCGGCGACTTTCAGCTTCAACTAATCAGTATCAGCGTCCCGTCCGGCTGGCCTCATTAGAGTTTTGCCAGGCGGGTTCAGTTTTTTTCCTGCTGATTTCTTGAAAAGAAGCGCAAGATTAGAAAGAAATACAGAATCCTTATGACGCATCGAAAATTGCACCAGTACGGATTAGTCACTGTTGCGATTCTTGCTTCAGGACTTCTCGCCGGTTGCGGTCAGAAAGACTCCGATACGGCTCCCGTCACGACGCAGAATAGCGGAACCCCCCCGGCATCGGGATCGCCTGCACCATCGGGAGGAGCGCTGCCAGCAGGAGTACCGCCGCAAGGGCCGCCTCCCGGTGCGCCCGCGAGTAAGCCGTAACAAGGCACTTCCCGAAACGCGCTTTGCCGTTGCCCGGCGAACCTAAACCGAGTTCGCTGGGCCATTTTCGTTTGCTAATAGCTGTGGATATGCTTATGAGCCTCCTTGTCGATTTTCGCCCTCTTCTTGGCCTTCTGCTCCTTGTCCTACCGCTGACTGCCGACGCGCAAAGCGTGGTGCCGCGCTTCGGCAAGTTTGAGGCGTCGTGGACGCTGGCGGGGCAGACGGGGAACCCGTTTGACCCAGCGGACAATGACGTGGAGGTCGTGTTCGCTGGGCCACCGGGGGTGAAGACGATGCAGCCTGCGTTCTGGGACGGCGACTGCTGGCGGGTCCGATTCGCGCCCACCCATGTCGGCGTTTACACGCTGCAAGTGGTGCGGAACGGCGTCCAAGCGGCGCCGGCGGATTTGAGCCTCAAACGCTTTCGGTGCGTGGCGTCGAATAGCCCCGGCTTTGTCCGGCGGGATCCGGCGAGCGCCCGGCGGTTTGTGTTTAACGGCGGCGCGACTTATTATCCGCTGGGCATGGACGCGGCGTGGCTTCTGGGCGGGCAGACCTCCTATGACCCGACGTTTGCCCAGATGCAGGCGGCAGGGATGAACTGGGCGCGGGTCTGGATGAACGCCTGGGACGGCAAGAACCTGGAATGGGCGCTGAATAAAGCCGACAACCCGAAGCCGGGAACGCTGCTGCTGGACGTAGCCCGGCACTGGGACGCCATTTTTGACTCAGCCGAGAAGCACGGCATCTACATTCAGATGACGTTGCAGCACCACGGGCAGTATACGGCGCACACCGACTCGAACTGGCTCGACAACCCGTTCAATGCCGCGAACGGCGGCGTTTTGCAGAACCCCGACGACTTCTTTACCAATGCAGAGACGCGGCGCTTGACCCGGCTGAAATATCGGTATATCACGGCCCGCTACGGCTACTCGACGCACCTCTTGTCGTATGAGCTGTTCAACGAGGTCCAGAACATCACGGAAACGCAGAGCCATTTTGGGGACGTTGTGAACTGGCACAAGGAAATGGCGGCGGCCATCCGAAGTGAAGATGTCAATCATCATTTGATCACCACATCGAACTCCGTTCCCGGCGATCCGCTGGCGTCCATCGGACTGGACTACGACCAGGTGCATACCTACGTCCCCGACATTGTCTCGTTCTTTGCAAGCGTTTCCACTTCCGCCGCCGTGCCGGTCTTTGTCGGCGAATGGGGGCCTTCGGACATGAAAACGGGCATGACCGAGGGGTTTCTGCATGACGGCCTTTGGGCGAGCGTGATGGCCCCTACCGCCGGGGCGGGCCAGTTTTGGTACTGGGATACTGTCGAAGCGAAAAGCTGGTGGCCGCAGTTCGCCTCGGTCTCCAGCTTCCTGCGCTCCGGCGGCGCCCGGCCTGCGCTGAACACGATCAGCCCCGAAGTGCATTCCGGCGGCACCCTCGGCGACCTGTCGTTTGCCCTGCCCGGCGGCTGGGGACCGTTCACTCGCGACACGGCGACGGTTCCGTCCGGCGGCGCGGCCCCCAACTTGTCCGGCCTATCGTCCTATTTTCAGGGCAGTTACCACAAAGACCTGCGCCCGCACCCGGTCACGTTTGAAGTTAATTGCCCCGGCCCCTGCCGGTTTATCGTCAGCGTCGGCACCGTCGCCAAAGCCGGGGCGCATCCCGTACTGAGCGTGGGCGGCAAGACGGTCGCCGAAGCCGACTTTCCGGCGGCGGACGCCGACCATGACAGCGGACAAACGCTAACCGCCGACCTGCCCGCCGGGCCGAGCCGCGTTACGCTGGGCAACACAGGTCCCGACTGGTTCATGCCCCGCTTTACGGTGACCCACTACGCCCCGCCGGTCGCCGTCCTCGCCAAAGGCAGTCCTCACGCCGCCGAGTTCTGGGCCTACAACCGCGACCGCACCGGCGCAGCCCCGGCGACTGCGACCTTGACCCTGCCCGGCCTCGCCCCCGGCGTCTACACCGTCTCGCTGTGGGACACGTGGGCCGGCCACGCCCTGCCGCCCGTTTCTGCTGCTGTGCGAAGCGGCACGCTGACTGTTCCTCTGCCGCCCGTCGCCCGCGACATCGCCGGGATTGTCACCCCGCGCTGACTGAGCCGTAGACAACGCCCTGCCCTTTTGCTATAATCAAGGCATGAACGAAATAGAACAGCAGATTGCGTTTGAGAGCATCGCCCGCGAGCTGAAAAAAACCTACCCCGCCGAGTGCGGCGCCGTCACCGCCGAAATCGTCGCCACGATCCAAAGCTGGACCAGCACCCCCGCCGCACTGACCCCCGCCGAAGAAATGGTCCGCGAGATGCTCCGCGCCGACAATCTGCTCCAGTCCCCGCAGACCGCCGCCGAGCTTCTGCACCGCACCGAACGCGCGGAGCTATAGGCTCATAGTGCTTGCTCCTAGGTATCGGAGTCGTGGCTGCCCCCGACTCCAGCCGCTAATTTGACTCCTACAACCTCACAAATCAATCATGATAGAGTACATCAAAAAGTTTGCTGCTGATATAGTAGATGGAAAAGCCAATCCTCTCCGCTTCTATCTGGACGCACTTAAAAAAGAGTTAGACCAACTCCACGCTAAAGATTTTGTAGCGGCCTCACAGTATGATTTCATGGTAGTTCGCATGGATGTGGCAAAATGGGCCGAGTGGGGTGGGGCGCAGAACCCGGAGGCGGCGAAACAGGTTGCTCGCAAGCTGATTGAAGTGCTTGACGGATATGCTGGTGAAAACAGCCAAGCGATAACACGCTCGTTTGCTTTTGTCCCAGATGCTGGCTTACGCTCCATAGTTGAGCGTGATTACAAAGAATTGTCGCTCATTCTCTTTCCTGGTGGAGCGTGGAAGAGTACAGTTATAATGGCTGGTAGCATTCTTGAGGCTATTTTGTTTAGTCTTCTGGCGAGCGACCCTGTTAGAAATGCGGCGGCGATGTCTAGTACGAAAGCCCCAAAAAGCAAAGGAACTATCAAACTTCTTGAGGGAGAAAATTGGAAATTGGATGACCTTATTCGTGTGGCTGCTGACATCAATTTAATTCCGGTCAACCGGGCAGACACTTTTGATCAAACGCTACGAGACTATCGAAACTTTGTACATCCGAACAAAGAAGTGAGGTCCGGTCATCCTTGTACTGAGGCAGAAGCCCTAATGGCAAAAGGAGCTTTAGATGGTGTTTGTAACCATCTGGAAGAAACCATCTAGCAATCATTAGGAAGTAGGATAAAATCAGATATGTGGATTCGGATAGCCAGACTTCGGCCTCAAGATGGAAGCTTTTTCAATCTCGACCATTTTAGTGCTGTGTTGTGCATTTTGGCTGCTGATTATGTTGTGGCAAACGAGGTAGCAGAAGTCGAAAGGGGTATCTACAATCCTACTGACTTAATCATAGTCGCGTCTCCGCCCAATGGTTCACCCTTTGTACCATTAGCGCGTGTTGAAAGCACTGCTCGGCAAAGCGAGATCGTCGAGAATATCCTTTCCGCTATTGCTAACAGTTTAAGGGATGGCAGAGGAATGTTAGACATCATGGAATTGAGTGAAGCAGAAGGATTTAACTTTCGACCATTTTGATGGTATCCTGCTTCTGGTGCGTATTCCCTCTTGTCAATATCGCTGGGCATCAAGGTAGTTGTTGTACATTTAGCACAAGCAATATCAAGAGAGTGGAACTATGCCGAACACAGACTGCCAAACGGCGTGTGCCGATGCCTATACAGCGCAGGTCGGTCGCTGCGCGGATGTTTTGCGAGCCAATCTGGTTCTTGCGAAAACTGACGAAGACAAGCAGCTTGCCCAGACCGAGTTTGAGCGCTGCATGGCGCTGGCCGAAGAAGTCAAAGCAAGCTGCCTCAAAACGTGCGCCGAAGAAAACTGACACCCATGCCCCTGTACGAATACACCTGCACCCACTGCGCCAAGCGCTATACGGTTCTCGTCGGCATGACCGCCGCCCCGGATTCGAACCTCTGCCCGCACTGCGGCAGTGACCAAGCCGTCAAGCGCGTCACCCGCTTTGCCAAAGGCCGCACCGACGACGCGCTCATGGATGATTTGGCAGATCCCAGTGCGATGGGCGATATGGACGACCCGAAAGCGATGCGGCGCTGGGCAAAAGAAATGGGCCGCGAGATGGGCGAGGATTTAGGCGATGACTTCGACGAGTACATGGATGCCGCCGAAAGCGGCGAGGACGACCTGCCGGAAAAGTGATAAGAAGGAGTTGATTATGCTGCCGCTGACTGTTCGACGCGCCTTCGTTCACGCCTGCCTCACACTCGGCGTACTGCTTTCTGTGTTGCCCACACTGGCCGACACGCCGGCCAAGCCCACGGTGCAAGTCTCTACGGCACAAGCCATCGTGCTTCAGCACGTTATCCCCGGCGACATCGTAAAAATGCTGCACTGGGAGAAGCCGTCCGCGCTGCCAATCGGGGTCTCGCAAATCGTGGCTGTGCCCGGCCAAAACGCGCTGCTTGTGACCGGAACGCCTGATGGTCTTGCGAAAGTGCGCCAGATTGTCAAGCTGGTAGACATCGAGCCGCGTCAGGTGCAGATCACGTTTGCAATGGCCCATGCGTCGGAGACTGATCTAAATGCGTCCGGGATTGACTTTGATTTAGTTCCACTCATGCCGCCGTCTCAAAAGATGTACCAGGTTTATGCCTCCGGTGACCTCGCGGCTAAGCTCCTTCAAACGCTGACAGCGCAGAGGGCGGTCACACTCACGCAGTTCCTGAACACCGCTAACAACGTCCACTCAAGCCTCCGCGCCGACTCGGTGGAACTTGCCGTCACCCCTCGCGTCAACTCCGACAACACCGTGACCCTCGCGCTTTCCTCGGCATTTACGGTCGTTACGGTGAAGCACCCGTTCAACACGCTTCGCACGGTCAAAAATGGCGATACGTTCGTGATTGGTCTGCATTATGCCGATCCTCAGACGGGCGAAGAAAACTCGTTATTATTTGTGACGCCGACTCTCAAGTAAGCCCGTGCTTCGGGAATATGGCCTTGCGAACGATCTCGACGCTCCGCCGTGCGTAGTCTTCAATGCTTACGCCGCGCGTCGTCCCTCGACGCTTGGCATAAATCTCTTGAAAGACGGCGTCGCGCTCGGCGTCGCTCGGCCCTGCCGTGTCAAGCAGGGTGTCCGGGAATGTCTGCCCGGACAACGTCCCGTAAAGCAAGGTCCAAAGCCGGACAACGGTGTCTAAGTTGTAGCCGCCGCCGCCTAAAGCGACCACGGGCTTGCCAAGCGCGATGACCGACTGCGCCAGCGAGAGCCAGCCGCGCGACGTCAGGCCGAGATGGGTCAGCGGGTCGGCAAAGTGGGCGTCAGCGCCGACTTGGAGCAGAATGTACTCCGGGTCGAACGCTGTCAAGAGCGGCAGAAACGCCGCGCTGAACGCTTCGGCATACACGGCATCCCCGCTGCCGGGCGCAAGCGGCAGGTTCGCATTGAAGCCGATGCCCGCGCTCTCCCCGATCTCCTCTGCAAACCCCGTCACCCGTGGATACAGCGTTTCCGGCGTTTCATGAATTGACAGCGTCAGAACGCGCGGGTCATCGTAGAAGAACGTCTGTGTGCCGTCGCCGTGGTGGGCGTCAATATCTACGCACGCGACCCGCTTCGCCCCGCTGTCCAGCAAGTAGTAAGCGACCAGCGCGACATCGGCGACCGTGCAGAACCCAGCCGCCCGGTCCCGCTGAGCATGGTGCAGGCCGCCGGAGACGTTGAACGCCGCCTCAAATCCCTCGTGCATGACCAGCCGGGCGCAGTCCAGCGAGCCGCCTGCATACAGCAGTGTCGCTTCCCACATGCCGGGAAACGGCGGGTTGTCCAAGTTTCCAAATCCGAATTCTTTTTTGCCGGGAACGGGTTCGCCGCGACTGAGCCGCCGCAGGGCTTGGAGATACTCCGGCGAATGCACCCGCAATAGGTCAGCCTCGATCGCGGGGGTTGGCGCGATGAGGTGCGACGGCGGCTGAAACGCGCCAAGCGTTTCCAGCCGCCGATGGACCATCAGGAGCCGCTTCTGCTGCAAGGGGTGCGTGTCAGAGAGGTGGTAGTCGGCGTAGGCATTGGTGTAGACGAAGGCGGCGCGGGGCATGGGGGAGAGTTTCTAAAACAAAACCGGCACTGGAAGTGCCGGTTCCTCATTACGCATACCCCTTCGCTTTGAGGTTGTTGTACGAGAGTGTCACCGCGTCAAGCGCCGGACCTTTGCAGATGTCCTGCTCGACTAGGAAATACTGTGTCCCGGCTTCCAGCGCAGCGGCGATCAGCGCGTCTAAAGGCAGATCGCCAGTCCCCACAGGCGCAAACGAGCCGTCGGTCAAGTCCCGATCTTTCAGGTGAACAATCGGTACCCGGCCCAGATGCTTCTTGACAAATGCCACCGGGTCCTGACCGGCTTTAAGTATCCAGTAAGCGTCGGCTTCGATTTTGACGAAGTTCGGGTCGGTGTTTTCCAGCAGAATGTCCTCGCCCATCTGGCCGTTCTCCATCGGCTTGAACTCGAAATCGTGGTTGTGATAGCACAGGGTCATGCCGGCGGTTTGCAGAGTTTCCCCAAAGCCGCCGAGCGTCTCCGCCAGTTTCTTGTAATCATCCGCTGTTTTGCGCCGGTTTTCGGCGAGATACGGCACGACAATGTGGGCATTGCCGAGCTTGAGGTTCTCTTCGATAACTTTCGGCAGCTCGCTTTCCAGTTTTTCCAAAGCGATGTGGCTGCCGGCAACGCTTAAATGATTGTCTTCCAGCAGGCCGGACAGCTCGCGAATGGACAAGTCACCGTAGCCCGCAAGCTCCACAGCGGCGTAGCCGATGGCGGCGACTTTTTGCAGTGTCCCGGCGAAGTCTTTGGCGGTCTCTTCCCGCAGCGTGTAAAGCTGCAAGCCAATCGGTATTTTCGGCATAATAGTAATCCTTTTATTCTTCGCTAAGAGTGTTTGCCGTCTCATTCGCCGCGCCGGGCTGCAATTCCTGCGTGAGTTCGACAACAAGTTCCGGCAGGGACGGCATTTCGGCGAGAAATGGGGAGCGGCTGAGGGCGCGGGTCTGGTGCTGCAACGGCCAGGACAAAAAGACGCGCTCTTTGGCGCGGGTGATGGCGACATACGCCAATCGCCGTTCTTCTTCCAAGCTGTCCGCCGCAAGCTGGGTCTTGTCGTCGTCAAGCCAGCGCAAGGAGCGGTGGTGGGGGAGCATCCCAAACGCAAAGCCGACCACAAAGACCGTTGGCCATTCCAGACCCTTCGCCCGGTGGATCGTCATCATCTCAACGGCGTCGCCGCCCTCGCCGTCTTCTTTGGCTTTGTTCTGGGCCGCCACAAACGCGAGGAAGTCGGCGGGCGTGGGGAACGCGGCGGCAGCGGTACATAGCTCTTCTAAGTTGTCGAGACGCGAGTTGCCTTCGTCTTCCACATGGCCTTCCTCGCGCAGCAGCCATTCGTCGTAGCCCAGTTCGCGGGCCTTGCGAAGCCGCGCTTCCGCCGAGTCGCCGCCGAGGGCAATATCGCGGATGAGGTCCCGGAAGTCTTTGACGGCCAATCCTTGATTTGTGGTCTTGAACTGCCCCAGCGCCAGCATCTTATACAGCGAATGGCCTTTGCGGGCGGCCTGTGTTTCGAGTTCGGCGATGAAGGCGTGGCCTAAGAAGTGGGTCGGCTTGCCGAACGTGGCCGACGGGATGTTCAAGACACGCTTCACGGCCTCATCCGCCGCCGGGCTGTCGCGCTCGACCGATAATTGCAGGAATGCCACCAAGTCCCGGATCTCGCGCCGGGCGTAAAAGCCCATTGCCCCCTGCAAAACATACGGAACGCCGCCTTTGACGAACGCTTCTTCTAACGCCCGCGAGTACGCATTAGTCCGAAACAGCACCGCGCAGTCTTTGAGGGGCGTTCCCGCCGCTTGAATTTCTTTCAACGCTTCTGCGACAAACTGGGCTTCCCCAGCGGCGTCCTCGTGTTCGTGCGACGACAGCGGCTGCCCTTCCGGGTGGATCGCCGCCATTTCCAGGCGATACCTGGCGTCAATCCCGGACTTCCCGATCAGCTCATTGGCGATACGCACAATGGTCGCCGACGAGCGGTAGTTCGCGGGCAGCCGGATCACCGCGCCGTTTGGGTAGGCCGCGCCGAACTGCCCGACGGTCGCTTCCGGGGAGCAGCCGCGAAAACTATAAATCGCCTGCCCAACATCGCCGACAATGAAGATGTTGGACCGGGACGCCGCGAGAAGCCGCGAAATCTCCCACTGAACCGCGCTTGTATCCTGTGTTTCATCAATGGAAAGATACTGGAAAAACGCCTGGTACTTCTCGCGCACCGACGGCTGCTCCTGCAGCAGCGCCAGCGTTTCGACGAGCAGGTCGTCAAAGTCCAGACGGCGCGACGGCTTCTTGGCGAGAATGTCGAACTTCGCCATCTTCGCCATCTCGTAGCACTTCCAGAACTTAGTCAAAGTTTGGACGGTCGGGTCAGCCCAGTTCGGCTCGTGCGCCCGGAACGCCGCTTCGGCTTCCTCCACTTTGTAGCCCCGGTTCTTGACCGCCGAAACTGCCGACAGCGCTCCTTTCGGGTCGTACTTGACGTTGAGGCCAAACGGCGGCGACGGCAGCCCCCGCGCCATCCAGTCTTTGTCACCGAGAATGGCCTTCGCGACCCGCACCTGCCAGTTCTCGTCGGCAAGCTGGAAGTAGCCCGCTTTGCCGTACAAATGCGCCCATTCGTGCTTAAGTATCCGCAGGCAGTGGGCGTGGAACGTCCCGATCCACATCTTCTGGGCAATCGCTTCCCCGCCGTCGCCGAGCAGGGCGGCTAGGCGCAGGCTCATTTCGTCGGCGGCTTTTTTGGTAAATGTCGCCACAAACAGCCGCTGGGGATCAACCCCTTTGGCAAGCAGACGGGCCACGCGCCGGGTCAAAACTGTCGTTTTGCCGCTGCCCGCGCCTGCCAGCACCAGGGCTGGCCCATCGTCATGAAAGAACGCCTGCCGCTGCTGCGGGTTCAGTCCTGCTTCGAGTTTCGGCACAAGCACATCCGTGCGGTGCTGGTGCAGGTCTTCGGTTATCGCGTCAAGTGTGGCTTGCATAGTCAAATCAGCTTAAGAGAGATAGGGGCATTATACCGTATCGGCAAAGAGGAAAAATGGGCAAAAAGGAAAATGGAGCGAGGATGTGGAACGAAAAAGCAAAGGAGAAAGCTAATGAACACACCGAAACTCGACGCTGAGTCCCAGTGGGCGAGCGACTGGCTGGACAAAGTCGTTGACGGCACCAGCGCCATGAGCCAGCGCAAGCTTTCCTCGATCAAGACGCGCGGGGGCGGCCTAGAAGCCGTCAAAGCGATGGCCGAACAAAAAGGCGTCCATCTGCTGCGGCTGGAAGACGAGGGCAACGAACTGGTTGCCGCCAGTATCAAGCCATTTGAAGTGGTCTGCTAGGCTGCTTCTTTACGGCGGACGCGCAGCACGGCAATCTTGGTCGGGTGGTTGAACGGCGCAGGATCCGCCGGCAGGGCAGGGGAAAGGTCGGCGTAACTGAGGAAGTCCTGCGGCACGGGGATCAGTGTCTCAATGGAGAGGTAGCCGTCGGCGCAAAGCGCTTGGAGCATCTGATAATACGCTGCGCCGCTGACATACAGCGCGTTATTGATGGTAACAAGTGTTCCGCCGTTGGCGACAAGCGGCCGCACTTTGTTGATGAGCTGTACATTACCCTCGGCGAGATCTACACTGCCGTGCCGGGTGCGGGAGAACAGCGGCGGGTCTAAGATCACGCAGTCGAAGCGGGCGTTTTCACGCTTCAAGTGGCTGACGTGCGGCCAGAAGTCCGACGCGACAAAGTCTTTGGCCGGCACCGAAAAGCCGTTGCGGACATACGAGTCTTTGCCGATATTCAAGAATGCGCGGCTGAGGTCGCTCTGCACGACCCGCGACGCCCCGCCCGCCCGCGCGGCAACACCTAAACTGCCGGTATACGCGAACATGTTCAAGACAGTCCTGCCCGCCGAATTGGCTTTGAGCCATTCGCGCAGATGCCGCGTGTCCAAATAAAAGCTGCTGTCTTGGTTCAGCCGCAGGTCAATCCGGTACCAGACGCCGTTCTCTGAAATAAAGCGGTCAGTAGTCTCGCCTGACAGCAGCATGCCCCGCTTGGCGTCGTCAGTCTCGCCATGACGTGATTTGATCAGTACGGCCTGAAGCCAGGGCAGCGCACCAAGATAAAACTCGGCGGCGATGTCCACAAGCGCCGTGGATTCTGCGGGCGGATCGGCGTAGTTATGCAGAACCAGCGTTTTCCCGTACAAGTCGGCGACGAGTGCAGGCCAGCCTTCGTAAAAGCCGTTGAAGAGCCGAAACGCCGTTTCATGACGCGGGTCAAGAAGCGCGGCACGGGCGGTCAGTGCGGCGGCAAGAGCCGGCTGGAAGGAAGCTAAAAGGGAAGTCATAACTATATTATGACGCGGAACCTCGCGAATTTTGATGCTCACCCCGCGCGGCGTTCGAGGCGCTTTCCCCTGCCTTCCAAGCGCTCACTTGCACTCAACCCGGCCCAGCGGATTGGGGCTGTCCCTCAGCGCGGCGCACGCGGCGGGCCAGGCGGGGTCTTCGGGATAGAGCGCAGTGCGGAGGTAGGCCCAGGTCAGCCGCTGAACCGCCGCCACTCGCTCCGGGTTCTCGTCTGTGGTCTCCGCCGCGTCGTACCCGGAAATCCCGCCCAGGCCGTGTTCTGCGCCGAACAACGTCAGCAGGCACTTGGGGCTGGGACTCAGGAAATACGGGTCTGCGTGCCAGTCCGCACCGCGAACGGTTAGATGGGGGGAAGCGTCTTGGTCGCCCGCGACGATGAGGGCCGGCGTGGTCATTTCCCCAAAGCTGGGGTTCTGGAAGAAGGGAACATGTTCCGCAGCCCATGCGGTGAGATCCGCGCCGCCATTGCCGGGCGCGGCTAGTAGAACGCCCGCTTTGATCCGAGGCTCGGATTGATCCACTTGCGTTCCGTCTTCGGGATCGGTAAGCCGTGCCCCCAGCAGCATTCCTGCCGTATGTCCGCCGAAGGAATGCCCGGCGACCGCGACCCGGCTGGCGTCCAGGCGTCCCGTAATCTCAGGAACGGCCTCCTCGATGACGTCAAGCCCGTCAAGAATGCGCGTCATATCCTCCGCGCGGGACCGCCAAAACAAGGGCGCACCGGGAGTCTGTGGATCAAAGCGAAGTGTCCTTGAGCTCAAATGGGTGGGCTGAATGACGACAAAGCCGTGAGCCGCCCAGAAATTGGCGAGCGGGCCGTAGCCGTTCAGCGAAGAAAGATGGTTCGACCTTCCCTGGCCATGTGAAAGAAGTATGATTGGTAGATCGCGCCCGGTCGTCGGCGCGGAAACGCGCATCTGCAAACCCACGGCGCGTCCCGGAGCCGGCAGCGCCACGGGGCTGACAGATACGACAGAAGTAGAGGTGCTGACGGGTATAGTTTTGGCATCATTGATCGGTTCGCTCATAGAACAACCTTCCCTTCTTGATGTCCGCCGCTGGTCGGCGAAAACTAGCGGCGGTTGGCGCGGTGTAATTAGTTCGCGAGAACGTTGTAATGGTTTACTTTTGCGGCTCGCCTTGCGCGGCGCTTGAAACGGTTTCCCATTCCGCCCACTCGGCGAGGCGACTGGCATAAGCGGCACGCACCATGGGGAAGCTGGTGCTGCCGAGAATGAGGCGCAGCGGCGGATTTTCCATATCCACAATCTGGAAGACGGCTTCCGGTGTCGCCGACGGATCACCGCGTTCCGCGCTCCTCAGATGCCCGAACACCTGCTGCCGCAGATCGGCGTAGATGTCCATGCCCGGCGCCATCTTCAGCGACTCCGGGCTGCCGAACGACGTAGCATAAGCACCTGGCTCAATCAGCGTTACCTTGATGCCGAACGGCTTGATTTCTTGCGCCAGGCTTTCATGAAGCGCTTCAAAGGCCCATTTGGAGGCGCAATACTGACCGATCAGCGGCATCGCCACATGACCCAGGGTGCTGGACACGCCGAGGATGTGACCACTGCCCTGCTGCCGCAGCAAAGGCAGGGCGGCTTGGATGACACGAAGCGTGCCGAAGTAGTTCGTGTCAAACTCGGCGCGAACGTCCGCTTCGCCCGCTTCTTCAATCGTGCCGACGAGAGAGTAGCCGGCGTTGTTGACAACAACGTCCAGCCGTCCGAAGTGCGCGTGCGCCTGCTGAACGGTCTGCCGGACTTGCTCGGCATCGGTCACGTCGAGTGCCAGCGGAAGCACAGCGTCGCCGAAACGCTCCGTCAGATCGCTGATGTCCGCTAGTTTGCGGGCAGTTGCGGCAACCTTGTCGCCGCGCTCCAGGGCGGCTTCGGCCCAGATGCGTCCAAACCCGCGCGAGGCGCCGGTAATAAACCAAACTTTGCTGTCCATGTGCTTCTCCTTCGAGTGCCTCGGAATGTGGTACTATCAAGTACACTCGCGCTTAGTATACACATATATTTGAACACTGTCAAGATAAATATGAACACTGTCAAGATAAACCGGAAAATAACTCAAAAAAGAGCGACTTACCATCACGGCGACCTGCGTGCAGCCTTAATTCAAGCGGCTGACGACATCATCGCCGAGGGAGGGATTGAAGCCTTCTCGCTCCGCGCCGCCGCGAAGCGTGCAGGGGTCTCTCCGGGAGCGCCGGCGCACCATTTCGGGAGCGCGAAGGGTCTTCTGACTGAAGTGGCTCTGCTTGCGTTTGAACGGCTTGGACGCTCTCTCGAAGAAGTCGGACACTCGGACGATGTCA
>CAXSFV010000050.1:0-18766 GCA_964236795.1 uncultured Armatimonadales bacterium | reverse complement strand
TTGCCTAAGTAGTCATTGGCGTCACCGTTCAGAAACAGCGTCATGCCGGACGGGATAAACGCGCCGAACGACTGGCCCGCCGAGCCTTCGAAGGTCAGCTTGATCGTGTCTTCCGGCAAACCTACTGCTCCGCAGCGGCGAGTGACTTCGGAACCGACAATGGTTCCCGTGACCCGGTTGACATTGTGGATCGGCACGGTCGCCCGGACCGGCTCGCCGCGCTCTAACGCCGGGCGGCATATTTCCAGAAGCTGTGTGTTGTCCAAAGCGCCCGCGAGGCCATGGTCCTGCTCCTGCTGCTTGAAGCGGCCGACGCTGGGGCCGACTTCGGGCTGGTAGAACAGATTGGAAAAGTCGAGACCGCGCGTCTTCCAATGCTCGATCGCCCGGCTGGCTTCTAATTTGTCTGTGTGGCCGACCATGTCGGTCAGCTTACGGAAGCCAAGCTGGGCCATGATCTCGCGGGTTTCTTCAGCGACAAACCGCATGAAGTTGACCGCGTGGGCCGGGTCGCCGGTGAAGTTCTTCCGAAGCTCCGGGTCCTGAGTCGCAACCCCGACCGGGCAGGTATTCAAGTGGCAGACCCGCATCATAATGCAGCCGAGCGAGACAAGCGGGGCGGTCGCGAAGCCGAACTCTTCCGCGCCGAGCAGGGCGGCAATGACAACGTCCCGGCCTGTCTTTAATTGGCCGTCGGTTTCCACCGTGATGCGCGAGCGCAGGTCGTTCAAGACCAGCGTTTGATGGGCTTCGGCGAGGCCCAATTCCCACGGCAGTCCTGCGTGCTTAATGGAAGTTTGCGGGGATGCGCCCGTGCCGCCGTCGTAGCCAGAAATCAGGACCAAGTCGGCTTTGGCTTTGGCGACCCCGGCGGCAATGGTGCCGACCCCGACTTCGGCGACCAGCTTGACCGAAATTCGCGCTTTTGTGTTGGCGTTTTTCAGGTCGTGAATCAGTTCGGCCAGATCTTCAATCGAATAAATGTCATGGTGCGGCGGCGGCGAGATCAGGCCGACGCCAGGGGTCGAGAATCGAACTTTTGCGATCCACGGATAGACTTTGGACCCCGGCAATTGGCCGCCCTCGCCGGGCTTTGCGCCCTGAGCCATCTTGATTTGAAGCTCTTTCGCGTTCACCAAATAATGCGAAGTCACGCCAAACCGGCCTGACGCCACCTGTTTAATCGCTGAGTTGCGCGAGTCGCCGTTGGCATCCGGGATAAACCGGGCCGGGTCCTCGCCGCCTTCGCCGGTGTTGGACTTGCCGCCGATCCGGTTCATGGCGATAGCAAGCGCCTCATGCGCCTCGCCGCTGATGGAGCCGTAGGACATGGCGCCGGTCTTGAAGCGCTTGACGATCTCGGTCCAGGGTTCTACTTCCTCAATCGGAATGGGCTGGGGGGCGAGTTTCAGGCCGAGCAGGCCGCGCAGGGTCGCTTTCTTTTCAAGCTGCTCGTTGACCAAATCCGAATACTCACGGAAGACCTTGTAGTCACCGTTCCGAACCGCCTGCTGAAGCTTATGGATTGTCTGCGGGCTGAATAGATGATATTCGCCGTCCGAGCGCCACTGGTACTGGCCGCCGACATCCAGCGTTCGCGAATGCGTCCCGCGCTCCGGGAATGCCTGGGCGTGGCGAATGGTCGCTTCGCGGGCGATCACGTCCATGCCGACGCCGCCGATGCGGGACGCCGTGCGGGTGAAGTAGCGGTCAATCACCGATTGGTGCAGGCCGACCGCCTCAAACTGCTGGGCGCCGCAGTAGCTTTCAATCGTGGAAATGCCCATTTTGGACATAACTTTGACGATGCCCTTGACGACCGCTTTGCCGTAGTTCTTTTTGGCGTCGTAGGGTGTGATGTCGCGCAGCAGATTCTCGCGGATCGCGTCGTCAATGGTCTCCAAAGCTAAATACGGGTTGATCGCGGCGACCCCGTAGCCGACCAGGAGTGAGAAGTGATGCACTTCGCGCGGCTCGCCGGACTCCAGCACCAGGCCGATGCGGGTGCGTGTTCCCTGGCGGATCAAATGGTGATGCAGACCGGCAGTCGCAAGCAAGGCCGGGATCGGGGCCATTTGCGGGTCAATGCCTCGGTCGGACAGCACGAGAATGTTCTTGCCGCCCTCAATCGCCCGGTCGGCGGCGGCAAACAGGGCGTCCATCGCGGCGACGAGGCCCTCCGGGCCGTCAGCGGCACGGAAAACAATCGGCAGCGTCTCCGTGTGAAATCCGGGTCGGTCGATCTGCCGCAGCTTCGCCAAATCTTCATTGGTCAGTATGGGCGACTCTAAGGCAATAAGGTTGCAGTTCTCCGGGCCGGGCGCAAGCATGTTCCGCTCGGTGCCGATGGTCATGGCGCTGGACGTGACCAGCTCTTCCCGGATGCAGTCAATCGGCGGGTTCGTCACCTGGGCAAAAAGCTGATGGAAGTAGTTGAACAGAGACTGCGGCTTATCGGACAGCACGGCCATCGGCGTATCGGTCCCCATTGAGCCGGTCGCTTCCATGCCGATGCGGGCCATTGGGGCCATAAGGATACGTAGATCTTCAAACGTGTAGCCGAACGCAAGCTGGCGCTGAACGACCGTTTCATGCGTCGTCACCGGAACATTCGTCGGCGTCGGCAGGTCGCCGATTTTGATCAGATTGTCGTCAAGCCACTGCCGGTACGGGTTCGCGCGAGCCAGCGACTCTTTCAGCTCATCATCGCTGATAATCCGCCCTTGCGCGGTGTCTACTAAAAACATCCGGCCCGGCTGCAAGCGGCCCTTCGACACGATGCGCTCCGGGGCAATATCCAAAACGCCGACTTCAGACGCCATGATGACCAGGTCGTCTTTGGTGACATAGTACCGTGAGGGGCGCAGGCCGTTCCTGTCGAGAACCGCGCCGATCTGCGTACCGTCGGTAAACGCAATAGACGCGGGTCCGTCCCAGGGTTCCATGAGGCAGGAATGGTACTGATAAAACGCCTTCTTGTCCGCGCTCATGCTTTCGTGGCCGGTCCAAGGCTCGGGGATCATCATCATCATGGCATGGGGAAGCGACCGGCCGCTGAGGGTTAGGAACTCCAAGCAGTTGTCGAACATCGCCGAGTCGGACTGCTGGCTGTTGATGATCGGCAGCATCTTTTCTAAATCATCGCCAAATAAGGCCGATGCGAACTGTTTTTCCCGCGCCCGCATCCAGTTGACGTTGCCCCGAAGCGTGTTGATCTCGCCGTTGTGGGCGATCATGCGGTAGGGATGGGACCGCTCCCAGCTTGGGAACGTGTTCGTGCTGAACCGGGAATGAACCAGCGCCAGGGCGCTCTCCATTTCGGGGTCGAGCAGGTCAGGGAAAAACTCGTCCACCTGCTCCGGCATCAGCATTCCCTTGTAGACTAAAGTGCGGGCCGAGAGGCTGGGGATATAAAACCGCTCGCTGCCGCCCATTCCCATTTCGCGCAGGGTATGGGCAGTCCGCTTGCGGATGACGCACAGCTTGCGCTCAAAGTGGTCGGCGTCCGTGATGCTTTCGCCGCGCCCGACAAAGAACTGCTTGATAACCGGCTGGGCCGAAATCGCAGTCTCGCCGAGCGTCGAGTTATCGGTCGGCACGTCGCGCCAGCCCAAGAAAACTTGCCCTTCCTCGGCGGTGACGGCTTCCAGACGGTCCTCGCAGATTTTTCGCTTTTCCGGTTCTTGAGACAGAAACACGCTGCCGACCGCGTACATCCCGGCATCCGGCAGCGTAAAGCCGAGGTTCTCGCTTTCGCGCTTGAAAAACGTGTGGGGGACCTGGATCAAGATGCCCGCACCGTCGCCGGAATTCGCATCCGCACCGCACGCGCCTCGGTGGGCCAGATTACGCAGGATGGTCAGCGCTTGAGAGACGATCTCATGCGATTTCTTGCCTTTGATATTGACGACGAATCCTGCGCCGCAGGCGTCATGCTCGAAATCGGGGTCATACAGCCCTTGTTTTGGGGGCAGGCCAGTCGGTTTCATTGCGGAGGCGGTTCCTTCTAAATCGCGGTCGAAATTAAATGAGCGAAGCAAGCGGCGGCCTATGCCGGGTGAGGGCAAAACTCGGCATTCGGACAAAGATTGTAGCACAACATACGCCCGCCCGTCAATCTCTCGGCGCGACTTTTTCGGACCTATTTGTTTGCCCCGAAATACGGGTAGAATAAGCGTATGTTCGCCCCGATTTCCCTTCCTGTTTTGGACACATTCCAGCGCCCGCTGCGCGACCTGCGGATTTCCGTCACCGACCGCTGCAATTTCCGCTGCACTTATTGTATGCCGAAAGAGGTTTTTGGCCGCGACTTCGCCTTCCTGCCGTCCAAGCAGCTTCTAAGCTTCGAGGAGATCACGCGCCTGTCTCAAATCGCCGTCGGGCTGGGCGTCGAAAAGATACGGCTGACCGGCGGCGAGCCGCTGCTGCGCCGGGACATTGAAACGCTTGTCGGCCAGCTTTCGGCAATTGACAGCCTGCGCGATCTGACTTTGACGACCAACGGCTCTCTTTTAGTTCGCAAAGCGCAGGCGCTTAAAGACGCCGGCCTGAACCGCGTCACGGTCAGTCTTGACTCGCTCGACGACGCCGTGTTCCGGTCCATGAACGATGTCGCGTTCCCCGTCGGGCGCGTCTTGGACGGGATCGCGGCGGCGGCGGAAGTCGGTCTCGGCCCCATCAAGATCAACATGGTGGTCAAGCGCGGCGTCAACGAAGACTCAATCGTCCCAATGGCCCGTTACTTTCATGACACGCCTTGCATCCTGCGCTTCATCGAATTTATGGATGTCGGCGCGACAAACGGCTGGCAGCTTGACGATGTTGTTCCCGCGTCCGAGATCATCCGCCGCATTTCCGCCGAGCTTCCGCTGGAACCTGTCGCGCCGAACTACCCCGGCGAAGTCGCCCGGCGGTTCCGCTACACCGACGGCAGCGAGGGCGAGATCGGCGTGATCACATCCGTGACCCAGCCGTTCTGCGGCGGCTGCACCCGCGCCCGGCTGTCCGCCGAAGGCAGGCTCTACACCTGCCTCTTCGCCGACGACGGCTTCGACTTCCGCGTGATGCTGCGCGGCGGCGTGCCCGACATAGAGATTGCAAGCGCCCTGCGCGGCGTCTGGTTCAACCGCACTGACCGCTATTCCGAGTTACGCACCGAAGAAACCGCCCGCCGCCCCAAAGTCGAGATGTCGCATATTGGGGGGTAGATATGGCAGAAGAAAAAACCGGCGAATGGTTTCAGCAGCCTTTTCCAGACCCATTGAGCAACTATTGCTGGTGTTCAAAGTGCGAGCGCGTTCATAGAAGTGCCTCCTGGTTTCGTAAAGACTGGTACTGCCCCAGTCTTGACTACGATGCAAGCCTGTTCGATTTGAAGGATTGGAATGAACTGCGAGAAGCATTTCCGTATTATCCAGAACATCCCAAAGAAGGGACCTATTTCCCGGTGGGAGGCTGGCCGTCGAACACGCCCCGTGGGTGAGGCCATGGATTGAAATCCGTGGCTCTTGGAGGGCGGCGTCTTTAGAGGCTCAGGCGAAGATCGCGAGGGAGTAAACTCCTCTCGCTGAATAGCATCCTTTGGATGAGAAGAAATGCCGATGTTCACAAGGCGTCCGAAGGACGTTATTCAGCGAGAGGAGTTTACTCCCTCGCGATCTGCTCTCTATGTCCCACACCACCAACCAGTCTCACCTGCGTCATCTTCCTAAAGTTCACGCCCTGCTGGAAAGCGAACACGCACAGGCGCTATTGGCGAAAATGCCGCGTCAGGTAGTCGCAGACGCGGTGCGGGCAGAAATCAACGCCCTGCGGCAGCAAGTTTTGGCAGGAGAAGCAAGGCCACCATTTTCAGAAGCGGACATATTCGCGGCAGTGGCGAAGCGTCTGCGTGACAACGACTTGCGGCGGCTGCAAAGGGTGGTGAATGCAACGGGGATCGTCATTCACACGAACATGGGCCGGGCGCCGATGGCGGATGCGGCGGTCCAGGCGGTGCTGGCGGTTGCGGGGAACTACTCTAATCTGGAACTGGATTTAGGGTTGGGGAAGCGCGGCGGACGGGGGGGACAGATTGAAGAGCTGCTGCAGACGCTGACCGGGGCGGAAGCGGCGCTTGTGGTGAACAACAACGCGGCGGCGGTATTGCTGGCCTTGTCCACGGTTGCGGCGGGCGGGGAGGTAGTTATCTCGCGTGGGGAGCTGGTAGAAATCGGCGGTGGGTTTCGGGTTCCCGATGTGATTACGCAGTGCGGCGGGCGGCTGGTGGAAGTCGGGACGACCAACAAGACGCGGCTGAGTGACTACGCCCATGCGATTACGGACAAGACAAGGGTGCTGCTGAAAGTCCACGCAAGCAATTACAAAATTGTCGGGTTTACGTCGGAAACGTCGGTGTCGGAGCTGGCGGGACTAGGGCGCGAGCGCGGGCTGCTGGTGATGAACGATCTCGGCAGCGGGGCGCTGGTAGATGTCACGCGCTTCGGCCTGCCGTATGAGCCGACGGTGCAGGAGACGATCAAAGCCGGGGCGGATATTGTGACAGTCAGCGGCGACAAGCTGCTGGGCGGGCCGCAGTGCGGGATGCTTTTGGGCAAGGCGGAGCCGATAGCTCGCATGGCGGCAAGCCCGCTGTTCCGGGCTTTGCGTGCCGACAAGATGACGCTGGCGGCATTAGAAGCGACTTTGCGTCTATATCTGGACGAAGATTGCTTGACGCAGACCGTGCCGGTGCTGGCGATGCTGGCGGCCTCGAAAGAGGCTCTGACGCGGCGGGCGCGGCGTCTGCGGAACGTGCTGGCGAAGCTGCCGGGACTGGAAACACGGCTGGCGGACGGGAACGGTTTCACCGGCGGCGGGGCATTGCCGACGGTGCCGCTGGCATCGAAAATCGTGCAGGTCCGAAGCGGCTGCCGGAGCGTGGAGCAGCTTGCGGAGAGCCTGCGCCGGGGTGATCCGCCGGTGATGGCAATGCTGTCGGACGGCTGGCTGGCTTTCGATGTGCGGACGGTGCGCGACGACGAGTTTAGGCTGATTGCATCGGCGATGAAGATGGCAACAGCATGAAGCACTTAACGGTCGGGGTAGCCGGGCATATTGACCACGGCAAAACCGTGCTCGTGCGGGCTATGACGGGAACGGAAACCGACCGGCTGCCCGAAGAGCAGGCGCGAGGCATGACGATTGTGCTGGGATTCGCACACCTTGCTCTGCCGGGCGGCGAGATAGATTTTATTGACGTGCCGGGCCATGAGAAGTTTGTCCGCACGATGATTGCCGGAGCCACCGGGATTGACACGGCACTTTTAGTGGTTGCTGCCAATGAGCGCATCAAGCCGCAGACAGTTGAGCATGTCGCGCTGATGGGTCTGCTTGGCGTCAGGCGCGGCGTTGTTGCCATCACGAAAAGTGATTTAGTGCTTGACGGGGATGAGCGTAGGCTTATCCGAGATGAGCTGCGCGGGTTTCTTTCGGATACGTTTTTAGCCAGTGCGTCGCTCTTGTTCGTTTCGGCGCAGACGGGCGAGGGGATAGATGCGCTTCAAGAGGCATTGGGGCAGGAATTAGCAGACGCCGAAGCGCCAGCGGAGCATTCCTACTTCTCACTGCCTATAGACCGGGCGTTCACGCTGACCGGGCAGGGGACGATTGTGACGGGAACGCTTCGGCGGGGAACACTCCGCACGGGCCAGATGGTCGAGATTTTGCCGCGCGGCCTGCGGGCTGAAGTGCGCGGGTTGCAGGTGCATGGGCAGCCTGTGCCGATGGCTCATCCCGGCTGGCGCACGGCGGTCAACCTGCGCGGGGTCAAGAAAGACGATCTCGCGCACGGCGATACACTGGCGACCGTCGGCGCTTTGCGGCCCACACGGGTTGTAGACGCCGAGATGACGCTGCTACCATCTGCCGCCAAGCCCCTAAAGCGAGGCGCGGCGGTTGTCCTGCACTACGGAACAACAGAAGTGCCGGCGCGGGTGTATCCGCTGGGCCAAAGCGAGATTGCGCCCGACGAGCGTGTTTTTGTGCAGATGCGCCTCAGCGCGGACGTGGTGATCGCCTGGGGCGAGCCGTTTGTTTTACGGCTGCTGTCGCCTGCGGAAACCATTGGCGGCGGGGTGATTGCCGACCCGTACCCGCTGAAGCATACACGCGATGATACGTCATTGCGTCAGCACATCCGAACCCTAGCCCACGGTGCAGAAGCTGAGCGGTTTTTGGCGAAGCTGCTGGAAGCAGGGGCGGCAGGCCAGGACCCAAAGCAGCTTGGGCGTGATGTCGGGCTGCGCGAGGCTCTGCTGCTTAACACACTGCCGGTGGTTATAGTGGGTTCTTCGTCGCTTGTGCTGCACTGGGATGTATTTGCTGCGCTGGAAGCGCAGGCGGTCAGCGCCGTGCAGCAGTTCCACGCCAAGCGCCCGACCCGGCGCGGGATGCCGTTGGAAGAGCTTCGCCGGTCGCTGCCTCCTGCGCTGAAACCGGCGGCGTACACGGTGCTGCTGCAAACACTGTCGGAAGCGCAGACGCTGGAAGCGAGTGACGGCCTTGTGCGAACGGCAGGCTACTCGCCGGAAGCCGCGCTGTCGGCGACCGAGCGTGAGATAGTCCGTGAAATCGAAACGGCGTTTCGAGATGGCGGCCTGAAGCCGCCGGAGCTTGACGCGGTGCTAAAGCGCGACCGCCGCCGGAAAACGCTGTACTACTACCTAGTGGAAGCGGGGGCGCTTGTCCCGGTGACCGACCGCACGAGCAACCGCACGGTTGTCTTTCATTACTCTACGATCGACGCGCTCCGCCCGGCGCTTCAAGCGGCGCTTGCTGACAGCGACGGCCTGCGAGTCTCGGAACTGAACCAGCTTCTCAATACGACGCGCAAGTTCTCCGTGCCGCTGCTGGAGTACTTAGACAGCATCGGCGTGACCCGGCGCGACGGCGACCTGCGGTTCTGGAACACCACTTAAAGCTGAAGGGAGGTGATGACACAGATGACCGATACAAATGCCGCAAAGCGGCTGACGGAGATGGTCTCCGGCGCGGGTTGAGCGGCGAAACTTGGTCCGGGGGACCTGAACGCTGCGGTGAAAGACTTATTTGTGAATGTTCCAAAGGACCCCAATGTGCTGGTCGGCTTTGGAACGCTTGACGACGCCGGGGTATATCGCCTGTCTGAGCAAACCGCACTGGTGCAGACGGTGGACTTTATCACGCCGGTGGTAGACGACCCATTCGCTTACGGCGAAATCGCGGTTGCCAATGCGCTTTCGGACGTCTATGCTATGGGCGGCCTGCCAATCACGGCGCTGAATGTCGTCTGCTTTCCATCAGGGACCGATCCGGCCCTGCTGAACGCCATCCTGCGCGGTGGTTTGGCCCAATGTCAAGCGGCAGGCGTTGCGCTTCTCGGCGGCCACACGGTAGATGACCCGATGATTAAGTTTGGCCTTTCAGTGACGGGAACGGTTGATCCGAATGCTATCTGGACCAATGCCGGGGCGAAGATCGGCGACGCGCTGATCCTGACAAAGTCTCTCGGCATCGGTGTCATCACAACGGCGATTAAAGAACAGGCGGCAAGTGAAGAAGCGGTCAGCGCCGCGCTGGCCTCGATGCGGACGCTGAACCGCGCCGCGCGGGATGCGGCAGTGTCGGTCGGGCCGAATGCGTGTACCGATGTGACGGGGTTCGGCTTGACGGGCCATTTGTACCAGATGATGCGGGCGTCCGGCGTAACGGCACGGGTCTCTGCCGGCCAAGTGCCGCTGCTGCCCGGCGCACTCTCGCTGGCGCGGCAGGGCGTCGGTCCGGGCGGCACGCAGCGGAACAAAGCCTACTTCGGCGTGTATGTCTCCCTGGCTTCAACTGTGGAAGCCGCCGTCGCCGACCTGCTGTTCGACCCGCAAACGTCCGGGGGTTTGCTGCTGTCGGTCGCCGGGGATAAAACAGAAGCGATGCTTGCCGCGATGACCGCGCACGGCGTCTCGGCGTCGGTTATCGGCGCGGTGATGGCTTCGTCTGCTGGGCGCGTGGAAGTGGCGTAGATCAACACGAGTGAGTAAATTCACTCGCTGGAAGGTGTTCAGAAACACCGCCTGTCCGGGGGACAAAAGACAAAGCAACAATTGTCGGCATTCGCGTCTTCTTGCTTCCCCTGGACGCGCGGCAATTCCAAGTGTCTTTCAGCGAGTGAAGGCACTCACTCGTCTTTTTGGAGGCGTTCGAGGTCTGGTGGCCTCCCTGGTCTTCAAAACCAGTGTCCCGCATTACGCGGGGGGTGGGTTCGATTCCCATCCGCTTCCGCCACTGTTCCTGCAAGAAAGTTTTGCACAATGAAGCGACTTGATTTTCTGGGTATTCTTGCACTGGCATCAGTGATTGCGGCACTGCCGGCGTCCGCCCAAATGGGGCGGGTGCTGACAACGCGGTTTACCTACACGGCGACAGTTCCGGCGGCCCCGGCAGGCACAAAGGCGCTGGATTTCTGGCTGCCGATCCCGTCAAACAGCCCGTGGCAGATGGTGTCGGGTTTGACCGTGACGGCGCCGGTCGCCTACAAAGTGACCACTGAGACGCACTATGGCAACCGCATGGTGTATCTGCATGACACGCAGCCGGCGCAGCCGCTGTCGGTGACGGTAGTATGTACCGTTGCCCGGAAGCAAGTCAAAGTTCTGAACGCGGCGGCGGTCCCGCCGTTTTTGCTGGCCGTGGACCTTGCGCCCGACAGCCGCGTGCCGGTCGGCGGTAAGTTCACCGGGCTAGCCGACGGCATCACGCTGGGGGACAAGACGCCGCTTGCCAAAGAGCATGACCTTTTCAAGCATGTCGTCGCGACGATGCGCTACGACTACAAAAAAGCGTCACCGAAATACGCGCAGGGCGATTCAGCGTTTGTCTGCGACTACAAAAGCGGCAACTGCTCCGACCTGCACTCGTATCTGATTTCGCTTTCGCGCTCGCTCGGCATTCCCGCCGTGCTGGAGTTCGGCTTTCCGCTGTCTAGTATTCCTGTGACAAAGCCATTACCAGCGGACGGCAAGATCGCGGGCTACCACTGCTGGGTCTGGTTCAATGACCCACAGTATGGCCCGATGCCGCTGGATGCCGCCGATGCCCGCCGCTGGGCCGACGCCGGCCAGCAGGCGACTTCAGACTCGTTGTTCGGCAGCCTGGTATTGGAACGCTCTGCCGTCGCTGTCTCGCGCGGGCGCGATCTGACACTCTCGCCGCCGCAGAAGGCCGGACCGCTCAATTATTTCATATACCCCTATGCGGAAGCCGACGGCAAAACTGTCCCGGCTTCTTGGAACCTCACTTACCATGTCATCTCCGACACCGGCGCTTAAAACAAGAGCCGTCACGCGCCTGCGGGACGGCTCTTTCTCTGAGTTAAACGATGCGCTGGTTGTTGAAGAGCCGTTAGAAATACGACTTGGCTCCGAGCGTTTCACCGTCACCATGCGAACGCCCGGCGACGACTTCGCCCTCACGCGCGGCCTGCTTCTGACGGAAGGCGTGATCGGGTCAAGCGCCGACATCGGCCAGATCCGCTACTGTGACGAAGGAGAAGCCGCCGAAGCGGACATTCCAAACATTGTCACTGTGCGCCTGACTAAACAGCCTGCCGCCGAGCGGCTGTGGCAGCGGACACTGATGGCCGGCACAAGCTGCGGCCTGTGCGGCAAAGCGGCTTTAGATGCCGTCGCCATGCAGACTTCCCCTCTGCCGCTCGCCGTGCCGGGCAGCCTCAGCGCTGAAACGCTGCTGGAACTGCCGCATACGCTGCGCCGCCGCCAAGAGTTGTTTAAGTCTACGGGTGGCCTGCACGCAGTCGGCCTGTTCACGGCTTCCGGCGACTGTTTGTGCGTTTATGAGGACATCGGGCGGCACAATGCCACCGACAAGGCCATTGGTTTCGGGGTTGAACAGGGCTGGCTGCCCTGGAACAGCCCGGAGCCGCTGATACTCCTCGTCAGTGGACGGGCCTCCTTTGAGATCACCCAAAAAGCGCTGATGGGCCGCATTCCCGTCGTCTGCTCCGTCTCGGCGGCGTCCTCGCTTGCCGCCGATTTGGCGGAACTCAACAACCAGACGCTCATCGGATTTCTGCGCGAGACCGGCATGACGATCTACGCTGGCGGCGAGCGGCTGGCTTAATCATCGGCTTCCGTGCTGTCCGCGATTTCTTTCTGCGCTTCCAGCGCAGCCAAGCGATCCGTCAGCATCTGGTGGATGCGCTTGTAAGAGCCGCTGCCCATAACCAAACGGCGCGGGGCAGGCGACATAGCGGCGGCGTGGATTATCGCCTGGGCCATTTTCCTCGGGTCGCCGGGAATGGGAAACGCGTTCGCTGCCACAGCGCGGCGGACCTCGCCCGCAGGCGTGTTTTCGTAGGCATCTATTGCCGGCGGCATGACAAGATTATTGACGAACGGCGTCTTGAACGCGCCCGGCTCTAAAATTGTGCATTCGATCCCAAACGGTGCGACTTCCTGTGCCAGCGTCTCGATAAAGCCCTCAATGCCCCATTTGCTCGCGTGATACAGGCTGAAGCTCGGATAAGTAATTGAGCTGCCCTCCGAAGATACCTGCATGATCCGTCCGCCGCCCTGCGCCCGCAGGTGGGGTAGGGCCGCGCGGATGACTTGGATCGAGCCGACAAGATTAGTGTTGATCTGCTGCCTAATCTGCTCGTCAGTCACTTCCTCCGCCGCCCCAAAGAGCGCGTAGCCGGCGTTGTTCACGACCACATCAATGCAGCCCAATTCCTGAAACGCTTCGTCCACGACTTGCCGAATGACAGCAGTATCGGTGACATCCATCGAGCGGACCCAAAGCAAGTCTCCGTACTGCGCTTTCAGCGCATTCAAGCCGTCAATCTTACGGGAAGTCGCCGCGACGCGCTCCCCCTGCGTGAGCAACAGCTCGGTCAGTTCACGGCCAAAGCCGCTGGAAGCGCCGGTAACAAACCAGGTGCGTGGTGGTGTCATAGTAGTTGATCTCCTATTATACTATTGACTATAAATGTACTGACATCTATCGTCTAATTGTCTATTATAGACAACTCAACACGAAATGTCAACAGTCCTGAAAGAATATGTCATAATTTAGGCATGACCAGCGAAAAAGAAGAACACGTTCTGAATGCAGCCCGCGAAATCTTCCTGCGCTACGGCTACACCCGCGCAACAATGGCCGATGTCGCCAAAGCCGCCGGAATGTCGCGCCCGTCGCTGTACCTGCTTTATCCCGGCAAAGAGCAGCTTTACAGCGCCGTGATCCATCTCGGCAACAAAGAAGCGTTCCAAGACATCTGCAATGCCACAAAAGACACGGATACTTTGGCGCAAAAATTGGGGGTCGCTTTGGAGCGATGGGTGGCCCAGTCGTGGGATTTAGAGCGGGCGAACCCCGATGCAGGGGGCTTTTTCGACTACACGTTCCCGGCAGTGCAGGAGATTTACGCAAAGTTCCAGACTTATTTGGCGGGTCTGCTCGAAGACGCCGTTCAAGCGTCGCCGCTGGAAGTGACGCCGGAAGAGCTGGCCCGGACGCTGCTGTACTCCCTGTGGGGTCCGAAAGCAATTGCTAAAGATGGAGCAGAGCTGCGCCGCATGATCGCGGTTCAAGTGTCGCTGGTGGTTGCGGCTTTGAGGAGTTAGGCTGAAGATGATGTCAGAAGCTGGATACATTTGCTGACTTTTTTGGTGAAGTCATCATTTGTTGGTTCAGCGAGCAGCTCCCGCGCGTAACCTAGCGCTGTCTGCCCGTGTTCGTCTTTAGTTTCCGCGTCAGCGCCCGCTGCCAGCAGCAGCTTCATTTTGGGTTCATCAGAAATGGCACCCATGAGCAGCGTCCGGCCTCGCATGAAGGCAGGCAGCGTGTTTTGCGGAAACGCAACATTCGGGTTTGCTCCGGCAGCCAGCAGTGCCGCTGTTTCTTCTACTGTCCCTTCAAGAACGGCTCGCATGAGCGGTGTCCAGCCCCAATGCTGACGCGCTTCCAGGTCAGCGCCCCTCTTGACCAAAAGCCGAATGAATTGAGCCGGTTCCGTGCTGCGATCCAATTTCCCCATGAAGTCAACAGCATAATGGAGCGCCGTGTAGCCCTCCGGCGTCTTTGCATTGACATCCGCCCCCGCATCCAGCAGGGCGCGGACACAGCCGAGTGTCCGATCCATGCCGCTGACGGCCTGCATTAGTGGGAGTGAGCCGTATTCACCCGGTTCTTCCAGGAGGCTCGGATTGAGGCGAAGCAGCCGCTTGGCGGTTCGGGTATCGCCGTCGTCTAAGGCAGTGTTGAACTCATTCATGCTGTTTAAGAGGAAGCCGTCCGCAGATGAGCCAGCCCAGCCATTGCGGCGTAGTAGCCGCACATGCCGTGGACGCCGCCGCCGGGGGGGGTGGACGACGAGCATAAATACAGGCCGGGAACTGGGGTGGACCAGGGGGTCCAGCGGGGGAGGGGACGGGTGAAAAGCTGCGCCCAGTCTTGGACGCCGCCGTTGATGTCGCCGCCGATGTAGTTGGCGGAGTAGCGCTCCAGCGCGGCGGGGTTTAGGACATTCTTCGCGAGAATGCGGTCTTTGAAGCCGGGCGCGAACCGCTCAATCTGGCTCTCGATACGCTCGGTCATGTCCACGGTGCTGCCGTTCGGGACATGGCAGTAGCCCCAAACCGTGTGCTTGCCTTCGGGGGCGCGGGTGTCGTCGAAGAGGCTCTGCTGGGCCAGCAGGATGTAGGGCGTGTCGCAGATTTCGCCGTGCGCGGCGGCGTGTTCCGACGCGCTGATTTCCGCGCGTGTCCCGCCGAGATGCACGGTGCCGGCTTTAGCGACTTCGGGCGACTTCCACGGGATCGGGCCGTCTAAGGCCCAGTCCAGCTTGAACGCGCCCATGCCGTACCGATAGCGGCCAAGCTGCTCTTTGTAGCCGACCGGCAGAGTGTCTCCCGCGATCTTGATAAGCTGGCGCGGCGTGATGTCGCCGAAGACAAGCCGCGACGGCGGCAGCTCGGCCAGCGACTCGACTTGATGCCCCGTCTCGATTTCCCCGCCGAGCGATGTCAAATGCGCGGCCAGAGCATCGGTGATGCGCTGCGAGCCGCCGCGCGGAAACGGCCAGCCGACCCCGTGGCCGGCCAGCCCCAGCGCCATGCCAAACGCGCCGCTCGGCGACTGCTCTAGCGGCAGCATGGAGTGGGCGGCCATGCCGGAAAAGAAGCCTTTGGCCCGGCCTCCCGTGAACGCCTGCTCCGTGAGCATTTGCGAAGACAGCATGGCTTGGAGGCCGAACCGGGCCAAACCGAAGGGGTAGCGGGCCAGTCTGAGCGGCTCCCGAAGCGTCACGGAAAGCTCGTCCCAATTCGGCACCAGCGGGGCCATGAGGCGGCGGTAATTGTCGTCGTCTTTGCCAAGCGTCGCCGCCGTGGCTTCGACGGATTGATACATCAGGGCAGGCGGACCGTCGTCAAAGGGGTGGGCAAGGGCGGCTTCCGGGTGAATCCATTCCAGGCCGTATTTTTCGAAACCCAGCGTCTGAAAAAACGGCGAGCCGTAGCCGAGCGGATGAATGGCCGAGCCGACATCGTGTTTGTAACCCGGCAGGGTCAAGGCTTTGGTCCGGCACCCGCCGCCGGGCGTGTCGGCGGCTTCGACCACCAGCACGGAGCGGCCTTCCTGGGCCACTTTAATTGCCGCCGCCAGTCCGTTCGGCCCCGCGCCGATGACCACGGCGTCGTATTGGGTATTCTCGCTCAGGATAGGTTTCAGTTCTAATTCGGAAGCGGCAGACGCCGCTTAAACAGCAGCTCGTTCTGCGGGCGTAGCGCCATGTTTTCGCGCTCATGCGCCTTATCATTTTTGTTGCCTCGTACTTCGCAGATGAGGTCCCGAACTACGGCGCTCAAAGCCTTTAGTTCAGCCTGCATTTTTTTGGTCTTCGCTGTGTTTTGATCAGTCTGATCTTGCAGAAGGATCAGTTTTCTGAGGCCGTCGAAAAATTGCTGCCACATCAGCTTAATACTGCCTGGATCTCCGCAAGCATGACTTGCGTCTCTGCACGAAGCTGCTCAGTTTCCAGTTGGTTGCATGTGATGCGTTCGCTGACGACTTCCATGTGAGCCAGCGTTTTTGTGATTTCTGCTTTGTAGTCTATTTTTTGAGTCTTCCGCGTGTCCGAGTTTGCCTCGGCGTTCAGCATCTTATCCATGTCGGGTTCCTTTCTGCCTGCATTATAGCATATCCGGCAGTATCAGCATCAGTCGCCCGTCGAGCGGCTTTCTTGCTCCATCACAAGCTCCGTCACCGTCAGCCGCCGCACAGTCAGTTCATCAATTTTCAGCGTTTTGATGCTCGCTTCCGCAATAAACAAGCGGCTAATCGCGACGGCCCCAATCGCAAGTGCGCCCATCGCGACCGCGCCGACGGCGAAGGAGCCGAGGGCGAGAGCGCCGAGCGAAACGGCTCCGGCGGACACTGCCCCGGCAGAGGCCGCCCC
The DNA here is from genome assembly GCA_964236795.1 of uncultured Armatimonadales bacterium. Taxonomy (GTDB): domain Bacteria; phylum Armatimonadota; class Armatimonadia; order Armatimonadales; family Capsulimonadaceae; genus JANXMY01. The sequence continues at coordinate 2,277 of CAXSFV010000050.1, read as the reverse complement.
TGTTGAAACGGCTCCGAGTGATCGTGCGCCGGTATCTTCCGTAGGTTCCTGCGGCGGCTCAGGCGGTGTAAGCATCGCTGGTCTCCCTTACGCTGACACTTTCCTCAAATGTGATCCGGTCGTAAATCTCGGCCAGCGGCAGCGTGACACCCAGCACCGTCAGAACGCTTGCTGCATCCAGTCCTTCCACGGCCTTGTAGCTCCAGCCGCTTTCCTGCCGGACATACTGCTCCACTTCGGGCTTGTCCTGAGACACCAGCAGATACTCTTCAAGAGAGTCTAGCCGCCGATACCGCGCCCATTTTTCGCCTCGGTCGTACCGTTCGGTAGATGGCGACAGCACTTCAAAGATAACCGAGGGATTGATAATGCTGTTCTTGTCGAACGGGTTGACGTGCAGTTCTCCGCAAACAACCGTAACGTCCGGGTAGGTCTCGACATCAATCGGCATGATCCCAACGCGCAAGTCGCTGGTGAAGACTTGGCATAAGCCGCGCTTCAGAAGGTTCCCTAGTTCGCGGATGATGTTTCCGGCGATCAAACTGTGATAAGGCGTACCGCCGGACATGGCATATATCCGGCCTGCAATAAACTCGCTCTTGTATTCCGCCTCGTTTTCCAGCGCGGCGTATTGTTCCATCGTGTAGTAGGGCAGAGGCTGTGCAGACATGAGAAGATGATACCCGAACCCTGCGCTGACTGCTGCAAATTTGTTTTCGCCGCCGCGCGATTAATGGCAGGAAAAGGGGGGTAGGAAAGAGAACACACTGCCATTATTCCCCGTTGCAACTTTGAACCCGAAAATGAGGTAAGACGAAATCATGTTCAAACTTCCGTTGTTCCAGAAAAGCGCCAGCTCGCCTGAGCCGCGCAAGCGAGAGGCGCAGCCATTCAGCCGCCAGACGCTCACCAAAAATGCCCGGATTGACGGCGCGACCGTCACCGAAAGCGTCTGTCCCTACTGCGCGGTCGGGTGCGGCCAGCATATTTACACCAAAGGCGGTCAGATCATTGACATCGAGGGCAATCCGCACTCGCCAATCAATGAAGGAACACTCTGCCCAAAAGGCGCAAACGTTTTTCAACTCGCCAAAAATCCCAATCGCGTGAAGACCGTCTTATACCGGGCACCCTACGCAGCGGATTGGGAAGAAAAGCCGCTGGCGTGGGCAATGGAGCGAATCGCGCAGAAGGTCTACGAGGCCCGCGAGCGCGGCTGGACCGAAAAAGATGATGACGGGCGCCCGCTTAATGCCGTTCGGAACATCGGGACGCTCGGCGGGGCGACGCTTGACAACGAAGAAAATTATCTGATCAAGAAGCTGTTCACCGCCGGCCTCGGCGTGCTGTCGGTGGAGAATCAGGCTCGCATTTGACATTCTGCTTCCGTGCCCGGTCTGGGCGCGACATTCGGCCGCGGTGCGGCCACGCAGTATCAGCAGGATCTTCAAAACAGCGACGCGATTCTCATCATGGGTTCCAACATGGCCGAGGCGCATCCGGTCGGCTTCCGCTGGCCGATGAAAGCAAAAGCCAACGGGGCAAAGCTGATCCATGTGGACCCACGCTTCACGCGCACGTCGGCGATGGCGGACCAGCACGTCCAAATCCGGGCAGGCTCGGATATTGCGTTTTTGGGCGCGATTGTCAACTACATTCTGACCCACGAGCGCTGGTTCAAAGAGTATGTACTGGCGTACACAAACGCCTCGACCATTGTGGACGAGCGTTTCCAAGACACCGAGACTCTGGACGGCCTGTTCAGCGGCTACGACCCGGAGACGCGCTCCTACGACCCCGGCGAAGGCCATTGGAGCTACCAGCCGCCGCCCGGCTCCGAAGACGAAGATGGGAGCAGCAAGCAGGGCAAGACATCCGGCAGCTCCAACGGCGTGCACGGACATGGGATTGAAGGCGGGGCCAGTACGCATTCTTCGCCTCAGACAAACGCTGCCGACTCAAAAGCGGGACATATCCAGCGCGACGAGACGCTGCAAGACCCGCACTGCGTGATGCAGCTTTTGCGGCGGCACTTCGAGCGCTACACGCCCGAAAAGGCCGCCGACATCTGCGGCTGCACGGCGGATCAGATCGTCAAGGTTGCGGAGACGCTTTGCGATAACTCCGGGCGCGAGCGCACGTCGGCGATCTGCTACGCGGTCGGCTGGACCATGCACACGACGGGCGTTCAGATTATCCGCACAGCGAGTATTCTGCAAACCCTGCTCGGCAACATGGGCCGGCCCGGCGGCGGGATCATGGCCCTGCGCGGCCACG
>CAXSFV010000049.1:0-19812 GCA_964236795.1 uncultured Armatimonadales bacterium | reverse complement strand
CGGGGACGCAGTAGCGGTCGCCGCGCTGGACAATCACCGGGTCTTGCAGCATCGTGCGGAGCGGTCCCGAAATAATCCCGTTCAGTCGGTCCATCATCCGTGACGACGCCGTTTTGCGCTGGCTCCGTATCCGGGCCAAATCGGGTGAGGCCGAGTCCAGCACATAGCCGTTGATGCCGATGCTCGCGTTGATCTCAGACTCCAATGATGGAAACTGCCCCAGCGCGGAAGCCCGGTCAGCCATGATGGGATAGTCAGCGGCCAGCTTCTGCAAAAACAGCTTCAGCGACCGGGACGCCGCCGCCGCTTCGGCAATATCTAATAGCCCGTGCGCCTCCAAAATTGCGCCGATTTCCGCCGACCGCACGAGAGGCCGGATGTCCGTGACCCCGCCGAGCGGCAGGTTGCCTTTCATGCTGATTAAGTTGCGGCACTCGGTCGTCTCGTCCAGACGCGCCTGCACCTGCGGCAGCCAGTCCGACGGTGTCACCGCCTCGGCCAATTCTCGCCCCAGCGAGCAGGCCGTTTGGCCCGCAAGCTGCTTCCGAATGGCCTCAAATTCCAAAACGCGCAAAGCGTGTGTGTCAATCATTGTTGCTTCTATCTTTTACTTATTGCCCGCCGCCGTAATTTTTGTCGGTCTTCACTTTTGTCGTCCCCGGCGGTGGTAGAAACACCGAAGCTGGCAGAACGGGATTGACCTGAATGCCGGAGCAAAGCTCACGGACAGCGCCTTGCGTCCCGCTACTCATTTTTCCCTGCGTTGCGCTGACAAACTGGTACACAAGATGATCTTTTGCTCCAAGTGCCAATGAATACTTTGTCGTGATGCCCGCTTTGCGGGACACTACGCCTGTTAAGATCTGCACCTCGACACCGTTTATCGTCTGTAGCGGCCCTAAAGCCAAAGATTTGTCCTGTGCGAGATCCGTCAAAGGCTTCATGCCGAACCGGCAGAGCAGTACGGACGCGGCAAACGAACCGGCATCTGCAAGAACAAAAAATCCACGGCGTGTGTTATCCGGCGAAGGGCTGTCGAAATACTGCTTTTTATCAGGTAGGCAAACAAGCAGGTGGAGGCCGTTCGCCAGATATTGAACCGTCTGAACCTTATCAGTACCAGCCACACGATTTAAGTCAAAGCCGCTGCTCGTGAGTGCGAGCTTGTCAGGAATTTGAAACACTAAGCGAAATGTGGTTATTCTCGTTCTCGCCGGGCTGCCGGAAGTTGTCTTCCGAAAAATGAAGCAGGAAAACGAATGCATCGCCTCGTAAGTCGTTTCACTTTGCTTGAGAAGCGCCTGCGGCGTTTGTGCCGAGGCAGGCACGGCAGGCAAAAACGAAGCGGCAAGCAGGATTGCCGCAAGGCAGGTTATTCCACATCGCTTTATCCAGTTAATGTTTTGCATTCACTCATTGTACCCAGCAGTCACGCGGGAACATTCTCGGATTTCTTGTCCTTATACTAACAGAGAACACGAATAAAACACGAAAACACCGAGGAAAACTCCCATGAATTTCCGCCCCGTAACCTATATTTCTGCCGCGCTGGCTCTTGCGCCGCTGACTGCTGCGTCCGCCGCGCCGAGCATCCAATCGCTGACTTCGGCGAACCTCAAGACGATGCAGGCGAGCAGCCGGATCGTGGCGGAGAACCAGGACGTTCTCAAGACCATCAGCGGCGACATCGCTCTGGCCTACCGTCTGCATCAGGGGTCAATGACCTACGCCCAGCCTGGAAAGCTCCGCATCGAAGCTACCATCCCGCATCTCGCTACTGGGTATTATATCATCAACGGCAACCGGAAGCTGACCGTCGCGCCGTTTGTCCACAATGTTCAGGATACGACCGGCGCACCGGGCAAGCGGCAGTCGCTGCTGGATTTCGGCCTAGTCCCGCCGGAGCTGCTCGCCGATTACAACGCGACGTTTCTGCGCCGTGAAGCCGGCCTGCTGTGCTTCCAGCTCCAGCCGAAGCAGCGCGGCGAGACCGAAAAAGACTTGGTCTGGATTGACCCAAAGACCCACATCACGACCCAGCGGTACAACTACGACCGAGACGGCAAGCTGACCAAAATCCTGCGCTATGTCAACCCTGTTCAGGTCGCGCCCGGCATTTGGATCCCGACCCGTGTGGAGCTGTACAACACGCAGAGCAAGCTGGCGGGGGCGACAGTGTACCAAAATGTCCGCGTCAATCAGCCGGTCAGCGACTCGCTGTTTAAGATTTAGAACCCACCTCCTTGCTTCGCAGGGGTCCTTCCTGCTAGGGAGGACTAGGAGTTTCCACCGACGCGGAAGCTTTTCTTTCCTGCCTCTTTGTCTTCCCTAGCAGGGAGGACCCCTGCGAAGCAAGGAGGTGGGTTCTTGGTTCCTTTATGACCCCGCAAACCAACCGCCCCGCGCTCACCCGCATCGACTCTTTCGCCGCTCTTCTGCTGGTGCTGCTGACCGCTTTCCGCTTCTGGTACGACACTCAGCACCAGCTGGTCCAAGACGAAGCCTACTACTGGCAGTGGTCACGGCATCTTGACTGGGGCTACTACGATAATACCCCGCTTATGGCTCCCGTCATCCGCCTTTTCACGCTGCTGCTCGGCACGAATGAGCTGGGCGTCCGGGCCGGCGCGACCGTCTGTGCGCTGATCGCGGGCGTCTTCATCTACTTATTGGCGAAGCGCCTGCTGGGACCGACTGTGGCCCTTGCGTCGCTTGCGCTGGCGAACGTCGTCCCGTTGTTTGCGGCAGGCTCGGTGCTGATGACCCAGGACCCCGTCCAGCTTGCGCTGTGGGCTGCCGCGCTGTACGTCATCCAAAGGGCGCTGACGGACAGGCCGAAGTGGTGGATTTGGGCCGGCATTCTGGCGGGGCTGGCGGCGCAGGCGAAGCTGAACGCGCTCCTGCTTCTGCCGAGCGTTTTTCTGTATATCCTGCTGTCACAAACGGCGCGGGATCGCTGGCTGCGACGCCCGGAGCCATATCTTGCCGGGGCGGTCGCACTGCTCCTGCTCGCGCCGTTTCTGTGGTGGAACCACACGCACGAGAACGCCTTCTGGATTCACGCCCATGCCATGAGTTCGCGTGGTTCCGGGCATGACGGCTTGAAATGGGTGGGGCGGTTTCTCGGCGACCAGGCCGTTCTGCTGTCGCCGTTTGTCTTTCTGACGTATCTTTACACGCTGGGCGACGGCTTCAAGCGCGGCTTCCGGGAGCGTGACGAAGCGTATCTGTTCTTGTGGTGTCCGGCGGCGGTTTCTTTTGCCGTGATTGTCGTCACGGCCTTGAAAAGCAAAGTGGAGGGCAACTGGGCGGTAGACTCGTATATGTCCGGCTTCATCCTGACAGCGGCCGTACTGGTTCGCTGCTGGGAAAGCCATGTGGCTGTCAAGCGCGTGTGGGTTGGGTTGAGCGCGGCGCTTGCGGTCCTGCTGACGACAGCCGCGCTGTTTCCCAGCGCTCTTTACACGGTCGGCATCAAGTTCCCAAAGCCGCCGGATGACCGAACAAATGAGCTGTATGGATGGCGGCAGATGGCGCATCGGGTGACCGCCGAAAAAGCGGCGATGGGCGGCGATCCGTTCGTCTTCGGCATCAACTACCGGATGCCGTCGGAGGCGGCGTTCTACCTGCCGGGCCACCCCGACACTTACGCGCTGTTCTTGAACTACAAGGCCTCGGAGTATCTGTTCTGGGAAGACCAAGCCGCGCTCAAAGGCCGCAACGCGATTTTCCTAAACGACGCTGAGGACCAGGCCCACTTCGACGACCTGCGGGCCGTCTTCGACCGCGTTGAGCCGCAGCCGCCCCTGCTCATCACCCGCAACCCGCCGTACACAATGCCGATACGCACCATCCAAATCGTCCGCTGCTACGGCTTCCACGGCTACGCTGTCAAGCGCTGGCAGGACGGCTGGTAAGCAGAGAGACGCTGCCCGACATCACGCGGAAGAGGCACGAGGACGTGAACGTCCTCGCTGGAAGGCAATCAGAATTGCCGCGCGTCCAGGAGACGCAAGAGCAGAAAGTTCATACTCTTCTGTACCCTGTACAGGCAGTGCTTCTTAGCACTTTCCAGCGAGGGAGTTTACTCCCTCGTCTCGCTTCTACAACTTCGCCCGCAAATACCGGACATAATAGCCGGTCTGAGGGACGAGAAAGACCGTGGCGCGGTCTGTCCGACACTAAAGCGCATCGAGCAGTAAGGCTGACACGTCAGTAATACGATCGAGAACTCGCGCCGCGCCGGAAAACGTCGCTCGCCGAGTAAATTCCGTGGGAATGACCCAGCAATCGAGCGTGGCCGCCCGCGCTGCAATAAGCCCGCGTGGAGCGTCCTCAATTGCGAGGCATCGGCCGGCAGGCAGCCCACTGCGAGCGACTGCGGCGAGATACGGATCAGGCGCCGGCTTACTTTGTGCGTAATCTTCATGCGTGATTGTAAAGTCAAAAAACTCCAGCAGGCCCGTCCGACGATGCATCGTCTCAAAATGCTGGCGACGGGAACTTGTCACGATCCCCATCACGAAGTGTGGCCGTAACAGCGCGAGCGTCTCGCGAACACCGGCAATCGTGATCCACTCCTGCTCAAGCATTTGCAGATAGCGCTCGTTCCGAGCACCTTGCATCTCGGCAATGTCTGCTTCGCTCACTCCATGCACGGAAGCAAGCTTTGAGGTGCCGCCGGAGCGCGATAGAAAGTACTCGAAATAGAGTTCCACCGTGAGATCGATCTCCACACCGGCGAAGACCTCTCGCGTGGCCTGAAAGTACCAGCGTTCCGTGTCGACAAGCACGCCGTCATTGTCCCAAAGGATCACCGCGTAATCGGGAACTTCTCCGTGTGTCTTGCGGGAGTCCACGCTGTCACTCCTTTCTGTAGCGCCTTGCTACGACTTTGCCCGCGAATACTGGACGTAGTGGCCGGTCTGCGGCGCAAGGAACACGGTGTCGCTGTCTGGTCCGACGTTAAAGCGCAGGATCTCATTTTTGGCCCCGTAGAGCATCAGGCGGTTCTGGACTAGGCCCCACAAAAACGGCAGGTCGCCGGACGAGTTCAGCGCAGAGCCGCGCGAGCCGGTGCCGTCGGGGTTGAAGACGTAAAAGTCGTCGGACTTGGAGACCCAGCGGCCTGCCAGGAGCTTGACGTGCGGGTCGGCGCCGTCGTTGGTGTTGCTGCCGCCGGAAAGCGTCACCGGCTCGCTGGCCGAAGCAGGAGCCGGGGGCAGCGCCTGAGCAGACACGGAAGGAGCCGGCAGCGGGACAACGTCGGAGCTCGTGTTCAGCGCACCGGCCAGATAAACACCGCCGAGGACCAGCACCAGAACGATGGGAAACGCAAGCAGCAGGGCGCGGGTGAGCCTGCCGAGCGGCGGCTCGCCTGCACGAGAGGGCGTTGTATACGGCAGGGGCGTGACGCTGGACAAAGACGGCGAATACGGCGGCGGCGCATAGGACGGTGGCGTCAGATACGGCGCTGGGCCGGACGGGGAAGGGGACGATGCCTCTGCCGCGATAGTCGGCGTCGGCGCAGCCTCTTCTGTGGCAGCAGTTTCTTCCGGCGCTGCTTCCACCTCGGCGAGCGGCGCGTCAGGAACCGCCGGCGTCGCCTCTGCCGGCGCAGGCACGGCGTCCGGGACAACGGCGTCGGCGGGAACAGGGCCGTCAAACTCCGCGTGGCAGTGCGGGCAGACCGTTCGGCCGGCTTCCTGCGGCGTCCGGCACTGTGGGCAGTCGTAGATCATGCAATTCTCCTGAACATGCAATTCTCCTCAAAGTGTCGAGTGTAAAAGTTACGGCTCAGTTGTTTCATTCCAGTACGCCTCGTTGTCTTGCAGCGCAGCGGCCAGCAGCCCGGAGCAGGGCAGGTTCGCGTTGTTGCGGTCCAGGTCCCAAATGTCCACGCCCATGCAGGTTTGGGTCGGACGCAGCGAGCGCACATGGCCGTCGGCGAACAGCCAGTTGCTGCGGCTCAGGTGGCCGGCGAACAAGTCCGTGTGCGACCCCGCCGGGTGCAGATCACACATATCGCAGTCCGGCGAGAGCAGCGGCGGGTTCGGCGGGTTGTTCAGCTTATACCCGCTGCCGTCGGTTTCACCGATTAAAAACAGTGTGGATGGGTTTTGGATCTCGTTTAGCAGCGTTGTCCGGCCGCCGCTTTGCAGAACGGCATCGTTTGCGCCGTAAGATATGAAAAACTGGCCGCCGTCCACATCGGTCGTCAGCGCATTGTAGGGGTTCGACGGGCAGGAAAAGACCTGGACGCTTTTGACATAAGGAAAGACCTCTTGACGCCAGGTGACGGTTGCGCCGCCGAGGGAATATGCGCCCGGCGGCAGCATCTCGTCGCTGTCCTGCGTGTACTGGGTCATCGCCAGGCCGATCTGCCGCAGGTTGGACGAACAGGTCGTCCGGCGGGCGTTTTCGCGCACTTTCTGGAAGACGGGAAACAGTACCGCGCCGAGAACGGCAATTATGGCGATGACAATCAGCAGCTCAATCAGCGTAAAAGCATGGCTGGAGGCTTTGCTTCGGCGTGAATCCATAAAATTGCTCCGGGCAGAGAATGCCCGCCTGCATTATTCCTGGTTTCCCCAACCATTTCCTACTATTTCTCTAGCTTGAGCTTTTTTGCACCGACAAATACAAAACCCGCGTTGTCTTGTCGGTGACTTTGACTCGCTCGGACAGCGCGTATTCCGCCACCCAGACAATCCCCTGCGCGTCGGCCACAATCGGGACCCTGTGCCGGTTCGGGCGCGGCACTTTCGCGTCGGAAAAGATGTCCGACACTTTCTTGTGCCGCCCGCGCATTCCCAGCGGGTCTATTTTATCCCCAGACCGCCAGTTCCGGGCTTCAAGCGAGTTAAAATCAACGGCCTCGGCATCCATCCGCACGACGTTGGGCAGAACTTCCCAAGACGCCGCTATCGTCCAGCCGAGTTCCGGCAGCGCGGCTTCGCCGGGAACGGGCAAAGCCGCCGAAACATAACTCAGCGATACTGGAACATTCGCCAGTGTCAGAGTGAGGACTTGATCCGTAACGCGCACCGTACAAAGTGGATAGGGAAGGACCAGAGCGAAGGCGATCACAGCCCCAGACAAAACTGCTCTGCAAACTTTTTCCAGATGCTCGTAAGAAACGCCTTCCGCCGTACCGCGTAAGTCTGCAATCGCTCGCCGCAGCACAGAGCGCAGCAGGGCCGGATGCAGCGCCGCCAGCGCCGCCCGGTCAAGCTGAACGCGGAACGCATCGCTTTGTCGTGTCACATCCGCAAAGGCCGCTTGCGCCTGCACGGCTAAGAAGTCGCTGTCCCGCGCCGCAATTTCCGACAGCCGCAGCAAAGCGTCGTCAACGCGCGGGTTAAAGTCCCACCGAAGAAGCGGCAGAAGCTCCAAACGAATACGGTTACGGGTGTAATGGTCGGCAGAGAAGTTGGAAGGGTCCTGCCGGGGCGACAGGCCGTGCGCCGCGCAGTGAGCTTCAATTTCGGCCCGCGAGACGCCGAGCATCGGGCGGATAATGGGGCCGCGCCGTTCGGGAATACCGCGCAAGCCGTCGGTCCCGGTCCCGCGCAGAATGTTGCTCAAAACTGTTTCAGCCTGGTCGTCCCGCGTATGCCCCGTCGCGATTTTGTTCGCACCGATGTTTGCTGCCGTGCGCTCCAAAAATGCATAGCGCACCGCCCGCGCCGCTTCCTGCACACTTTGTTTGTGCGCGGATGCCCAGGCCGCCGCGTCTTCTTTGGCGATATGACAGACAATGCCGCGCTCAACGCACCAATCCAAGACCCACTGCGCTTCCGCCGCCGACTCATTCCCCCGCAGGCCGTGGTCTAAATGCGCGGCTTCAACGCTAATTTGCCGCGTCTCGCGCTCCGTCCACAGCAGATGCAGCAGGCTCAGCGAGTCCGGCCCGCCGGAGACGGCGACCAGCACGGTATCCCCCGGCGACAGCAAGGCCCAGCGGAATTGGTCAAACATGGCTAAAAAATCAGAATAGGACCGTCCGGGACATGGAAAGTGATGGTATCTCGCGCGTCGTCATAAACTGCGTAGCGCAGCCAGTGGTACCCATCGCGGCTGTAGCCGACCGCGCCAGCGCAGACGATATAGCGGTCATCAGGGTCAAAGGGGAACTCGACATCGTAGGGAATTGGATACGGCAGCGCGGAAACTTGCTTGAGGCACCGTCGCCCGAAAATCAGGGGAACATGAACATCGCCGACAAAGATGCGTCGGTATCCAGTCTCCTCAAAGACGTTCCGCGCTTCCACGGCATCACTGATCTTGGACTTCTTCACGCGCGGCGAGGTGTGCGTGTAAATCACGCTGCTTTCGACAATGGCTTCCGGTAGTTCCCGCAAAAAGTTTTCAATCTTCAGCGGCAGCGGCGCGTTCGGGTACTCGTCATGGTTCCCCTGCACCGTTGGAAGGGCGAGTTCCTGAATAAGCCGCACGACTTCGACGCTTTTAGGACCACTGTCCACTAAGTCGCCTAAACACAGAATGCGGTCGCAGCAACGCTCTTTGATATCAGTTAGCACTGCCAATAAACCATCGTGGTTGCCGTGAATATCCGAGATCAGCGCTGTTCTCACAGCACTGCTAGTTTCTCGTCCAGCAGGCGGTTTACAATGTCGGGCTTGGCCTGGCCTTTCAGGGCTTTCATTATTTGACCTGTCAAAAAGCCTTTGCTTTTGTCGTTGCCGGCTTTGATTTTAGTGACGACGTCTGGGTTTGCGGCCAAAACGCGCTCGACTTCGGCGGCAATCGCGGAACCGTCGGAGACGGCGGCTAAACCACGCGCGGCAACAACCGCCGACGGCTCCTGGCCGGTCTCGAACATCTCGGCAAGAACGGTCTTTGCGCTGGCGTTGGTGATCTGGCCGCTGTCCCGAAGCGTGATGAGGCCGCGCAGGCGGGCGGGCGAGACTTTGGTTTCGGTGATGTCCTGGCCGGACGCATTCAGCAGCCGGGCCAGATCGCCGGTGACGTAATTGGCGATGGCTTTGGCGTCGGCCTCGGTGGCGGCTTCCTCAAAGTAAGCGGCGAGCGGACGGGACGCGGTCAGAATGGCGGCGTCGTAAGGGCGCAGGCCGTACTGCGTGACAAAGCGTTCCCGCTTGGCGTCGGGCAGCTCCGGCAGGGCGGCGCGGGCGGCTTCGACAGCGGCGTCTTCAAAGTGCAGGGCAACTAAATCGGGTTCGGGAAAGTAGCGGTATTCCTGCTCTTCTTCCTTGAAGCGCATGTGGTAGGTTTCGCCCCGCAGGTCGTTCCAGCCTAGCGTTTCCTGCCGCACGGCCTCGCCGTCGTTTAACAGCTCCGACTGGCGCTCGACTTCGTACAGGACGCCTTTGTAGACCGACTTGAACGAGTTGAGGTTTTTGATCTCAGTCTTGACCCCAACGCCGCTTGTTCCGGCAGGCCGGATGGAAAGGTTCGGCTCGGCCCGCAGGTGGCCTTCTTCCATTTTGCCGTCGGAGACGCCGAGGTAGACCAAAATGGATCGCAGCTTCTCTAGGTAAGCGCGGGCCTCGTCGGCAGATGTGAGATCGGGCGGAAACTCGGTGACGATCTCCATCAGCGGGACGCCGGAGCGGTTGTAGTCTACTTCGCTTTCGTTGCCGCCCGCGTGGATCAGCTTGCCTGTGTCTTCCTCTAAATGCACACGTCGGATATGGATGCGCTTCGTCCCGCCGTTCTCCAGGTCAATGTCCAGGTAGCCGCCGACCCCGATGGGGTTCTCGTACTGGGAAATCTGGTAGCCTTTGGGCAGGTCGGGATAAAAGTAGTTCTTACGCGCGAACACGCAGTCCCGCGACACGTCGCAGTGCAGGGCCAAAGCAGTCCGCAGCACAAGCTGCACCGCCTGCCGGTTCATCACGGGCAGCGAGCCAGGCAGTCCTAAACAAACCGGGCAGGTGCGCGTGTTGGGCGCCCCGCCGAACTCGTTGGCGCAGCCGCAGAACATCTTGCTTTGGGTCAAAAGCTCGGCATGGCATTCCATCCCGATCACAGGTTCATAGATAGTGGTCATAGATACTGTTACTCGTTCTTCCGTCCCATTCGATTTACAGCGGCAGATACTCAACGCGGCCCGAAAACTCAGCGAAATCACAAACCTACGCAATGACTGCCAAATCATCAATCGCTTGCCCAAACGTAACGCGAAGCTGGTGTCCATAGACGACGCCCGCAAACGGTTCACTGTTTTCCTGCCGCCGCTTTGCTTCCCGCAGCAGATCATCGTCATGAGTAAATAGCAGCCGGCCAAGTTTTCCTGCCCGGTCCAGAACAGCAGGGTCCGGGAACCCCATCCGGCCATCCTCAACCACGGTCAAGACGTCCACCCCGCGTCCACACAGCCCCTCCGCGATCGCCCCCTCGACATTCTCATCCATGTAAAGCGCAAGGCTCATCCCGTCCGCCCCATCAACTGTTTTTCTGCTGTGAGCCTTCTTGCCAGTTCCGACGGCCCTGCTTCCTGCTGTGCTTCGTCAGCGTAAGCGAGCGATGCAATAATTTGAGCCTCAATGGTTTCTCGGTGGATGTCATAATAATCGAGCGTTGCTTGAACCTGTGCAAGTGACAAATGCGGATGGCTTTCGGCGATCTGCTCCGGTGTCCGTCCAAGCCGCGTGTATTCCAAAATGATTTGGGCGACTTTTATGCGTGTTCCTGCGATCTTCGCGACACCGGCATCCTCAACGATAAAAAATTGCTTCTCAAGAACTTGGCTCATTGTTGGTGTTCTCCCTGTTGGTGTTCTCCCTGTTGCTATTCTACCTGATTTAGTGTCGGTGCAGGCCGCCACTGGCCTCGGCGAATGGCGAGGCGCAGCAGGATCGTCCCCGCGTAGAAGCCGACAAACAGGCAGAGAATACTGGCTTCCGGGCCGAACGAGCCGCCGGTCAAAAGAAATGGACCGTGGGCATGGCCGGCAAACAGCGTGTTCGGGTCGTCTTCCCAAGCCCCGGAGTTCGCCGTGCCGTAGACCGACGTTTCAAAGAAGTTCCAGCCCCAGTGCAGGCCGATGGGCAGCCAAAGGCGCCGGGTCAGCAGGTACGCCGCCGTGAACAAAAATCCTGTCTCAAAGGCTAAAAAGAACGGCCCGACCAGCCACTCCCCGGTAGACAAGCCTTCGACGGGACTGCCGAGATGCAGCAGTCCGAAAAAGAGCGACGATGCCACCAGCGCAATCCCGGAACCCCAGCGGCGCTCCAGTGTCTGGAAAATGCAGCCGCGCATGGCGACTTCCTGAAAGACGGCAATGCACAAAAACAAGGCCAGCGGCAGCCCCGGCTTGAAATGCGGATTGACGCTGCCGAACTGGTACAGCCCGAACACGCCCATTATTGCAATAATCGCTGAAAAGACGCCCCCACCGATGAGCAGGCCAATGCCCGTCTCCGAGAAGAACCCCTGCGGCGCGAGTCCGGCCTCGGTCAGCGTCCGCCGGTCAATGCGCTTCGTCACAATGACATACGCCGCCACGGCGGCGACCGCAAAGCAGAACTCCACCGTCAGCCCGCCGCGCTCGCTGTTCGGATCAATCGGCGCATGGGTGCACTGATACAGCGCCGCAATCGGCAGAGCCATAACGCAGAAAATCGCCGCCGTGATGCCCGCAAACACCAAAATATCCGCCACCGGATGCCGCCGCCAGGACGAGGGTGGACGCGGCAGATTCGTGTCTAAAGGCTGCACGGCTATTAGTCAATCCCCCAGACCTGCTCCAAATCGGCTTTGGTGAAGAAATGGATGTCGGCGTCGTCTAAATCTAAAGCAATCTCGAAGATCTCCTGCGCGTCATCGCGAAACTTAAAGACATACATTCGGCCCCCACCTCCACTCTTTATAGGCTTTGATGGAATTTCTTCCTCCTGCGAGTAGGAGCGGAAGCCCAACATACGGTACAGTTTATCGTGCCTTATGTAGAAAAATGGCGGTATCTGGACGCTGTCGCCTTCAAGAAACTCAATCGCGGCAATTTGTTCCGGCGCGATCTCGCGCGGCGGCGCTTTCGCATCTGACTTTTCAGCGTCTTCCGGCGGGTTCGTGAAGCGATCAAACCAAGTATCTGCCGAGTGATAGACCGTCAGCCCGTAGCTGTTGCCGATCATCGGCACTTCCCCGGCGTCAAGATGCACATGGTCTTCCGAGCCGCTTCTTTCTATGGGGGAATAACTTGCGAGTGCGACACACAGGCTGCTTAAATAGCGCAGTCCTTCTGTGTTCCCCGTTAAAACAGGATCAGGATCGTCCGCCGCATACCTGAGACGCAGGCGTGCGTTCTCCGGCACTGGAACCATGTTTTTGATCACGTCAAAGTAGACGTGGATCTGCTCGAGTCGTTCGGCTGCCAGGGAGATAAACAAATTGACTTCAAGATCGGCTTTCATTTCCCGCTCTGCATGAGCGACGCAGGCGTTGTAAGCCATGCGGCGCGAGACTTCATCTGCCATGTCCGTACCGACAAGTAACCCGTCAATAATTTCTGTGTATCGTTCTTCGTTCATTTCTCTACTCGACGTGAATGTGGCTGGGGCGCTCAATAGTCGCCCGCGCGGTGTGCCATTCGTTCGCCTGCTCATAATTTGTGTCAATCTCTCTGTGCAGCAGGCGGGTGTAAGCCCGAAGCATATAGAACTCGCCGGAGATTGACGACGCCAATCCTGTTCATGCGAAGTGCCTCAATTGTTGCCCGGCCTGTTTCCGTCAGGCCAAGTATAAGCGTAAAATCGCTGCTCCACTCAAAATGCTCCTGCCACTGCTGCCGGCGCGGGTGAAACAGCGGGGCGCGGACATGGTTGACGGGGTCAAGGGCATTTGTTTTTATGCTCTTATGTCCGTTGCAGCCGCCGCAGGACAGGGCGAGATTTTCCGCCGCGTCGGTTCCGCCCCGCGCTTCCGGCAGAATGTGTTCCACATGAAATGTGTCCGGGCATAGGCTCTGCTGACTGCGGCAGTATTCACAAATGCCGCTCGCGTTTTCCGCCACTTCTTTTCGGCGTTTTTCAGACAAACGCGGCTCAGGCATGGGAGCGCGGACCGATTCCCAGAGCATCCATTAGTGCCTTTAATGTAGTTCCGCGCAGGTTTGCTAGTGCAACTAGATGCCCGATACGCTCGGCATTATCCATCTCAACAGCATCAATTAGTTGCAGCAATTCTGCATATTCTGTCTTGGAGATCGAATCTGCCCTCATCTTAGCGTACAGCTTCGCGTAGCGCTTCCAAATCTGCTCCGCCAGCGGCGTATTGATCTTCAGCAGCAATTCTGTTTCCAACTTGGAGAGATGCGGCGCACGGCGCTCTGCCCTCAGAAGCAGAATCTGGTCAAAAAACTTGTCCAAAGCGGCATCGCTGAATTGCGAGACTTCTTGCAGAAGGGCTTCGGGTGAAAAGGCAGTTTCTTGAGTGGCGGCTGACATTGGGAGGCTCCTACTCGACGTGAATGTGGCTGGGGCGCTCGATAGTCGCTCGCGCTTTGTGCCATTCGTTGGCCTGTTCATAGGTGTAGGCGGTTCGGAATAGGACTTCTTCGCCGAACGCCGGGGCCATGATTTGGAGGCCGATGGGTAGGCCGTGCGAGAAGCCGCAGGGCAGGGAAATCGCGGGGATGCCGGCCATGTTGGCGGGGATGGTCAGGATGTCGTTCTGCTTCATTACTAGTGGGTCCGAGACTTCGCCGATCTTAAACGCGATGGTCGGGGCGGTCGGAGCAATAATTACGTCGCACTTTTGGAATGCTTCGTCGAAGTCGCGCTTGATCAAAGTTCGGACTTGCTGGGCTTTGACATAGAACGCATCGTAGTAGCCTGCCGAAAGCGCGTAAGTGCCGATCATGATCCGCTGCTTGACTTCCGGGCCGAAGCCTTCCTCGCGTGTCTTTTCGAACAAATCAACGGCGTTTGTCGCCCGCGCGGTCCGGTGGCCGAACCGGACACCGTCGTAGCGGGCGAGGTTCGACGACGCTTCAGCGGGGGCGATAATGTAGTAGGTCGGCAGGGCGTACTCGGTATGCGGCAGGCTGATTTCTTCGGCGACCGCGCCCATGGAGACGAGCTGGGCAATGGCCGCGCGGACGGCGCCCGCGACCGCCGGGTCAATCGTCCCGCTGAAGTATTCCTGCGGGACGCCGATTTTCAGTCCCTTGACATCGTGAGCGAGTGACTTCGTGTAGTCAGGGACTTCGCGGTCAATGCTCGTGCTGTCCATTGGGTCGTGGCCGCTGAGGACGTTCATCAGAAGCGCGGCATCGTGGACATCTTTGGTGATCGGGCCGATCTGGTCGAGCGACGACGCAAACGCGATCAGTCCGTAGCGGCTGACGCGGCCATAGGTGGGTTTGAGGCCGACGACGCCGCAGAACGCCGCCGGCTGGCGAATGGAGCCGCCGGTGTCCGAGCCGAGCGCCCAGACCGCCTCGCCCGCCGCGACCGCCGCCGTCGAGCCGCCCGACGAGCCGCCGGGGACCGCCGTGAGGTCCCACGGATTATGGGATGTGCCGAACGCCGAGTTTTCGGTACTCGACCCCATCGCGAACTCGTCCAGATTGGCCTTGCCGACAAACACGCTGCCCGCCGCTTGCAGCTTGTCTACGACAGTGGCGGAGTAGGGAGGCAGAAAGCCGCGCAAAATCTTCGACGAGCAGGTCGTCTCGGTGCCGAGCGTGCAAAGATTGTCTTTCAGCGCCAGCGGAATGCCGGCCAGCGGCGAGAGCGCCTCGCCCCGCGCACGGGCAGCGTCCACCGCGTCCGCCTGCGCCTGCGCGACCGCTTCCGTGACCGAGACATAGGCTTTAACATGGCCTTCGGTATCGCCGATCCGGTCCAGTACCGCGTCGGTCACTTCCCGCGCGGAAACCTCGCGCGACGCCAGCTTGCCGGCCAGCTCATGCGCCGTCAGTTCGTATAATTGCATAGTTAATCTTTTTGCTCACCAAACGATGCTGCTTGGTATGGATCAGTTGAAGCTCGTCTCGATTCAATCTCAGTCGTCTTGCTCATGCGATAGTTCATGCAGACGCATCAACAAAGCTAGCATTATGCGTGGAGCGCCCTTGAAGCCATCTATGCCTTCATGCTCTTTCACAGACACCATTGCATCCATGAGTTTGTAGGCTGGGCCATCGCCATTGAATGCTACTCTAACAATTGCTGTCAAATCCAGATTTAGTTGATTATGTCCCTCTTCTTCAAAACGATTAAACTGCTCAAGAGCTTCAGTCCAGTATCTGTCTTCGGACCAGTGTTCAGTTCTGTTCATTTGTGTGTTCCTTTTTACACATCATTCGCCTCAAACCACCCCGTTTCACTCGCACTTCCCATAAACATCTTGAAGCCGCGAATGCAAAAACGAACAGCCTCTTCGGCAGAATTCTGTGAAGGCCCGGAAGGCATATATGGGCCAGCTTGTCCGGGAGTTTTTACCCGGTGACTGGGTGTGGCATAGAACTCCCCGTCAGAGTTTCTATACACTTTGATCTTTATCAAGACACCGTAACTTTGCCCAGTGCCATCAGCGGGTATCCATTCGTAGTTGGTCACAACTTCCCGAAGGCTACCGCCTGCATATTCTTCTAAGTCCGACATCAGATCGCTCCTCAGATGTGTTCTTGATAAGGTTACCAATAGGGTTAGCCAAAAACTGTCAACGGCTGGTCAGTCTTCCATAATCTGCGGCACGATAAAGTTTCCATCGCGCTTTTCGGGAGCATTGGCGGTCGCGGCTTCGCGGGACAGCGAGGGCCGGATTTCATCGTCGCGGAACACGTTTTGCAGCGGCAGTGAGTGTGAGGTCGGCGGGATGCCGTCGGTGGAGAGTTCTTGCAGCCGCTCGAACTGGCCGAGAATGCCGTTCAAGTCGGTCGTGAGGCGCAGGGTTTCGGTGTCGGACAGCTCCAAGCGGGCGAGGAACGCGACGCGCGATACTTGTTCCATCGTAAGTTGTTCAGCCATAAGTGTTGGTCTCGTGAGAGGCACCGGCACTTCCAGTGCCGGTTCCGTACAGATAGTTTCGCGCCTCTGCGCCTTGATTCCTGCCCTTTGGTCACGAAAAAAGCCGGAGCGGGAAATGTTCCCGCTCCGGCCCCAGTCGTTTCCCTCTTATGTCTAAGAATGCGGCGTCGAACGGGTCTTTTTCTTCGGCGGCATCAGCGCCTCCAAGGATTTCAGATCGCTCAGCGTTTCCAGCTCAAAATGGAAGTCAATCACTTCACCGATGTCAATCGCGCCTTTAGCGGCGAATTGTTCTTTCTCGTTGTGGGACACTTCCACCGCCGTGTCTTTCAGGATGCCTTCTTCCCATTCTTCCTGCTTGATGAACTGCTCGCCCAGCTTTTTGCAGCGTGAGCAGCGGAACTTCACATACACGAAGCTCGGCCCGAAGAGGCGGAGATAGTATCCATGCTGGACCACGTCCTTGGCGATCACGCGCTGGCCGCAGTTGCACTTGATGGATGTCCGCATGTGACTCATTGTAGCTACCTCCCGAAGTATGATGCCGACGAAATGCAAACGCTGAGGACGAAAGATAAAGCAGCGTTCGGACGGAGGCAGTGCGCGTCCTGCATTATCCTCTTATTATATCATATTATTCCCGGATTTTAGCCCCGAATTCCCGGCATACTCGCATTATGGCAGACGCGGGGAAATCCTGCACTTTTTCTTCTCTAGCCGGCCTTGATCGGACGCTCGCACTGCTTGCCGAGTTCCCGGCGCAGGCGCAGCAGCGCCACATCTTTTCCTTTGGACTCCAGCATGATGTCGAAGTCGCGCAGATCGTCCGCGCCGACGGCCTGCCAGAATAAAACAAACTCCAGCGGGTTAATAAAGTCGGCATGGGCTTTGAGGCGCGGCGAGTGCAGCTTTGTCACCGTGCGCTCCCGGCCTGTCGCGCCTTTTTCTTTTTCAACTGTCGTCTCGAAATCGGTAGACGGCGACGAGTAATGGATCTTCGGAACGACGTTTCCGGGCCAGGTCGCGAGCGCCCGCTTCAAGGCTTCCGCCATCGGCAGCGCTTCCGGGTTAAAGCAGAAGTGATGCAGGTTATCGAAGACGACCGGGCAGCCGGTCGCCGCGCTGATTTCCAGCACCTCGGAAACCGAAAACGAGACATCATCGTTTTCCAGCACTAAGCGCCGCTTGGTCGCGTCGGGTAAGTCTAGATACCGCCGGATAAACCGTGCCTTGCTCGCCTCCCGGTCGCCGTAGACCCCGCCGACATGGGTGACGACAACCCCTTCCGGCCCGCAGCCGAGCGTATCCAAAAGCTTCGCCT
Source organism: uncultured Armatimonadales bacterium (assembly GCA_964236795.1). GTDB lineage: Bacteria > Armatimonadota > Armatimonadia > Armatimonadales > Capsulimonadaceae > JANXMY01. The sequence continues at coordinate 2,529 of CAXSFV010000049.1, read as the reverse complement.
GCGCGTTTAGGTCTGTGATGCTCTTTTTCGCCACTTCTTCGTCTAAAGCATTGAGCAAAATGTACTGCGACGGGTGCAGGCTGAGCCGAATGTCATATTTTCGCGCCAGTTCCCCCAGCGCCGCCAGCTCTTCTTCGGCTTCTTCCAATTGATTGTGAAACTGCGGCATGTCGGGGTGGGTGAGGTACGGCACGAAGTCCGACGACATCCGGTACATATGAATATCCACTTTGTGCAGGTAATGGAAGATCTCCGAGACATATTCAATGGACTGGCGCACATGTGGCCCCGTCTGCCACCGCCGCGCATCGTTCGATGGCATCCCCGCCTCCGCCGGCACCGTCGCCAAGTTTCCCCCGTGCCCGATCACCTTCACCGCAAATCCAAACCGCATACAAACGCCCTGCCTTTTGTAGACGTTTATACCCCGAAGATGTACAATTCTAGTTATGTTTCGCTAAGGCCGCCAGGAGAAGAAGGGGAAGCACAGTGTCAGTGTCCGTGAGCCGTTTTTTTCGTCCATTCCTCGCGGAGAACGGCGTAAAGATACTCGTCGCCCCACGCGCCCTTGAACCAGATGTTTTGCAGGAAGTGACCTTCCCGGCGGAACCTCAGCCGTTCGAGGAGCGTTACTGCCGGAGTGTTTCGGCAGTCGGTCACGGCGACGATGCGGTGCAAATCCAGCAGCCGAAAGGCATTTTCCAGCACTGCGGACAACGCTTCCGCCGCCAGTCCTTGTCCTTGATAGGCAGTGGCTAGAGTGAAGCCGATTTCGGCCTGCCGCGTTTCCTGTTCATCCACTTGCAGATAACAATCACCCGCAAGAAGGCTGCTGCCTTTATGCTCGACGGCAATCTGTAGGCCCTGCCCCGGCAGACCGAATGGAAGCGTTTCCATTTCCCGGATGAGTTTGATGGCTTCCCCTTCCGTCCAAGTCTCCCAACTTTGATACCGCGCGACGCTTGGATCGTTGCGATAGGCAAGAAAGGGATCTTTGTCTTGTTCTCGGAACCGCCGCAGCGTGAGCCGTGGCGTCTCAATCGCAGGAAAGTCAGGCATCAAATAAATGCCTTCCAGAATTCTGAGGCAAACGGCAGGTCGGTTTGGGCGTGGAGGGCGGACAGGTAATCTGCTGTCTGGGAAGCATTGAGGGGCCGGGACGCAGGAGAAAGCGCGTCGCCGAACAGCACAATCTGGGCGGCGGGCAGGTCGCCTCGGCGGTTGCAGCGGCCGGCGCGGCGGAGGAGGGCTTCAGGCGGGCAGAGGGTGGACAGCAGAACGGTAGCGTCGAGGTCGCTGGCTTCTAAAGCATCGCCGGTGGTCAGGAGCAGGTAGCCTTCGCCTTCCTTTTCCAGCTCGCGGAGCTGGGCGTAGGTGCGGCGGCGCTGCCCAGCGGGCTGGCCGGCGTGGTACAAATAAACGTTGTGCGGATAGGCGGCGGATAAACGAGAGTAGAGCGCTTCGGCCTCGGCTTCGGTTTCCGTAACGCCGAAAACGCGGGAGTTCTGGAAGTACGAGCGGCGGATCTCCGCTTCAATAAGCGTGAGCGGGTCCGAAGTCGGCTTGTAGGCCAGCGTGCGCGGGGTCGGCGGCAGGGCGAGCGGCGCAGGCAGCATCTCCAAAAACGACAGTTCTTCGGCGAAGGCGGGCGGCATGGTGCTGGATGCAGCGACAATGTCCATGTCTTCGGCGAACAAAAACTCCAGCAGGCGATGGAAGCGGGAGAATGCATCGCCGGCGTAGGAATGCGCTTCATCGAAGAAGAATAAGTCGCGGCGCGGCGTGTCCGCCGCTGGGCCGATGAGCGCCGCCGGCAGCGCATGAACGCCGCCGCTGCCAAAGAACATCTCGCGGAACCGGCTGAACGTGGTCAGAATCAAATCTACGTCCGCTTCCAGCGGATTCGTCACAAGATGCGGGTCCTCGGTACCATCGGGGAAGAAGCGGCGGCACAGATTGCCTGTCGAGTCTTCGTCGGCGATGTCCAGGCAGACCGTGCGCGGGGTCTCATCGGCCTGCACGAACGCCCGCAGGTACGGCACAGCGCGGTACAAATAATCGTCAAGCGGGGAGCCGTCAGGCCCGATCAAAAAGACCCGCCGAGGGGCGCCGCCGCGCCGCAGGCCGAGCGCGGGAATTAAGACCGACTCCAGCTTGCCGGTGCCAGTGCCGGCCAGCAGCAGGCCGCCGATGTCGCTGTCCGGCTCGGACAGCCGCCCATACAGCTCCGCCTGCCAGGGGTACGCGGCCGTCAGCGCCCCGTCGGAAGTCAGCCGGTACGCGGCATTCGCCGTTTCTTCCGCCAGGAAACTTGGTGCTAAATCTGTCATGTGACTTATTATATCACGGCTTCGCTGCCCACGAACCGGCGCTGTGGTATAATAATGGCATTATTTGATTGGCAGTAGGGTTAAGTTATGATCACAGTTCAAGATGTCAGCAAATCGTATGGGACGCGCACGCTCTTTGACCAAGTCTCGGTCAAGTTCACGCCGGGCAACCGCTACGGCCTGACCGGGCCGAACGGCG
>CAXSFV010000048.1:0-20758 GCA_964236795.1 uncultured Armatimonadales bacterium | reverse complement strand
TCTTGTGGTACAACGCCCACCCGGCGAAAGTCTTCATGGGCGATACGGGGTCGCTCGCGCTCGGTTCCAGCTTTGCCGCGCTCGCGCTCATCGGCAAACAAGAAGTCCTGCTGCTGCTGTTCGCGATTGCCTTTTTAACCGAAACCGTCAGCGTAATGATCCAAGTCAGCGTGTTCAAAGCCACGGGAGGCAAGCCGAACGGGCGACGGGTGTTTAAGATGACGCCGATCCATCATCATTTCGAGCTGTCCGGCTGGAAGGAAACCCAGGTCGTCGCCCGCTTCTGGATCATCGGCATTCTTGCGCTCGTGCTGGGACTAGTGCTGGCCCCACTGATGTACGTGTGGCTGTGAACCCGGAGAGGAACCCCTCCCGTTCGTTCCTCACTCCCTCCCCTGCTAGGGAAGGCCAAGAGAACGAGGCCACAGGCACGAGCGCTTGCGATTTTCGCTCCCGACTTGCTCCGGCCCTTCCCTAACAGGGGAGGGAGCCGAGGAACGAGGCGGGAGGGGTTCTGTATTATGGACACCGAATTCAAGAACAAGACCATTGCGGTCGTCGGCCTCGCCCGGAGCGGCCTGGCCTGCTGCCGGGTGCTGACCCAATTAGGCGCGACCGTCATTCCCTATGACGGCAAGCCCGCCGACACCTTGACCGATGCGCTGGCCGAAGTCAGGGCGCTGGGCCTGACCCCGGTGGTCGGCGGCGCACCGCTGGACTATAGCGTATTAGACTACGTCGTCACCAGCCCCGGTGTTCGGAAAGACGCCACCGTGCTGCAAGATGCCGTCGCGGCAGGCGTTCCCGTGCTGGGCGAGATTGAAGCCGCGTACCGCATTGCCCGTGCGCCGATACTCGCGATCACCGGCACCAACGGCAAGACGACGACGACTTTGCTTTTGGGCGAAATGCTCCGCGCCGCCGGGATTAAAACGTACATCGCCGGCAACATCGCGGCGGGCGACATCGCGCTCCCGTTGATCGAGGCCGCCTACGCCGCCCCGCCGGACGCCGCCATTGTCGCCGAGATTTCGTCGTTCCAGCTTGAGTGGATTTCCACCTTCCGCCCGAAAGTGGCGGCTTTGCTGAACATCTCGCCCGACCACGGCGACCGCCAGGCCTGGGAAGAATACATCGCCGCCAAATGGCGCATTTTCGAGAACCAGACGGCAGACGATTTTGCGGTGATAGGCGCGAGCCTAGCATCAATCCCGCAGGAGAATTCGCTGTGTGCGGTGCAGTGGGGTTTCGGTTATCCCTGCTTTCAAGAACAACGGGTAACAACGAACGGCGTGGACATACACATTGACTTCAACCTCTCTGATGAAGTGGACTATGAATACGTCTGCAAAATCGCTGAGGTCAAGCTGCCGGGCGCACATAACTTAGAGAACATCATGGCGGCGGCGGCGATGGCGACGGCGTTTGGGGCTGGGATTGAACCCATTCGCCAAGTGGCGACGACGTTTACCGGGGTGGTGCATCGGCTGGAATATGTGGGCACGATTGACGGGGTGCGCTACGTCAATAACTCCATGTGTACGAATGCAGCGGCCTTCGAGAAATCGCTGGAAGCTCTGCCGGAGCCGAAAGTGGTCATCGCGGGCGGCGTCTTCAAGGGCGGGAACGTGGCGACTCTCGCGGATGCCGTGGTCCAGAACCATGTCAAGGCGCTGGTGCTGATCGGGCGCTCGGCTCCCGAAATCGAAGCGGCGGCGCGGGCGGCGGGGTACGAGGCTGTTCACCGGGCCGGGACGCTGGCAGACGCGGTTATGACGGCGGCGGGTCTGGCGGAGCCGGGCGACACGGTGCTGCTGGCCCCCGCGTGCGCGTCGTTTGATATGTTCGCGGATTTTGAGGACCGGGGCGAGCAGTTTAAGCGGGCGGTGCGGGAGAGAAAAGAAATAAGAGCGAGGGAATAAATTCCTCTCGCTGAATAGCATCCTTCGGATGTAGGGATGGTTAATGTCCGACTCATCTTCGTCCGAAGGACGTTATCCAGCGAGAGGAATTTATTCCCTCGCTCGTGCCGCCGTCAACAAATGCCGATTTACGACAACTAACCCATTATGAGCGCCACCAATCCACCCATCTCTTACGCCTCCAAATCGTCGTCCGCCAAAGCGCAGGCGGCGCTGGTTATTTCGCAGCGGCAGCCGATGGACCGCCTGCTGCTGTGGATGACGTTTCTGCTGCTCGGCATCGGCATTGTCTCCGTGTACGATGCGTCCTACGCCCTCGCCATTGAAAAGCTGCACGGGGATTCGTTCCACTTTGTCAAAACGCAGGTGGAATGGGCCATCGCCGGGCTGTTTGCGCTCTGGGGCGCAAGCCGGGTACCGTACTGGCACTGGAAGAAGTTCGCCGTGATTGGAGTCTCGCTATCGGTGTTTCTGTTGCTGGCGGTGCTGATCCCCCATGTCGGCATCGCGGTCAACGGCGCACGGCGCTGGCTGGGGCATGGAGCGCTGCGCTTTCAGCCGTCGGAAATCGCGAAGCTCGCGCTGGTGCTGTATCTTGCGCGGATACTGGCGGGAAGCCTCAAGATTAAGACGCGCCCGAAAGAGGGCCTGCTGCCGCCGCTGATCGTGATCGGCCTGCTGGCCGCGCTGATTGCCAAAGAACCCGATTTGGGAACGGCATTAGTCTTAGCGATAACCGGGCTGATCATGCTGTTTCTGGCGGGGGCTAGACCCGCGCATCTCGGCGCACTGCTCGGCGGCGCGACGCTGCTGGTGGCCGGATTTGTGGCTTTAGAGCCGTACCGGGCGCGGCGCATCACGGCGTTCTGGAACCCGGCGGCGGACAAGTACCATACGGGCTACCAAGTGTGGCATGCGCTGATTGCACTGGGGTCGGGCGGCGTGACGGGGATGGGCCTCGGTGAAGGCCGGGAAAAGCTGTTTATCCCGGAGCCGCGCACGGACTTTATCTTTCCGGTGATCGCCGAAGAATGGGGCCTGATCGGCACGCTTGGCCTCGTCGCTTTGTTCGTCTTCATTGCCGCGCGGGGCTTTGCGATTGCCTACGGCACCCGCGACCCGTTTGGGGCGCTGCTGGCGGCGGGGATCACATCGCTCATCAGCGTCCAGGCGCTCATCAACATGGCGGTCGCGACCGCGTCCATTCCCGACACGGGTGTCCCGCTGCCGTTTATTTCGTCCGGCGGCTCGTCGCTGGTCTTGATGCTGCTTGGCATCGGCATTCTCTTGAACATTTCCAGCCATCCTAACGGTCCCGACGGCCCGCAGCCCGATAAGCCCGCGCCCAATGAAGACGACTGGAACCGCCGCTGGGACCGCAAGGCCGAGCCGCCAGCGATTGTTTCCCGCCCGTCGTCCGTGCGTCGTCTGGACCGGAGCCGTTCCACAGACAGATCCACAGACAGATCCACAGACAGATCCACAGACAGGTCACGGCAAGACCGAGGGGCGTTCAAGGAGTGAACCCCCCCGCCCCCGATGATGGGGGAGCCGGAATAGGACCCGTAGGGGCGTTGCGAGACGCGCCCTCCGCTCTGACTCCCCCATTATTGGGGGTGGGGAGGGCTATGAACATCAAGCTCCTCATCACCGGCGGCGGGACCGGCGGCCATGTTTCCCCAGCGCTGGCGACCATCCAGGCCGTGCAGGCGCGGGCGGTCGGGGCAGACTGGACGCCGATCTTTCAGTATGTCGGCAGCCGGCATGGGGTCGAGCAGGGATTAGTCGAAGCCGCCGGCATTCCGTTTGTCGGCGTCCAGAGCGGCAAGCTGCGCCGGGCGCCGTCGGTACGCGGCTTGCTGACGGCGAAGAACTTGGCAGACGCTCTGCGCGTCCCTGTCGGCATCGGGCAGGCCATCGGCGAAGTCCAGAAGTTTAAGCCCGATGCCGTGCTTGCGACCGGCGGCTATGTGTCCGTGCCGACGGTGGTTGCCGCCGGGCTTCTGGGGCGTCCGGTGCTGATCCATGAGCAGACCGTGCAGATCGGGCTGGCCAACAAAATCGCGGCCCGGTTCGCTGCCCGCATTGCGCTGACGTTCGAGGGAGCGGCATCCGAGCTGCCCGAAATCCTGCGCCGGAAGACATTCGTGACGGGGAACCCGGTGCGGCAGGCGATCTTCGGCGGCGACAAAGCGCGGGCCGTGGAGCGCTTCGGCTTTGACCCCGCCGACAACTTTCTGCCGACGGTGTATGTGACGGGCGGGGCATTAGGGGCCAAGAGTATCAACGCCGCCGTGGAAGCCGTCCTGCCGGAGCTGATGGAACGCTGCCGAATAGTGCATCAATGCGGGCGGCAGGAAAGCGACAGGTTCCTTTCGGTCAAGAACGCCTTGCCGCCGAAATTGCAGACGCGCTACTGGGTTGTGCCGTTTGTCGGGGACGAGATCGCCGATGTGTTTGCGCTGTGCGATTTGATTGTCGGGCGCAGCGGGGCGGGAACTGTCACGGAAGCGGCGGCGGTCGGGAAGCCCGCGCTGTTTATCCCGCTGGTGCCGACCGGGGGCAACGAGCAGACTCGGAACGCTCAGCGCTCGGCGGACGCTGGGGCGGCGGCGCTGCTGCCGAGCCGGGACCTCACCGGCCCGCGCCTGCTGTCCGAGATCACGGCGCTGCTGGCCGACCCGGCACAATTAACGGCAATGGGACAAGCCGCTTCAACGCTTGCGACTCCGAATGCGGCATTTGACCTCGCCGATGCACTGCTTGCGCTGGCGGGTGCGACTGCCTAAGAGCATGACAGTCACAGGTGAAGCGACTTATCGAAAAGGTCTTCATGCAAAATGTTGTCTGCAACCCCTCAGCTTCAGCTAGAAACCCTTTTCGTCCTAGACGACCGAGGGCGGATTGTCTCAACCCGTGAGCCGCAGCCTCGCCCCGGCCCGGCGTTTATGTTCATTCGCGGTGCAGAGAGTCTTGCCTGGGCGGTGCGGGCGGATATCTCCGATGCGATAAGCGACGAACTCGGCAGCCTTGCGCGGCAAGAGCCTGTTTCCCCTGAGCGGGAGCCGCCGGTTTACGCTGGACGCTACCAAGCTCTGCTGTCTGGTCATGTTCATTGGGGACCGGCGTTCGATTTCCCTGAGCCGACCGACAGCTTTCTCGGTGTGGTGAGCATCCGCGATGAGGCGCTGTTGCAGCAGCACTTTTCCGGCTGGGTTGCAGGCGAGATCGAGGCCGGTCGTTCGCCGGTGATGGCGGTGTCTGTCGAAGGCTACCCAGTGAGCGTTTGCTGCTGCGCCCGTCGCTCGGCCGTCGCCGCCGAGGTGGCCCTTGAAACAGCGCCGGCTTTTCGCGGGCGCGGGTACGCGCCGCGTGTGACGGCAGCTTGGGCTGCGGCTGTGCGAGCTTCGGCCCGCATCCCCTTGTACAGTACCGGCTGGGACAATCTGTCATCGTTAGCAGTGGCGCGAAAATCGGGCTGAGGATGTACGCGACGGATTGGAGTATTTCCTTTGAGTGATCGCGCAGGCGACAAGGGGCAGTGCAGTAGGTCTTCTCATAGGGTACAATAACTGTCTGTACGATGGCGCACAAAAAATCTTGGGGAGTGTTGATGTCGTGAGCGAGTGTATTCATTTTGTCGGAATTGGGGGCGCTGGAATGAGCGGCCTGGCGCGGGTGCTGGCCCGGCAGGGCGTTCCTGTGACTGGGTCGGATTTGCGGGAGTCGCCGACTTTGGCCGCCCTGCGGTTGGAGTCGGGCATTCGGGCGGACGCCGGACACACGGCAGCGAACCTCAACGGCGCAACATTGGTTGTGGCATCGGCGGCGGTCAAGAAAGACAACCCGGAAATGGCGGCGGCACGGGAAAAGGGCATTCCAATTATTTCGCGAGCCGAGATGCTGGGACGATTGATGGCCCGGTACACGGATTCGGTCGCCATCACGGGGACACACGGCAAGACGACCACCACCGGCATGACGGCAATGGTGCTGGACGCGGGCGGCCTGGACCCAACGGTTCTTATTGGCGGTGACCTGCCTGCCTACGGCGGCAATGCCCGTCTCGGCGGCTCGGATGTGTTTCTCGCAGAAGCCTGCGAAGCCTACGATTCGTTCTTGGACTTGTCCCCAAAGATCGCCGTCGTCCTCAACATTGAAGCCGACCATCTGGACTACTACGGTGACCTTGCCAATGTCCTGCGCTCGTTCCGCCGCTTTCTGTCCCAAGTTTCCGGCACGGCGATTGTTTGCGGGACCGACCCGAATGTGCAGGCGCTGCTGGCGGAAATGCAAAGCGCAGAAGCCGCGCCCAAAATCGTGACCTACGCCGCCGGCGCCGCCGCCGATTTGACGGCAGGTGATATTGATCTTGACAGCGCGACCCCAAGCTACACCGCCGTCTGGCACGGCAAGCCGCTTGGGCGGGTGCAGCTTCAGGTGCCGGGCCTGCACACGGTCGCAAACTCCCTCGCCGCCGTTGCTGTCGGTCTGACGCTTGGCTTACCGTTTGACAAAATCGCTGCCGGGTTGGCAAGCTTTACCGGCACAGGGCGGCGTTTTGAGCGTATCGGCACGACGGCTTCAGATGTGCTGATTGTAGACGACTACGCGCACCATCCGACCGAGATTAAAGCGACCCTCGCCGCCGCCCGCCGCGCCTACGCAGGCCGCCGGATTGTGGCTGTCTTCCAGCCGCACCTGCCGTCGCGCACCCGTGACTTCAAGACCGAATTTGCCGAAAGCTTCACCGCCGCCGACCATGTGGTCCTGACCGACATTTTTTTAGCCCGCGAGCAGCCGATTGCGGGCGTCACCGGCGCAGGGCTGGCGGCGCTGACCGCCGATCGCCGGGGCGCAGAATGCGTCACCTATGTTGCCGATAAATCCGCCCTGCCGGGCCGTCTCGTGGAAATCGTTCGTCCCGGCGATTTGGTGCTGACGCTCGGCGCGGGCGACATCCGCTCGGCGGGGGAAGGACTGCTGGCGTTATGAGCCGACTGAAAGTTGCTGTTTTGATGGGCGGCACCAGCGCCGAGCGCGACGTTTCGCTGTCTACGGGCCGCCAGATATTAAACGCTTTGGACCCGGAAAAATACACGGTCTATGCCCTGGACACGGCTTCGGGTCAGAAGTTTTTGCCGTCCGGCGTCACGCAGCCGCTGGGCCTGCTCCGTGCGTCCGACGGCACAACGGAGATCACGGCCCTGCCGCAGCTTCCGCTGGCATCGGCCTCGGAGAAGCCCGACGTCGTGTTCATCGCCCTCCACGGCAGAGGCGGCGAGGACGGCACGGTGCAGGGAATGCTGGAAGTGCTGGGCCTGCGCTACACCGGCAGCGGCGTCCTGGCAAGCGCCCTCGCAATGGACAAAGCCATGTCCAAGCGTGTGCTGTCCGCCGCCGGGGTGCGGATGCCGGACGGCATGACGCTGCCGTGCGGGAGCCGAATGCCGCCGGGCGCGATGCCGCTGCCGCTGATTGTCAAGCCGAACGCGCAGGGGTCTACCATCGGCATGACCATCGTGCGGGCCGAAAGCGAGCTGGAAGCCGCGACTGCGCTGGCGTTCCAGCACGACGACACGGTCTTGATTGAACAGTTCATCACGGGAACCGAAATCACCGTGCCGATTTTGGGTAACGACCGCCTGGAAATCCTGCCGATTGTCGAGATTGTGCCAAACGGCGGCTTTTACGACTACAAAGCCAAATACACGGCAGGCGAGACCGACGAGATTGTCCCCGCGCGTGTCTCCGAAACTGTCGCTCAGGAAGCCCGGCGGATCGCCAAAGTCTGTCATCAAACGCTCGGCTGCCGGGGGATGTCCCGCACGGACATGATTGTGACGGACAGCAGCGAGATTTACACGCTGGAACTCAACACCATTCCCGGCATGACCCCAACGAGCCTGCTGCCGCGCTCGGCGGAATCGGCGAACTACAGCTTCCCGCAGCTTTTGGACAAGCTGATCGCGCTGGCTTTGGAGTAGGCCCATGCACAAGCGAACGCACCTGACATTAACCGACCATCGGGGCGTTCCCGCTGCGGCCAAGCGCCATGGGCGCACCCCCCGGCGCAAGTCCAACCGGCGGAAGCGGAACTGGAACCGAACCCTGCAAATCTTTGCCGTGTTCCTCGCCCTCGGCGACCTCGCCGCGCTGGTCTTTGCGCCGGGCCTACACGTCACCAAAGTGCGCGTTCTCGGAACGCAGACTTTGACCCCGCAGCAGGTCTTCGCCGAAGCGCAGGTGCCAAACGACACCAATGTTTTGTGGATGCTGCGCCAGCCGCTGACCAAGCGCCTCGCGGCGGACCCGGTGGTGGACCACGCTGAGCGCACTGTTCGCCTGCCGGACACGCTGATACTCACGGTTACGGAGCGCCGGCCCTATGCGATTTTGACGGCAGATAATCAGTGCTGGCTGCTGGACCGCAAAGGTGTCCCGTACCGGCAGCTCGACGCGCCGCTGCCCGGTTTGCCGGTTATTAGCGCCGACCCGTCGGCTCTGCCGTCGGCTTTTGCACTGGGGAAGCCGCTTCCGGCGGTGTGGCTGCCGGACGCTTACCGCCTGCTCGCGCTGACCCATCGGGACCCAGACTGGGCCGTCGCAAAAATAGGAGTTGACCAAAACCTGAATTTGTGCTTAAATAACAGGGGCAAGCCGCAGGTTCGTCTGGGGCAGGCCGACTCGCTGCCGTGGAAGATGGCGCTGGCCGATGCCGCCTTGTCCGCCTACGGCGGGGCGCTTTCGCAGCGGGCCGCGTACCTTGACGTGAGCTGCCCGCAGCAGCCTGTTTGGCGGCCCCGCGCCGCAGTCAACACAGTTGTCAGAAGTAATTGAGGCCGAAAATGGCGTTAGAGATAGACCGCAACGACCGCGCACTCGACATCACCGACTCACTCCAAACGGCGCCGAAACAGGACCGCCGGACCTGGTGGATGACTTTGTTCCTGCTGTGCGCCATTCTCGGCGCCATGCTGGCCCTCTCGGTGCGGACCCAGCAGGCTGTCACCCATGTCGCTGCCTTAACCGGCACGGACATCTTGCTGAGACAAGTGGACGACTTGAAGCGCACGGTGCAGGCCCAGCAAAGCCAGATTACCAAGTACGAAAACGGGGCGTCGTCTAATTCGGCGGAAGTGCGGGCGGTGAGTTCGGACCTCAAAACAGCAAAGTTTATGGCGGGGCTGACCACTGTGCAAGGGCCGGGCGTGGAAGTCACGCTGAACGACAGCAAAAAGCCATTTGATGTCCCGCTGGCGGCATTGCCGCCGGGGGCCGGGCCGCCGAACATCATTCACGATATTGACATCAATCAAACCGTCAATGAACTCAAGCAGGCTGGTGCGGAAGCGATCTCGGTCAACGACCAGCGGCTTGTCGCGACCAGCGCCGTGCGCTGCGCCGGTCCGACCGTCTATGTCAACAACACGCAGTCTGCGACGCCGTTTGTGATCAAAGCCATCGGCGACCCGAAAACGTTGGAAGCGGCTCTGAATATTCCGGGCGGTGAGGCCGACCAGATGAAAGCCTTTGATAAAGCGATGTTCGCCGTCCAGCCGGTGAAGCGTCTGGTTGTCCCCGCGTACAGCGGCGTGATCCAGCCGAAATACGCGCTGCCGGTTGCGCCCGAAAAATCGGCGTCGTCGGGTAAAAGCGCAGGAGCATAAGCAAGTCATGGGATGGTTTGCACTGCTGGCGGGCGCACTCGGCTTCGGGTTAGTCTATCTATCGGGCGCGGAGTTTCCCGCAAAGTACGCCCAGTATTTGTCGCTGGCCGCGCTGGCGGGCCTGGACTCGCTCATTGGCGGGGTCCGGGCGGGGACCGAGGGCAAGTTCAAGAGCGATGTGTTTGTGTCGGGCTTCCTGACCAACACGCTTTTGGCCGCATTTTTGGCCTATTTGGGCGATGTGATGGGCCAGCCGCTGGGCCTCGCGGCGGTGGTCGCGCTCGGCGGGCGCATTTTCGTCAATCTATCCATCATTCGGCGGCACTGGATGGAAGGCCGCGAAGACGGACAAAAGAGACAAATCGAATTAAGACCCCCTAGCCCCCAATAATGGGGGAATAAGAAAAATCTCGCCAACTCAGGTTCCCCCATTATTGGGGGCTAGGGGCATTTCGGGCGGCATTTATCTGGGGCGGGATGAGGGGAGCAGAGGAGGTGGCCAGGGACTGCGTCGTCGGATTGGACATTGGGACGACAAAGGTTTGCACCGTTGTCGCGGAAATCGAGGAGCCGGGCCGCATCCGCATTGTGGGGGTGGGGAATGCTCTGTCGAACGGCATCCGCAAAGGGGTCGTGATTGACATTGACAGCGCGGCCCAGGCGATTGCAGACAGCGTGGACAAGGCCCGCGCCATGTCCGGCTACGAGATCCACCGGGTCGTCGTCGGCGTCACCGGCGAGCATGTCGCCTCGCTGAACTCGCGCGGGGTCATTGCCATCACCCACGCGAACCGAGAAATCACCACCGACGATGTCGAGCGGGTGCAGGACCAGAGCCGGGTCATCGTCCTGCCGCCTGACCGGGAAATCATCCACGCTATCCCCCGCTCTTACTCTATTGACGGCCAGAACGGCATCCGTTACCCCGTCGGCATGTCCGGCACGCGGCTGGAAGTCGAGACCCATATTGTCACCGGCGCCGTGACGTTTTTGCAGAACGTCGCCAAGTGTGTCCATAAAGCCGGCCTAACCATTGAAGCCACTGTGCTGGAGCCGATTGCGACCGCCGAGTCGGTGCTGCTGCCCGACGAGAAGAACTTAGGGGTCTGCATCGCCGACATCGGCGGCGGCACCACCGACATTGCCATCTTTGTAGACGGCGACATTTATTACTCGTCGGCCATTCCCGTCGGCGGCAACCACGTCACCCATGATATTTCGGTCGGCCTCCGGGCGTCGTTTGACGAGTCCGAGCGGGTCAAGCGCGAGCAGGCCGCCGCGACCGCCGACATCATGGACCCGGACGCCTTGTTTGAAGTCCTCAGCCTCGGCGGCGATGAGCCGCGCCTTCTGCCCCGCCGGATCCTCGCCGAAATCGTCGAGCCGCGAATGCACGAGCTGTTCCTGATGGTCCGCCAGGAAATCTTAAAATCCGGCTACTACAACATGCTCCCTGCCGGCATTGTCCTCTCCGGCGGCGGCTCCCAGCTTCTCGGCTCCGCTGAGCTGTGCCAGGATGTCACAGGAATGCCCACTCGCCTCGGCTCCCCCCGCGACATCGGCGGCATTTCCGACGACCTCCGCTCCCCCATCTACGCCACCGCGATTGGCCTCGTCCAGTACGGCGCCCGCCACTCCCAGCACCGGCAGTTGCAGCACGAAAACACCCTCCTCGGCAAGTTCCACCGCTTCTTCGCCCGCATCATGTCCCGCGTGGCCGGCGGATAAATTACGATTGACGGGTATAGTAGAAGAAACGCATGGGCGCTTGAAGAGAGTCAAGAAACACGATCAAGTATTGGCTGGGCTGCTGGGTAAAGGGCTTTCTTGAGGCGAACTAAAACCAATGAATTACCAAAGGTGGAGCAGGTTACAAAAGGCAGCACTTCTCGGACTTGTTATCAGTCTCGCTCTTAGCGCTTTTTGCCTCTGGTACTTACATCATGTGGTATGGCCTGCATTCGCCAACAGCCCCTATGCTACTCCATAAGTCAGAGCCGTCTGTTGCATGACATATCAGGAACCGTGCGTTGAAACGCACGGCTACACGGCGAAGACGCCACAAAACACCGCTTCGCGGGGTTGAGTACAAGACAATCCAGAGTCTTTTCTCAGTGCCGCGAAGCGGTACTTCGTAGCGTCCGCGCTGTATAGCCGTGCGTTTCAATGCATGGTTTCTGTCGGTGGGTCTTATCCTGTCGTGAGGTTATACTATGTCTCTAACACTTGAGTGTCCTGCTACTCCGGCCACAAGCTACCAGGAAGTTTACGACTGGCTGACAAGAGAAGCAGAAGAACGAGGCATCCAAGCCACACTAATCACCCATAAGGCGAATATGTCAGAGGGGCGTCTGTACCTGCTGGTCCACATCAGTAATGCAGTGGACCTTTATGATGAGGTGGCAAAACTTGAGGAACTGGAACGTTCTTGGAACTCCCGTAAACCTGAACCCAACCCACGTATTTTCCTGATTCCCGCCGAAGAAAGCGACAAACCACAATGGGCAGCGTCTTACGCGCCAGTTCAGCAGGCCATTGACCGCTACTATGAAGCTTTCGATGCTTTCCGTGCCGCCACGAGTTCCGATGAAGCACAAAAAGCGCTGAAAGAGATGGAAACGGCAAAGCAGTCTGAGCTGAAAGCATCGCAACAGCTTAACCTTGTTGTTTAAGATCTATTACTCTGTTTGCACTTGTGCTGAATTTGCGGTATTATAAACGGTTGCACTTATAAACAAACGCTTTTTATTCACGCTTTCAAGGGAGACGAATTTTTTATGGCAGTCGCATACCGCGAGGAACTTACGCCGTTCGCCAAAATTAAAGTCATCGGGTGCGGCGGCGGCGGCACGAACGCCGTCAACCGCATGATTGATGCCGGCCTCACCGGAGTCGAGTTCATTGCGATGAACACCGACATTCAGGTACTGGACATTTCCGCCGCCGATTACAAGCTTCAGCTCGGCGAGAACCTGACGCGCGGCCTTGGCGCGGGCGGCAACCCGGAAGTCGGGCGCAATGCCGCCGAAGAGTCGAAAAGCGACATCAAAAAGTCGCTCGAAGGCGCGGACATGGTCTTCATCACCGCCGGCATGGGCGGCGGCACCGGCACGGGGTCGGCTCCGGTTATTGCCGAAATCGCCAAAGATTTGGGCATTCTGACGGTTGCCGTGGTCACCAAGCCTTTCAAATTTGAAGGCCCGCGCCGCTCCCGGCTGGCCGACGAAGGCGTGGACAACCTCAAAGACAAAGTGGACACGGTGATTATCATCCCGAATGACCGGCTTTTGGGCGTGGTCGAGAAGCGGGCGACACTCGTGGAAGCATTCAAAGAGGCCGATGACGTGCTGCGGCAGGGCGTCCAGGGCATTTCGGACATCATCACCATCCCCGGCATCATCAATGTAGACTTTGCCGATGTCCGGGCGATTATGCTGAATGCCGGGACTGCGCTCATGGGCATCGGGGTCGCGTCCGGCGATCACCGCGCCGTGGACGCCGCCCAGGCCGCGATTGCGTCGCCCTTGCTTGAAACCAGCATTGAAGGCGCCCGCGCCGCGCTCATCAACATCACGGGCGGGCCGGACATGACGCTGGCCGAAGTCCATGAAGCCACCGAGCTGATCCAGCAGGCGACCGATGCCGAGGACGCCAACATCATTTTCGGCATTGTCCAGGACCCGAACATGAAGGACGAAGTGCGGATCACGGTGCTTGCTACCGGTTTCGACCAGCAGCGCCCGATGGCTCCCGTCTCCGCCCGCCCAGCTGCCGTCGCGACCACTGCCGCCGCGTCTGCGCCCGCCGAAACAAGCCGGACCCAGCCGGAGCCATCCCCCCAGCGCCAAGCCGCCGACAACGATGTTGACATCCCCGCCTTCCTGCGCCGCCGCTAGGACTAAACCATGAACGAACTCAGCCTTCAAGAGATTATCGGCGATCCTCAGCGTTTGGACGCTGACCTGCAAAAGTTCCGCAAAGATGCAAAGCTGCTGTCTTCTCCGCGAATGAACCTTCTGACGAGGTATCCTAACCGATGGGTCGGTTTCTATGACGGACACGTTCGCGCAGACGCGCCGACCCTGGAACAGCTTCTTGAGAGGCTGGACGCGCTGCAAATCCCGCGTAAAGAAGCCGTAATTCGTTATGTGGACCAGAACTTACGCCGGATGATCTTATAAGTGATTAAAGGGCGTCTTGAGGATGCCTCCGGCCGCCCGATGCTTGAAGGGAAGATTATCCTGCCGAGGCTAGGCATTGAGGACAACATCTCGTTCCTGATGGACACCGGGGCCGACACCTCAGTCCTCATGCCGGGGGACGCGAGGCGCCTCGGCGTCTCATATGAGCTGCTGGAAGGTGACCGCGAGTGCGGCGGCATCGGCGGCACCGTTCACAGCTTCATCGAACGCGCCATTCTTGTCTTTTCCCATCCCAACCGCACACTCTACGGCTACGATTTGCAGATGGACATCATGCCCTATGACGCCGAGATGGAAGAAGTCCCCTCACTTCTCGGCCGGGACGTGCTGGACCGCTGGCGAATTGTCTACGATCCGCAGGGTGCCGGACTGCGGGCCAAGCCTCGCTCCGCCGACATCACGATTGACCTGACGAAAAGCGCGGAAGCGCACTGATTTCAATAGGGGCTACTTATGGCCGTACTAGACAAGCTACAGCCCAGCAAATCCAAAGCCGTTACCCCCAAACTTGAGGCGCTGTGCGGCACGAGAAGAATAGCCGCTGATGCCGAGCCTGCCGCCGAAGCCCCCGCGCTTCTTTGGATGCTCCAATGAACCAGGATCAAGCGGCTGCGCTGGTTGCGGAAGTTTTGGGCGTGCAGCCCCAGGCCGCCCTCTTCCAATCGTTTGGACACAACAGCGTCACCTATGAGGCGGTGCTGCCGACGAAGAGCGTCATCGTCCGTATGAACGCTGACGCTTCGGTATTTGCCGCGACGGAGCGCAACATGGCTCTCTTGAAACGGATCGGCCTGCCGGTCCCCGTTGTTCTGGCCTCGGACCTCTCGAAAACCCGCTATCCCTTCGCGTATCTGCTTCTTGATAAAATTCCCGGACACGATTTATATTATGAACTTGCCGGCATGACGTCCATGCAGATGACGCGGCTGGCGGAGCAGATCGTCGGCTTCCAGCGCCGCGTGATGACGCTGCCGCTTGGGACCGGATATGGCTACGTCGGCATCGGCGAGACTGGGCCGTATGCTTCCTGGTGGGAACTGGTTTGTTCTGAAGATGAAGCGGTTCCGGCGTCTCGCTTTGAGACCTATTTACGACAAGTGCGCCCTGTGTGCTTCTTGGACGACATCACAGTCAAGAACGTCATTGTCCAAGAGGGAAGCCTGCAAGGGTTGATTGACTTCGACTGCGTCTGCTACGGCGATCCTCTTTACTGGCTGGCGCTCACAGCGGTCGGCGTCGCGTGTGATGCCGACCCGGCAGGGCTGTTTTATGTGGAGGAGCTGAAACGGCTGTGGACACTGACGCAGGAACAAGGGAAAGTGCTGGCGTTCTATTGCGTGGTCATGGCGCAGAACTTTGTGCGAAGGATGGGGGTTCAGGAAACGCCGGAGTGGAACAGAAGAATGCAGGACGCTATGGAGAGGTGGCTTGCGCTGTGTGCCGAATAAGCGCCGCTTCTTCCGTATCTAATATGCCTTCGCAGATCGCCTCGGCGCTTGCTCCTGTGTGCTTCTTTCCTGTGTCAACAATCAGTACCAACTCTACATTAAGCGGCTTAAAGGAGAAGCGCTGGCTGCTGACTCGGTAGCGCTTATACTGCTGGGTCACGAAGTCGGTTCGTCCCCGCTTGAGACACGCTTCGACTAAAGCGAGAAGCGGAATTGTGCCGTCGGTGCTGTAGCTCGTAAGTATATACTTGGCGTCGAGCGACTGCAAGAGCGCGTCGTAGGCGTCGGCGGCGGCATTGCGGTGGTTGTAGGGACTGCGGCGCTCGGTACGCCAGTCTTCGCGAATGGCGGCTTTGTTGCGGCCTTCAATTTGCTCTGTGAGCGGCGGGCTGTCCCAGAGTGTAATCGTATTCAGAACATGGTAATTGCTGCCGTAGGGGTGCTGGTTGTAAGGCGGGTCGAGATAAGCGATGTCAACGGTTTCGCCGTCTTCCCGTAATTGTCCGGCTAATCGCGCGGCGTCCATTTGAGAGACCGCGTTCTGTTGGCCGTTGTCACAGAAAATCGCAGGCTTCGGCTGGAACTTTGAGAGTATCCGGTAAAGCGCAGTTTTGGTCTGGCCGCCCCAGCCGTTGTGGAAGCCTTTGAAGACGCCGCTGGTGTTGCTGGTATAGCACGCTTGGTACAGCATGGGCGCGAGCAGGCAGGACATTTCCATGTCAGACAGCAGTCCGTCCGTCTGCCACTGTTCTAGCTGAAGGCGCATGGCATCTATCCGCATCCCGTTGGAATGCGTGTAGAACATTCGCTCTCGTTCAATATCATAATACTCGTCGTCGGCGGGGCAAAGATGGCGGGTAATCCAATCCTCTACCGGCACCACGGAATTGAGTTTGGCAACCGCTTGGTCGTAGCCGCCGAAGTGCGCAAATGCCGGAGCCGAGTTGCAGGCAATATAACACTGGTTAATCTGTTTCGCATAGGGTTCCCAGTCGTTGGAAATGACCCGGAACCCCTGCTTCTTCGCCAGGCGCGAGACGACGCCGCTGCCCGCGAACAAGTCTAAGAATGTGCCGCTTGAGGAAACTCCCGTTTTGGCGATGGCTTGGTTGATCAATCCCAGCAGCTTGCGTTTGTTGCCGATGTAGGGGATAAGCTGATGAAAAACATACTCACTAGTGCGGAAGGCGGAATGATCTCCGCGACCGTAACTATACTCCAGGCTACTCATAGCCTCACGACTGCCCGTTGCGAAGCGTGTTCGGCGTGTCGGTCGCGGCAGGAGAAGCCGCTGTGCTGACGGCCGATTTCGTTTCCAGGCGATTGATGCGGCCTTCCAATCGGTTCAGGGCTTCATCAAACGAAATATCAAACTGATGATTTGTACTTTGCATCTGCTCCATCTGCTGCCGCAGGGCCTTCATCTCGGTCAAAACTTTGTCTTCAGAAGCAGGGGCGCGTGTTTCGAGCGGCTGCCCAAGCCGCATATCCAGCTTGCGGTGTTCCAGCTTCGCCTTCGCCGAGGCCCAGATGACGAGGGCGATCCCACCGAAGATGGAAAGAGGCGTTGCCATATCGTCAATGATTGTGAAAAACTCGTGGCCCATGATTTTCTCCTAGCCTAATCTTGTCCGCTGCAACGGCTCTTCCGAAGCAGACCGCGCGGCGGTCTTGATCTCAATCCGGCTGAGGCGCTCTTCTAAACGCTGCACGATCTGGTCGTTGGTCATGTCGTACTGCATCGTCGTATCGCGCAGGGCGGCGATCTCGGCCCGCAGCGCTTCAATCTGCTTGACCACATCGCTGCTTTGGCCCTTCTGGGCCTTCAGCCGAAGCTCCATCCGCCGCTCCGACGACTTCAAGACGAGCTGCACGATGCCGCTGCCGATCCCCAGCACAATCGCGCTGAGGGGGATAAGCAGGATCAGCACGACGATGTCGAAAACCATTTGCCCCAACGGTCTGCCTCCCCGCGTCTACCGCTTTTCATTTCTACAGCTTCGCAAAGTTTCGCAGAATTGCCAGTCCGACCGGGCCGGACTTTTCCGGGTGGAACTGGGTTGCCCAGACATTGCCCCGGTGCAGGGCGGAGCAGAACGGCAGGCCGTACTCGGTGGTCGCCGCGATGTCGCCGGGATTATCAGGCGTGCAGTAGTACGAATTAAGAAAATAGGCCATCGGCGACGCGCCGGGCAGCTCTACGCCGAGCGGCGAATCGTCCGCAAACTCCAGCGTATTCCAGCCGATCTGCGGGACTTTGAGGCTTGCACCCGCCGGGAAGCGCCTGACACGGCCCGGCACGATGTCCAGCCCCAAAACGCCTTGCTCTCCCTCTTCGCTCGTCGTGAGCAGGACCTGCATCCCGACGCAGATGCCTAGAAACGGACGGCCCGATGCCACAAACTCCTGGACAATGGCATCGGTGCCGGAGCGCCGGAGCGAGCGCATAGTCTGGTCGAACGTGCCGTCGCCGGGCAGCACGGCTTTGTCGGCGGCGGCCACGGCGGCGGGGTCGTCGGTGACGAACGCGCCGTCCATGCCGGCTTTGTGGAAGGCTTTTTCGACGCTTCGCAGGTTGCCCATGCCGAAATCAATAATGGCGACTTTCATGTTTCCTCTGAGCCTCAAGCACCGGCACTGGAAGTGCCGGTTTCTCTACCGCACCCACTGCCGCTTCAGCGGGTAGACTGCCTTCGCTTTGGACTGCCGCAGGCCCGCCCGCCGAATGGCTTCTTCGGCAACGGCTTCCTGGGCGGAGGTGGAGACTAGAGACATCCAAACCAGCTCGTGGTCGGTCGTGCCGTGAACCGAATAAGCCCGGCTCTGGTCCAAACGCCGCACGTCGTCCCATCTTACGTCTTTGCGACCGAAGATAGATCTTTGATGCAGGCCGGTTTCGTCCACGGTCAGCGTAAATGTCCAGCACAGAAGCGCCGCGCCGAAGAAGACCAGAAACGGCAGGGCCAGCGCAAGAATGGCCTGACTTTGATGGTGGGACACGGCAAGGCCGAGGCCGATAACGCCGACCATTGCAAACAAAATCGCGCCCATTCGGTACGAGATGTCGGCGGCAAACGAACGGGGGAACGTGATTGTTTTCACAGAACTCCCTTTGTGCTGGGAATGCCGCCGACGCGGCTGTCCAGGCGCTTTGCCATGTCGAGCGCCCGTCCGAACGCCTTAAACGCGGCTTCGGCGATGTGGTGCGAGTTTGCCCCGCGCCGCTGCTCAAAGTGCAGTGTTAGGCCGGCATGGGCGGCGACAGCCCGGAAAAACTCCGGCACAAGCTCGGTATCGAACGTCCCGATCTTCGGCGACGGGAACGAGAAGTCGTGAACTAAAAGGCCGCGTCCGCTCCAATCCAGAGCGCAGGAAACCAGTGCCTCGTCCATCGGCAGCAGCGAAAAGCCGTAGCGCGTGATGCCGGCTTTGTCCCCGGCGGCTTCGCGCAGAGCGTCGCCGAGGGCGATCCCGATGTCTTCCACCGTGTGGTGGTCGTCAATGTGCAGGTCGCCGGTCGCTTGAACCGTCAAATGCAGCAGGCCATGTTTAGCGATATGCGTCAGCATGTGATCGAAAAAGCCGACTCCTGTCACAATCTCGCTGCCGCCGTCTCCGTCCAAAGCCACCGACAGCGTGATCTGCGTCTCCGACGTCTGCCTCGTCCGCGTCGCCGTGCGTTCTTGTGTCATAGTTAGCCGTATTGTACCAAACAAGTGATCCATTTTCAAATCTCGCCGCGCCTTACAATTATGCAGCAGAAAGAAAACACAGACGAAGAGCTTGTGCGCCGTGCGCTCGTGGGAGACCGATTAGCGGCAGGGCGGCTGACCGAGCGGCACCGACAGCGTGTTCTGGCGCTTGCATTCCGCACCTTGGGCAACGCCGACGACGCGCAGGACGTGGCGCAGGAGGCATTTGTTTATGCGTTGCAGCGGCTGCCGGAGCTGCGGGACGCGGACAAGTTCATGCCCTGGCTCCGGCATATCACGCTCTCGCTGTGCGCCGATTACCGCCGCCGGCGCGGCACGCGCCGCCTGGGAGAGCCGCTGAGCGTACTCACTGAAGCCGCCGCAGAAGTCCATTACGCCGAAGCGTACACGCTGCGCCAGGCTGTTCGCGGCCTGTCCCAAGCCCATCAAACAACGTTTTTGCTGCACCATGTCGGCGGCTGGTCGCGCGAAGAAGTCGCGGCCATTCTCGGCATTCCCCTCAACACTGTTCGCAGCCGCCTTTCGGCGGCAAAGCGTACTCTTCGCGCCGGACTGCCGGGCTTCTTCCCGGAACCGGCGCTCACCAAAGGAAAACTCATGCCTACCCCTACGCTCGGCCTATCCGAGCTTCAGCGCTCGCTTATCAATACCGCGTTCCCGAATGCCGGCATTCTGTCGGTCCAAACCGACATCGAACCCTGGATGCCGTTTAATCCGCGTGTGCATTTGGCACTGCCGGACGGTACTGAAACGGCCGCCGACTTTCGCGGCGACATTGACCCCGCTCGTGCAGCCCTGCTGCCGGTGCTGGAACGGCTGGGTGTCCCCGGCCCGCGTGTTCTTGCCGGCCCGGTCCCGCGCCCCGCGACGGAGCGTGATGTCGAGAATTGGAACGGCGCGGACTTTTTGACGCTGTGCGAGCCGCCGCGCGGCGAGAACCTGCTGCTCTGGGCGCTCGGCGGGACGCCGCACCGAATACGCCTCGCGACCGAGCGAGCATTCGAGGCGATTGACCGTCTGCAAGGCGTCACTGCTGCCCTGCAAGCTGACCCTGCCGGCGCGGCGCTGGAGCGCCGGACGCTGACGGACGAAATCGCGATTCTCACTGATGATGAGCGTTGGAGCGCCGATCCCTGGCTGGCGGAAGAAGGCCGGGCCCGAACTCAGTGGCTTCAAGATCCATGGTTTGTCGCTGCGCTCCTGAAAGTCGAGGCGGCGATTCAGGCCATTGACGACCCGCTCGTCTACACCGCCTACGGCCACTTCTTTCCACTGTCTTACCGGATCACTACGGAAAGCATTTTTGATGAGCCGTTCGGTGCGCCGGGAGACCCAGGGTACCGGAAGAACCCGCTGGTCGAATACGTCCATCCGTTTGGGCACTACGGGGACCCGCTGCTGGGGTTGGCGATGGTCTGGGTCTACGACTGTTACCCGTTCGTGCATACCGGCTTTGTCGAGCAGTTCCTATGGCGGCGCGGCGTCTCAAAGCGCGAGTTCGCGCCTCGCTTGGTCCTGAAAGCCCTGCAAATGATCGCTCGTGACCTGCCGGTTGAGCGCCCCACCGAAGGCGCGGGTTACTGGGACGGCCTGCACGGCTGGGCGGAGCAAGGATTAGGGTGGATGTAGAACCCCTCCCGTCAAACAAGTTTGCCACCCTCCTCTGTTAGGGGAGGGCTTCAAAGACAGGTAATAGCTTAATGTAGCCAGTTCTCGCTGCCTGCTGTATGCTCTCGTAGCCACTACCGAAACCGGAAAGGGTGTTCGCGTGAAGATTTTTATCCCACAGAGCCTACTGGCAGT
>CAXSFV010000047.1:0-21877 GCA_964236795.1 uncultured Armatimonadales bacterium | reverse complement strand
AACGGCACCAGCACCGTCGCGCTGGTGCCGGGGTCCATGAGCGCGTTTTGGGGCTATCGGGCGGAAGTCGCGGGCCAAAAGCGCAGCCTCTGGGAGATGGCCGTGCCGAGCGTTCTCGGCGGCGCAGTCGGCGCATATTTAGCAACCCATGTCTCCTCGGCCCTGTTCAGCCGCCTGGTCCCGTGGCTGATCTTCGGCGCGACGTTTTTGTTTCTGATCCAAGACCCCGTGCGCCGGTGGATCGGGCGCGGGACGGCGGACGCCGCAAACTCGGCGCCCAAGCCGCTCGGCGTCGGCGGCATGGTGTTTCAGTTTTTTGTCGCGATCTACGGCGGCTTTTTTGGCGCAGGGATTGGGATCTTAATGCTGGCCGCACTCGGCTTCTTGGGCCAGACGAACATCCACCGGATGAACGGCCTCAAAAACTTCGCGGCGGTCTGTATCAATGGGGTGGGGGCGCTGACGTTTATCTTCTACCGACGGGTAGACTGGACGCTGGCGCTCCTGATGATGGCGCTTGCAATCACCGGCGGCTACGCCGGGGCGGGGCTAGCCCAGCGTGCAGGCCAGGCGAATGTTCGCCGCCTGGTCATCTTCATCGGCCTGGCGTTCGGCGCGTA
Organism: uncultured Armatimonadales bacterium; assembly: GCA_964236795.1. Taxonomy (GTDB): domain Bacteria; phylum Armatimonadota; class Armatimonadia; order Armatimonadales; family Capsulimonadaceae; genus JANXMY01. Next base: position 21,257 of record CAXSFV010000047.1, on the reverse strand, counting down.
CACGCTGTACGGCCAGCTTCATCACGGCTGATTTCTCGTTCGGCTTCGGAGAACTTTCATGCTTTCTAAGACATCAACAGAGCCAAACAACACGCTCAGCAATCGTCCGCAGAATAACGCCTACCAAGACGACAACCAGCCGCGCTGGCCGGCGGTCATCGGCCTGCTGGGTGCGGCAGGGTTGTTCCTGGTTCTGCCGCAGGAATTATCGTTCGGGCCGCGCTGGCTGCCGGCGGTTATTGTTTCCGTGCTGCTGGTACCGACCTTCATTGCACGCCTGCAAGGCCATCACAATCTCAACCGTGTGCTGGGGCTAACCGTCGCCGGGATAGAGACGTTCTTCTTAATCGCGTCTCTAATCAAGCTGATTTACTCGCTGCTGCACCCACACCACGGAATGGCGGAGGCGCCGGAGCGGCTGCTCCTTTCCGCCGGGGCGCTCTGGTTCACCAATGTGCTGGTGTTCGCCCTCTGGTACTGGCATTTAGATGCGGGCGGGCCGCATCAGCGCGACCGTGCGACTCGCTACGCGCCGGACTCATTCCTGTTCCCGCAGATGACGATGAGCGACCAGAAGCTGGCCGAATCCGGGATGGCGGACTGGTCGCCCGGCTTCATGGACTATCTGTTTCTTGCATTCAATACCAGCACGGCCTTGTCGCCCGCCGACACCGCCGTTTTGTCCCGCTGGGCCAAGCTCCTGATGATGATCCAGGCAACCATCTCGCTGACCGTCATCGCTGTTCTCGCCGCCCGCGCCATCAACACGCTCAGTTAGGAACATCATGCCGGATGAAATCGAAGTGCCGATGGAACACCTGCACGAGCAGATCGCGGACGCGCACGAAGACGCGCATACAGAACATCTCGGCAAGAAAGACCACCCGGAAAAGAAAGAACAGGCCGACTGGATCAAGTCCATTGCCGTCGTGACTGCCGTTCTCGCCGTTGTCGCCGCCGTCGGCTCGCTCCGGGCGGGGCTGCTGGTCAACGAAGCCTTGCTTGCAAAAAACGACGAGATCAGCCTGCGGACCCAGGCCACCGACCAGTGGAACTACTACCAGTCCAAAAGCATCAAAGGGGTCGTTTATTTGACCACGTCCCAGCTTCTGCCGCCCGGCTCGCCGCAGAGGGTAAAAAGCCGGGCCGAAGCCGCCCGTTACGCCCAGGAGCAGACCGCCATTCAGGCCAAAGCCGAAGGCTTGGAACACACTGCCGATGCCAAAGACAAGGCTTCGGCTCACGACATGGACAGCCACCATATCTTCGCCTTTTCCGTCTCGCTCTGCCAGATCGCGATTGCTTTGTCCGCCATCGCCGCCCTCACCCGCAGCCGCCGGGTCTGGGTCTTTTCCCTTGCGGCCGGCGCCGCCGGTGTCCTCGCCCTCATCGGCGGCTTCTTCGGCCTCCACCTGCCGTTCGCGTTTTAAGTTGCTGCTAAAGGTCTTAAAGCTGTAGCCTTTTGAAGTTAGGCGCGGGTGATTAGCCGAACTGATAGGCAAGACTTTTGCAAGGCACCTTACGATGCCAGGGATTAACAATGTCAACCGAAAAAGAATATGAGCATCGTGATTATGACGGGACGATAACAACGCTGACCTTCAGCACATGGAATAAGGTTATTGACTATGTGAACAAGGATACTGTGTTGAATGCCACACATGTCGTTTGGAGAGGGCACGCATCCCAAGATTGGTTGCTTGAACCCACTCTGGATAGACTCATAAAGAAGTCCGGCTCTACTAATAGTGAAGCTATCACATCAGCACATCTCAAAAGGTTCAAGTCTGCCTCCAGAGGGCGGCGTGGAGCCAATGCATTGGAAATAAAAGATGATAATGAATGGTGGGCACTTGGCCAGCATTACGGTCTGGCGACGCCGCTATTGGATTGGACACGCTCACCGTATGTAGCCGCGTACTTTGCCTTCGCTTCTGAGCCTGATGATGCTCAACTAGCTAAAAATAGTCCTATGCGTGTTATCTTCGGTCTATCAAGCTCTACTGTTACCAATGCAACGACTACAATCCTCAGCAACCATAAGCCCGGTGAACAACTTAATACTGTTCAATTTTACGAACCTAATTCAAATGAGAATGCTCGACTGGTAAGTCAGGGGGGATTGTTTAGTAGATCATCTGCTGGCGTCAACATCGAGGAATGGGTCAAAACTTATTGCAAGCCTGCTAACAGCAATTATGCCATGGTCAAGCTTCTAGTTCCTGAAGCTGAGAGGCTGAATTGTTTGCGGTCGTTAAACCGTATGAACATCAATCATGCGTCTCTTTTTCCCGATCTGTATGGAGCTAGCAAATATACTAACTTGAACTTAACCATTGAAAATTATTAGATATTTCTACTACCCCTCATAGGCATAGGTTGCCGTGTCATTGGTCAGTCCCGTGTCCGGGTAGAAATTACTCGTGAAGGGCTTAGGAGTCAGCAGCGTTGTTGTGCCGCCGCTGGTGCAGTAGACGTTGTATCCGCTCACTGTTCCCTCTTCTAAACGGTTCCACGAGACGACGGCGCACCCATTGCCGGGAGCGACCTGGATTACCGGCACACCCGGCGACGGAACAGGGGGCGGATTGGATGGGAGAACGCTCAACCAACTCCCCTGCGCCCAGCCGTTGTAAGCGCCGGAAAGGGTTGCGGTTGTGCCGGCGGACACGGCGGCTGTCTTTATGCTGAAAGTCGCTTGGGTGGCACCGGCAGCGATGGTGCAGGTGGCCGGGACTGTGGCCGCGCTGTTGTTGCTGTGCAAAGCGACCATAATCCCCCTCGCCGGAGCCGGACTGCTTAAAGTCACGGTGCCGGTTGCGCCGCTGCCGCCGATGATGTCGGTGGAGGAAAGCGTCAAATTGGACAGGTAGGGAGGCGGGGTTGAAGCGGTCTTCGCGGTCACTTGGGGTGCGGCCTGAGCGCTAGGAGCAAAGGTGCAGGCGAGGAGCATAACGCTGAGTATAGAAAGGACACGCCAAAGCGAAAAGTGGGCGGGCATGGTGTCTCCTACTTTCTGAAAAGCGAATAAACACGCGATGCCTCGGAGCGGAGCCTGAGCCGCAGGCGGGCTGAGAGGTGTTGCTATCATGGCATATTTTGAGCCAATTTGGGTTACAAGAAGATTAAGTTTTTGTGGAACAGCAAACAAGAAAGACCGGCACAAACCGTGCCGGTCTTTATTACTTGTGCTTGGGGCCGATGTCCCCGGCCACGTCTGCGCCGAGGTCGCTGTCGTTGTTCTGGCCTTCGTCTATAGCGCCGCTGTCTGTGACAAGCTGCCGGTCGCCGTCGGGCAGCGTGTCCATTTCGTCGTCTGTCTCCGCGTCAAATTGATCGTCTTGTTCAGTATCCATGCTGAGTCTCCTGCTGCTTCTCGTCTTCTGAACGGGGTGTACCCGGACGGCGGGCATGAAGAAACGCCCGGATGCACGCCGGGTCCCACTGAGTTCCGGCGCCGTCTTCTAGAATGGCAAGGGCGCGAGCCGGCTCCATGCCTTTGCGGTACGGGCGGTCGGTGGTCATAGCGGAGTAGGCATCGGCGACGGCCATGATCCGGGCGGGCAGCGGCGTTTCTTCCGCCGTCAGCCCGAACGGGTAGCCGCCGCCGTCCCAGCGCTCGTGATGGTGACGCACGGCGTCCAGGACTTCTTCAAAGCCGGGAACCGCGCCGACAATCACCGACCCCATCAGCGGGTGCTGCTTGATCGCTTCATAGTCGTCTTCGGTGAGGCGTCCGGGCTTGCGGAGAATGGCGTCGGGGACGCCGATTTTACCGACATCGTGGAGCAGCGCGGCGACTTCGAGGGTCCGCTGCGCCGGTGCGTCAAGACCCAGGGCGTCGGCGATCTGCCGGCAGAGGTGCATGACATCTTCGGAGTGGCGGCGGGTGTAACGGTCTTTGTTGTCCACCGCCGTCACCAGCGCGTCCAGCATCGTGAATCCGCCGACGGACTCGGCGAGCGAGCGGCGCACCGAAAGTGCATGGCTGTCGGCCTCGCCGCCGGACTTCGCGACCCGCAGCCGGGCGTCGGCGGCTTCTAAAAGGGCGGCTGGCGTCGTGCCGTCGCGGGGGAAGCACGCCAGGCCGACCGACAGCGTGAAGGGGATAACCGTCTCGTAGCCCGGCGGCCGGTATCCCGCCCGCGTTGCGGCGTCGCGCAGCCGGCCGGCCATCGCGTGGGCGGTTTCGGCGGACGCGCCGGGCAGCAGCAGGGCGAACTCGTCGCCGCCGAACCGGGCCAGCACGTCGCCGGGCCGGCAGGCAGACTCGAAGGTCCGCGAAATCTGCCGTAGAACGTCGTCGCCCGCCAGATGTCCGTAAGCATCGTTGAAGAATTTGAAGTTTTCTAAGTCTACCAGCAGCACTCCCCCGCCCGTGCTGTCCGCTTCGGCGTCGTCCACTTCTTCTTTGAGGCGTTTATGAAACGCCCGGTGGTTGAGAAGCCCGGTCAGCGGGTCGTGGTCCGCCCGTGCCAGCGCGACTGCCAGCAGCGCTTCGGTTTGAACCAGCAGCTCTTCGCGCTCCCGCTCCATCGCCTTGCGCTCGCTCATATCCCGAACGTAAGCCGTGAAGACCAGCGAGCCTTCCACCTGCACTGCAGTCGCCGCAAGCTCCACGGGGAACTCTCGTCCGTCCCGATGCAATGCCATTACTTCGATGCGCTTGTTCAGAACCGGACCTTCCCCGGTCGCCAGAAAGTGTGCCATTCCTTGATGATGGGCCGCACGCATTCGGGGCGGGATGATCAGCTCGGCGATACTGCGCCCCACGGCCTCCGCCGCGCTGTAGCCAAACGTGTGAGTCGCAGCAGGGTTCCAGTCTGTCACTAAGCCGTTTTGATCCATTCCGATGATGCAGTCAATCGCGGTTTCCAGAATGGCGGCTTTGCAGCTCTCGCTGCGGCGCAGCTTTTCCTGAGCGGCGGCCTCGTCGGTGATGTCGCGGGCGAGTGACGCGCAGCCGACGGCCCGCCCGGCTTCGTCCAGCAGCGGCGTATTGTACCAATCGCACAAAATAATCTCGCCGGATTTGGTGCAGTTGAAGGTCGTCGAGCGCGTCACGCCGGTGCGGGCCAGAATGCCGCGCCGGACCTGCTCGACATGGGGCTGCTCTTGTTCGGGGACGATGAGGTCAACCGCGCTGCGTCCGACCGCTTCCGCCGCCGAGTAGCCGAAGGTCTGCTCGGCGGCGGGGTTCCAGCCAATAATCGTCATGTCCGGGGCAAGATCAACCGCCGCCAGCGGCATCTGCTGCACATGGAACGCGAACTTCTGCTCGGAGCGCCGCAGGGCGTCCTCGGTGTGGACCCGCTCGGAGACATCCTGTGCGACTGCCATGAGCGCGTTTCGCCCGCCGTACCGGACCGGGTGCGACGAGACTTCTGCCCAAACCATCTTACCGTTCTTGGTCTGGTGCCGCCAAATGCCGCGCTTGCCGCCGGGGGATTTGGACGCAATCAGCTTTCTCAGATGCGTTTGAACGGAGGGGCGTTCTTCGGCGGGCCGGATGTCGAGAACCGAGAGCGCGAGAAACTCCGTCCGCGTGTAGCCGTAAAGCGTAAGAGCCGTCTCGTTGACATCCAGAAACCCCAGCGTTTCGGTATCAACGACCCACATGGGGTAGGGATTCTCCGCGAACATCTGCCGGTGCAGCGTTTCGGTCTCCTGGGCGGCAGACAGCGCCCGGCGCAGCTCAAGCTCGGAGACGACCGACGTGGCGAGGTCCCGCAGCATCTGCTGCTTGCGCCCGCAAAACTCGCGTGGCTGGACATCCAGCAGGCAAAGCGTGCCAATCACGGCTCCGCCCGGCGTCAGCAGCGGCGCCCCGGCATAAAAGCGCAGGTGCGCCGGCCCGGTCACGAAAGACAAAGAGGAAAAGCGGGGATCGAGAAGCGTGTCTTCCACCGTCAGCGCCCGCCGCGTCAGTGCGACATGGGAACATGGAGCCTCGCGGCGGCTCACTTCCTGCGGCAGGGTGTCTCGGCCCGGCCCGCCGCGAGACTTAAACCAGACCCGGTCTCGGTCCAAGAGGCTGATTGCGCTCACCGGCACCTCAAACAAACGGGCGGCTAGGGCCGTGATCCGGTCAAAGGCGGCTTCCGGCGGCGTGCCCAAAACGGCATAGCTTCGAAGCGCGTCAAGACGCGCGTCTTTGCTCAGCGGGAATAAGTCGCCTTCAGCGGCAAACCGTGTGGCGTGAGGGGGAAAGGGATGCGATGGCGGTACAGCGTTCTTCTTCTGCATCCTGTCTTACCTGCGTTTATCTTTCTGCGCGGCGGCAACATTTTCATTTCGGCAAGCAAGCCGAAGTTTTCCAGCAGAGTTTGTATCTTACCATACTTTCGCCCGCGAGACAAACATAAATTCATGGGAAAATCTAAGGTAAGACTTTGCCGCCTGCTCCTTACTGCTTCCTCTCTAGTTTGCCGAGCCAAACGCCAAAGATAGAAGCAGAAAAGAATGAACCAGACTTAAGACGCACCCCTGCGGTTTTTGTTCTGTTTCTTTTTGTTTTTGCAGACACAATGAAAAACCTTCCGAAAAGCGCACAATTCTACCTCGTGATCATTTGCCTGCTCGGCGTGGCAGCGGCGGCGGTTGCCGCATTTTTCCCGGCGGCGCGCGCCGGCGCCGACGCCTGGGAGCTGGCTGTCTATCTGGGATTGTCTGCGCTGGTGGCTCGGACAAAAATTCGTCTGATGCAGCGCCGGAGCGCGGAGGACCATGTCTCCATGTCGCTGGCGTATGTGCTGACATTCACCGCGATGCTGCGGTTTGGGCCATCCGCCGCCCTGCTGGTCGGCGCGGTCGGGAGCGTTTCCGCCTGCCTGTACCCCAAGCGGCAGGCGCTGTACCAGATTGTCTTCAATGTCGCTCTCACCATGGTCGAAGCGCTCGCGGCGAGCTGTGTGTTTGTCTCTTTGAACGGCAGCTCGCAGATGCTGCGAAGCCCCGGCAGCTATCCGGCGGTCGCCGCCGCCAGCCTGACGTTTTTTCTGGTCAATACCGGCGGAGTTGCGGCAATCACCGGCCTCTGCACCGGACAAAATGGATTTCGGGTCTGGCGCACGACGTTTTTGTGGACAGCGCCCTCCTTCTTTGCCGGCGCTTGCGTCTCGATGCTGGCCCTGCTTTTGTTCAGCAGCCATTCCGCCTATATCTTGATCCTGCTGTCGCCGCTCGGCTGGGTGCTGTACCAAAATTACGCCACAACGACGGCCCGGACGGAAGAAAAACAGCAGCATATTGAAGAATTGCAGCTCTCCCAGGAGCATCTGGCCGACCTGTATCTTGCGACCATCAAAAGCCTCGCACTGGCAATTGACGCCAAAGACCAGTATACGCATCAGCACATTCTGCGGGTGCAGCGCTACGCCGTCGCCGCCGCAAAGCACTTGGGGCTGACCGGCAGCGAGCTGGAGGCCATCAACACGGGCGCTTTGCTCCACGACATCGGCAAGCTGGGTGTCCCCGAATACGTCCTGCTGAAGCCCGGACGATTGACTAACGAGGAGTTCGCCAAGATCAAGCAGCACCCGGAAATCGGCGCGGCGATTTTGGACCCGGTCGAGTTCCCCTGGCCGGTTTTGCCGCTGGTGCGCTCCCACCATGAGAAGTGGGACGGCACCGGCTACCCGGACGGCCTCGCGGGCGAGAACATTCCACGAACCGCCCGAGTACTCGCCGTCGCCGATGTCTACGACGCCCTGACTTCCTCGCGCTCGTACCGCAACGCCTGGACCCACGAGCGGGCCTGCGAAGTCATCAAAAAAGATCGGGGAACACATTTTGACCCCGTAATTGCCGATGCCTTCCTAGAGATCATCACGGGCATCGTCGAGGAAATGGCGCGGGAGGGCGACGGCCCGCTGTTTGTCGCCGAGCCGGCCGCTGCCGCCGTGCCCAGCCCGTCGGACCAGGCCGCGCGGGCCATCCACCAGGCGTCGTCGGAGCTGTGGGCGCTGTACGAAGTCGTGCAGACGCTCTCGTCGAGCGTCGGCCTGGAAGAAACGCTCGAAATCTTGGGCCGTAAGCTCGAAGTTCTCCTGCCCGGCACGACCGCCCTGTTTTTGCTGCGCCCGACTGACGGCGAGGAGCCGAAAACGGAGGAAATGGTTGTCCGGTCGGTCGTCGGCATCAACCGCGAGTTCTTTGCCGGCGCCAAGACGCTGGGCCGGACTTCGGCGGCGGTCGCCCGCACCCGGACGACCTTTCTCGGCGAATATGACGCCGACGACCTGCTGCTGGTTTCATCGCAGACGACCCAGTGGATCCCGCTGCAAACCGCGCTGATCGTGCCGGTGTCCCATCAGGGCGAAGTGCTGGGGACGATCAACTTGTACCATCCGAACGCTGGCGCGTTCAGTGCCCACGACAAGCAGCTTCTGGAAACTATCGCCGACCGGGCCGCGACCGCGCTTTACAACGGCCTGTTGTTTGACCGGACCCGCTCCCATGCGTTCACCGACCCGCTGACCGGCTTGTACAACATCCGGCACATCACCCAGCATGTGGAAGACTGCTGCCGGGAAGCCCTGCCGTTCGCCCTGCTTTGTCTCGATTTGGACTCCTTCAAGCCGATCAACGACAACTTCGGCCACCAAAAGGGCGACCAGGTGCTGCGCGACTTGTCCGCGCTGTTTCTCGCCGCCCTGCGCCCCGGCGATGTAGCCGCCCGCTACGGCGGCGACGAGTTCCTCATTTACGTGCAGGGAGGAACCGCCGAAGACGCCGGGCGGCTCGCCGAGCGCCTGCAATCAGCGGTCGAGAACTACGATCCGGGCCTGATTCACCCGCGCCTCGGCGCTCTGCATCTCGGCGTCTCCATCGGCTACGGCTGCTTCCCGGCCGACGGCACCGATTTTGCGTCGCTGATCGCCGACGCCGACGCCCATATGTACCGCGAAAAGACCGAGCGCAAGCTGGGCCGCCTCGCCGGGGAAGGCCGGTCGTCCGCCAGTTTGTATTCTCAGGACCTGCACTCCCTCGGCGGCGAGTTTACCACCCTGCCCCGCGCGGCGTAAAGGGTCATCCCGGTCCGCGCGGGGCTTCCGCTTCGCTGGGTTCCTCGTGATCGGATTCCACCAGCAGGAGGCTGCGCTCCTCGTTATCCGCGTGAAACAAGTCGCGCTGGGCGCGGGCCTGGACTTCGGCGCTGTGCGCTTTCTGGTCCTGGGTCGCCCGGTGGCTGAACGCCTGGAACGACACCAGGGCCGCCACGACCAGCGCCATCGCCGCCCCGAACTCAAGCGTCGCCAGTGGGTGGTCCCACTCAATAAAATGCTCCAAGAAGTTGATCGCCAAGATGGCGATGATGACACTAATCACTCGCTCTTCCAGATCATTCAGTGTTTCCACCCCCAGCGCGACTGTGACATTCATCGGCGTGATGAACAGGCTGTAAAGGCCGACCCCGATCAAGTAAAACACGACCGCCTCCAGCATGATCGAGACGATCTCTAGAAACGCCAGCGTCAGGCGCGAATGCCCAGCGTGTCCGGCCAGCATGTCCGCCCACGACGCCCAGACGCTTTGAGCGGCCAGCACCGTCCCTTGCAGGAACAGGGACACAGAGACCAGCAGCACCGCCAGCACGGACAGCAGCACGATATAGCGGCTCCGCCCGATGGCGCGGCTCAGCGGCGCCGGCGCCGGAGCGGCGGGCGGCTGCGGAGAGTCGGGTAACAGCGAGGGATCGGGTGACGGCGGGGGGGCGGGCATGGTGCGTTATCCCCAGCCGTCCGCCTGCTAAAACCGCATTCCCCTAAAACCGTATTCCTCGCAGTAACGCCCCCTTTCCAAAACGGCACAATGAAAAAGATGGTTCTTGCCGCCCCCGATCAAGGCAAACCGGCAACGCCGGGACGCAAAGCCGACGGGTCTGTGCAAATCCCAACGCCGCACAGAAAGCCGGGCCGCCGCAGGGCGATCGTCTTCGGGCAGGTTTTTAGAACACATCAGCATCCTTCGCATCCGACAAACGCAAACCCGGCGAAAGCCGGGGACGCAAAGCTGCGGGCCTTCCACTTGCTTTGGGTGAGTGATGGCAGCCGGGCTACCGAACTGCGGCGATAACGAGGGAAGTATTATCATGCAAAGCAACAAGAAGAACAAGCAAGACACAATCACCACTTTCCGCACAGGCCGCGCCTGGCGGACACCGGCGGCCCTGACCGGGCTGTTTCTCGCCGGACTTTCACTGGCGGGCTTTGCCCAGGCCGCCGGGGCCGCCCCCGCCGCCTTGCCGAACACCGACACGGCGATTTCGGCGGCCCTGGCCGCACCCGCCAAAACAGGCTGGATCGGGGTCATCGTCCGCACGCCTGCGCCCCTCACCCCGGCCCAGGAAGCCCAGATGTCCGCGCTCGGCGTTGACATCGTCCGCCGCCTGCCGATCATCGGATCGGTCGCCGTGCGGGTGCCGCAGCGCAATCTCGCGAAGCTGGCCGCCTTACCGTTTGCTTCCCGGTTGTCGCTCGACGGCGCCGTGAAAAAAACAGACGAGTTCACCGTCGGCTCCAGCGAAGCCAATCTGGCCTTCGCGACGGCAGCGATCAGCCAATACGCGAACGGCGACAATGGGGCAATCTATCAGCTCACCGGCCGAGGCGTCACCGTCGCCGTCGTAGACAGCGGAGTCGCGCCGGTCCAGGACCTCAGCGGCAATTCGCCGCTCCCGCTGCTCAGCATGGGCGGGAACCGGCTGATCCCAGGCGTTGACGAAGTCGGACCGCCGCCGGCGCCAAAACCGGCTCCCGGCTCCCCGCCTCCGCCCCCGGCGCCAAAACCGGCTCCCGGCGCTCCCCCGCCCCCGCCGCCGCTCAATGCCCAAGACCCCTGCGGACATGGGACTCATGTCGCGGGCATCATTGCCGGAAACGGCAACAAGTCTACCGGCTCGAACACCTTCCGACACTTTTTCGGCATCGCGCCGCAGGCGAACATCGTCAATGTTCGGGTTCTCGACCAATACGGGTCCAGCACCGTCAGCACGGTGATCGCCGGGCTGCAATGGGTCCTCGCCTACAACAGAAACAGACCGGCTCATCCCATCCAGATCGTCAATCTTTCGCTCGGCCACCCGGTCGGCGAAAGCTACACCACCGACCCGATCTGTCAGGCAGTTGAGTCGGTCTACCAGTCCGGCGTCGTCGTGGTCTGCGCCGCCGGCAACGAAGGCCGGGTCAACGGCACGACCAACACGCCGGGGCTGGACAATGAAGGCTGGGGAACCGCTTACGGCTCGATCCAGTCGCCGGCAAACGACCCGTATGTGATCACGGTAGGCGCGACCAAGAACATGGACGGCATCCGGGCCGACGACCGCATCGCAACTTATTCCAGCCGGGGACCGTCCCGCCTGGACCTCGTGATGAAGCCCGACATCATCGCGCCGGGTAACAAAGTCATCTCGCTGGATGCGAACAACAGCGCTCTGGACGACTATGCCGGCGGGATAAACGACATTCCGCAGTCGCTGTACATGAATATCCCGAACTTGACTCAGGTCTCCAACGACTACTTCCAGTTGTCGGGGACGAGCATGGCGTCGCCGGTCGTCGCCGGGGCCGCCGCGCTGCTCTTGCAGGCGAACCCGAACCTCTCGCCGGACACGATCAAGGCCCGACTGATGCTCTCCGCCGACAAGTGGGCCGCGACCGACGGCACCGCCGACCCGCTGACCTACGGTGCAGGTTATCTCAACATTCCCGCCGCGCTCGCCTCCACGGCGGTCGCATCGGGACCGGCGGCAAGCCCGGCGCTTCTTGCCAATTCCGACGGCAGCGTCACGGTAGACCTGAGCCGGGCGATGTGGGGTTCCAGCCTTTGGGGAACCGGCGTGACCGACCTGCGGGCGATGTGGGGCAGCCGGGCGATGTGGGGTTCGTCCGGCGTAGACATGACCCGCGCGATGTGGGGCAGCAACACGACGTTCACGGCGAGCCGTGCGATGTGGGGTTCCACCGCCCCGTCGGCCAGCCGGGCGATGTGGGGCAGCTCTGTGTGGGGCGACCGCGCCATGTGGGGCAGCTCGACTACCTCGGTTGACCTGACTTCCACCGCGCTGAGCGGCGAATAAAGGAGCGGCGAAGAGAGGAAAGGAGCACCTTCATGCCGCAGACACAGCGCCGGATGAAAATCCGGCCTCCGCTGAACAAATCGCGCCTGCGCCGCCGCATCTTCTGGGAAGGCTAACGGGTCTTAAACGAAGCAGCGGGGGACAGGTAGTACCTATCCCCCGCTGCTTCGTTTTGCCAACCACTGCTACTCCGGGCAGAGCAAGTGATACGCGCAGTTCGCGCATTCATCGCCGGGTTCCGCGCCGAACACCCCTAAGTGGATGCCGGACGCGGCTTCGTCGTACTTGGCGACCCGGCCTTCTTCCCATTTGAGCTGCTGCTTGGTCTGCGGCGGGTCTACGGGGACGGCCGTGCCGCCCGCGAGGTAGTGCAGGGCCACGCGGACAGGCTTGTCCGGGTGCGTCTCCGATGCCGCACGGCGGTACAGCGCGAGCCGCTTGTCCGTGTGGTCGTCTTTGCCGGGCTTCCCCGTCAGGCGGCGGGCGACGAGGAGCGAGCCGTCGGCGGCGTCCACGCGCAGCACGTCGGGCCGAACCGAGACTCGGCAATTCAAAAGCGTCGCTTTCAGTGTTCGCGTATCCATCTTCTGCTCGGTGTCCGAGGCGAGAAGCCCGGCAAAGCCCAGCATCTGACGCGCGGACGCTAAGTATTTGTCTTCGTGCAGGTGGCCGATGGGTCCCGATTCGGCCCAGACGGCTTCCAGCTTCTCCCGCAGTGCGTTTTCGGTGACGATTTCGCTCTTCGCGTGCTGGTCTTCCCGCCAGTTCAGCGTTTGCCGGACGCAAGACAAAAACTGCGGGTAGCCGCCTCCTAAAAACGCGCCCGGCAGCTTCAGGACATGGGCGTAATAATACTGGCGCGGGCAGCGCCCGTAGCTTTCTAAGGCCGACTGCGAGTACTCCGGCAGGGGACCGGAAGGCAGGGCAGGGGCGTTCGGCGTCTCGTCCGTGTGTTCGCGCCCGGCAGGCCAGGGGGTTTCGGGGAGCGGGCCGAGGCACGCGAGCAGGGGCGACGGGGCTATCGGCTTCTCGCTGCCGCTGCGGGTCTCGGCCCGCGAGACAATTAAATGCTCGCGGGCGCGGGACAGGGCGACAAAGAACAAGCAGGCTTCTTCGTCTAAAGCATCGCCGCACGTCTCGGCAAGGTCCGGCGGCTCCGGGATGCCGTCATGCCGTCCTCGCGCCGGAAACTGGCCCGCGCCGAGATTGGGAACAAAGACAACAGGGAACTCCAAGCCTTTGGCAGCATGGGCCGTGAGCAGACGGACAGCATCAAGCGCTTCGGCTTCCGGCGGCAAAGCCCCGCGCGGACCTGCGCCCGCCGCCGAGACGCGCCGCAGGTGGCTTAAAAATGCGCGGGTCCTGCCCGGCAGTCCCGGCTCCGTCTTCGGCGCAATTAAACGCTTGTCAAAGCCCGCCGCCAGGCCCAGCAGTTGATGAAGCGCCAGCTTCTGCGCGGTTTGACGGAACAGCTTCGGCTCGCGCCCGGCCAGCCGGTACAGGTACCGGGACAGGCCGAATAAATAATGCCGCAGCAGGGCCGCCGGGTCGTCGTCCATCGTGTCAAGCTCCGCCAGATGCCGGCCTAACCGGCCCAGTCCCGGAGGCAAAGAGGCGTCTTGCAGGGCGTCTAAAAGCGGCGTTTCTTCGCGCCGGATTTGGGTCAGCAGCGCCAGCGACTCGGCCTGCGGGACTGCATACTCAGGCCAGGCGGCAACCCGCGCCAGCGCCGACCCCGACGGGTCGGAGAGCAGAGACAGCAGGCAAAGCAAATCTTTGACTTCCGGGCGCTCCAGCAGAGCGCCGAGGTACAGCATGGGAACGTCACGCTCCAACAGTTCTGCCGCCAGCATGGCGGCCTGGGAATGCGTCCGGCACAAAATCGCCTGACTTTTGTAACCCCAACCCGCCGCGCGTAACTCTTCTATGGCTTTGGCAATGCCCGCCGCCTGCCCGGCGTCATCCGGCGACACGGCCAGCGTCACCGCCGGGAACGCGCCTGCATCGGCGCAGCCCCGGTGCGACTGCCACGGCGTAAAGTCAGGCTCGGCGCTTGCCGCCGCGAGGCCGAACGTCTCGACAATCGGTGAGCGCGAGCGATAATTGATGCCGAGTTCCAGCCGCTGCCCCGCCGGATAATCCCGCTCAAACGCGGCGACATTCGCCGGCGACGCGCCCTGAAACTGGTAAATGCTCTGCCGGTGGTCGCCGACCGCCCACAGCCCCGCCGCCGTGTCCCCGGCCAGCAGACGGACCAAATGGGCGCAGGCCCGGTTGACGTCCTGATATTCATCGGCCAGCACCTGCGGATACTCGGCCTGCAAGAGCGCAAGAACGTCCGGGCGGTCTTCCAGCAGCCGCGCCGTCCGGCAGATGAGGTCCCCAAAGTCCAAGTAGCCGTTCTCCTGCAAAAGCCGCTCGTAGACGCTGTAGCAGCGGGCCACCTCCCCCGCTTTCTTAGCGTTCTCCACCGCTTTGTCCACCGCGTCCTGCTCGCGCACCAAGATCTTGCCGGGCTTCGCCGCAAGCGCCGCCGCTTCTGCGTCCGCCGCCGCCTGCATGGCCCGGCACAGCTCCGCATAGCGCTCCGGCGAGCATAGCTCGTCTTTCGCCCGCCCGATCTGCCGCAGGATGCCGCCGAGATGGATGGCCGGATTGTACAGATTGTCCAGCGCATCTAAATTTAGCTCCGCCAGATGGTTTTCCAGCAGCGTCACCGCGTCGAGCTGGTCCAGCAGCTTGATCTCAGCGGGCAAGCCGACGCGGTTGCCGAACCGGCGCAGCACTTCTAAGCCGAACGCATGGAATGTCCCGACCCAGGGACCCACGTTCTCGGTGCCGACCCCCGCTGCGACTAATCGCTGCTTCATCTCGGACGCGGCTTTGCGGGAAAACGTCAGCGCGAGTATCTTTTCGGCGGGAACGCCAAGCGACAGCGTCAAAAATCGGCAACGCCCGACCAGCGTTTTCGTCTTTCCTGTTCCCGGCCCAGCCCCGACCAGCAGCGGCCCGCACGGCGCTTCCGCCGCCTGCTGCTGGAACTCGTCAAGCGTCACCGCCGCCGACCCCGGCATTTCCGCGTCTTCTGTTTCCGAAAGCGGCGGCAGAAGCAGGGTGTCGGCAAGCTGGGTCTGGACCAGCCCCGGCGGCAGCCCTAACTGCTGTGCAATCACTTCCGACGTCAAGCCTTCTCCAAAGAACAGCGCGTGCGCCAGCGGGCCGGGCAGGAGCAGCTCGGCAGCAAACTCGTTGGCCTCGTGCTCACGCCGCTGCTGCGGCGAATAGCCGTCTACTTTGCTGAGTGCGCTGCCCGGAACTTCGCCGGTGCCATCCGGGCTGACGTCAGCGGGCGTGCAGGCGTGCTGTGCCCCATGCGCCGAATCCCGGTGCAGCCAGACGTGGGCAATCTCATGCGCGGCATCAAAGCTCTGCTCCGGCAGGGAGCGCGTGCTGTCCTGCATAATCAAGCCCATCTGGAGGTCCACCACGGCAATCGCGCCGGCCAGCACCGGGTCACTTGGAGCGGCAAGCTCACGCTCCAGTCCCAGCGCTAAAAGGCACGCCCCGATCACGGCTTCCGCTGTGAGAGGCGCGTCCAGTTCCAATCCAATCTCGCGCCGCCGCTGCCGCGCTTTTCTGCGTATTTCAGTCATAAGTAATTATCGCTAAGCACGAAGAACGAGGAGTTTTCAACTCCTCGCTAGGAGAGGCGTCCTACCGGAGTCTTCCGCCGTCAGTCCCGCCTAGGCCGCCATTTTCGCTGTAACCGCCCCGCTGACTCGTTTGAGCAGGAGCAGCGAGACACATCGGCACCGTCTTGATTTCCCGTCCGTAGAAAGCCGCGCACGAGAGCGGCCAGTGTTTCCCGTTCCAGCCGACGGTTCTTCGTTTCCTCCGCTCGCCGCAGAACCGCCGCCCGGCTCAGGCCGCGCAGCAAGCTGCGTCGTCACCGTTTCGGTCCGGGTGTGCCTGCCGTGCAGCGGAAACAGAAAATCCGGCGTTTGGGGGTCATTTGTAAACTGCCTCATCATATAATTGCGAGATTGGAAATTTGGGTCTTTTCAGGGCATCTTTCCTCAATTTCCGCTTTTGCCGAAAACGCCTGAGTAAGTTAGACGTATCATAACACAGGCACCGGAAGGAATGCAACCCATGACGACAGATACTATCACAGAAGAAACAACAGTTGCCGCGCCGTGGCAGGAGCGGCTGGAAAACTTAAAAGTCGGCAGGCCGAAGAAGCACAGCGGCTTGTGCGTCTATCCGCTGCTTGAAGCGGATTTCGGGCGCACGGCGTACATGCTGCTGGAAGCGGGGCTGGCGGCAGGCACTGTCACTATTGAAGAAGAAAGCGTCGGCGGGAGTGTGCCGACGCTGACCAACATGGGCGCGGAATGCGTTTTTTTGCTCGACGGCGAGGAGCTGCTGGGTGCGAAGCAGAACCGGACCGTCAACACCAGCGTTCTGGCCGGGCCGCGCTGCACATTAGCCCTGCCCGTGACAGGCGTGGAGGCGGGCCGATGGCGGCAGGACACGGCCTTCTTCGCGTCCGGCGGCAGTGTGGAGCGATAGCGGCGGCAAGCTTCAGCGGCCCGCCACCCGCATCGCCCGGCTTTCGGTGCGCCGGCGGGGGGCTTTCTACTGAAAAAATCGCCGCAAAAGCAGGAAAAACAGTGTCAAGGATATAATTGCCCTGCTATGTCATTGACGCTACCTGCTCCGCCCCCGGTGCCGACGCTGGAAATGCGCGGCATCCGCAAATCGTTTCCCGGTGTCCGGGTGCTGGACGACGTTTCGCTGTCGGTCCTGCCGGGTCAAGTCTTGGCCCTGATGGGCGAAAACGGCGCGGGCAAGTCTACGCTGATGAAAATTCTCGCCGGGGCGCTGGACGCCGACGCCGGGACTATTCTGCTGGACGGAAAAGAAGTTGAAACCAAAACGCCGCAGCAGGCGATGGAGCTGGGCATCGGGATCATCTACCAGGAGCTTAACCTTGCGCCCCATTTGTCTATCGCCGACAACATTTATTTAGGACGCGAGCCGCGCCTCGCGCCGGGCTGGATTGACGGGCGGAAGATGCGCCGGGACGCGGCGGCGATCATGGGCGATCTCGGAATGCCGCTCGATGTCCGCACTTTAGTCGGGACGCTGTCGGTCGCTCAGCGGCAGATGGTCGAGATCGCCAAAGCCACGAGCCGCAAAGCGCGGGTCTTGGCGATGGATGAGCCGTCGGCGACGCTCACGGCCCATGAGCTGGAAAATCTGTGGCGCCTCATCCGGCGCTTGCAGGCCCAGGGCATCGCGATTGTTTATATCTCGCACCGCATGGATGAAGTGTTTCAAATCGCCGACGCCGTAACCGTGCTGCGCGACGGCAAAATTGTCGGCTCGGCCCCGGTCGGCGAGATTGGGCGCGACGATGTCATTCGCTTGATGGTCGGGCGCGACTTAGACGAGACGTACCCCAAAGAAATTCTCCTAGCCGGGCGTCCCGTGCTGGAAGTCAAGCATTTAGGGCGCCGAGGCGTTTTGGACGACATCAGCTTTTCGGTCCATGCCGGGGAAGTGGTTGCCCTAGCCGGGCTGGTCGGGTCGGGCCGGACGGAGATTGCCCGCTGCCTGTTCGGCGCGGATCCGTGGACTTCGGGCGACGTGACCCTCGACGGCAAGCCGTTCCACCCGCACTCGCCGAGCGATGCGATTAGGGCCGGGATCGGCTTTGTGACCGAAGACCGCAAAGAACAGGGCGTTGTCCTGAGCCTGCCGGTGCGCGAGAACATCTCGCTGGCGTCTCTCGAAAAAGTCTCGCAGCTTGGATTTGTCCGGCGCGGCAGGGAGCGGGCGGAAGCGCAAAGCAGCGTCAAGCGCCTGCGGGTGCGGACGCCGTCGGTGGAGCAGCGGGTGGGGAACTTGTCGGGCGGCAACCAGCAGAAAGTGGTCTTAGGAAAGTGGCTGGAGACCCCGCTGAAGCTCTTAATCCTAGACGAGCCGACGCGCGGGATTGATGTTGGGGCGAAGCGCGAGATTTACGGCATTATGAACGACCTCGCGCGGGACGGCGCCGCAATTTTGATGATCTCGTCGGAGCTGCCGGAAGTGCTGGGCATGGCCGACCGCATCATCGTCGTCCGCGACGGCCGGGTCGCCGGGGCATTGCCGCGCAGCGAGGCCACCCAGGAGAAAGTCGGCCAGCTTGCGCTGGCGGGGTAGGTCTCCTAATGAACAAACACACGCACAAGGAGCAAACACATTGCAGAGAAGCAGAATGAGCAGAAGCACAGCACAAAAAAGTAAGTTCGGCCTCGCCGCCGGGCTAATCGTACTGCTCGCAGGCTGCGGCCAGCACAGCGCCTCGAACTCGTCCGGCGGGACGGCTCCGGCGGGCGGCGGGAGCGGGGCGCTGCAAATCGCCGTCATCCCGAAAGGCACGTCCCACGAATACTGGAAATCTATTCACGCCGGTGCATTGAAAGCCCAGGAAGACCTGGCGAAAACGGGAACGCCGATCAATATCCTGTGGAAAGGCACCGAAAGCGAAGGGGACCGCAATGGGCAGGTCAACATCATTGAAACGTTTATTACCCAGCATGTCTCCGGCATGGTGCTGGCTCCTCTCGACAAAGACGCTCTCGTGACCCCAGTGCAGGACGCTGTTTCTCACAAAATCCCGGTCGTGATCATTGACTCGTCGCTCAATACCACCGCGTACTCGTCCTTCTGCGCCACCGACAACGAAAAAGGCGGCGAGCTGGCGGGTGCCGAGATGGGCAAGCTCTTGAACGGCAAAGGCCGGGTGATTGTCCTGGCTTACGCGCAAGGGTCGGCCAGCACCGAAGCACGGGAGCTCGGCTTTTTGACCGCAATTAAAAAGTTCCCCGGCATCACCGTACTGTCGTCCAACCAGTACGGCGGCCCGACCTCCGATACCGCAAACAAAACCTCGCAGAACCTGCTGGCCCGGTACGGCACACAGACCGACGGTGTGTTTGCGTCCAACGAATCCAACACGCGCGGCATGTACGCCGCGCTGAAAGACGCACGCCTGCTGAACAAAGTCAAGTTTGTCGGTTTTGACGCCGCCCCGGACCTGGTTGCCGCGCTGAAAGCAGGCGAGATCCAGGGCATCGTTGTTCAAAACCCGTTCAAGATGGGTGAAATCGGCGTCACAACGCTGGTCAGCACCATTCAAGGCAAAACAGTCCCGAAGAGCGTGGACACGGGCGTTGCGCTGGTGACGGCGGACAACATGAACCAGCCTGCCATGCAGGAATATCTGAACCCGCCGGTGGCGCAGTATTTGAAGTAAGCCCCCGAAGCCCCCCAGCCCCCAATAGTGGGGGAGCAATATGGAACGCACGATATTCTTGTCTTCATCTGGCTCCCCCATTATTGGGGGCTGGGGGGCGGTTTTAGGCCCATCCCAAGAAAGAACCGCCCATGAGTGTCAGCACGCCCGCCGCGCCTTCCACCGACTCGGAAAAAGCCGCCGCCCCGCGCTCCCCGCAGCAGCTTCTGGCCGTCCTCGGCCCCTTTATCGGGCTGGCCCTGGTCATCGGCCTGTTTTCGCTGTCGCCGGACATTCGCGCAACTTTCCTCAGCCTCGACAACTTCCGGGGTGTCGCTACCCAGACCGTCATTGTCGGCCTCGGCGCTCTCGGCATGACGCTGATCATTATCAGCGGCGGCATTGACTTGTCGGTCGGCTCGGTGTTCGCGCTGACCAGCGTGGTCGTGGCCATTCTGATCAACAAACACGTCCCGCCGGGCCTCGCCGTGCTGGCGGCGATTGTCGCCGGCGGCGTCACCGGCGCAGTCAATGGATCACTGATTACAAAGCTGCGCGTCACCCCGTTTATCGTGACTTTGGGCATGCTCGGCATCCTGCGCGGCATGGCGAGCTGGCTGGCAAGCGAGCAGGCCGTCAACGCGCCGGGCTACTGGATTACGGGCCTTGCGGCGACATTCCCGAACCCCGCCTGGCTTTTGGTCACGCCCGGCGTTTGGATTACGATTGCACTGGGCTTCGTGACGGCGATTATTCTGCGCCAGACCGTGCTGGGCCGCTACATTGTCGCCATCGGCTCGAACGAGACCACATCACGCCTGTCGGGCCTTCGGGTAGACCGCCTCAAAATCGCCATCTACGCCCTCGCCGGGCTGTTCTTCGGCCTGGCCGGTGCCTTGCAGTTCGGGCGTCTGTCCCAGGGCGACCCGACGGTAGACATTGGGGCCGAGCTTGACGTCATCGCCGCCGTCGTCATCGGCGGCGGCAGCTTGTCGGGCGGCGAAGGGTCCGTGTTGGGCTCACTTCTCGGCGCCCTCATCATGGCGCTTCTCCGCAACGGCTCCCAGCAGATGGGCTGGCCTGCGTATGTTCAGCAGATCATCATCGGCATTGTCATCATCGCCGCCGTGGCTTTAGACCGCCTGCGCCACCGGGCGCCGGGAAAGTAGTTTCATGGAATTTCCAATTGACACAATGGACACGGGGCAGTCTTATAAGCTGCTGGCAAGCGTGGTCCTGCCGCGTCCGATTGCGCTGGTCTCGACTTTGGACGAGAACGGCACGGTGAATGCCGCGCCGTTTTCGTTCTTTAATCTGCTGGGGAGCAGTCCGCCGGTCGTTGCGCTGGGGATCACGAACAAAGACGCGCAAACGCCGAAAGATAGCCGCGCAAATATCGTGCGGACCGGGGAGTTTGCGGTCAATCTCGTTCACGCCGGCCTCGCCGACGCGATGAACACCTGCGCGATTGACTTCCCGGCGGGCGAGAGCGAGCTGGACGCCGCGCATCTCACTCCAGCCCCCTCCGTCCGGGTCGCCGCACCGCGTCTTGCGGAAGCGCGGGTGAGCTTGGAGTGCCGCCTGCATTCGATTGTCGAGATTGGCGATAACCGAATCGTGCTGGGCGAGGTAGTTTACCTGCACATCGGCGATGAGTTTGTGGATGGGGAAAAGTTACACGTCCACGCGGAGAAGTTGGAGCTGATTGGGCGGATGCACGGCGGCGGCTGGTACGTCCGCACGACGGATTTGTTTGACCTGCCGCGTCCGAACTACGCAGACTGGCTGGCGAAGGAAGGGAAGTAGAACCCCTCCCGCTCGTCCCTATGCCTTCAGCATTACTTCGTATCTGCTCCCTCCCCTGTTAGGGAAGGGCAAGAGAAACAAATA
>CAXSFV010000046.1:0-22698 GCA_964236795.1 uncultured Armatimonadales bacterium | reverse complement strand
ACAGCGGGCGGGCGGTGCTGCATGTCGGGGTCAAGTCGCCGGTGCCGTGGCTGGAGATTTATCCGTCGGAGTTTGCGCTGGCCCCAGCGGAGATGCAGGCGGTGACGGCGGAGCTGAGGCCGGAGAAGGCGGGACATGCGGCCCTCGCGGCGGCGACTGTCTCGCTGTTCGGGCAGTATTTAGCCGTGTCGGCGCTCGACGCCGCTGATCTGCCATCCGATCTGGAGCTTTCGATTGCGGTGCTGCCGCCGCTCTCAAACTGCCCGCACTGCGCCGCCGACCTGCCGGAAGGAGCGACGGAGTGCCGCCGGTGCGGGGAGCGGATACGCCTGTGCCGGGTCTGCGGGACGCCGAACACCTGGCTTGCGGCCGTGTGCCGGCTGTCTTCGGCGCATGTGCTGCGAACGGAAAGCGACTGGCGGATGTCGCCGGGCGGCGACGCTTCTCATGCCCTGAGCGGAAACAAAACGCTGGGGACACATCTGGCCCGGCGGTGGTCGTTCCCGTCGTTTGCTCCGGCGCGGGCTGCTGAGGCTTTAGAATGGAGCGCCCCGCTGGCGGCGTTCGGCATGGTCATCGCGTCTGGGATTGACACAGCGGGAAACAAGTCCGCGCTGTATGCGTTTGATCTGGCGACCGGCGCCGCGCTTTGGGATTTCGATTTGCCGGACTCATCGGGCCTGTATCCCGACCGGGGCGCCCTGGCCTTGTCGGAGGACGGCCTGCTGTACGCGGCGACCCTCGGCGGCTCGGTGCTGGCGATGGACGCCATTCGCGGGACGCGCCGCTGGGAAACGAAAGTTCGCGGGCCAGTCTACGGCGGCCTGACGCTCAGCGACGATCTGTTGATCGTCCCGGCGGGCGACGCGCTGGCGGTCTTGGATCGCCTTGCGGGGACGGTTCTGCGGACACTGCCGCTCGGCGGGCAGTCGGATACGGCCCCGGCGGTCTGGGGCGGCGGGGTGTTTGTGGCTGGGGACACGGAAGAAGTGTGGGCCTTCCATTTAGGTACGGGCGCGGAAGTTTGGCGAATCAAGACAAACGGACCGTTTGATGCCGCGCCGCTGGTGCGGGACGGCGTCGTGTATGCCGCGACGAAGGCCGGCATGGTGTACGCGCTCCAAACGGCAACGGGAGAGATCAAATGGCAGACATCTGTGTCGTCGCGCGGCATTTCCGCGACGCCCGCGCTGTCCGCCGACGGCGGCCTGCTGTTTGTGCCGTGCGACGACGGTTTTCTGCACGTCGTCGCGGCGGGAAGCGGCAACTTAGTCCGCTCCAAGCGGGTCAGCTCCGCCCCCCTGCGGTCGTCGCCGGTGTGCAGCGGCCACACGGTCTTTGCCGGCGCGGACGACGGCTTTTTGTACTCGCTGGACGCGGAATATGCCGTTCGGCGGGCGTATGAAACGTCGCCCGGCACGCGGCTCGGCACAGCAGGCCCAGCCTTGTACGGGGATTATTTGGCGTGCGCCGCGACCAACGGCGTTTTGTATGTGTTGCAGGCGACGGAGTAAGAAAGCGAGGCTGAAAGACGCGGATGTGAACGTCCGCGCTGGAAGGCAATCAGAATTGCCGCCTGTCCAGGGGACAAAGAGTAGGAGAACAACTGATGACTGAGATGCTGGCCCGGCGGCAGGATGTGCCGCTGGAAAAGACCTGGAATGTGGAGAGCGTGTTCCCGTCGGTGGACGCTTGGGAAGCCGAGTTTGTCCGCGTCGGCGGCCTGCTGGCCGGGTTTGCCGACTACGCGGGGCGTCTCAGCGACGCGCCGGAAATCCTGACGGCGGCGCTTGCCTGGCGGTCTGATGTCGAGCTTGCTGTAGATAGGCTTGTCTTGTACGCGATGATGCTCCGCTTTGGCGACACCGGCAGTCAAACTGCAAGCACACTTTGCAGCCGGACGGACGGCCTCTCAGCACAGTTTGCATCCACGACGGCGTTTTATGAGCCGGAACTGCTGGCATTGGACCCAAAGACGCTGACTGGCTGGGTCAGGCACACGCCGGATTTAGCGCAGTACGCACACTACTTTGACACCCTGGCCCGCCGCCGGGACCATGTGCGCTCGGAAGAAGTCGAAGTCCTGCTGGCGCAGGTCTCCGAGCCGCTGACGGCGATTGCAGAGACTGCAAGTGTCTTGGTAAACGCCGACCTTAAGTTTGCGCCCGTGACGGATGCCGCCGGGGTATTGCTTGAAGTCGCGCAGGGAACCATCGCCGATTTGCTGCGGCACGGCGATCAGGCTGTCCGAAAAGCGGCATGGGAAAGCTACGCCGACGGGTATTTGGACGTTAAGAACACGCTGGCGACCTGTTGTAGTGGGCGAGTCAAGCAAGTTGTTTTTTCCAGCCGCGCCCGGCATTATCCATCGGCGCTGGAAGCGGCACTTGCGCCGGACGCAATTCCGCGTGCGGTTTTTGACACGTCCTTATCCACATTCCGGGAGCATCTCCCGATATGGCATCGGTACTGGGGGCTGTTAAAGAAGGGGCTTGGGGTCGAGACCCTGTACTGCTGCGATGTGCCTGCGATTATGGTGCCTGCGCCGATGCCGAAGTCGGAGAAGCCGATTTTGTTCACCGAGGCCGCCGAACTGATTTGCGCCGGCATGGCCCCGCTGGGCGGCGAGTATGTTAGTGTCCTGCGTCAGGGTCTTTTGCAGGACCGCTGGGTGGACTACGCGCCGAACCAGGGCAAGGGCAGCGGTGCGTTCTCGTGGGGAATGCCGGGGTCGCATCCGTTCATCATGATGAACTTCCGCGACGACTTGTTCTCGGTCAGCACCCTGGCCCATGAGCTGGGCCACTCCATGCACTCGTACCTCACCTGGCAGAACCAGCCGACGAGCAATTCTATTTACTCGCTGTTTGCTGCGGAGGTCGCCTCGAACTACAATCAGGCTCTGGTGCGTGGTCACTTGCTGGATACCGTTACAGGCCGCGACCAGACACTGGCGATTATCGAAGAAGCCATCTCAAACTTCCACGAATATTTGTTCGTGATGCCGACGCTGGCCCGGTTCGAATTAGACTGCTACGAAAAAATCGAGCGCGGCGAAGCCTTGACTGCCGACAGGATGGGTGCCACTCTCGCCGGGTTCTTCCGTGAGGGCTACGGGGGCCACGTCGAGATAGACGAAGCGCGTCTCGGCATCACTTGGGCTGAGTTCAGCCATTTGTACGCGCCGTTCTATGTGTATCAGTATGTGACCGGCATCTCCGCAGCGAACGCACTGGCTGAAGATGTCCGTACCGAAGGCGCTCCCGCCGCCGAGCGTTACCTCTCGTTTCTGAAGGCCGGCGGCTCGCTGTACCCGCTGGATGCCTTGAAGCTCGCCGGGATTGACATGACCTCGCCCGAACCCATCCAGCGAGCCTTCGGCGTCCTGTCCAAGATGGTAGACCGACTGGCGGAGATTGTCGGGTAACGACTTGCGGGGTCGTGCGTTTCAAGACTATGCGTTGATGCGAAGTAATCGTGACAATGCTAATACAATGCCGATGCAGAAGCGGATCATTGCTATGCTCCACGTCTCCTCGTCGTGCTACACTTACCTTAAATCTGAAGGGAATCGTCAACTATGACCGAGCTAATGCTGGCCCGGCGGCAGGATGTGCCGCGTGAAAAGACTTGGAATGTAGAAAGCGTCTTCTTATCGCGGGACGCCTGGGAAGCCGAATTTGTGCGGGTCGGCAGCCTGCTGGCGGGTTTTGCCGACTACGCCGGGCGTCTCGGCGAGTCGCCGGACACGCTGGCGGACGCGCTGGCAAGGCGGACCGAAGTTGGGCTGGCCGTGCGGCGATTGGGCCTGTACGCAAGTATGCAGCGGGCGGGCGACACCGGCGACCAGGCCGCCGCCGCGCTTGCCAGCCGTGCGGGCGGGCTGTCGGCCCGGTCCGCGTCGGCAGCCGCATTCTACGAGCCGGAGCTGCTGGCCCTTGACCCGAACACGCTGACGCAGTGGACAGCGGAAACGCCTACGCTTGGCCTCTACGCCCACTACTTTGATACGCTGGCCCGCCGCCGGGACCATGTGCGGTCGGAAGAAGTCGAAGCGCTTCTGGCCCAAGTGTCCGAGCCGCTGTCCGCGCTCGGCACGGCGGCGGGCGTGCTGACTGACGCCGACATCAAATTCGCGCCTGTCACCGACGCCGCCGGGACCGTGCATGAAGTCGCACAGGGAACCATTGCCGATCTCTTGCGTCACCCCGACCAATCGGTCCGCAAGGCCGCGTGGGAGTCGTATGCCGACGGGCATTTAAGCGTCAAGAACACGCTGGCAGCGTGCCTCAGCGGCCGGGTCAAGCAAAGTGTGTTCGGAAGCCGCGCCCGGCGGTATCCGTCGGCCTTAGAAGCGTCGCTTGCGCCGAACGCCATTCCGCGCGAGGTGTTTGATACGCTTCTGTCTACGTTCCACGAAAACCTGCCCATCTGGCACCGCTACTGGAGTCTATTAAAGAAGGGCCTCGGCGTCGAAACGCTGTACTGCTCGGATGTCCCCGCCGACGCTGTTCCCGCGCCGATGCCCCGGATGGAGACGCCGATCTCGTTTGCCGAAGCGACTGATCTTATCTGCGATGGCATGGCTCCGCTCGGCAGTAATTACGTTTCCGCCATGCGCCGGGGACTGGAACAGGACCGCTGGGTAGACCGGGAGCCGAACATCGGCAAAGGCAGCGGCGCGTTTTCGTCGGGAATGCCCGGAACCTACCCGTTCATCATGATGAATTATCGGGATGACTTGTTCTCGGTCAGCACGTTGGCGCACGAGCTGGGCCACTCTATGCACTCGTATCTGACCTGGCAGAACCAGCCGCCGATTTATTCCGGCTACTCCCTATTTGTCGCCGAAGTCGCGTCCAATTTCGACCAGGCGCTGGTACGCGGCCATCTGCTCGACACCGTCACCGATCGCGACCAGACACTGGCGATTATCGAAGAAGCCATCTCCAATTTCCACCGTTACTTGTTCGTGATGCCGACACTGGCCCGGTTTGAAAGAGACTGCCACGAGAGAATTGAGCGCGGCGAAGCCTTGACCGCTGACGGCATGGGGCAGACGCTGGCCGGGTTCTTCCGCGAAGGCTACGGCGGCCTTGTCGAGATAGACGAAGCGCGTCTCGGCATCACCTGGGCCGAGTTCAGCCATCTGTACGCGCCGTTCTACGTCTACCAGTACGCTACCGGCATTTCCGCCGCCAATGCGCTGGCCGAAGATGTCCGCACGGAAGGCGCTCCCGCCGCCGAGCGTTACCTCTCGTTTCTGAAGGCCGGCGGCTCGCTGTACCCGCTGGATGCCTTGAAGCTCGCCGGGATTGACATGACCTCGCCCGAACCCATCCAGCGAGCCTTCGGCGTCCTGTCCAAGATGGTAGACCGACTGGCGGAGATTGTCGGGGAGTGAGTGATGAAGCCGCAAGCTATGACCTTCCTGAAACCGTGCTGGCTTCGGATATTGTTTGTCGTCAGCAGCTTGATTGCGTTGGGTATTCCTGTGCTGCTCTGGTTGGTTTTCCTGCAAGGGCAGGCTGTCAACCTCAGCGGCTGCGTGTTCGGCCTGCTCTTTTTTCTCTGCCTTAGCGCACTTGCGTTCTGGTTTTCCGGCCCGGATGACGTTTATTTTGACTTAGATCAAAGAACCTATCGCCTGGTCAAAGGCTCGCCATTTTCTGCTCAAATCCGCTCTGGTCCGGTCTCGGACTTTTGGGGCGTCTATATTGGCCGGACGCAAGGAAAATCGGCGTACTTCTGCGTCGGCGTGACGTGGTGGGGCGGCAAGGGCAACGTGACGTTAGAACGATTTTCCAGCAAAATGCAAGCCGAGCGGTTTGCGGCGAGTCTGATGTCCAATCTGGAATTGAAGCAAGTCATGCCGCCGCGTCATCTGCGGCCATATCAATAAGAACCGTTTGGAACCATGCGTTGTTCGGACCATGCAATAAATTGCATGGCTATGCGGCGTGGACGCCACGAAGTACCGCTTCGCGGGACTCGGAGTCTGATTGCGTGATCCCCTGGTCTGAAGACTAGGGCTTTTGAAGTGCGATTGCCTGCCTTCGCAGACAGAAGAGTTACAAGTCTTGCTATCATTATGTCCGCGCAAGCGGACAATCGCTTTGCAGAAGACCTGGATTTCCAATCTGGGCGGCGTACCACGACTTACGCAAGAGGTCTAATGCAGCGGAAAAGGCGGGAGGAAGGGGAAAAGCAATAAATATCTTTGACACAATTGATGCCGGCGTGTTCCTGCTGGTAAGCCTGCTGATTGCCGCACGCTTGACCTTTTGGAAGCGGAACGAAGTGCTTCTTGCTCCAAGAAAAGCCTTCGGCCCTCTTTTGCTTTGTGCGATTTCGGCGCTCGACTTTTCCGCCTGGCACCACTGGAATGCGCCGCACCGCCGGATTTACCAGTTCATTCTGGTGTGCAGTGCAATGGTGGTCAGCTACGGACAGCTCGCGCTGACGCTTCATTCTCAGAAGCGTGAGGCGGACCGGAAAAAACAGCTCCTCGCTCAAATGAAGCAAAATCAAAGCAAAATATAATTTGTTTCTACATAAAAGCTGGGTATAATCGAACTGGCAACCGGAAATGGCTGCCGAACAAGGAGAACGAAAATGCCCCAGTATTCCGTCAATTTCAGCAGCGACTTCGATAAAGTGCTGGCTGATACATCCAAGCAGCAGGGGACAACGAAAGCGGATATTATCCGCAAGGCAGTTGCCAGCTATGTTTATTTGAGCAAGGAAACAACCAACGCAGACCGCAAAGTTTCGATCACGGACAATCAAGGATTGGTGATCAAAGATATTATTCTGCCTTAGTTGGGCTGAAGCTGAGGGGAACAGCGCTCATGGACGAAGATTACTCGGAAATAAAAGCGAGAGCCTTCCAAGCCCAGGAAAAGGCAGAAGTTGTTCCGCGGACTGAAATTCTGCAAGATGCAAAAGCGGAAGGGGGAGAAGCAGTCAGTGATCTTCAGAAGCTGACGGCGACGCAGCAGGCGGGGCTATGGCTGGCAATCGGGGTTGGGGTGGCGATTGTCGGCGTGATCGTGTTTGTCGCCGTCGTCTGGTTCCAAACCGCCCCGAAGCCGCCGGTCCTGCCGCCGCTGCCGGTGATCACCGACCCGTCGAAGGCGAAAGACGCACTTGCAAATTATCAGACCTTGAACCAGGCGGCTCTGGACAACTACAAAGCGCTGAATGCCGAAGCCATCAGCCGGGTTTCCAGCTTGTTTGACTTGTTCGCGACCCGCGCCCTGCTGCCGATTTTTACGTCTATTCTCGGCTACATCTTCGGGTCACGCGCGGCGGCTGCCGCTGCCGCGAACAGCAAGGCCTCCGAGTAAAAGCTAAGTCGTGACCCATAAGTTCTTACGGGCTAATGCCTTCGCGGCAGCAAGCGCACGAAACCTGCCTTCAGCACTGGCTGCCCGGAAGGCGCAGGTTAAGAAGTCGGCAGTACAAAGGAGACAGTCACCTTGCGTTTCTTGAAACTGCTTCTTGCAGCCGCCCTATTGTCAAGCATTGTCTCGGCGGCTCAAGCCGCCGCTGTCTTTGCTCTTCTTACACCAGGTCACATGGCCGCTCCGCCACTCCTGTTCCAAATTAAAGCGCATCAGCAGGCAGGATTTGTTCGGTATCATGTCCGCATTATCAGCACATCCAGTGCGAAAGTTTTTGGTGAAAACCCGCACTTGTCGCTTTCGCTTTATGATCAGGGGAATAACTTTGAGTCTCTCAAAGCTATCCAGCCGGTTTCAGCCAACCGGCATCAAAACTCATTGAACTGTTCATTTAAGGTCTCAGTAAAGGCGGTCAGGGATAGGTGGTTATACTTTGAGTTTGACCACGATCCGGGGCTGGATACAGCGCCTCATTTACCCTCATCAATGCCGGGGGTGATATTGTTTGTCGCACGGCTCAACGACTTCGCGCCACATTCAGCAGCCTTTACTCAAACAGCGCGTCTACGAAGGCTTGTGGGTTGAAGACTTCGATGTCGCCGATCTTCTCGCCGGTGCCGATGAGCTTGATGGGGACGCCCAGCTCGTCCTTGATGGTGATGACGATGCCGCCTCTGGCGGTCCCGTCGAGCTTGGCAAGAATAAGGCCGGTGACTGAGACGGCGTTCTTGAACTCGCGGGCCTGGTTGACGGCGTTCTGGCCGGTGGTGGCGTCGAGGACCAGCAGGGTTTCGTCGGCGGAACGCCCGCCCAGCTCGCGCTGGATAATGCGGTCGATCTTTTTCAGCTCTTCCATGAGGTTGGCTTTGTTGTGCAGGCGTCCCGCCGTGTCTATGATCAAATAGTCGGCTTTGGCGGCTTTGGCGGCTTGGACGGCGTCAAAAACGACGGCGGCGGGGTCGGCGTTGGACTTGCCGGTGATGACTTCGACCCCGACGCGCTCGCCCCACAGCACAAGCTGCTCGGTGGCGGCGGCGCGGAACGTGTCTCCTGCCGCCAGAATAACGCGCTTGTTCTGCTTTTTTAGGATGTACGCCAACTTGCCGACGGAGGTGGTCTTGCCGACGCCGTTGACGCCGACGACGAGATACACAGTCGGGTTTGTCTCCGAAACGGCCAGCTCCGGCAGGTCGTGCTTGTCGCCGGTGAGCGTGTCCCACAAAAAGCGCTTCAAGTAGTCGGTGACGTCCTGGGCGTCGTTCAGGCGCTTGTCCTGGACCATCGCCCGCAGCTCGCCCATCGCCCGCATGGTCGTGTGGATGTTCAAATCCGCACCAATTAAAGACTCTTCCAGCTCTTCAAACAGCGCTTCGTCGATCTTCCCCCGCCCCGTGACCATTTGGTCTACTTTTTGGAAGATGCTCTTAAATAATCCGCGTTTCAGCATAAATGTTTCCTGAACCCACCCCGGTGCAAGCACCGCCCCTCCCGAAGCGGGAGGGTGAAGAGTTTAGGATAGGCTATAATTACAACCTCTTTGTCCTCCCGTTTATGCTACGCATTACTGCGTATCGGGAGGACGGGCACTTGTGCCAGGTGGGTTCATCCGAACCGATGGGTCGTGGTCGGGATGAAATAAGTGATCACCGCTGCCAGCAGGCCGCCGAGCAGCAGGTAATTGGCTCGCGGGCCGCGCCACTGGGCGACGGCGTGCAGGGTGAGATAGACGCCGTAGACGAGCCAGGTGACGACGGAAGTCAGCACCATGGGGTCCGCGCCCCAAACGCCGCGCAGGCCGCCGGTCCCTGCCTCGACAAACCCGGCGGCGAGGCCGACGGTCAGCAACGGAAACGCAAACGCGACCAGAGCAAATGCGAGCTGGTCCAGATGCGCCAGCGGCGGCAGCTTGCCGAACAAGCCGCCCGACAGGCGCTTGCGCTTCAGCAGCCGGTATTGGGTGAGGTACAGAGCCGCGCAGCCGAAGGCAAGGACCAAAAGACCGAACGCGAACAAAATGGCTAAGATATGCAGGCTGACCAGACGCGAGTTGAGCAGCGCGGCGTCGGCGGTATCCAGCGCGGCAGGGTGCGCTGTGCCAAGAAACGCCCCGGCGAAGAGGCATAAGAAGGCGGCGGGCAAGGCGATTGCGCCGAGCGCAGTCGGCTTCGGCTTTAACAGCAGTTCCAGAACGAGATAAGCCAGTGCAATGGTCCAGGCCGACGCCGACAAAGTCTCGGCAGGCGTCGTGAACGGCGTTTGATGGACATGGGCGCAGTGCAGGCCGATGGCGAGCGTGTGCAGGACGACGGCCAGAATGGTTGCGGCGCGGCCAGCTAGGGCCAGCACGGGGAAGCGCAGCATGAGAAACGCGCCGTAAGCGGCTGAACCGAACAAGTAGCCCGCAGCAGCAACGATTAAAAAGAAGGCTTCAGTCATAGATCACCCCCACCCCCGGTACTCCGTACCGACCCCTCCCCCGTGCCGGGAGAGGGGTGGGGGGTGGGGGCTTCCGCCTCCACGCCGAACGCGCGGCTGATGGCGTCGAGAGCGGCGGTGCCTACCTCGGTTTCGGGAGCGGCTTTCAGGGCGGCAATCGCCGGGTGGGCGATTTTGTTGGTCAGCGCGGAGAAGGCGGCTTCAATCGCCCGCCAGTCTTTTTCGGGCAGGTCCGGCAGGCGCGTTTTCAGGCGGTCCAGCTCTGCCTGCCTGGCAGCGTCCAGCTTCTGCCGGACGGCGACAATCACCGGGGCGACTTCCAGCGACCGCTCCCAGCGCAGGTACTCAGCGGTAGACGCTTCCACGATCTCGCGGGCGCGGACCACTTCCCCGGCGCGAGAGTGCCTAGCTCCGGCGACAAGCTCCTGCAAGTGGTCTATGTTGTAAAGATAAACGTTTTCCAGATCATCCACCGACGCTTCGACATCGCGCGGAACGGCGATGTCAATCAGGTACAGCGGGCGGCCCCGGCGGACACGCATCGCCGACTGCACTAAATCGCGGGTGACAACCGGATGCGGCGCGGCGGTCGAGCAGACCACAATGTCAGCAGTCGCAAGAAGCGCCGGCAGATCGTCGAAGCGCCGTGCCGTGCCGCCGAACTGGGCGGCTAATGCTTCCGCTTTCTCGTAAGTGCGGTTTGCGACAAGCACCGCCGGGGCACCCCGCGATAGCAGATGCTTCGCGGTCACCTCGCTCATCTTGCCCGCGCCGAGGACCAGCACGGTATGCCCGGCCAAAGACTCGCCGAAGATTTGGGTGGCAAGCTCGACCGCTGCCGCACCGACTGAGAATGTCCCCCGCGCGATTCCTGTTTCCGTGCGCGTTCGCTTCCCGGTGACGAGCGCGTCCTGGAAGAGCCGGTTGAGCCGCGCTCCTAAACTGTTCGCCGACTGTGCGGCTTCCAGGGCCGTCTTGACCTGGCGCTGAATATCCGGCTCGCCGAGTATCATCGAGTCCAGCCCGGACGATACCGAAAAGAGGTGGTTTGCGGCGGCTCCGGCCCGGTAGCAGTACAAATGGCCGTCGAACTCCCTCCGCGATAGCCCGTGCCAGCCTGCAAGAAACTCCGCCAGCCCATTTTCGAGCGGTCCCGCGCCCGTTTCTCCGACAGCGTAGGCTTCCGTTCGATTACACGTTGACAGCAGCGCCCCTTCCTGAACATGCGGTAGGGCTGAGAGGGTAGTCAAAGCACGCGGCAGGTCACGTTCTAAAAACGCCAGCTTTTCGCGCACTTCAATGGGCGCGGACGTATGGTTGATGCCGAGAACTAAAAGAGACATTGTCGAATTCGCGCTTCCGCTTCTAAATGCTTGCCGGCCAGCAGGAGTTGGTGGACTTCGGCGTCGTCTAAAACGCGCCGGACAGCGGCTTTTCGGGCGGCTTCGTCGAAGTTCGTTTTGATAAAATCGCGCTGCCGGCTGATCAATTCTACTAACTCCGCCCATTCCGGCCCGAATTCGGCTTCCAGGCGCTCCCGCAGGACCGCCGCCAGCGTCGGGCTGCCGCCGCCGGTCGAGACGGTCAAAACCAGATCGCCGCGCGTGATCTGCGCCGCCGAGACGAAGTTCCCGGCGTCCGGATCATCGGCGCACAGGGTCAGCAACTGTTGCGCCTGCGCGTTGCGGGTCACTTCGGCGTTCACGGTGCGGTTATCCGTGCAGGCCATCACTAAAAACACGCCGTCCAGTGCGTCGGTTCCATTTGACGCATACGCTTCCTGCCGCCAGTCTAGTCTGCCTGCCGCCGCTATTGCTACCAAACCATCTGTCGCCTCCGGCGAAACTAAACGCACCGATGCACCTGCCTTGAGCAGCGCTTTAATCTTGCGCTCGGCCACTTTGCCGCCGCCGACGACTAAACACAAGCGGCTGGTGAGATTGAGGCTAATCGGGTACAGGCGCATTTCTCCTGCTATTGTACCCGAAGGGGTATAAAGAGTGGAAAAGAACGTGGAACGGGAAGAGCGTGGGAATGAATTCCTACGCTGTGGGGCGCAGAGGCCTAATGTCCGCCTTCGCGGACAGGGAGCAAGATAGATGAGCGAATACGAACCGCCGCAAAGTGCGGGCGAGGTTATCAGCCGTTACCGAAGCGGCGAGCGTTACTTCGGCTACTTAGAATTAGAGGAACCCGTCTGCGACCTTCGGGGCGTGGATTTGTCGGGAGCGAATTTCAGCCACAGCTTCCTTGTCGCTGATTTTCGCGATGCAAGCCTACGTTTCGCGAACTTCCTCCAGTGTAATATCAAGACGTGTGACTTTCGCGGTGCGGATTTGCAGAACGCAATTTTTCGCGGTGCGGCTTTGGACAGCACGAATTTTGCTGACGCAAACTTAGCCGGGGCGGATTTTGGGGGTGCAGGTGTTTATGGTCACAGAATGCTGGCGGGGGAGCTGCCGGACTGGTAGTATGCCATCAGGACCATGTGTTAAAACACACGGCTATTGGGCGCAGACGCCGCAAAGCACCGCTTCGCGGGGCTGAGAGAAGATCAATCCGTTCCGAGTGCCGCGAAGCGGTAGTTTTCAGCGTCCGCGCTAATTAGCCGTGCCATTTATAGCATGATGCTTATGATGCTTCCCGCAAACCTGCCATGTATGCGTCATATTGTGCCTCACGGGCCTCCCGTCTTGCTTCATTTTCTTGAAGAAACGTAGCCCTCTCACGGACGACTAAATGCTCGTGCTTCATAGCAAGGCCCAGCAATGCTTTCGCTTTTTCCATCGCTTCCTCGTCATATCGGATGCCGCCGCCGAACAAAAGCTGATCCAGCAGATTAATCCCCCCCTCCTGCATTGTTGGGTCGGAGTCCGTCAAAAATTCCTCGACCCATTCCAGAGTGCGCCCGTCCTTGATGTCCGACAACAAACTGAGCACGGTGCGGCGGTCTCTGATGTCAGGGCTGGTCTTATAAATTTCGTAGCATCGCTGTATTGCGGACAAGGGCTGGAGCCGCCGCAAAAAGCTTAACACAAGCTCAGTGCTGTCCCGATAAGCGTGAGCGACATAGAAATCTACTGCTTCTCGAATCCGGTCTTCGCCGATAACCATCTCTAAAACAGAAACGGTGGGAAGGCCGGCATCACGCCGCGCTTGCCTTTCTTGTTCTAATTCATCCCAATCAATCGGCTCACTCATCATTTTCTCCATTCAGACAAATGCGACCATGACTTCGCTGGCGAGGAAGACGCCTTGCGGGGTGAGGCGGATCGCGGTCTCGGTAACTTCGAGGAGGCCGCGACGGGTGAAGGTTTCGATTTCGGCGGCGAACTTCTGGCGCGGGTCGAGGCCGAAGCGTTCGATGAAGCGCGGGATGCTGACGCCTTCTTGGGTGAGGCGCAGGCCGAGCATTATTGTCTCGGCCATTGTTTCGTCGGCAGTGAGGGTTTCGGTAGAGAGTGTCAAGTCGGCGTTAGCTTTCACGGCGTCGGCGTACTGGGCGGGGGTTTTGAGGTTCATGCGGCGGGTGCCATCTATGTAGGAGGCTGCGCCGCAGCCGAAGCCGTAGTAGGAATTGTTGCGCCAGTAGTGGAGGTTTTGGCGGCTTTCGTGGCCTGGCCTCGCGTAATTGGCGATTTCGTACTGGGCGTAGCCGTGAGATTGTGCGGTTTCGACGGCCAGCTCGTACATGTCAGCGGCGAGGTCGTCGCTCGGCAGGGGGAGGCGGCCTTTTTGCTGGAGCGTGTAAAAGCCGGTGCCTTCCTCGACAATCAGCGAGTAGAGGGAAAGGTGGTCGGTTTCAAGTTCGAGGGCTTGATGGAGCGTGTCCTGCCAGTGGGTCAGCGTTTGGCGCGGCAGGGCGAACATTAAATCGAGCGAGACGTTCTCGAAACCGGCGGCGCGGGCGGCGTGGACAGCGGCTTTGGCTTCGTCGGCGGTGTGGATACGGTCCATCGTTTTGAGCAGGCCGGGGTCGAAGGATTGGACGCCGAAGGAGATGCGGTTGAAGCCGGCTTCCCGGAGAACCGACAGGTGCCGGACATCCATCGTGCCGGGATTGGCTTCAGTGGTGATTTCGGCATCGGGCGTGACGGGCAGGGTGTCTAGGATAGCCTTCAGGAGCGCGGCTTCGTCGTCGGCGGGGATGGCGGTGGGTGTGCCGCCGCCGAAAAAGACGGCGTCTACGGTTTTGCCAGGCGTGGCCTGGCGGATTTCTTGGGTTAGCGCGTGGACGTAGCGGGCGATGTGAGCGTCGGTGTAGCCGGAGTAGGAGTTGAAGTCGCAGTAGGCGCACTTGCGGACGCAGAACGGGATGTGAACGTAGCAGCCGATGGGTGACATAGGGAAAGTATACCAGAACCCACCCCGCAACAAGTTGCGGATACCCTCCCGAAACGGGAGGGTGAAGAGTTTGGGTAAGCTTACAACTACCGGCCTCTTCGTCCTCCCGCTCCGGGAGGACCCCTGCGGAATGAGGAACGAGTGAAGCAAGGAGGTGGGTGCCTCTTGACGCCCCCTGCCCTTCTCCTTTATACTGACAGCATGATTGCTAAATTGCCGGCCTGGGTGCCGTATGTGCTGCCGTTTGGATTGTTTCTGCTGCTGACGACGATTGAAAGCCGTCTGCCGCTTTCGGTCTATCCTGTGTTCTACACGGTCAAAATCGCGCTGGTCGGCGGGGTCTTAATGGCATTGCGGGCGGCATTCCCGGAGGCGCGGCCCGGCGGGAGCGGGTGGGCAGTGGCGACCGCACTGGGGGCGGCGCTGTTTTTCCTGTGGATTTTTGTGGACGCGCACACGCCGCATTTTGCATTTCTGGGAACCCGGATGGCATTCAACCCCTCGCGCGAGATCGCCACGCCGCTCGGCGTTCTGCTGTTTCTTGCGGTGAGATTTCTTGGGTTAGTTGTCGTTGCGCCGCTGGTGGAAGAACTGTTTTACCGAAACTTCCTGCTGCGCTTTGTCACGGACATGGATGACTTCAAGCGCGTGCCGGTGGGAACATTTTCCGTGGCCGCGCTTCTCCTCAGTAGCGGCGTGTTCGCGCTGTCTCACCCGGAATGGCTAGCGGCGGCGATTTTCGGGCTGGCTTTGTGCGGTCTGCTGCGTTTGACGCGAAACTTTTGGACGTGCATTCTGGCGCATGGGGTAACAAACTTATTGCTGGGGGTCTATGTCCTGCACACGGCGCAGTGGCAGTATTGGTAGGGCGATCACGAAAGGGTACAGAATGAATAAGCAGATTTTACTCGCGAGTGCGCTGGCCGCGCTGGCGCTGGGGAGTGCCGGCGGGGTACGGAGCCAGGAGAGCCTACAGCCGCAGTACGCCTCGCCGCAGGGAATTACAGTGCTGGGGCATAGCGAAATTAAAGAAAAGCCGGATGTGGCGCGGGTGATGCTGTCGGTGACGACGAACGCCCGGCATTCCTCGGACGCGGTGCAGCAGAATGCAGAGCGGACCACGGCCGTGATGGCGTCGCTTCAGGGCGCGGGCGTGGCCGGCAAAGACATCCAAACTTAGTCGTACACGGTTCAGCCGACCTTTGACTACTCGGAAAGCCCGCCCAAGCGCAAGGGTTACCAGGTAGAAAATAGCTTTGAAGTGACGGTGCGCGACCTCCCGAAAGTCGGGCTGGTGCTGGACAGCGCCACGGCAGGCGGGGTTTCTGAGATTGGCAGTGTGTCGTTTGATTTATCCGACAGGGCCGGAGCCGAAGCGCAGGCGCTGTCGCAGGCCGTGTCTTCTGCAAAACTCAAGGCAGGCGTGATCGCGTCGGCGGCAGGCGTGGGTCTAGGCCGGCTGCTTTCAGCGACGGAAGGCGCGACTGCGCCGCCAATGCGTCCGGTGCCGCTTTTCGCCCCGCGTTTGGGAGCGGCATACGGGACGCCGACGCCGGAGACGCCGATTGCGGCTCAGCAGATCACGGTGACTGCGGACGCGACGCTGGCGTATGCGGTGGGGGCGGCGAGATAGGAAGCCTCCACTCCCAGCGCAAGTGCCGGGGGTGAGGTCTACCGCCGCACGCCCGGCCCTTCCGTCGGGCGCAGAAGGCGGGCGTCAATGAGGCGAACTTTGCCGAAGGTGGCGGCGACGAGGGCGACGGCCCCGTTTTCAATGGTGTCTATTTCCTGAAGCGTATCGGGGGCGACGACGACGGCGTAGTCTACATTCGCGAGCGGCTGGACGGCGATGGTCTGGCGCATCCAGGCGGCAAGCTGGTAAGCGTCTTGAAGGCCCGTGTCGGCGATGGCTTGGGCATTATCAAGAGCGGACGACAGCACGAGCGCGGCGGAGCGCTGCTCTGGGGTGAGGCGCATGTTGCGGGACGACAGCGCGAGGCCGCCTTCTTCGCGCACCGTCGGGACGCTGACGATTTCGGTCGGGATATCTAAGTCGTGGGTGAGCGACTTGATGATCTGGAGCTGCTGCCAGTCTTTCTCGCCGAAGTAGGCTTTGTCTGCGCCCGCCATAAGAAGTAGCTTGGTGACGACCGTGGCGACGCCTGCATAGTGGCCGGGGCGGGAGGCACCTTCGAGACGCTCGGAGAGGGCGCGGACGACGACGACTGTATCGAAGCCTTTGGGATAAACTTCTTCGGGCGTCGGTGTGAACAGAAAGTCCGCGCCAACGCTTTCGGCCATTTGGGCGTCGCGCTGCGGGTCGCGGGGGTAGCGGTCGAAGTCGTCCAAATCGTTGAACTGGGTCGGGTTGACGAACAGGGTCACGACAGCGAGGTCATTTTCGGCTTTTGCCTGGCGCATGAGCGTCAGATGGCCTTCGTGGAATGCGCCCATTGTCGGCACAAGGCCGATGGTCTGGCCGGTGCGCCGAGCGGCGTTCAGGGCCGTTCGCAGGTCAGCGATTATTGTAATGGTCTGCATGGGTCGGTGTTTCTAAATTCTGCGAAGCAGAAGGACAAGGAGTTGAACCTTCCTTGCTAGGTTAAGCGTCCTGCCGGAAGAGAAGAGCTTCAGCCTTGGAGTCTTTCGTCTGGAAGACGCTTTCCCTAGCGCGGAAGGTTCAACTCCTCGCCCTATTGAACAAATCTTCGGATCGTGCCGACGGGGTCATGTAGCCGCCACCCCAAACTTCCTGATGCGGGCGTGGATCTTGCTGCCGTCCTTGACGCATTGGATGAGGACGCCGGAGCCGACGGTCATCGGTAGGTCGGCGGCGGTGTCAACTTGATAGAAGGCAGTCACCGCACCCGTTGCCTGGAAAATCGCGCCGTTCGTTTGTGTCCGATAAATACGCGCCTTAAGTGCAATCTCCATAGCGTAGCCGCAGAGGTAGCCGCAGGCGGTGCTGCGAAGATCAGCGGTTGAGATCATCGGAAGCCTCCGTGCTTTTGTTCTGGCTGGTTAAGCGTGCTTTTCGTCTTCGCGGGTAAACAAGTATTCTTTGCTGAGAACAGTGCCGTTGTCGTCTAAGTCGTAGACGAGCGGGATGCCGGTGGGAATATTCAGCTCTAGGACTTCTTCGCGGCTCAGTTTGTCCAGATCCATGACGATGGAGCGCAGAGAATTGCCGTGGGCGACGACGAGGACGTTTAGGCCGGCTTTGATGTCAGGCAGGATGTGGGCCTGGAAGTAGGGCAAAGTGCGTGCGGCGGTGTCTTTAAGCGACTCGCCTTTTTCACCGGGCGGGGGGACATCGTAAGAGCGCCGCCAGATTTTGACCTGGGCGTCGCCGTACTGCTCGGCGGTTTCCGCTTTGTTGAGGCCCTGCAAGTCGCCGTAGTGGCGCTCGTTCAGCGCCTGGTCGCGCTCGGTCGGCAGAGTACCCGGCTTGCCGGCGGCTTCCAAAGCGATTTTCGATGTATTGATCGCGCGTTGGAGGACGCTGGTATAAACTTTGTCTACGGGCAGGTCGCGCAGGTGTTCTCCGGCGATGCGGGCTTCGTTTTCGCCGCGCGAGGTCAGCTCGACATCCACCCAGCCGGTGAAGCGGTTTTCCAGGTTCCACTGCGACTCGCCGTGTCGCACCAAAATCAGTTTCGGCATAAGAGTATTCTCCTCAAGTTCGTGTTCGTTTGGAGTATACCCCAGACGGCAAAAAAGCCGCCGAGATGCGTCTCAGCGGCCTCGGACGAAGTTGGGGAACTAGACACCAGCGATCTTGCGGGCGTAGGCGCCGACGACGGGCATTTCGTACCACTGGCCCTTGTTGGCGGCAATCGCGGCCATGATGTTGAGCGCGAGGGACGCCACGCCGAGAACTAAAGCGATAATCCAGGCGATGGGGAGAAGGTGAAGCGCTGTAAAGACAATGTTGCAGACGACTTCCACCACAAAGACAGCGCCCATCAGCAGCAAGGCTTGCACGCAATGGTACGCAACAAACTTGGATTGGTCTTTCTTGACCAGCCACAGGATCAGCGGGCCGATCCAGCTTGTAAAGATGGCGAGAACGTAGGCGACGAGGCCGAGGGTGCGCTCTTCCGGGGCGACGCTGAGCGTGTCGGCAGCCGAATAAGGATTAGTGGGGATGCTCATGGGTTTTTCTCCTGGGTGTCTGAGAGCTAATGGTAGAGCTACTGTACCCCAACAAGCAGGCAAGCAAACCAACATGCACTTGTTACGGAAACTTTGCCTCGGACACGTCTTGGCGGTAAGCGGCTAATGCTTCGGCAATCGTCGTGCCGACTTGAGCGTACCGGCGGACGTGCTTGAGAACGGGCCGCTCCGGGCGCAGGCCGAGCAGATCCGAGGTCACAAGAACTTGGCCATCGCAGCTTGGACCGGCCCCGATGCCGATGGTCGGGATGGAAAGCGCGGCGGTGACTTGCCGGGC
The DNA here is from genome assembly GCA_964236795.1 of uncultured Armatimonadales bacterium. Classification (GTDB taxonomy): domain Bacteria; phylum Armatimonadota; class Armatimonadia; order Armatimonadales; family Capsulimonadaceae; genus JANXMY01. The sequence goes on along the minus strand of CAXSFV010000046.1, from coordinate 4,059 downwards.
GAGTTCTTCAGGAATAAGCTCCAGAACAACCGCGAATGCCCCGGCCTCCTGCACGGCTTGGGCGTCGGCCAGCACCTGCGCGGCCCCGGCTTCATCTTTGCCCTGTTTGCGGACGCCGAGCAGATGGACGCTTTGGGGCGTGAACCCGATATGGCCCATGACGGGGATGCCGGCGCTGACAATGCGCCGGATGGTCGGGGCGATGGCGATGCCGCCTTCGAGCTTCACGGCTTCCGCTTCGCCTTCTTGCAGCAATCGTCCGGCGTTTCGCACGGCTTCGTCGGCATTGACTTGGTACGAGAGAAACGGCAGGTCGGCGACCAGCAGCGCCCGCTTGGTGCCGCGCCGAACGGCTTTGGTGTGATGGAGCATGATGTCCATTGTCACGGGTAGGGTTGTCTCGAAGCCCAGTTCTTCCATGCCGAGCGAGTCGCCGACCAGCACCATGTCCACGCCGGAGCGGTCTACCAGGAGGGCCAGGGGGTAATCATAGGCGGTCAGCATGGAAATCTTCTCGCCCTGCTTCTTTTTACGGGCGAGCGCGGCGAGGGTGACTTTGCTGCTCAATTCGGGATAAGTACTCATACTTTATTCTCGGTCTTCTGCTTGTTTTGAGCAACGTTGATTAGCTGCATGACCTCGCTATACAAAACAAAAACTTCTTGATATTCCGGCCATTTTGAAGAAAACCCGGTTTTCGCTCCGGCGTAGTCCGCCCACTGGTTGAACCAGTGCTTCTTCTGCATTCCTTCGCTTGTCGCAACAGCCGAATACTCCTTGCCCGCAAGCGTTGCTGCCGTGAACCGTGGTGTTTGCGCGACAACGTAGCTCCTCCCCAAGCAGTGACGGCAATCCGAAGTGCGCGGCGGCTAGGTCCGAAGCCATCTTGCAGATGCACAGTGATCTTGTCAAGGCCGGTGACGTAACGACCATTTACGGAAAAGGCGTTTTTCTCTACATCAAAGGTGAAATTCTGCGAGTAGAGCAGATCAGAGTCGGGAAGAAGGTTGACAGCAATGACTACTGCCGATGCGCCGACCAGCAGGAGCATCTGCACTTCTGATGGAAACACATGAATTGGAGCGCTGTTCGCCCATTGCAGGACTTTGTTAAACCCGACAGTCAAAAAATGAAACCCGCCGAAAAAAATCAGCGAGTATAGCCAGAACTTGACGCCGTTCTTGATGTCAGCGATATAGGCTGTGTTTAACCTGCGAACTTGGAGGCCAGCGCCGCTATTTTCCGCAATCGCTAATTTCATAGTATCCTACCAGTAACGCACAACGCTGTAAGCGTCGAATGCCGCGTCCGCCGAAATGATTGGGATGTTCTCCATCAGGCTCTGCGCGATCAGCATCCGGTCAAACGGGTCGCGGTGGTGAAGCGGCAGAGTGGAAACACAGGCGACGTGCGCCAGCGTGATCGGCAGCATTTTGACTGAGTTAAGCTTCATTTGCTCGTCAAAATAGGCTTCCAGCGGTTCAGACAGCGTCAACTTCCCCGCGCTGACCTTGATGCCGACTTCCCAGGGTGAGGCAATGCTCAAAAGTTTCTCGTTTACCGGGTCTCGAAGCAGTTCAACCGCCGTTAGGCTCAACTGCGGATCGCCGAAGATAAACCAAAGGAATGTATGCGTGTCCAGTATCAAACGCATCACACATAATCCTCAAAATCTTCTATCGGTGCATCAAAATCATCCGCCATATAAATCAGCGCGTACTTCCCGCTGCCGTAGCCGGGACGAAGCTGTTTCGGCTTCTCCGCCGGCACCGGCACGATTTTTGCTATGGGCATACTGTCGTCCATAATCGTGACTTCTTCGCCGCTGCGAACTTGAATCATGATCTGGGCTAATTGAGAGCCTACCTCTTCAAGCATCACTTGGGACATTGTTCGCCTCCGTGCCGTTATTATACCGCACGTTGACAACATACCGCGCGTTGACAACGCTTGTCGCGGCGGGTTACAATGGGCGCATGAGCGATACGGAGAAGAAGAGGATCAGCGTGGCGATTGACGGGCCAGCAGGGGCAGGGAAAAGCACCGCAGCGCGGCAGGTGGCGTCGGCGCTGGGCTATACTTATGTAGATACGGGGGCGATGTACCGAGCGGTGGCCTGGGCCGTAGTGAACGCGGGGATTGCGCCGTCGGACGCTGACGCGGTCTGTGCTTTAGCGGAGCGTGTCGAGATACGCCTAGAGCCGAGGCGCGTGTTTGCCGGCGGCACTGAGATCACGGACAAGATACGGACGCCGCAGATCAGCAATCTGACTTCGCCAATCTCCGCGCTGCCGTGTGTGCGGACCCGAATGGCGGTCTTGCAGCGGGAGATGGGACGGCAGGGCGGTGTGGTCATGGAGGGCCGGGACATCGGGACGGTGGTGCTGCCGGACGCCGAAGTCAAAGTGTTTCTAACGGCGTCGCTGGCCGAGCGGGTCCGCCGCCGCCGGGAAGAATTGGGGGCGTCCGGGACCGAACTGTCTACGGAGCAGCTTGAAGCTGACATTGCGGCGCGAGACGAGCGGGATGCGTCCCGCGACGTGGCCCCAATGGTGCCGGCGAGCGACGCGATCCTGCTGCAAAGCGATGGTTTAGACGTGGAACAGGTGGTTTCGCGCATTTTGGAATTCTGTAAAGCGAAAATAGACACATGAGCGAAGAGTATCTGCCTGAGAAGTATACACGCGCGTATGCGGTCACGCGCGTCCTCGTGCGGATTATGGTTCCGCTTTTAGGCGGAATCACCGTGATTGGAGCCGAGAACATTCCCGAAGTAGGGCCAATTATTCTGGCACCGAACCATCGGGCCTACATGGACCCGCCGTATTTGTCTCTGGTGACGAAGCGCCAGCTTCATCTGATGGCAAAAGACTCTTTGTTCCGTGTTCCCGTGTTCGGTCCTTACATCAAGGCGATGGGCGCGTTCCCGGTCAAGCGCGGATCGGCGGACCGGGGGGCATTAAAGCAGGCAATGGCCGAGCTGAAGGCAGGGCGGGTCATGGGCATCTTCCCGGAAGGAACACGCGCCGAGCCGGGGACTCTGCTGCCGGGAGAGAAGGGCTTCGCGCTGGTAGCAAAGCAGACGGGAGCGCCGATTGTCCCGATTGCTTTGGAAGGAACCGACAAGGTGCTGCCGAAGCATGGCGGTCTGCACCGGGCGCGGGTGACGGCGACAATCGGCAAGCCGATGACGGCGGCGGAGATGCTGGCGGCGTACCCGGACCCGTCCAAGGATGCGCTCACGATTATCAGCGAGGCGACGATGCGTGCGATTGCCGCGCTGATGTCGGAGCCGGTGGTGCTTTTGGAGGCGGAAGGGAAGGAAGAAAAGCCACCCCGCCCGAAGTCTGGGGAGCCGGGATAGGTTTAGAAACCGCAGCGTCCAATTCGGCGCACCACCGCAGAATGTGTGATGATGTCCGGCGCAGAGATAGAGCGGATTGGAACATTACGACCGTGCAGCAGACGTGATGGCTGGCTCAAACGCCTGAAGAAACTCATCTCGCGATTTTTCTCCCAGGTCAACAACCTTGCTTCCGCCCGCCGCAACGAACGTGACATCCTCGATGCCGATTACTTTGAGAATCAGGCGCAGGTACATCGTTGCGATGTCCCGGTCCCGAATTGGCGAACCTTCCGTGTAGACACCGCCTGACGCCATGAGAACCGTGCATTTTTTGCCGTGCACCAAGCCCTCGCCCTTCATGCCCAGCGTCAGCCCCTTGCGGACAATGTGGTCTACATAAGACTTGAGATTTGCGGGAATGTTGTAGTTGTACACCGGGGTGCTGATTGCAATGTAATCTGCGGCCAGAATTTCGGCGACAAGCTCATTGGAGACTTGAAGCACTTCCTTCATTTCAGGTGTGTGCATCTCTAAAGGCGTCAAGCTAGCTCCCAGCCAGGGCAGGTTCACATAAGGCAGATCACTTTCTGCGAGATCGCGCTCCACAATTTCACCGTCCGGGTGTGCAATCTTCCATTGCTCGACGAAAGTTTTCGTTAGATCGCGGGAGATGGAGTATTCTCCCCGTGGGCTTGCCTCAACAACAAGAAGCT
>CAXSFV010000045.1:18894-22842 GCA_964236795.1 uncultured Armatimonadales bacterium | reverse complement strand
AGTGTGTCAACACGCTGGTAGACCACGGCTGCAACCCCGAAATCTATGTCGCCGCCACCCACGGTGTCTTGACCTTAAACGCCGTCGACCGCCTGAACGACCACCCCGCGATTGCCGAAGTCGTCGTCACCGACAGCGTCCCGTTGTCTGCCGACCGCGAGCGCCCGAAGATCACCCAGCTTTCCGTCGCGTCCCTGTTCGGCGAGGCCATCCACCGCGTCAACCAGGACATGAGCGTCTCCAGCTTGTTTGACTAGAAAGCACCCGTTATGGTCACAATCACGCTGGAATTGACGGACGAGCAGATGAAGCAGGCGATGGAAGACGCCGAGCAGCAAGGCTTGACAGTTCAAGAGCTTGCCCTGCTGCGCTTTCTTGGTGTCCACCTGCCCACGGAAGCGGGAGCCGACATGGATTTTGAGGCCGCGATGGAGTATGTGTTCCAAAAGAACTCGGAGCTTTACGCGCGGCTGGCAGACCGCAAAGTGCGTGTATCTGAGGCGATCAAGCAAATCATTGACAAGAACGAAGAACTTTACAGGCGGCTGGCGTGAACGGAACCTGCGTGATCTGTGATCTGGCGGCAGGAAATATTCCGCGCTGGGTGGTTTATGAGACGGGGAGTGTCGTCTGCTTCCTGCCGCTGGAACTGAATGTTTACGGGCATACGGTCATTGCACCGAAGAATCACTTTGCGGATTTGTATGATGTTCCCGAAGAACTTCTGTATGAGTTAGCCGGAACGGCGAAGCGTCTGGCAGAGCATTACAAGCAAGTTCTGAGCGCGACCGGCGTAAACCTGCTTCACGCAAGCGGCGTTGACGCCGGGCAGTCGGTGCCGCACTTTCACCTGCATTTGCTGCCCCGGTTTGCCGGAGACGGCCTGAATGCCTGGCCGGAACTGCCGACCATACCAACAGATAAAGACGAACTGCTGGCCCGCCTGCGTCTGTGACACAAAATGTGACATAACGTGTGACACTGTGACATAAGACGCGCGACGAGGAATTTGACGATGCCGCTGTACGATTTTCATACCCATTCGTTCTTCTCCGACGGGGCATTGCTGCCGATGGAACTGATCCGCCGCGCCCACGTCAACGGCTACACGGCAATGGCGATTACCGATCATGCGTCGGCGTCGAACATTGAGGAACTCGTCGAGAAAGTGACCCGCGACTGTGATCTGGCCTGGGAAGAATGGGGCTTTCGGGTGCTGCCGGGGGTCGAGCTGACCCACTGCCCGCCGCGCTCTATTGCGCGGCTGGCGGGACGGGCAAAGCGGGCCGGAGCCAAACTCGTGGTCATTCACGGCGAAACACTGGTCGAGCCGGTGCCGCCGGGAACGAACCGGGCGAGTGTGGAATGCCCCGACGTGGACGTGCTGGGCCATCCGGGGCTGTTGACCGAGGCCGAAGCCGCGCTGGCTGCCGAGAACAGCGTGTTCTTAGAAATCACATCCCGCCGGGGGCATTGTCTGGGGAACGGCAACACGGTGGTGCTGGGGCGGGCGACAGGCGCGAAGTTTCTGGTCAACTCCGACACCCATTCGCCGGGCGACCTGCACACCGAAGTGTTCGCCCGCACCGTCGCCCTCGGCGCGGGGCTGACGGCGGAGGAAACCGACGCGGCGCTCTACGAGAACCCAAAGACGCTGCTGGCGCGGGTGGGATAACGTATGCAACTTGTCAACTTCAAGCCGATCACGGATAATTCTGAGCGTGGATGGGGAATTGCCCTGCACGCGCTCGGCGTCACCTGGGATCTGCATAACTATGCGGGCTTCGAGGGTTTTGATTACGTGGTGTTGTGGACAGACAGTGCCACGCTGACACTAAAGTGGCGTATTCCAAAGTCGGTCACTGAATGGGCTGACATATATGGCGTTCCCAACGCGCAGGGCGTTCCTGTTTACCCCGGCACCCGCTTTTGCCTGGTGTTCACGGCTGTGGATTACTTAGAAGTCGCGCCGCGAGACCCAGCGATGCCGATGGGCGAGGATGCGACGCTTGACGCGGTCGGCTGTATTGAAGCCGGTGCGGACTCGAAGGAGTTTCGGGATTTGGGTTGGTTTCCAAACCATGACCCCGCGGCAGACGCAAGTCCATTTCACATGATGTTTCGGTTTTGGGGCGGACAGTTTGTTCGGGTAGGGGCGGAACGCGCAGAATTTGTGTTGCTTGATGAGACAAATATTCTATGATTGAAACTACACCGGCAGACACTTTGCTGCAAATTGAAAACCTGGAAACGGCGTTTGGGCGCGGGCCGGTGGCGCGGGCGGTGCGTGGGGTATCGTTTGGGGTCCGCAAGGGCGAGACGCTGGGGATTGTGGGGGAGTCGGGGTCGGGCAAAAGCGTGACGGCGTTGTCTATCCTGCGGCTGATCGCATCGCCGGGGCGGATCACGGGTGGCCAAATCTTGTTTGACGGGGAAGATTTGCTGGCCCTGCCGGAGCGGCAGATGCGGATGGTGCGCGGGGCGAAGATCGCGATGGTCTTTCAAGACCCGATGACCGCACTGAACCCGACGCTGACGGTCGGGGACCAGATCGCTGAGACGATTTTAGCCCATCAGAAAGTCTCGCGGACGGAGGCGCGGGCGCTCGCTTTAGACTGGCTGACGCGGGTGCGGATCTCCCTGCCGGAGCGCCGGATGCGCCAGTACCCGCATGAGCTGTCCGGGGGGATGCGCCAGCGTGTGATGATTGCGATCGCGTTCTCCTGCCGCCCCGCGCTCCTTCTCGCCGACGAGCCGACGACGGCTTTGGACGTGACGGTGCAGGCCCAAATCTTGGATTTGATGGACGATCTGAAGGCCGAGCTTGGCACGGCGATTGTCCTGATCACGCACGACCTCGGCGTCGTGCGGGAGCGGTGCGACGATGTGGCGGTGATGTATGCCGGACAGATTGTGGAATATGCGTCGTCCGCCGATCTGTTCAACGCCCCGAAGCACCCGTACACGCAGTCGCTTCTCGCTTCTCTGCCCGACTGGCGGCGGGCGTCCACCGGGGAGCCGCTGCCGTCGCTGCCCGGCCAGCCGCCGCCTTTGACCGCCATCCCGCCCGGCTGCCCGTTCGCCCCCCGCTGCCCGAAGCGCTTCGCCCCCTGTCCGACCGTGGTTCCCGCGAACACGCACCTCGAGAATGGCCGCACGGTCCGCTGCCTGCTGTACGAAGAAGGAGTGGAAGACCAGGGCGACAGGCCCGGTTAAGGCAACAAGTAAGAAGTCCCCCAGCCCCCAATAATTGGGGAGCCAGCGTTAAGATCAAAGTCAAAAAGAGCTTGCTCTTGTCCTAGTCATGCTCCCCATTATTGGGGGCTGGGGGACTTCTTATCGCTTGATACAGGCTTTCCTTCTCGCACGTCACTGTGGCTCGCAAGGCGAACAATCTCACGCTGGTCACGCACAATACGCGCGAAGGCAGCCGTGTCCCCGGCCTGCTTTTGAAGGATTGGGAAACTTAAAGGGTGCCTGCGGTGGAAAGCAGGCTGAAATACGAAATCTTAGGTTACTTAATCTTGACAACTTTCGCCAAGCCGTGTTATAATCGGGAACGCAAGGAGAATCAGCCCCGGCATGTCTGAAGCACTTCCGCAGACAGAAGACTCTTGCAGAAAACACTCGCGCGAGAAACTATGCTCGCAGATCGAAACTTTCGAGGAGGCAAGAAGGCAAGACATGTTAAACGGGAAAGTCAAATGGTTCAGCGACTCCAAAGGCTATGGATTTATTGAGGTGGCGGGCCGTAAAGACCTGTTTGTCCATTTTTCGGCGATCCAAAAAGAAGGCTATAAAAGCCTGGCGGAAGGCGAGGATGTCGTCTTTGAGATCGAAGACGGCGACAAAGGCCCGCAGGCCGCACAGGTCGTTTCTTTGGTCCCATCCGCCGAAACAACTGTTTCCGCTGTCTCGGAAACCGCCGAGGCGGTCCCGGCTTAAGCC
>CAXSFV010000045.1:0-18794 GCA_964236795.1 uncultured Armatimonadales bacterium | reverse complement strand
ATTTTTCTCAAGCCATTTTTCTCAAGCCATTTTTCTCAAGCCATTTTTCTCAAGCCATTTTTCTCAAGCAATTTTCTTCTTTTGGCGACGCCCCGGTCTGTGCCGACCCCTGTGCGGATCGGCCCGTCCGGGGCGCTTCTCGTTTGAGCCGGGGCGCTTCTCGTTTAAGCGCCTTGAACTTTCGGTAAGTATCTTCTATGGCTTCGCCTCAAAAACTTTCCGTTCCGCGCACCTATGTCATCAATGCCGATGCTGACCGGCGGCTGACGCGCCTCGCGCTGCTGTACGGCGGCATTTCGTTTGTTCTGCTGCTGGCCGTGACATTCGGCATGCCGATCCTGAACGCCGCGACGGCTCTGCCGATTTGGCCCAAACGCCTGCTGAACTACCTGAGCCTGCTTGTCGTGTTGGTCCCGTTCTTTGCCGGCGTCAACCGCATGAACGCCGCCCGGCTGGAAATCGGACACGAGCGGGTGCAGGCGCGGGCGTGGACGGAGGCGCTGGCGGCGCTGATCACCTTTGACACGCCGTTTCAGCGCTTTCTCGACGCTTCCGGTGAGGCGCATTATCTGCTGGGCCAGGCGTATGCGGGCGCGGGCGACAAGGTTCGGGCCGAAAAAGCGCGGGCGTTCGTGCGCCGCAAGACCGGCAGCCCGTGGGCGGAAAAGCTTCAGCCGGGCCGGGGTCCGGGCCTTTCGCGCTCCGGCGCGAAGACTCCATCAAATGCAAAAGTGTACGACACGCAGGCAGGCGGGCAGGAGAAACGGCCTGCGCCGCCGAAGAGCAAGCCTCGCCGACGCTTCTGAAGCCGACCTATGGCGAGAGAAGGCGTGGGACTGAAGTCCTGCGCTGTGGGGCAAAGCGCCGAGTGACCGCCCTCGCGGACAGGGAGCCGAGCAAGCAGTCTCTTGTACCCGCGAAGGCGGTTACTATGCCTGCGGCATTACTTCGCATGCGGCGTCTGCGCCCCCCAGTGTGAGATTTCAATCCCACGCTTATTCTTTCACGAGACAACATTCATGGACATCACTGAACGCTACACGACGCAGGACGGGCGGCAGTTTTTGATCCGCTTGTCCTACAACGAGCGAATTCAAGACACCGACCCCGGCACGGCGTTTATTCACCGCTTAGAAGTCACCGACCGCGAGACCAACGCGCCGGTCATGGTGCCGGCCAACGCTTCCAAGTTCTCTACCTATGAGAACTTCACCAATTTCGGCGGCTACACGGCAATCAACTATTTCGGCTCCCGCGAAACCGCGATTGAAGGCTTGCGAACAAAAGTGCTGACGCGCGTGGAAGATTACCTGGAGAAAATTTCTTAGAAAGAATGGACGCTTAATGTTCGATACTACAGTGGCGAAAGAAGAAAGCGTGGCAGAAGAGGAAGCGAAAGAGACGCCGTCGCTGCAGGCGCAGACGATGGAGCTAGGGAAAACCCTTAAAGTCATCGCCGACCGGGACCCGTCGGGAACCCCGACCCCGCAGGCCGCCGCCGTCTTTGCCGGCTGGCTCGCCGCCGCCGGGCCGACATCCCGCGAACCGGCCTATTTGGCCGATGTCGCCGACAATTACGATGTGTTTCTGAATACCAACAAAGACCTGTTTGAGCTGTTCGATATTCTGGACAACTACATTGAAGTAGACGACGATGCCGCGCCGCCGGAGCCGCGCACTTATATCGGCCTGCCGATGAGTTCGTAGGAACCCCTCCCGCTCGTTCCTCGCTCCCTCCCCTGTTAGGGAAGGGCTTTGGAGAAGAACCGGAGCAGGGGCGTTCGCCTTGCTTATCCTTTCCTAAGCTTCTTGCCCTTCCCTAACAGGGGAGGGAGCGAGGAACGAGCGGGAGGGGTTCTTCTCTGAAAGACAGCCGCCGTGGTTCCCGTGTTCGAGCAGAAAAAAGTGATCTCGCTGTTTGTCGTGCTGGCCTATTTCGGCCTGGCGCTGCTCGGCCTTTTTCTGTGCTACGCCCTGCGTAACTTAATTCCGCCGTTTCTCGTCGCCGGCATGATCGCGCTGACGCTGACGCCCGAAGTGGACCGCTTGGAGCGGCAGGGGATGTTCGGGCGCCGGTTCCCGCGCGGCCTTGCCATTGGCGTCATTTACGCGCTGTTTATCGGCATCTGCTTTTTGATTATCAAGGGTCTCACGCTGGTCAGCGGCCAGATGACCGATTTGATCAACCTGTATGTCCCGAAACAGCTTTACGGGTCGCCGCACGATGTCGCCGTGTTTGCCGCCGGGTGGATGCAGGCGCACCATGTTCCAACCGCTGTTCGTCCGCCGCTGATTAATCAGGCGCGTCATGTGCCGGAGCTGCTGGGGAACGGCCTGACGTGGTTCGGGGATAACCTGCCGGGGCTGGCTGGGAACCTGGTGTGGGTCGTTATTGTCCCGATCATCACGTTTTTCATCCTGCTCGACTTCAACAAGATTCTCGGGAAATCGCTGCTGCTGGTTGCCAAACACAAGCGCGAGGGAATTTTGGCGACGGTGACCGACATCATCGCGGTCTTCGGCAGTTATGTCCGGGGCGTGCTGACAGTCATGGCGCTGGATATTTGCGTCATTTTCGTTGTTTTGTGGTTTGCGGGCTTGCGTGACTACGCGCTGACGCTGGCGATCACGGCGGGTTTGCTGTATACCATTCCGTACTTCGGGGCTTTGGTGTCTACGATTTTGATTGGGCTGGTTGCGCTGGCGACGCACGGCCTCCCCGTGGCAATCATCGTCGTCTTGATCATGATTTTCATTCACCAAGTCGTCTTTGACAACATTCTCGCCCCGCGCATTATCGGCAGCAGCGTCAACCTCCATCCTCTGCTGACGCTGATTGCGCTGATGGCGGGCGGGACCCTGTTCGGCATCGGCGGAACTTTGCTTGCCGTGCCGATTGCCGCCGCGATCCAGGTCATTCTCATCCGTCTGTTCCCGCAGTTCAAGACCGACGTGGTGGCGGTCCGCCGGGCGGCAAGCGTCGTGCAGAAGACGATTGCTAAAGACACGGAAAGCGCCGCGCCGAGTGTCCGCAAAGATGACACCGCCCCGGCGCTCCAGCGGGAGCAGGACACGGCCCGCGCCGAGGCTAAAGAAGCGCAGGTGCTGCCGTAGGGTATGGAAAGGTGCCGGGAAGCATCGGAGGCGGAAGCAGTCGGCGTCAAGAAACTCGGCATTGAAATGCCGAGCTAACAAAGCACAAAGCGCCTCCGGCGCTGAGGACTTCAGCCCCGGAGGGGCTTCGCGCATTTCCAGCCCGGCCTTTCAAGGCCGGGTCTCCATAGCCTTCTCTTTTCCTCACTCCGCCCCAACCCCCCAGCGCCCCGTCAGCGTTTCCCCCGGAACCAGCGTCACCAAGCCCCACTCGGCATGATTAAACGCATCCGCCCCGCAGGTCATTGGCTCAATCGCGAGCGACTTGCGCCGGTGGTCGTCGGGCAGCGGGTCGCCGGAATACAGCACCACATAGTCGAACGCCGCATCCATCCAGACCGTCACGGCTGTTTGCGCCGCGCTGTCCGACAGCCGGATACGCAGCTTCCCGTCGGGATCGCGCGACGGATCGAGGTAGCAGATGTTCAGCACGGTCGCGCCGATTGGGCTTGGCTGCCGGAAATCGAACTCCGTGCCGTCCACCGGCAGGACTTGCCCTGTCGGGATCAAGTCTTTGAACTCCAAATAGCTCCCAAACGGCACATGCAGCGTGTCCGTGTTGATGAGTGCTGAGTTTACGGTAAAGTACGGGTGGAAGCCTGCCGCGACCGGAGCCGGCTTATCGCCGGTGTTCTCGATCTCAAACGACGTTTCCAGCCCCGCCTCGGACAGCATATAGGTCAGCGAAACCGACAGCGCGAACGGGTAGCCGGGGTGCGCGTCCGGCGCAAGCGTCGTCGTGAACGTGATGGTACCCGTAGACTGTGCCGAAACATCCCACAGTACCCCGCGCAGAAAGCCGTGGATGGCGCTCGGCGTTTCTTTGTCATTGATGTCCATCTGATACGGCGTTCCGGCGAACGTATATTTGCCGCCCGCGACTCGTCCGGGGAAGGGGATCAATACGTCTCCCTGGCCGCCGACTTTGTTTTGGGCGCCGGCATAGGGAGTGATGACGAGAACGCCCGCGTGGGACAAGCCGCGCAGGGACGCGCCGTAAGGGCTGACGTGAAGCTGCCAGTCACCGTGTGTCAGTGTAATCTCAGTATCGGGTGTGTTTTCCATACGAAGCGGTTTCGACGCGGGCAAGGCGTGTTCCTGCAAGAGACCTACCACCTTGCTCCGCAGGGTCCTTCCTAAAGGAAGGATGCAGATGATAAACAAAGGCGTTCGCGGTTGCTCTATATCCTTTCTTCAGGAAGGACCACAGCGAAGTAACTTGTTACGAAGCGGTGCGATAGGTCTCCTAATCTTTGACACAAAGCCGCGAATCCAGTATAATGATAACAGCGCCTTTGTATGTCTTATATCGGCGCACCATTTTACACGGAGTATTACTTAAATCATGCCCAGGACACGACGCACCCCGGCGTCCGACACGCCCGCCGAAGATGCGGCAGTCGAGACCCCGCCGGTCCTTTCCGACACGCCCGCCGGTTCAGACCCGTCTCCAACCGCTGAAACAGCGGCCGCCGAACCCGCAAAGACGCCCCGGCGACGCGCCCCGCGCGTGCCGAAGCCCGACGCCCCAGCATCCGAAGCGCCGACCGGCGAAGCCCCCAAGCCTGCCCCGCGCCGCCGCCGGACCGCCGCACCTGCGGAAGCGGCCCCGCTCACCGAGACGCCCGCGCCGGAGCCTGCCGCCCCGCGCCGCCGGGGCCGCCGTGTGGCTGCCGCGCCGGAGCCTGCACCGACCGTCACGGACGAAGCTGTTACAAGCGAGGCAGCGCCCCAAGCCGCCGCCGAAGGCTTCGACCCGGAAGCGCCGGTTGCCGAAACAGCGGCTCCCGCCCCGGCACGCCGCCGAGGCCGGGCGCGTCAGACAGTCCCGGAGCCTGTCGCCGCGCCGGAACCCGAAGCGAGCGCCGAGCCGCCAGCGGAAACCGATACGGTAGAAGAAGTGGCTGCTGAAGCAGAGGCGCTTGAAGTCGAAGCCCCTATTGCGTCAAGCGCCGGAACAGGATCACGGCGTCGTCGCGGGCGTCGTCGCGGGCCGGAGCTGCCTGATGTTGAGGCGCCAGTCGCGGAATTGGAAGCGGAAGAAACAGACGCGGCTGAAGAGCCGGGCGAAGACGCCGATGCGTCCGCCGGAGCAGAGAAGCTCAGCAAGCGGGCGCGGCGTGGACGCCGCCGCCGGGGGGGCTTAGAAGAAGTCACCACCGAGATGCTGGAAGCGGCCGGGTCAAGCCTGCTGCTGCCCGAAGAAGTCGTCGAAATTGAAGCGCCCGAAGACGATGACGACGCGCTGGTGGTCTACCCACCGCCCGCCGCGCCGACTTACACCGCGCCGCTGCTTGTCGCCCGTGCGCTGCCGCCCGCCGATAATAGGGGCGTGCCGCGCGTGACGGCGACTTTGGCAGCGCAGACGCGCGGCCTGTCCAAAATCCGGGTCAATGGGACTGACCATGCCCCGTACTTCTTCTTTGTCAACACCGAAACCGCGCGGGACGGCGAGACCGTGGACGCGGAAATTCGTGACGCTGCCGCGAACGGCATTCACCTGTTTTCAGGGGTCATGTACCTGCCCCTGCGGAACGCCTACGGGGACCGCTCGTTCGGCGCGATTGACGCGCTTGTCTCGCAGGTGCTGGCCGCTGATCCCGACGGCTATCTCATGCCGCGCCTGCAATTCGTGCCGACCAACTACTGGGCGCGAACCCATCCCGACCAGCTTGCGAAATATACCAACGGCGAGGAAGGCGATGTTTCCCTGGCGTCCACCGAGTTCTGGGCGGACTGCGTGGATGCGCTGGACGCACTGATCGCCCACTTCAGCGACCCGGCGACGCCCGGCGGCGACCGGGTGATCGGGTTCCACTTGGACCGGGGCGAATGGTTCTACGACTTGACATCGGGCTACGACGTGTCCCTGCCGAACCAGACGGCGTTCCAGAACTGGCTCCATGCCAAGTACCAGAACCTGTATGCGCTGCGGGCGGCGTGGCACGATGCCGAAGTCACGTTTGAAGACGCCCAAATCCCCGCCTGGCCGGGCGTCGCCGCCGTGCTGAAAAAGACCGACACGCCGCTGTATTCGACCCGGCGCGAAGGCCGCTGGCCCGATTATGCCTTGTTTGCGTCGGAAATCGTCGCCGAGATCATCGCCGGTCTGGCGGAAGCGATCAAGACGCTGTCCCAGTCTCGGCTCATCGTCGCCGCGTCCTACGGCTATGTTTTGGAGTTCGCGGGCCGCAACGATTCGGGTCACTTGGCGCTCGGCAAGCTCTTGTCGTCGCCCCATTTAGATATTGTCGCCGGGCCGAACTCCTACGCCGGCCGGAATGTCGGCAGCCCGGCGGCGTTCGGGGCGCCGCTGGACTCGGTTGCCCTGCACGGCAAGCTGTGGCTGGTGGAAGACGACACGAAAACGTTTCTCGCCGATGCCGAGACCGACGACACCTATAACCCCAAGATCGCCTCCGGCGCGGACACGCAGGCGATCCATCAGCGCCACTTCGGCGCGGCGCTGGCCCACCGGGCGGGCGTCTCCTGGATGGATTTGTGGGGCCAGGGCTGGCTTCAAAGTCCCGACATCTGGCGCGAGCTGGGTAATCTAGCCCGCGAATCGGCCCGCTGGGAGCAGCTTGTCCCGCAGCCCGCGCCCTCGCCCGATGTCGCAGTCTTTGTGGATGAAGCCTCGCTGGCGTACTTAAAGACCGACAGCAGCGGCCTCGGCGCAAGCCTGGTCAGCCGCACCCGCGATTTACTGCTGAAAGCGGGCGGCTCGGTCGGCTTTTATTTGCAGAGCGACGTGCTGCTGCCGAATTTCCCCGATGCCAAGCTCTACTTGTTCCTGAACGCCCTGCGCCTGACGACCGAGGAACGCTCTGCCGTTCGGGAAAAGCTGCAAAAGCCGGGCAAGACCCTGGCCTGGCTGTACGCGCCGGGCGTGTTCGACGAAAACGGGCCGTCGTCGGAAGAAGCTAACGAAGTCGTCGGCATGGCCCTGCGCCAGCAGCCCTGGAACTCGCGCGGCGGCAGCGTCGCCACTGAGATCAAGCACCCGATCACCGACAAGATACGCGGCGTCAAAAAGCTGGGAACCGACGAGATCTTGAACCCGCTGTTCGCCGTCACCGACCCGCAGGCCACTGTGGTCGCTGAATACGCCGCCACCGGCGCGGCGTCACTGGCCGTGCGCGAGCATAAAGCGGGCTGGAAATCCGTCTTCTTCGGCGATCCCGCGCTGACGACCGAGCTTCTGCGCGGCCTCTACGTCTATGCGGGCATCCCCGTCTACGACGCCCAGGACGACAGCGTCTACGCCGGAGCCGACGGTTCTTTGACCATCCACGGCGCGTTCACGGGCCAGCGCACCGTCAATCTGCCCCGCAAAGCGTCAGTCTATGACGTGTTCGACGGCAAAATCATCGCCACCAACGCCCGCTCGTTCCGCGCGTTCGTCCGCGCCCGCACCACGCGCCTGTATTTGTGGGGCGACGGGAACGCGCTGACCCGCGCGACGGGCCTCGACCTGCCCGCCCCCACCGCCGAAGTCGAAGCCGCGCCGTCCGCGCCGCCGACCGTCTCCACGCCTCCGCCGCTGACCCCGCGCGAGCCGCGCCCGGAACCCGCGTTCATCCCCGGCTTAGAGCCTGAGCTTGTCATCGAGACCGTCACGGCTTTAGAGACGCTGGAAGTCACCATCACCGAGCTGACGCTTGACGACGACACTGACGACGCGCCCGATACCCAAACTGACGGCGAAGACACCGGCGACCCCGAATCCCCGTCTCGGCGCTCCCGCTGGCAGCGCAGGCGTGCCGCCACTCGCGCCCGCCGCGACGCCGAGCGTGCCGCCAAGCTCGCCGAGACTGCCCCCGCCGACGGCAGCGCCTCGCCCGCCCCGCCGGTCGACATCGCGACCCTCCTGCCCGGCCTGCCCCCGCGTCGCACGCCCCCGCCGCCGTCGGTCCCTTCCGCCCCCGCCCGCGTCGCCGACATCCTCGCCGCCGACCTCGCCGACAACGAAGCCTTCGGCCTCTCCGAGACAAGCATGACGGAGACCACCCTCACCGACACTGCCGCCCTTGGCTTTTCCGACGCCGCCCTCACCGACATGGCCGACGACTACGGGGCAGCGGAGCGGGAAGAAGCGGAGGAGTAACCTCATCCCGCCTCGTCCCTATGCCTTCGGCATTACTTCGTATCTGGCAACCCTCTCCTTCCGAAAGAGAGGGTGGGTGCGGAGCGACCGGGTGAGGTTCTTGCTTGAATAGGTGCTGCATATCAAGGATCTCACTATGGCTATAGATATTGTTCTGCAAGACGAATAGGGGCGAAAGTTGGAGTATGTAGTCTCTGTAGACCCTTACGGAGACACGATTTTCAACCATTTTTAGATGAAGCCTTTTCTACTTGATTGGGCGCGGCTCTATGCGAGGGCATCATCAAAAGCCGAGATGGATTTCCTTCATCGAGTTGAAGTACTCGCGCAGAAATGCCAGAGTGGTTTTTTTCTCTAAAGCTGATGGGTAACTGAAGCCCGGCACTGGAAGTACCGGGCTATGAAAGTGCAGAATGTCACTCCGTGACGGAAGAGCCAAACACTGACTGCATTTAGTCGCCGCGACTTTCACTCAACAGTAGCCCGGTATTTTAATGCCGGGTTCCGACCAATGCCGGGTTCCGGCAATCGGATAATGAATGATAATTTATACACGCGCAAGATGTTTAAAAATAAACCGGGCGATAATCTAGATGATGAACTGCCGCCTGATTTGGATGCGAAACGATGTATCTCATTCTGATGGTTCTCGGCTTAGGGATTGGGGCGGTTTTCCTCATTGTCCTGCTGATCGGTGACCGGAAAGAAGTGCGGCGGGACGCACAGCGGAAGGCCGTGCAGGAGCAAATGGCGCAGTCAAATCAGCCGGTGGAAGGGGCGTGGCCTCCGCCTCCGAATGTGTCTGTGCTGCCGCCTGTCGTCCCGCCGACGGCTCCGGCTAAACTCGCGGCGACACGCGCGGCCAATCGGAAGATGGTCAGGAACTTCTTTCTGGTCCGCAACTACGCCGCCGGGACGCTTGTTCTCGCGTATATTGTTTACTCGTGCCTTCCCCGTCTTAACTTCATCTGGGTGCTGCTGGCGACGGCAGGGGCCGCGCTTGCTGTTTGGGGCGTTTTGAGACTCTGGAAGCGCCGCGTCCGAAATTAGTTTGCAGTTGTGTTGAACTGTTTGGTATAATCACTCGTCAGGGATATGGGCGGGGAGGCTTCGGTCGTGATACACTCTTCTACGGACACGCGAAATCTAGCGCATTTGCTGCGGCGGGCGGGCTTTGGGGCGCGGCCGGCGGAATGGATAGCGTACTCGAAACTGGGCCTCAGCGGAGCGACGACGCAGCTTTTGCACCCGGAAACAGTCACGGACCCGTTTCCGGCGCTTCTCTCTGAAGTGCAAGGCGATTATGTGGATTTTGACAATTTGGATAGCATCAAGAAGTGGTGGCTTTACAGAATGTCCCACACGCCCCGGCCCCTCGAAGAGAAGATGATTCTCTTTTGGCATGGGCATTTCGCGACCGCGAACTACAAGGTAGACAATCCGCGCCGGATGTGGGCGCAGAACGAGACGTTTCGCGCTCATGCGCTCGGCAATTTTCGGACGCTCTTGTCGGCGGTCTCGCGGGACCCGGCGATGCTGGTCTGGCTCGACGGTGCGGACAACCGTAAGGGCAAGCCGAACGAGAATTATGGCCGCGAGCTGCTGGAACTGTTTACGCTGGGGGTCGGCGGCGGGTACACGGAAAATGACGTCAAAGAAGCCGCGCGGGCGTTTACGGGCTGGCAGTTTGACCGTGACGCGAACGTGTTCAAGTTCAACCCGGACCAGCACGATGACGGGGTGAAGACCTTCTTAGGCCAGACAGGCGCGTTCAACGGCGATGATATCCTTGACATTGTCGTCAGGCACCCGTCTACGGCACATTTTCTCTGCACCAAGCTGTTCAAGTTTACCGTCCATGAAACGCCGTCGCCCGCCGATATCAAGCCGCTCATGGCGGCGTATTTCAGCAGCGGGTATGACATCCGGGCGGTTCTGGCGGCGATTTTTACGTCCCCGGCGTTTTACTCGGACGCCGCGCTGCATTCCAAGATCAAAAGCCCGACTGAGTACATTGTGACGGCGCTGCGGACGCTGGACGCGCCGTTCTCGGCGGCCAACAACAACTTGTTGGGGGCGGGGCGGACAATGGGGCAGGAGCTGTTCAACCCGCCGAATGTGAAGGGCTGGAACGGCGGCAAAACATGGATGAACACGATGACGCTGATCACGCGGGCCAATTTCGCCAGTACGCTGACCAGTCAGATGAGCCAGCGCGGGCAGCTTTCGCCGCGCCTGCACCACGGCATCGCGGCCTACGGAACCGCCCCAAGCGGCGTGCAGACGCCGGATCAGATGGTGGACGCCGTTTGGGGCCTGCTGCTGCCGGGCCGGGCGCCGAGCGCGGCCACCCACACGGCCTTAGTAAATTATGTCTCCGACGGCAATTCGCCGTCGGTCAATTTTGACGCCAAAGCGCCGGGGCTGACCGCGCTGGTTTTGTCCGCGCCGGAGTATCAACTGGCGTAGGAACCCAACTTGTCTGATGCCCGCGAAGGCGGGGAATTGCACTTCAAAGCACGGGGGTTCAGCCCCGTGAGAGAATAACCCCAATGCCTAACTTTAGCTCCTTTTCCCGCCGCCGGTTCCTCCAAAACGGCCTTACCTTTGTCGGCCTCGGCCTCGCCATGCCGACGTTTCTCATGCAGGCGGCGCAGGCGCAAGCGAACAAGCCCGCGTCATCGCCGTTCGGTCTGGACCTGCCGCCGATCCCCGGCGGCAAGATTTTGGTCGTCCTTGAGATGTCCGGCGGCAACGACGGCCTGAACACAGTCATCCCGTACACCGACGGCGGCTATGCGAAAGCCCGGCCCGTCATCGGCATTCCGGCAAAAGATGTCGTGAAGATTTCGAACACGATTGGGCTGCACCCGAACATGGCCGCGCTGAAGCCGCTGTATGATAAAGGCCAGCTTGCCGTGATTACGGGAGTCGGCTACCCGGACCCGAACCGCAGCCATTTTCAGAGCATGGACATCTGGCAGACCGGCAACCCGCAGACTGATGTCCGGGAGCGCACCGGCTGGCTCGCCCGCTACTTTGATGCCGACGGCCACTTCAAGGGCAACCCCTTGTCGGGGATCACGCTCGGCTCGGCCTTGCCGCTGACGCTGTTTTCCGACGACGTTCCCGCGTCGGTCATCGGCGGCGGCTCGGACTTCGGGTTTGTCTCAAACGCCGGGGACAAAGACCGTCAAATGGACACGCTGCGGGCCTTGTACGCACAAGGGACGGTCGCCGGCAGCCCAGCCGAGTTTGTCCGCAATGTCGGCAGCGAGGCGTATTCCAGCTCGATGGAGCTGAAGAAGGCGTTCAAAGACTACGACACTGGGGCCGCCCACGCTGCGAAGTACCCCCAAAGCGGCCTGGCATCGGGTTTGCAGACCATCTCCAAGCTTATCACCGGCGGGGTGGGGACGCGCGTGTATTACCTTAATCTCGGCGGCTTCGACACGCACGCGAACCAGCCGCGCCAGCACGCAAACCTCCTGGGCGAGCTGGCTGACGGCCTCGCCGCCTTCTACGCGGACCTAGAGATGCAGGGCCGTTCGGGTGACGTGATCACGATGACGTTCTCCGAGTTCGGGCGGCGCGTTCACGAGAACGGCTCGGCGGGGACCGACCACGGCGCGGCCAGCGTCATGTTTCTGGCGGGCGGCGGCCTCAAAGGCGGCCTCTACGGTGACTATCCCAGCCTGAGCGACTTAGACAGCGGCGACCTGCGCTTCCACACCGACTTCCGCCAAGTCTACGCTACGCTTCTCGACAAGTGGCTGCTGACGCCCTCCCAGCCCGTCCTCGGCGGCTCCTTCGCACACTTGGGGTTTGTCTAGGGGCGCGGCTTGCCGCGCCTCCGGGCCGCTCTTGTCCAGCATCGGCCTCTACTCCGGGAGATCGCCCAAATCTCCCATTTCGGGGGACGCCTGCCCTTCTGTCTGCTCTTCCCGCTGCACGTCTGCTTCCACCCGCGCCGCTTCTTCGCTTTTCTTTTCTTCGCTTTCCTCTTCGGGTCCTTCAGGCATCTGTAAAGTCACTAGCATTCTTTCCTCCTGCGTTCTTTCCTTTTGTGTCGGCCTTACAGCGAGGCGAACTGGCGGTCCAGGTACGTCTTCTGGGCAACGATCGCAAACGGCAGCGCGTTTGCCATGCTGCCATGCGATGTGGAAATCACAAAGCGGCGATTTTTGGCGCCCGCACGAGATTTGCTTCCCAAATCAAGTGTTGCTGGCGACTATTTCAGCAGCAGCATCAGAGCGGCAATCGTCGCAATGGAGAGAACATTGGAATACAACAAAAACGACGCATTTTCGCGCTCGCTCGTGTCAAACTTCAACGCCAGCGTGATTTGCAAAGCAGCAGCGGGAAGAGCAAGCGCCAGAACAGCCACTTTTCGCAGCTCATGGTCAACGCCGAGTGCCGTCAAAACTAAAAAGGCAGTGCCGGGAATGACAAGGTTTCGTGCCACCGTTGTCACAATGATGGGAACGGAGACCATCGGCTTTTCTGCTTGAAGGACAAGGCCGCTCGTAAAAAGCGCCAGCGGTCCGGCGGTACTGCCAAAAAATTGAACGGCTCCTAATCCAATTTTTGGGATCGGGAGACCGCAGAAGACTAGGACCAAGCCCCCTAATGGGGCCCACACAATCGGCTGCTTGAGAGAACTCAGTACGACCGCGCCAATCTTCGGCTGAGGCGGTTCGGATTTGTTCGGTTGAGCGTCTTTTTGATTCGGTTCTCGTTTAGACTGATCTGGGCCGGCACGGTCCACCGGTTCCGGGGAAGTTTTACGGCTTCCGCCCAGTGACAACACTACCAGCGTGATTGGCACTAAGATCAGGTTGATCACGCAGCCGCCGACGGCGACGACAAGGATGGCCGCCGGGCCGATCAGCGGAGTGAGGATCGCAATTCCGACGAAGGGGATGGCCGGGAAGCCGAACCCCAAAGCCTGCAAAATCGCAGCGTTCTTGTCATGGCTGATCTTGTAACGAGCGGCAAAGGCCAGCGCAAACGGCACGACCATTCCCACCAGTAGGATCAGCGCCAGCGGACCTTGAGTAAGCAGCTTCGCGCGGGGATTTTCCACCGAGGCGGCGAACAGTGCCAGCGGCAGCGCGTAATGCAGTACCACTGTATTGATCGCCTTGGCTTTGGTTGTGTCCTCATCGCGAATCCAGCCGGCGACGAAGCCGAGGAATAACGCCAGCAGAATGGGCAAGACGGCCCCAACAACGGTTCCCAACATGTATTTCGTCTCCAGGCACGTGCGCCACTTCGGGGGCTGCAAAATTACACGGCGTCAGCTAGGATCACACGGCGTCACTTGGCTTCTTCCTTGAGCTGCATCGCGCCCTTATGGGCCGTGCTGATGAACAGGTCCGCGAGCCGTGCAAGAGCGAGCACCAGCTCTGCGGTAACCGACACCCCTTCTTTCGGGAACGCATATATTCGTCCCGCGCCACAGCCCAGGGCCAGCAGGAACAGCATCGGCAGCAGTGCGCCTGCAATCGTCGAGATCATGGCCCTTTCCCTTTCTGCTCGCCGCCGTCAGGCTGTCGCGGGTGCTTGTGGAGTCGGCACCTTGTTGAGCAGCGACAGCAAGTCCCGCGCGGAGGTGGTTTCGATCCCTTTCACCGCAGCGGCGATCTCGCCGGCCAGCGACTTGTCGATCCGCCCCTGGGTCAAGGACTCATATTTCGCCACTGACTGCTCCCAGGTGAACGGCCGCACCGGCATACCCGCGTAATCCTGTACTTCCTCGGTGATCGTTTTGCCGTCGCTGGTCTGTACGGTCATCTTTGCAGGCATGTGCTGCGGGTAAGCCTGGGTGAAGGCGTCGTCGGGCTGAACGGCGACCTTGCACAGCAGGTCCTGCACATCCTGCTTCTGGATCCGGGCAGGATCAAACTGCGCCGGCCCGACTGCGCCGTCAATCAGGGCCACCGCCACCAGATATTGCAGGCTGTGGTCGGCTTGCTCCTTTGAATTAATGTTGTCCGTACTGTTCCCGTAGCTGCCCCCGCCGGTGAAGTTGTAGGTGATTTCCGTCACCAGGGCCTGAATCGCCTTGACATCACTGGGATTGATGTTGTTCTTGGAGCGCAGCTGGAGCATGCACTCGACCGAGGACTGCGTGTGGATCTCAGAATTGTATTTTTTGATCGCGCTGGTTGTGATCCCCTCATAGCCTTCTTTCGACCAGTCAATGGCGATCTTGGCACCGAGCAGCGCGTTGACGCCGCCTGGGCCTTCGATGATCTGCAAGGGACCCGTCACGCCCCGCCCTGCCAGCAGCATGGCGTTGATCGTTCCGAACGCGGACTGGCTGGAGGCCAGTCCTTTCCATTGCGAGAGCGGTTTGGCCCGGATGTTGTCGTAAGAAGCGCTGTTCGCCGCCGCCATCGCGATGCCGTTGGCGGTCTGCGCCTCGCTGAAGCCGAGCAGCGGGCCGATGGCGGCGCCGATAGAGAAGCCGAGCTGGGCGGTATGGTCTAGTCCGCGCTCCATAAATGTTCCGTGGTCGACAAAGCGGGACTGCGCGGTGTACCCGACCGCGAGCGCCGTCATGAACTCTTTGCCGGTGGCTCCGCCGTGGGCCGCCGTGGACAGAACTGCGCCGAAGTTGTCGGCGGTGTGACAGGTTTCTTTCGCGGCGAGGAAGTTGTCCATGAAGTCAACGTAGCGGACCAGCGCCGTGTGCCACAAGACCGAGTACATTAAGTTGGAGCTGCCGCCCCCGACGAGGGGACAGTTGCCCGTTCCCGCCATGTCCTCGATCAGCGAGCGCATCGCCGTCACCGGCGGCGCACCCAGCGAGGCAAGCGAGCATCCGACGCAGTCGAGGAGGTGGACAGGAAGCTGCTTCACCGATTCCTGTGAAAGCTGCTCATAGGTCGCGCGATGCGCCCACGCGGCCAACTGCTGGACATCGGTCGGATTCTTGAAATCCGTCGGGTTCTTAATCTCAGTCATAATTATCTCCTTGTTTCAAAATGCGGGCGTCTATTTCAGAAACCCGTTCATTGCTTGCAGCAGCCCGTCGGGGTCTTCTTCGGGAATAAGATGGCCGCAGGGAAGCGATTGGCCGCTGACATTCTCTGCTTCCTCCCGCCATAAGCCAAGAACGTCGAACATCTGCCCGACTGTCCCCTTGGCACCCCAAACGGCCAGCAGCGGCTGGGTCACTTTGCGGCCCTGCTTGTGGTCCGCATCGCTGTGCTGCCGGTCAATCGTCACCGACGCGCGGTAGTCTTCGCAAACCGCGTGAACGCAGCTCGGCTCGTTGTAGCAGCGCAGGTATTCAGCGTAGGCTTCCGGCGAGACCGCCCCCGGCGTCTTGTTCTGCGCGTCCAGGTGGGCAGTGAGGTAGACCCCCGTGTTTGAGTTGATCAGCGTCTCAGGCAGCGGCTGGGCCTGGGTATGGAAGAACCACCAAAAATACTTGGTCGCAAACTCTTCGTTGGTCCCGGCGTACATCAGGTCCGTCGGGGCGATGTCCAGCATCACGCCGCGTGTAACTGTCTCCGGGTGGTCCAGCATCATCCGGTGCAGCACCCGGCCCCCACGGTCATGCCCAGCGGCCCCAAACTGCGAAAAGCCGAGTGCCGACATCACTTCCACTTGGTCCAGCCCCATTGCCCGCTTCGAGTAGTTGACATGGTCCGCCCCGCCGTCCGGCTTGCTGGAGTCCCCGTAGCCGCGCAGATCCGTCAGGACCACGGTGAACTTTTCCGCAAGCTGCCCTGCGACCTTCCACCACGCGACATGGCTTTCGGGGTGGCCGTGCAGGAGCAGGAGCGGAGGACCGCTACCGCCGACGAGCGTGTTGATCTCGGCCCCTGTGGTCGGGATCATCTGCTGCTGAAACCCTGGAAAGAGCGCCAGCGCCGGCTGGGCCTCTTTCGGTAAATCGTTGTTCTTTGGTAAATCGTTGTCTTTCAGTAAAGTGTTGTTCATGGAAATCCTCTTTCGCACTTTGATTTTTAAGTGATCGCTTTTGCTGCGCGTGGCTGGGGCCGCAGTGTGATCAGCAGCAGAAGCGAGACCGCTGCCGGAATTGACCAAGCCCAGCGATGCAGAAAAGAAACCGCCAGGGTTCCTCCGAGGCCGCCGAGCAGGAAGCAGACAATCACCGGCCAGATCGAGCGCCACTTTTTCCAGTCTTTGGCCCGATCCTCTTCCGAGCCGTATTTGGTCACAATGTTCAGCAGGGCAATCGTCGCGATCACCGTGTTTGCCGTCAACGCCCACGTTGTCGCGGCTTGATTGTCCAGCAGGTGCATGGAGGTATTGGAAACAGCAATCGCCAGCACGATTGCGGTGCCGATGACAACAAAAGGAAGTCCATCCGGGGCCAGGGTGTGTTTTGCAGTTTCGCTGAGGCCGCACACAAGAACCAGCAGCAGGAACTGGGTGAACAGCACGCTGCGAACCATGGCAACATTTGCACTGCCGAGGCGCCGGGCTAGGAAATAAACAGAAACGGCGCCGACGAAAAAGGCGGGGATCGCCAGCACTTGCAGCGGATGCAGGGGCCGACCCGGCACAAAGTAGGAGACAGACTCGACGAGGTCCCCGGTGATGTTCGCCGAAAAGAAACCGCCCAGCGTCAGCCAGCCGGCGATGTCAATCATGCCGGTCAGGAAGCCGAGCGCGGCGGGCAGGTGCGGCCACTCAGCCCCTCCTTCCTGAGCGTTCTTGCCGCTGCCTGCGTTCTGCCCATCGCCTGCGGCCTTGCCGCTGCTTGGGATTGAAGGCGATAATTTCGTGGTCACTTGCTTGCCCCTTCGCTATTCTTAAACTTCTCAACGCTTGGTCGCCGCGCTTTCATTTCACAGCAAGGACGGCACCGCCGGGCTGATCGGGATTTCCAGAACGGTTGGGCCGCTGCGCTCAAGCGCGGCCTGCATCGCCGCCGGGACATCTGCGGCAGACGAAAGGCGCAGCGCCGTACAACCGTACCCCTGGGCGAGATGCACGATGTCTAATCCGGGAATGTCCAGACCCGGCACCCCAGGCGTCTCTTCCACCTGCGCGAATGCCTTGAGGATCGCGTACTCCGCGTTGGTCGGCACCACCACGACTAGCGGCAGCTTATGCTGCACCGCCGTCCAAAGCGACTGCACCGAATACTGAAAGGAGCCGTCGCCGATGACGGCAATTACCGGACGGTTGCGCCCGGTCTCGCGCTCGGCCAGCGCCACGCCGACCGCCGCCGGCAGGCCGAAGCCCAGACCCCCGCTCGCCATGGTGAAAAAAGAAAGCGGCTCCGTCACTTTCCAGTGCGTATGCAGGTCCGCCAGGTTCGACGGCGACTCTTCCACGAGGACCGCATGTTCAGGCCGGGCGCTTTGCAGCGCGGCGAACACGGCGGCGGCGGTCGGCGGGTTCGAGGCTGCCGGAGAGGCTGCCGGAACAGCAGGGGCAGGCCGCGCCGCCGGGACTTTGCGGCCCGCAGCACTGCCCTGAAGCAGCCGGTTCAGGCTGTCTAGCGCGAGAGCCGGATCACCGAGAACCGCATCCCCGACCGGAGCGCGGGCGGCTTCTTCCGGGTCATCGGTGATGTGCCACAAGCTCGTGCCGTCCGGCAGGTAATCTCCGGCGACATATGGGTAGTAGCGGAACACCGGCGCTCCCAGCACGACAACGACATCATGCCCCTTGAGCTGCTCAGCCAGCGGCGCGATGGCGAATGCGAGAATGCCCCGGTACAGCGGATGGTCTTCGGGAAACCCGACCCGCTCATTCGCGGGCGGCGCGTACACGGCGGCGTTCAGTGTTTCAGCCAGCGCAATGCCGGCCTGCCAGCCGCCGGCGCGGTCTACCCCGGCCCCGATAACCAGGGCCGGGCTTTTACTGCCCTTCAGAGCGTCGGCGACCAGGGCCACGCGCTCAGGATCGGGCGCGATGCGCCGGCTGACCGTGCGGGTCGGCACCGGCTTCCCGGCAGGTTTCTCCCAGTCATCAAGCGGCAGCGCCAGGTACACCGGCCCCTGCGGCGGCTGCACGGCGGCGCAGTAGGCCCGCAGAAACGCTCCCGGCGTATCTTCAGGCCGCGCAGGCTGGTAGGCCCACTTTGCCCAGGGGCGCGGCAGGGTCGTGGCGTCCACATTGGTCAGCCAGGGTTCCAAAAGCAGCATTTCGCGGGTCTGCTGGCCGGCGGTCACGACTAGCGGCGTCTTGTTCTGAAACGCCGTTACCAGATTTCCCATTGCGTTGCCGGTTCCCGCGACCGTATGGATATTGACCACGGCCGGCTTTCCGGTCGCCTGCGCGTAGCCGTCCGCCATTGCCAGGACCGAGGCTTCTTGGAGCGCGAGGACATAAGTAAAGTCCTGGGGAAAGTCTTTCAGGAATGTTTCTTCCGTGCTGCCGGGGTTGCCGAACATGGTTGTCAGGCCGATCTCGCGCAGCAACTGAAAGGTGGCTTCTCTTACGTTGGTCATGATCTTCTCCTTTTTCAGCAGTTATTGGGTTTACTTGAGCAGGCTGGAAATCCAGACGGACAGCGGCAGAACGGCAATCGTGGCAATGC
>CAXSFV010000044.1:0-24019 GCA_964236795.1 uncultured Armatimonadales bacterium | reverse complement strand
GGTGTTGGCAGTATAATAGCTGTGAGGAAATTCACAAGCGGTTCCTCGGAAGAGAATAACTCCGTGACCAGCCTTATTCCCAAAGTCCCTATTCCGACATTAGAGCGTCTCGCGACCTACCTGCGGTACTTGATAGACTTAGAGGCCGCGCAGGTGGAGACGATCTCGTCTACCGATGTGGAGAAGCAGACAGGGATCAACGCTGCTCAGTTCCGCAAAGATTTATCGTACTTCGGTGAGTTCGGCAAGCCGGGGGTCGGCTACAACGTGATCGAGCTGCAAACCCGGATCGCCCGGATTTTGAAAATTGACCAGATGCAGCCGGTGATCGTCATTGGAGCGGGCAATTTGGGCAGCGCGCTGATTGGCTATCCGGGCCTGCGGGAACATAAGTTTCATATCGCAGCGGCGTTTGACAGCGATCCGGCAAAGATCGGGCGCTCACAGGGGAGTCTCATCATTCAGGATGGGACGTTGCTGCGGCAGGTAAACGCCCGGATCAACGCACGGATTGCGATCATCGCTGTCCCCGCGTCAGTCGCGCAGGCGGTGGCTGAGACGGCCATCAGCGTGGGCGTTCGCGTGATCCTCAATTTTGCGCCGATCCTGCTGAAAGTGCCGGAGCGGATTATGGTCCGCAACGTTTCCTTTTTGCAGGAGCTGGCCGTGCTTTCCTACCATCTTTCCAGCGAGACACAAAAATAGGCCGAGACGAACAAATAATTTATGACAACCACACGCACTGAAAAAGACTCAATGGGCGAGTTTGAGGTTCCGTCGGACGCTTACTACGGCGCACAGACGGCGCGGGCGGTCGCGAACTTCCCTGTCTCCGGGGTGCGCTTCCCGCGTCCGTTTATCCAGGCGCTCGGCGCGATCAAGCGGGCGTCGGCGGAAACGAATGCCGAGATGGGTCTGCTTGATTCCGAAACTGCGTCGCTGATTTACGCGGCTGCCGATGAAGTGATCGCGGGACGCTTGGACGGCCAGTTTGTGGTGGACATTTACCAGACGGGTTCGGGAACGTCCACGAACATGAACACGAACGAGGTCATCTCGAACCGTGCGATTGAGATCTCCGGCGGCAGGATCGGCTCCAAAATGCCGGTGCATCCTAATGACCACGTCAACAAGAGCCAGTCGTCGAACGATGTCATCCCGACAGCCATCCATGTCGCGGCGGCGACCGAGCTGGAGTCGCGGCTGCTGCCCGCGCTTCGCGGCCTGCACGACGCTTTAGCGGCCAAAGCCGGGGAATGGGACAGCATCGTTAAGATTGGCCGGACGCATCTCATGGACGCGACGCCGATTAGACTAGGACAGGAAGCTTCCGGGTGGGCGCGGCAGACCGCGCTTGCCATTGCCCGTTTAGAGTCGGTCAAGCCGCGCCTCTATGAGCTAGCTATCGGCGGCACGGCGGTCGGGACGGGGATCAACTCGCCGGTCGGCTTCGGGGCAAGCGTTGCCGCGAAGCTTGCGTCCCGCTTTGATCTGCCGTTTGTGGAAGCCGAAAACCATTTCGAGGCGCAGGGCAGCCAGGACGCGGCAGTCGAGCTGGCAAACCAGTTGTCCACCGTCGCCACGTCGCTGCTGAAGATTGCAAATGATATTCGCTGGCTGTCATCGGGGCCGCGCTGCGGGCTAGGCGAGCTGTCGCTGCCGGCAGTGCAGCCGGGGTCGTCGATTATGCCCGGCAAAGTCAACCCGGTCATGTGCGAGCAGCTTGTTATGGTCTGCTCCCAGGTGATCGGGAACGCGGTGACGGTAACGGTCGCGAATACGCACGGCAATTTGGACCTTAACGTTATGCTGCCGGTGATGGCCCGCAACGTGCTGGAAAGCATCACATTTTTGGCAGGCTCCGTGTCCGTCTTCACCGAAAAAGCCGTTTTGGGGCTGACGGCGAACAAAGAGCGGGCGGAAAGCTTGGTCGAGTGGTCCATGAGCATGGTGACGAGCCTTGCGCCGGTGATTGGCTACGATGCCGCCGCAAACCTGGCGCACCGGGCGGTGGACGAAGGCCGAACCGTGCGTGATTTGTGCGTGTCGGAACGTATCCTGCCGCCGGACCAACTGGATGACCTGCTGGATGCGCGAAAGATGACCGAACCGGGCGTCGGCGCCGGCGGCGAATGAAAAACTGTTAGGAGAAAATTATGCCTGAGCCTGTGCGCGTTTTAGTGTGGGATGAAAAGCCCCAGCACGCTCCAAAGTCCGTCTACCCCCTCAGCATCAACGGCGCCATCGCCGAGGGGCTGAACGAAATGGGCAGCGGCGCGATTACGGCAAAGACCGCCAATTTGGAGGACCCGGAGCAGGGGATCACCGAAGCCGCGCTGGCGGAAGCGGATGTTTTGATCTGGTGGGGCCATGCCCGGCACGACGAAGTGGCCGACGACAAAGCCGAGATGATTAAAGCAGCGGTTCACAAGGGCCTCGGCTTTATCCCGCTGCACTCGGCGCACTATTCCAAGCCGTTCCGCAAAGTGCTGAACTGCACCGGACATCTGTACGGCGGCTGGCGTGAGGCGGACCCGGCGGACACGGAAGAACTCCGCGTGTGTGCGCCGAAGCATCCGATCACGCAGGGGGTCAGCGACTTTGTACTGCCTGCCGAAGAAATGTACGGAGCGCCATTCGGCATCCCGCCGATGCAGACCATGATCTTTCAGTCTTACTTCCCACTTGGCGGCGAGTATTTCCCAAGCTTCATCGTGACGGTCGGCGACGGGATTGACCCGGAGTTTACCAGTGGCGGCGGCAAAGGCGCGAATCAGGGACGGGGGGCGGGTCGAGTCTTCTATTTCCGGCCCGGCCATGAAGCGTTTCCGACGTACTACGACCCGAACGTCCGGCAGATCCTGCACAACGGCGTCTTGTGGGCGGCGGGGCGCTCTTAATTATGCCGACATGGAACAAAGCGATTGTTGTGGGGGCGTCGTCGGGAATTGGCGAAGCCCTGGCCCGCGCCTTAGTCGCCGACGGCTGCCGTGTGGCACTGGTCGCCCGGCGCGAGGAAAACCTACGGGGGCTGGCCGGGGAGCTTGACACGCTGGCCGGAGAGCCGGTCACTCGGTATTATCTCCATGATGTGACTGATCACGAAAGCGCAGCGGCTTTATTTACGATCATTACGAGGGAGATGGGCGGCCTCGATTTGATGATCTATGCCGCAGGCATCATGCCGTCGGTCGGGCCGGAAGAATATGACACAGCTAAAGACGCCGCCATCATCGCCGCGAATTTCACCGGCGCGGTGGCCTGGCTGAACGAAGCGGCGCGGCGCTTTGAAGCGGCTCACCGTGGTACGATTGTCGGCATTTCGAGCGTTGCCGGTGATCGGGGACGGCGCGGCAATCCCGTCTACGGCGCAACAAAAGCGGCTCTGAATGCGTACTTAGAGTCGCTACGGAACCGAATTGAACGCAAAGGCGCATTTGTGGTCACGGTAAAGCCCGGCCCCGTTCGGACGCCAATGACCGAAGGGCTGAAGATGCCAGGCATGATTGGGGCGGACCAGGCGGCCGCCGAGATACTTCTGGCCGCGAAAGACAAAGTGCGTGTGGCGTATGTTCCCGCGAAGTGGAAGCCGATCATGGCGGTGATCCGCGCCATTCCCGCCCCTCTGTTCAAATACCTGAACATATAACCATAAGATACAACCATTAGAATGCCCTGTACTATGACTCTGAATACGCCAATGGAACGAATTGAAGGGTGGGGGATGTCGTCGTCCGCCTTCAGCGCTGTGTCGCGCCCGGCGAACGCCGACGGCATTTGCGCGGTCTTTGACGAGGCGCGGCGAACAGGCCGCTCGGTCGGGATGCGCGGGGCAGGGCGCTCTTATGGCGATGCGTCGCTGAACGCCGAAAACATTCTGCTTGATTTGACCCGGATGCGGCGCATTCTCGCATGGGATCCTTTAGCGGGAATTATCACGGTTGAGGCGGGCGTCACCATTCAGCAGCTTTGGCAGTATGTGATTGAAGACGGCTGGTGGCCGAGCGTCGTTTCCGGCACGATGTTCCCGACGCTCGCCGGCGCGGCGTCCATGAACATCCACGGCAAGAACAACTTCAAAGTCGGTCCTATCGGCGACCATATTCTAGAGTTTATGCTGATGACGCCGTCTGGCGACACCAAGTTTTGCTCGCGCACCGAGAACAGCGACCTCTTTTTTGCCGCCATCGGCGGCTTCGGGATGCTGGGTGTGATTACGCAGCTCACGCTGAAGCTAAAAAAAGTCTATTCGGGCCTGCTCCATGTCACGCCGATCGGCATAAAAAACTTAGACCACTTGTTCCAGGTCTTCGAGGAGCGCCTGCCGCAGTCGGATTACCTTGTCGGCTGGGTGGACTGCTTCGGCACCGGCGACGGCTTGGGGCGCGGGCAGGTGCATCAGGCAAATTACTTCCAGCCCGGCGAAGACCCGAACCCGACGCAGACGCTTCGGGTCGAAAACCAAGAACTGCCGGACAGCATTCTAGGAGTCGTGCCGAAGTCGGTCATGTGGCGGTTTATGAAGCCGTTCGTCAACGATCCCGGAATGCGCCTGATCAATGCTGCGAAGTTTCAGAGCGCGACGAAGCTAGGTGACGGCCATCGGCACACGCAGTCGCACGCAGGCTTTGCGTTTCTTTTAGATTATGTGCCGAACTGGAAAAACGCTTACAAGCCGGGCGGCCTGATTCAGTACCAGAGCTTTGTGCCGAAAGCCTACGCTAAATCCGTGTTTGCCAAGCAGATTGCTTTGGCTCAGGAGTATAATCTGGTGCCTTATCTCGGCGTTTTCAAGAAGCACCGGCCCGATGACTTTTTAATGACCCACGCCGTGGACGGCTACTCGCTGGCGCTAGACTTTGCGGTGCGCCCGGAAAAGCGCGGCGGGCTGCTGAGCCTTGCCGCCGAGATGGACCGGCTGGTGCTGGACGCCGGGGGACGGTTCTATTTCGCCAAAGACAGCGCCTTGCACCTCATGTCGGCGTCGGAAGCGGTCGGGCCGGAGCGGGCAGCGAAATTCCTGGCGCTGAAGCAGGTGACCGACCCCGAAAACCTGCTGCAAACGAACTTGTCGCGCCGCTTGTTCGGGTTTTAGCGAATTGGCCGGTGCGGCGGATTACCACAGCGCTATAGGAGTCAAGGACGCAGACAATTCGGGCGGCGATCGAGATTTGGTCGCCTTGCAGATCGTCTCGTTTCTGCTATTTCAGCTTTTTCTGGGTATTTTCTAGGTCTTTTGGCGGAATAGGATCTCGATAGGTGAGAGGCCACCGTCAGAATGCTCCGATGCGGGGGCGCGATTTTGCACAATGTTCTCGACCACCGCATCCTCCATCTGCCGGTAGCGCAAAATCTCCAGCTCGTACTGGGCGATCTTTGACTCAGCGTGTTCCAGTTCCTGAGTCAAGCCGCTGATATAGCGTCCAAGTTGCGTCAGCGCTTCTTGCACTTCGGCAGGATCATAGCCCTGGACGGTTGACCGGGTGAATGTCAGTGTGCGAATGTAGCTTTGGGCGGTTGCCGGGGACGTTCCCAGCACGCTTCCCGAAACAGCGTCGCCCTCAGGATTTGCATCAAGGCGCGAAGCCAGCATGTTAGCGGCGACATGGCCCGGCGCCTTGGAAAGCAGCAGGCGCAGAGTCTCTTGCGCTGCGCTGCGCCGTCCAGCGGCAAGGTAGGCATGTGCCAGGTTCATCAGCAGATCGGCGGGCGGGACGGCTGAAGGCGAGAAATGAAATGCGGCCTCGAAGGCGGTCAGCGCTTGGGCCGGCAGGCCGAGGGCGTAAAGCGCAGCGCCTAAGTAGGCGTGCGTCTGGTAACGTGCCGCCTGGGAGACGGAAAGCTCCGTTTCCTCCTGCGCCGCTTGAAGCCGGTCGGCGGCTTCCCGCATCCGGCCTTCGCGATACGCCTGTGTTCCAAGCTGCCACTCTGTCATACGGTATATTCTGTCATGCGCTGGGGGTTTCAGCCATCGGCGCTTCCGCCGCTGAGATGCTGCCGAGGCGGCGGGTCGTCGCTTTGATGCGCTTGACGCGCGAAGGATTCGAGGCAGCATCGCCAAGTTCGGCAAGCTGGCCTTCCATTTCTTCCGCTAGCGTAGTTTCGCCGATTTGATGGAGCTGCCGTGTAGCTGCACCAAGCTTCTCACGGGCAGTTTCGAGATCGCCCTTGTCCTGCGCCCGCTGCGCTTCACGCTCGTACTTGTAAACAGCGTAGCGGTCAACCATGTTTTGCACTTCCGCGTCTGTCTCGGCAAGAATATCCTGGTTGTCGGTGAAGCTTGCGGTGATGAGCGAGCGGTCATTGCCGGGAATGGCGGCATTGGCCTGATCCAGCATGTTCCAGGTCAGGAGCGTCTCGACAATGGCGCGTTCCCCAGCGGGCAGCAGGGACGGGGCGATTTGAACCATGACTCCGGCCGGGGCGGCGCTGGATACGTCGCCGACCCGTGCCCGAAGCCAGCCGTCTTCGGTATGCACTTCGTCGAACATGGTCATGGCCGGACGGACTAAAAAGATGTCCTGGACGACCGTGCCGTCGAGACCCCGAACGGCCAAATACAGATTAGTGACTGTCGTGGCTTCTAGAGTCGTGAGTTCCTGAGCCAGCCTTTGGGTGATCTCGTTGATGTCAGCGGCGTAGTAGTACTCGCCGCGCGAGTTATCGGCAACTTTCATTAAAAACTCTTCGTCGAACTCGTCGCTGACGCCGAGAGTGGTAATGGCATAGCCGGCGGCTTCAATTTGGCCGATGGCGTTCAGAGTTGCATCCTGGTCCTGCACAATGCCATCGGAAATGACGATGAGGCGGTTGATGCCGTGGGTCAGCGAGTTCTGGCTGATCGCGGCCAGCGCCTGGCGCAGCGCGTCGGCCATGAATGTCCCGCTGCCGATGTCAACAGGAAGACGCCGCTCTTGCAAGGCATCCATTTGGGTCAGGCAGCCGTCGGGGAAGTTTGCCCAGTCCTGCTGGTTAAAGACCATGTGCGTCCGATCGGCAAACGCGATCACGGCAACCTGGTCAACCGGGCGCAGAGTCAGGAGCAGATTTTTGATGGCCTCCGTCACCTGAGCCATCGGCGTGTTGGCGAGCGTGTGCATCTCGGACAGCGTCTGGCCGGTCCAGTACATAGCGTCCGCCTCGTCGGCCTCGCCGCGCTCTAGTTCGTCGCGGGAAATAGCGACTCCCATCCAGTACTCTCTTTCTTCATCGGAAAGCTGGAAATGGTGCATACTGGCGGAAGAGTCTACCACTAAAACAAGGTTCAAGGGTGGACGTAAGTCGGACAAGGTCGCTTCCGGCTGGATTTCCAGCAGGGCATACAGAGCATCGTCCATGTACCGGCTAGACGGGATGGCGGGGCGGCTGAGTGAAGTGGTGACTTTGAGGCTGCCGTTCACTGGGGGCATCTCCTTAGATGGTTGCGGTGAGAAAAACGATAGATAAGTGTTTATTCGGCACAAGTGTTGAAATTCCTTCTTGTGTGCTATAATCGTTTCACAAATAAAAATTTCGCTGCATTCAGCGAAGGAGATCAGCGTAACTGGCGAAGGCGGAGAACAACTCCGAGGAAGCGCTGATCCGGCTTTGCCGTCCGCCTGGGCACCCGAAGTCGCTTGAAGCTTATTCTGCTCCAAGCGTGAGGGTTCCCAGGCGTTTTTGCGTCTGGCATGGTGCGGGGTGGGAGAGGAAAAGAAGATGGTACAAATTAAACGGGCGCTGCTCAGCGTCTCCGACAAAACCGGGCTGGTCGAGTTCGCTCGCGGGCTGAACGCGCTCGGCGTGGAGCTTGTCTCAACGGGTGGTACGGCAAAGAGCCTAGGCGACGCAGCGCTGCCGATTATGAACGTGTCCGACATCACGCACTTCCCGGAGATGCTGGATGGACGGGTTAAGACGCTTCACCCGGCAGTACATGGGGCGCTGCTGGCGGACCGAACCAAGCCGGAACACATGGAAACTATTGCCGCCCACGGCATCACATCAATTGATTTGGTTGTCGTCAATCTGTACCCGTTCGCTGAGACTATCGCGAAGCCGGGCGTCACGCGCGAGGAAGCAGTCGAAAACATAGACATCGGCGGGCCCTCAATGATCCGCTCCGCCGCCAAAAACCATGCGTCGGTCGCGGTTGTTGTTTCGCCCAGCGATTACCCAGCAGTCCTCACCGAGATGCAGAGGAATGACGGGTCACTATCGCCGCAGACCCTGGCCCGTCTTGCCGTGCAAGCTTACGCGCACACAGCGGCGTATGACGCGACGATCACCAACTACCTCATGCAGCAGCCGCTGTCCGAAGGCGAGAACTCGGAAGCAGGGCAGGGGTTCCCGGAGCTGCTGACGCTGTCGTTCACAAAAGTGCAGGACTTGCGGTATGGCGAGAATCCGCACCAGAAGGCGGCGTTCTACCGCGAGCCGGCGGCGACTTTTGGGCTGGCGTCGGCGGAAAAGCTACACGGCAAAGAGCTATCGTTCAACAACATCTACGACCTGAACGCCGCTTATGGCTTGGTTCAAGAGCTTTCTGATGCAGCCTCCGCAGCGGTTGCCATCATTAAACACAGCAATCCTTGCGGAGCGTCAGTTGGCGGGAGTTTGGCGGAAGCATTCCAGAAAGCGCGTGATGGCGATCCCATATCAGCATTCGGCGGCGTTATGGCACTTAACCAGACGGTTGACGTAGAAACAGCCAACCTCATTACAAGCAAAAGCAAGTTTGACGTTGTTATTGCACCAGGCTACGATGCAGAAGCATTCACCAT
Organism: uncultured Armatimonadales bacterium; assembly: GCA_964236795.1. Taxonomy (GTDB): domain Bacteria; phylum Armatimonadota; class Armatimonadia; order Armatimonadales; family Capsulimonadaceae; genus JANXMY01. Next base: position 15,257 of record CAXSFV010000044.1, on the reverse strand, counting down.
TCTAACGACCAGAAAAAAATGGTGTCAGGATTTGATCGTGCTTCAACTGCCTAACTCCACTGCCTCATCACTAAATGAGTACGACTACAAGAAAGTGGCTGGTGGTCTTCTGGTTCAGGCATTAGATACGGCAGTGCTGGAACCCGGCGACACTGAGACGGCATCGGAGCGGCAGGCAACAGCAGCGGAGATGTCTGATCTGATGCTGGCCTGGAAGCTGGTCAGGTACGTCAAGTCCAATGCCATTGTGCTGGTCAAAGACCGACAGCTTGTCGGGGTTGGCGCCGGGCAGATGAACCGGGTGCAGAGCGTTCGGCTCGCCGTTGCTCAGGCAGGCGAAAAAGCCAAAGGCGCAGTGCTGGCGTCCGACGCTTTCTTCCCATTCCCAGATGGCCCGGAAGCGGCACTACAGGCAGGCGTCACGGCGATTATTCAGCCGGGCGGCTCCAAGAAAGACGATGAAGCCGTTGCGATAGCCGATCAGTACGGTGCAGCGATGGTGCTGACGGGGAGACGCCACTTCCGGCATTGATCAGCGACAAGTGCAACCCCTGTGTTATAAGAAATGCAGGGGTCATAGTTGTATTTAGCTTTCGATCACTAAGATTTTTGTTAATTTATATTACAGTATTGTCATACATAATTATGCTATGATCGTGCTGATATTGCTGTTTGGTTGGGTTAATAGTAACTAGATTCTGACGAGAAAAAGTGCGAGTTGATTATGTCTTTGTTGGAACATATTTGGGCAGGGCTTGGCATAAATTATCCAATCATCCAGGCACCAATGGCTGGGATCTCCACGCCTCAGCTTGCGGCAGAAGTTTCCAGAGCAGGCGGGCTTGGCTCTCTCGGTCTCGGAGCTATGGCCGTAGAACAGGCGGCAGAGCAAATTCGGCAGACACGTCAGTTGACTGACAAACCGTTTCATGTTAACCTTTTCTGTCACCCGCCTGCCCGCGCCGACGCTGACCGGGAGGTTGCTTGGCTGTCGCACCTATCAGGGTACTTCCAGCAGCTTGGGGTTTCACCGCCGGTCTCCCTGCGCGAAATTTATCGTACCTCCTTAAATAACGACGCCCTTTTGGATATGCTGCTGGAAGAGCGGCCTGCCGTCGTCAGCTTCCACTTTGGTCTGCCTGCCGCTGACTGGATAAAGGCGATGAGGCAAGCGGGCATCTGCACGATGGCCTGCGCTACTAGCCTGAGCGAAGCAGAACAAATTGAACACGCCGGTATTGACGTGTTGATCGCCCAGGGATACGAAGCGGGCGGCCATCGCGGGGTCTTCGATCCTGCTACGGACGAAAGGATGGGTACCTTTGCTTTGGTGCGCCTGCTTGCCTGCCGGTCACGGCTGCCGGTCGTCGCGGCGGGTGGGATCATGGATGGGAATGGTATCGCCGCCGCTCTTCGGCTCGGAGCCGTTGCCGTGCAGATAGGTACTGGATTTATTTTGTGCCCGGAGTCCGCCGCCGACGAAGCGTACCGCAGCGTCCTGAAGAGCGAACGCGCTTACCACACGGCGGTCACGTCTGCGATCTCGGGTCGGCCTGCACGGGGCATCGTCAACCGCATGTATGCCCTCGGTGACAACGATGCGCCGCCGGTACCGGACTATCCGATTGCCTATGATGTGGGAAAGGCTTTGCATCAAGCAGCTTCGCTTCAAGGCAGCAACGACTACGCGGCATATTGGGCTGGGCAAGGCGCACCGCTGGCACGCGAACTGCCTGCCGCTGCATTGGTTCAGCAACTTGTGGCAGAGTGGCATCGCGCCGACTATCCAGCATAATAGTTATTATCGGAACCAAATGTGAACAAACAGAAGGAGACTTGCGACAACTTGTTGCAAGTCTCCTTCTGTTGATTGAGCGTTTTACATTGAGCGTTTTACCTGGCAGTGCCGTTTAATTCTTGTACCGCGTCATCAGGCAGGTGCAGGCCGGCGCCGGCAACATTGTCTCTTAGGTGCTGAACAGATGATGTTCCAGGAATGAGCAGAATGTTTGGTGAGCGCTGCAACAGCCACGCTAGAGCAACAGCCATCGGCGTCGTCTCTAGGTAGGCGGCAACACTGGAAAGCGTTTCTGATTGGAGAGGCGAAAAACCGCCGAGCGGGAAGTACGGGACATAAGCGATCCCTTGTTCGGCAAGGGAGTCGATGAGCGTTTCATCCTGCCGCGCATGACAAAGAGCCGCTTCACAGAATGAAGCGGCTCCTTACTCAGTATGCTATGCCGGGCGGTTCGGCAGGCGCTGCAAATCTGACTCGAGCTGGCTCATGCGGGACTGACACGAGCGCAAAATGTCATTGACATCCGTAAGAGCTTGACGGGCGACCTGCTGGCGGGCAAGCCAAACAGCGTAGCTTCCGGTTGCAACCGAGGCTGCCGCGCAGGTAATGCTGACTGTCAATAACATGAAAAACAGCCTGCTGCCGTCTGCGGTTGGCTCTGTTTCACTCTCAGGCTGGTATAGGAAATACGCCGCCGGGTCATCATCGTTGTCCGGGCTGCTTTCTACCAGCGTTAACTTGCTAAAGCGTGATCCGTTTTTCATCCGCAATTCCCTCTTCCATAGAAAAAATGCGCTTGACGAAAGCAATCAGCTCCATTGGGTTGAACGGCTTAGTCAAATAGCACTCGACCCCCGACTGCCAGCCGCGTAGTACATCGGAATCTTGTGCACGCGCCGTGAGCATGATCACCGGAATACTTTCTGTTTCCGGGTCCTTTTTGAGAGCGTCCAGCACTTCAAACCCAGTCATTTCAGGCATCATCACATCCAGCACAATTAAATCCGGACGGTCTTCTTTGACTTTTTCCAGACATTCTGCGCCGTTGTAGGCAGTGATGACTTCGTAGCCCTGCCGTTCCAAGTTCACCTGGATCAGTCGCACAATATGTTTTTCGTCGTCACAAGTCAGTATTTTGCGTGCCATTGCGGGCGTCCCTCACTCTCTTCACTGTTGGTATATCATACCGGAATTCCCGCCTGAATAAATCCTGCCCTGGAAAACGTTTGCTGAAACTCGTTTTTTAGGGTTCGCAGAAACAGTACACGGCTACTCAGGATGCTCAACGGCAATGACATCTGCTGCAAAAGCGCGGTTCCTTCTCGGCGCTGGGCGCTTCCAACCAGCTTGTTTCCCGTATGGCTGTCAATCAGGTCGCAAGCCGCCGACAGCTCAAAGCAGTTGATAATGCCGCTTTGACTGCCGATGGCGCAGCCGCCGAAGCAGGCTTCCAGGCCGAGCGCCTGCAATGCCCGCAGAACATTGCCCATAATGAGGTGATGCGAGGCCAGGATGGAGCGGCTGTCTTCCGGCAGGTGTTCCAGGCGAACGGCAACGGAAACGGTGAGATCCTCGCCATGCAGAACGGCACGGCCTCCGGTCGGACGGCGCACAAGCGGCAAATCGGGATACAACGCGCGGACAGGCGCTTCGGACTGCAAGCGGCCGAGCGATATGGAGGGGCGATCCCAGGTGCAAACACGCACCGCCGGCGGGCCGTCCTCGTTGGCAAGCTCCGCCAGCAGCGCGGCATCCGCCGCCATATTCTTTTCGGGACTACCGGGTGTCTCGTCTTGGAGCCAGCGCATGCGTAGCTCGCTTCTTATTCCGCCGGCCCGGTCCAGCAGAGGCACGGCTGGCGGGCTGCCGTCGCTTCGTCAAGCTTGCGAACCGGGGTCGTATGCGGCGCAGATTTGACAATATCCGGGTCTTCTTCAATGTCCCGTGCAATCTGGCGCATGGCTTTGATGAACTGGTCGAGCGTTTCCTTGCTTTCGGTCTCCGTCGGCTCAATCATCAGAGCTTCCGGGACAATCAGCGGGAAGTAGATGGTAGGCGGGTGGTAGCCGAAGTCCATCAGGCGCTTGGCGATGTCCAGAGCCTTGATGCCGTGCGTCTTCTGCTGACGCTTGGCCGTGAACACGCACTCGTGCATACAGATTTCGCTGAAGGCGACATCAAACGAATCTTGAAGCTGCACGCGGATATAGTTTGCGTTCAGCACGGCATTCTCGGCGACCTGGGCCAGCCGCTCGCGGCCGTAGTACATGATGTACGCATACGCGCGGAGAATGCACAGAAACGAGCCGTAGTAGCCGTGGATTTTGCCGATGGTCTGGGGCCGGTCATGCTCTAATCTGTAGCCTTCAGCAGTCTTGATGACCTGCGGGACAGGCAGGTACGGCTCCAAAATAGACTTGATGCCGACCGGGCCGGAACCCGGTCCCCCACCCCCATGCGGCGACGAAAACGTTTTGTGCAGGTTGAAGTGCATCACGTCGAAGCCCATGTCGCCGGGCCGGGCGCGTCCCACCAGCGCGTTCATGTTCGCTCCGTCGCAGTACACTAACCCCCCTGTTTTGTGGATCGAGGCACAGATCTCGGCAATGTCGTCTTCAAACAGCCCCAGCGTGTTTGGGTTCGTCAGCATCAAACCCGCGACATGGTCGCCGAGAAGCGTTTGAAGGTGCGCTAAATCCACACGGCCCCGGTCATCCGATTTGACCGTGACGGTCTTGTAGCCGCAGCGTGCCGCCGAAGCCGGGTTCGTGCCGTGGGCGGCTTCCGGCACGAGGATCGTATCCCGATGGCCCTGATCATGGTCATCATGATAGGCTTTGATCAGCATCAGCCCTAACAGCTCGCCGTGAGCGCCGGCGGCAGGCTGCAAAGAAACCGTGTCCATGCCGCCGATTTCGGCGAGAATGTTCTGCATGGAATACAGCACTTCGAGCGTTCCTTGAACGGCTGTATCCGGTAATTCGGGATGGACACGCGCGAACCCCGGCAGCCGGGCGATCTCCTCGTTCAGCTTCGGGTTGTACTTCATCGTGCAGGAGCCGAGCGGATAAAAGCCGGAGTCGGTCGAGTAGTTGCGCTGGGACAAATGCGTAAAGTGCCGGATGACTTCCGGTTCCGACAGCTCCGGCAGCGGCAAGGACTGACGCCGCGCGGCAGCGGGAAGCAGTGCGTCCAGCGCAAGTGCAGGGACATCGCAGGCGGGCAGCTCGACGCCGAGGCGTCCAGGCCGGCTCAGCTCAAACAGCAGAGGCTCAGGTTCGTTGATCATAATTAACTCTCTAGCGAATGCTTTCTAACACGGCGATAAGTGTGTCTATTTCTTCTTTGGTGCGCTGCTCGGTGATGCACAGCAGCAGGGCATTTCCCAGTTCCGGGTACAAGTCGTTCAGCGCTAGGCCGCCGATCATCCCCTGCTCCATCAATTTATTGTTGATGAGGTCGGGATGAACCGGGGTCTTGACCACAAACTCTTTGAAGAACGGCTGGTCCGGGAACGCTAGAGAATAACCGGGCAGCTTCGCGATCTCGGACGCGGCGTAGTGCGCTTTTTGCAGGCACAGCTCGGCAACTTCGGTAAGGCCCTGCTTGCCCATTGTTGCCAGATACACCGACGCCGCAAGCGCATACAGCGCTTCATTGGTACAGATGTTGCTCGTGGCACGCTCCCGGCGAATGTCCTGCTCGCGGGTACGGAGCGTCATCACAAACGCCCGCTTGCCGTCCCCGTCGGTCGTCTGACCGACGATCCGGCCCGGCAGGCGGCGCATGAACTTGGTTTTGCAGGCGAAAAAGCCCAGCAGCGGCCCGCCGTAGCCCATCGGGCAGCCGAGAGATTGACCTTCGCCGACTACGATGTCGGCATCGTACTCGCCGGGCGGGGTCAGAAGGCCGAGCGAGATAGGGTCAACGCAGGCGACAAACAAAGCGCCTTTTGTGTGCGCTTCCTCGCCGATACGCTCCATGTCTTCCAGTGTACCGAAGAAGTTGGGGTGCTGGACAATGACCGCGGCGGTCTGGTCGGACACGGTGAGATCCCCCAGCCCATTCGTGTCGGCGACAACATCAATGCCGATCCCCGAATGCCGCAGGTAGGTTTCCAGCACTTGCCGGTAGGACGGATGCACGGAGTTCAGGACGGAAACGCGCTTGCGGCCCGTCAGCTCGGCGGCCATAATGGCGGCTTCGGCCAGCGCGGTCGCGCCGTCGTACATAGAGGCATTCGCGACATCCATTGCGAGAAGCTGACACAGCAAAGTCTGGAACTCAAAAATGCTTTGCAGCATTCCCTGGCTGACTTCCGGCTGATAGGGGGTGTACGACGTGTAAAACTCTGAGCGTCCGGTGATCGCAACGACAGTCGGCGGCACATAATGGTCATAGATGCCCGCGCCCAGAAAGCAGGGGAACGCCTCGGCATGGACATTTTTTGCGGCCAGCTTGCCGAGATGCTTTGCCAGCGTAATCTGGTCCAGCCGACTTGGAATGTTGAGTTCCTGGTTGTATTGCAGGTGCTTCGGAATCGGGGCGAACAGATCGTCGAGCGTCTCGACCCCGATGGCGGACAGCATTTCGGCCCGGTCGGTGTCAGTATTCGGGATATAGGCCATTCGTAACTTCCTAAGCTAACAATTTAAAGCATTGCGTCGTAATCGGTGCTGCTGAGAAGCAGGTCGGCATCGGCGGGCTGGGTCATCCTAATCTTCAGCATCCAGCCGTCGCCGTAGGGCGCGTCGTTGACTTTTTCCGGGGCTGTCTCCAGCAGAGCGTTGATGGCCGTGACTTCGCCGCTGACGGGCGCGTATAGGTCCGAGACGGCTTTGATACTTTCAATCTCGCCGAACTTTTCCCCGCGCTGGACCATCAATCCGGCTTCCGGCAGCAGCACCAGCGCCACATCGCCGAGTTCTTCCTGCGCGTGCTGGCTGATGCCGATGGTGGCGGTGTCGCCTTCAATGCGGACCCACTCGTGAGTTTTGGCATATAACAAATCCGTCGGCTCAGGCATGACAACTCTCTTTCTGATTAGACGCCGTTTCGATAAAACGGCAGCTTGACGACCTTCGCGGGGGCCTGGCGGCCTCGAATATCCACGAAAACGCCAGTTCCAGGCGCGGCGGCCTCTGAACTCAACCGGGCCATTGCGATACCGGCTTTAATCGTCGGCGACCAGGTTCCGCTCGTCGTTTCCCCCACCCTGCGCCCTTCGGCATCGGTGACGGCGTAATGCTCGCGCGGGATGGCCCGGCCTTCCATCTGGATGCCGACAAGCTGCTCGGCTTGAGGGCTTGCTTGCAGGGCATCGCGTCCGATGAACTCGCCCTTTTTCATCCTAACTGCCCAGCCGGTTCCCGATGCCGACGGGAAGTTCACGGCGTCAAGCTCATGGCCGTAAAGGGGATACGCAGCTTCCAGACGCAATACGTCCCGCGCCCCTAACCCAGCGGGTGTTGCACCTGCGTCAGTAAGCATCTTCCAAACCGCCGGTGCTTCCTCCCAGAAGCAGAGTATCTCGAAGCCGTCCTCGCCGGTGTAGCCCGTGCGCGAAAACAATCCGCCCAACTTAATACTTGTCCCGCGTATTTTCGAGGGAGCAAAAGCGAAGCGCTTAAGTTCATTGATTGCGCCGTCAACCGCTATGGAGGCGGCGATCTCAACTGCTTTCGGTCCCTGCACTGCAATCAGCGCGTTGAGGTCGCTAATGTCGGTCAAAACAACATTTGGCCGGTCAAGGGCCTGCGCTTGCAGCCAGTCCCAGTCCTTGTCTTTGCAGCCGGCGTTAAGCACAATCATATAGTCGTGTTCGCCCAAGCAGTAAACAATGATGTCGTCAATGATGCCGCCGTGCTCGTTGAGGAGCAGCGAGTATTGAGCCTTGCCAGGAGAGAGTTTAGACACGTCGTTTGTGGTGACAGACTGCACGAAATCGAACGCACCGTCGCCTTTGACTGTCACTTCGCCCATGTGGGACACGTCGAAGATACCCGCCGACGTGCGGGTGGCGGCGACTTCACTGACGGTTCCAGCGTAGGAGACGGGCATCTCCCAACCGGCAAAGGGAACAAGGGTGGCACCGGCAGCTTTGTGGGTTTCGTAGAGTGACGTTTGTTTCATAGTCTATTCGCCGAGATAGGCTTTTTTCACGGCGTCATTGGACAGCAAAGCTTTTGCGTCGTCAGCCATGACGATAGTGCCGGTCTCTAAAACGTAGCCCCGGTAGGCAACGCCGAGGGCCATGTGGGCGTTCTGCTCGACGAGCAGCACCGTGGTTCCCTGCGCGTTGATGTCCCGGATGATCTGAAAGATGTCCCGGACCAGAAACGGGGCTAAACCGAGCGACGGCTCATCAAGAAGCAGCAGCTTCGGGCGGGCCATGAGAGCGCGGCCCATCGCCAGCATCTGCTGCTCGCCGCCGGAGAGCGTTCCGGCATTCTGCCCGATGCGCTCCTGCAACCGAGGGAAGAGCGTCAAAGCCCGGTCGAAGTCCTGCTTGATGCCCACCCGGTCGTTTCGAGTATAGGCACCAAGTTCCAAGTTCTCACGGACGGTCATGTTCGCAAAGACGCGGCGACCTTCGGGCGAGTGGCCGATGCCGAGCTTGACGATCTTGTCGGCGGGCAGGAGCGTGATGTCTTTGCCTTCCATTGTGATGCGCCCGCCGTTCGCGGGAACAAGGCCGGAGATTGCTCGAAGAGTCGTGCTTTTGCCTGCGCCGTTTGCACCGATGAGGGTTACGATCTCGCCTGCGTTGATCTGGAGCGAGACGCTCTGCAAAGCCCGGATGGCGCCGTAAGAGACCTGCACATTGTCAAGCGTCAGCATTACGGTACGCTCTCAGGCACTGTGTTTTCAGCAGCGTCCGCTTCGCCGAGATAAGCTTCAATGACCTTGGGGTTTTCGCGGATCTCGGCGGGCGTTCCCGACGCGATAATCTGACCGTAGTCTAAGACCAAAATGCGGCGGCAGATACCCATGACGACTTTCATGTCGTGTTCAATCAGCAAAATGGTCAAGCCGAAGTCTGTCCGTAGGCTTTCAATCTGGTGCATTAGATCGTTTTTTTCCTGCGGGTTCATCCCGGCGGCCGGTTCATCCAAAAGCAGCAGCTTGGGCTTAGTCGCGAGCGCCCGCGCAATTTCTAAACGCCTCTGCTCGCCATAGGCTAAGTTACGGGCGAACACATTCTCGTACTTCAAGAGGCCAAAGCGGTTCAGCAGGTCGCGGGATTCGTCTAAAGTCGCAGTCTCGGCGGCGGCGAACCCCTTGCCGCGCCAAACGGCGCTCCACAGCGACGGCGCGTAGTGCATGTGTCCGGCAGTGCGGACATTGTCCAACACCGTGAGCGTCGGAAACAAGCGGATGTTCTGGAACGTGCGCGACAGCCCGGCGGCGGCGATCTGGTATGGCTTCAATCCGATAAGAGACGAGCCACCGAAGCCGATTGACCCGGAAGTCGGAGCATACACGCCGGTCAACAGGTTAAACGCCGTGGTTTTGCCCGCGCCGTTCGGGCCGATCAATCCGACCAACTCGCCCGCTTCCAAAGCAAGGGTAAACCCGTTGACGGCGGTGAGGCCGCCGAACTGTTTGGTGCAATTCTGGACATCCAGCAGCGGCATGGGCTTATCATACCCGAAAATCCCAAGCAGGACAAGGGGGCTTTCGGCGGCGCGGCGCGGCTTGACAAATGCGCCGGAAGGCCGTTATAATGGGAAATCCTCGCGAAAGATGTAAGCAAAGTGACCCGCCAAGTTGAAACAAGCGTGCGTTGAAGAAACCAGTCTTTCCAAAGAAACCAGTCTTTCCTGGGCCGTGCATTTAAGCGCCGGTCAGCCGAAGCGGCAGGCGCAGATCGGACTGGTTCTGCTGGCGGTTCTTGTTCTCGGCATCGCGCTGTTTCGCTCGTTCTGGCTGGGCCTCCTGCCGATGCTGGCGCTGTTGTTTTCCCTGTCGGAGTACGTTTTTCCCATCCGCTATACGCTGACGGCGCAGTCGGCCTCGGCCCGCTGCGGACTGTCCGTGCTGGAAATCCGCTGGGCCGATGTCCGCCATGCCTATCTAACTGACGACGGCATCAAGCTCAGTCCGCTGTCGGCCAAAAACTCCCGCTTTGAGTCCCTGCGCGGCGTCTTTTTGCGCTTCGGCAGCGAGAACCAAGCTGCCGTCATAGATGCGGTGCGGCAGTTGCGGGCGGAGGCGCTTCATGTCTAATGCGTTCGGGTTGATTGACTTTGACTGGGACTCTCCCGTGTCGGACGAAGAACGGGACGCGCTGTTTGAGAAAATCGTCGCGGGAGTACGCAAATGGCGCCTGGAAGTGCCTGTGGCGCTATTTTTAGAATCAAGCGCTCCGCTGAGTCACATTGCCGGGCAGGGCCTTGTGGCATTTTCGCCGTTTATCGCGCCTTGGCTGCCGGGCGGCATTCGCGGCGTTCAGCGCTTGCAGAAGATTTTAGAGCATTCTCAAAATATCCGGCTCTTGATTGACCGTATTGACGAAGCCGAGCAAGACGCGCAAAAACAAACATTGCAGAAAGAAGCGTAAATGCAGCATGCAAGCGATAACTGGTGGGTCAGCAGCCTGGTGGTCGTGCTGTCGCTCGTCATTATCTACAAAGTTCTGACATCGCAAACCGGCAAAGTGCCGACGATCCGGCGTATTCCTGGGCTGAACGCGATTGACGAAGCGGTGGGTCGGGCCACCGAAATGGGCCGTCCGGTCTTGATGATCCCCGGCCCGCAGGGCTTGGCCGTAGAAAATTTGCAGGCGCTGTCGATCTTCAGCTATATTGCGCGGGCCGTCGCCCGGTTCGGCAACCGCAGCATTTTGCCGACCGCCGACCCGGTTTTCAACGGCGTGGCGCAGGAGACGATCCGGGATGCTTACGCCGACATGGGCCGCCCGGAGCTGTTTGACGACAGCGACGTTCGCTACCTCACGTCGCAGCAGTTCGCGTATGCCTCCGGCGTCGCGGGCATTTTGAACCGCGAAAAGCCGGCGGCGTCCTTTCTCTTCGGCCTGTTTTTCGCCGAGTCGCTGATTTTCGCCGAAACAGGGCAGCAGATCGGTGCGGTGCAGGTAGCGGGGACCACGGAAACCAACCAAATCCCGTTCCTCATTACCGCCTGCGATTATGTGATCATCGGCGATGAGTTTTATGCTGCGTCCGCTTACTTGTCGCGGAACCGGACCTTACTTGGCAGCATTGTCGGTCAGGATTACTGCAAGCTGGCTTTGCTCGCCCTGGTCTTGCTCGGAACTGTGGCGGCGACCTGGGCCGCCGCGCTGCTGCTGCACCATCACGCGGTTCCGCACTGGCTGAACACGCTCACGCATTTTCTTAAATCCTAATTTCTTAGCTGATTTATCGAGGGACCGATTTGCTTGCTGCGCTGCATCACTTTTTCGCGCCGATGCCTGGACACGGACCGCTTTATTACGGCAAGCTGGCGGGCGGATTTTTGTTTGTTGTCGCCGTGCTGGCGGGCCTGCAAGCCGCCCCCCGCCGCTCCCGGCGCGGTATCATTGCTCTGTTTACGTTCTTGGGCGGCTTGTACTACGTCGCTGAGTTCTTCTGGCCGGTGACGCACGGCAAAAATCCGCTGACCCCCTACCAGGACAGTGTCGCAAGTGTCAGCACAATCATTGGCGCGTTTGCAATCGGCGTCGGGGTGATTTCCCTTCTTCAGCTTCACCTTCGGTCCGTGTCGCGGCAGCGGCCCGGCTGGGGCAACAGCGCGGTGCTGATCGTCATGTTTCTGCTGATGCTGGTTTTTGGCCTCTTAAATGACTACGCCCCGCGTCTGCACGTTTTCGGATCGAGCGTGACCTCAAAAGACGTGTTCGGATTTTTGTTCAAGGGCGGCTTGACCAACCTCGGCGCGGCAACATTCTCCATGATCGCGTTTTACATTGCGTCGGCGGCGTATCGGGCGTTTCGCATACGCTCCCTGGAAGCGACTCTGCTGATGGCGGCGGCGCTGATTGTCATGCTGGGGTCGGTCTTCTTCGGCACGGTGCTGACAAGCTGGATTCCGACGACTGCCGGTATTGACGGCCTCGGCAAGCCGATGGAAAACCCGTGGGCGAACTTCCGCATTGAGAACGTCGCGCAGTGGCTTCTGATGCAGGTGAACGCCCCGGCGCAGCGCGGCATTTTGTTTGGCCTGACGGTGGGCTTGCTCGCAACCTCCCTGCGCCTTTGGCTGAGCCTGGAGCGTTCGGCGTACTTCGACCAGGAGCTTTAAGCTTTTATGAATTCGAATTTCTGGCAGCGAATGCAGACGATTGACCGGCGCATAATTTATGCCGTTTTAGTCGTGTTTATCTTGATACCGCTGTTTGACCGCAAGTTCAACCTGCCGATCATCCCAAGCAAGCAGTCACAGGACTTTTATGACACCGTTCAGCAGATCCCTCCCGGCAGCATGGTCCTCATTGACGGCTGGTGGTCGCCCGGCACGCGCGGCGAGAACCAGTGGCAGACGCAGGCTATCTTGCTGCACCTGATGAAGCGGCATTTGAGGTTCGCCATTTTGTCGTTTGATCCGCAGAACAACACGCTGGTCCAGAACATAGTCAACGCGCTGGCGCCCAAGTACGGATATGTGGAAGGACGCGATTACGTCAATTTCGGCTACAAGCCGAGCGCCGTGTTTTCGCAGACAATTCAAGCCATGGCCGTTGACATTCCGGGGGCGCTCAAGAAGGATCGGAATGGGACGCCGCTGGCGGGGATGCCGGCCATGAAAGGCATCAAAAGCGTACAGGATTTTGGGGCCGTGGTGGAAGTGACGCCGTCAGCGACCGCTGAAGCGTGGCTGGGACTGGGCGGGCTGCGGCAGGGAACCCACAATGTGCCGTTTCTGCTGGCGACAACGGCTGTCGGCGCTCCAACCTACTACCCATACTTGGACTCCAAACAAATTGCGGGGATGCTGACAGGCGTCAAAGGCGCGGGAGATTACGAGTACCTGCTCGGAACGTCCACGTTCGGCACTCGCGCTACCGGCGCGTTGTCGCTGGTGTATGCGCTGGTGATCGGGCTAATCGCGCTGGGCAACATCGGCTATTTTGCGGGCCGGGCGGCAGAGCGGAGGGCAGCCCGATGACTCCGCAGTTTTCCGATTACCTGCGCCATGTGTTCAATCCGACTTTGCTGTTTGGCGCTCTAGGGACTGTCGCGATTCTCTCGCTGGTCTTCAAGGAAAACAAGTTTTATCGCTTGTTTGAGCATATTTTCCTCGGCCTCGCGCTGGGATATGATGTGTATATCACGATCAGCACGATCTTGAAGCCGCAATTTTGGGACCCGATGGTTCACGAGGGCCAGTGGGCGCTGATTATGACGGTGCCGATCGGCCTGATGTTTTACGCCATCTACACCCAGCGTTTCGCGTGGATGAGCCGCCTGGTCTTTGGTGTTTTCTTCGGCCTGGCGGCCGGGACCATCTTCCGGGACTTCTCGCAGCGGTTCATGCCGCAGGTCACCAACAGCTTCAAGCCGCTGGTCCCGCCGCCGCCGGTCCCCGGCACAAACCATGTGCTTCTGCATCAAATCTCGTTCGTGCTGAACAACGCCTTGTTTCTGGTAATTTTAGTTTCGGTGCTGTTTTACTTCTTTTTCGCCTTCGAACAGCAAAGCCGGGTCGTTCGCGGCACGGCCCGGTTTGGACGCTGGATTTTAATGTTCTCGTTCGGCGCGATCTTCGGCTCGACAATTATGACCCGCATGGCGCTGTTGATTGACCGGATGTATTTCCTGTTTCACGACTGGCTCCGCATCGCGGGGTGAAATGTGTTGAGTCAGCCGATTAAATGCTGAGCTGGTCGGGCGGGGACGGCATTCGGGAGTGCAGGCGGGCCTGGCGCTGGGCCATCCGCAGATCGCGGGCATCAAGAAACCGCTGCCACCAGGACGTCAATGCCAGAGCCAGCTTGCGGGGGGCGGAGGGCGGGCGGACAGTGCCGAAGTCGCCGACAGGGTGGGCCCGGCGGCCAGTGATGTGTTCAATTCGAACACCTTCATAACGGGTTTCCAAACGCTGCCAAGCCAGCGCAATGGTTTTCGGATCGCGGCTGAAGCCGCCATGCCAGGCACAGGTCCAGCATTCCTTGTTTGTGTCTAGGTTGAGCGTGCCGCAAAGCTCGCAGAGCTTAACGGTCTTTGGGCTAAGGGACGGGAACGGTCGCTGCACCGGCATAACAATATCCTTCTTTTCTAGGCAGGCGCTCGCCATTGAATGCGCCTACTCCGTATTTGTACCCGTTTTTACCCAAATCGCTTTGCGCACACGAAGTGTACTTCCTGGTCGGGCCTGCCCTTATTATTGACAGCTTGCTTCGGTTTCTCTAGCAGTTTTCTCCCAGTACCTTGACTTTTACCACACTCAAGAAGTATACTTTCCCTCGCGTCTGTTACTTGCTGCTGCATTTCTAGACAAATTCTATGTTTGAGAGCCTCGCGGATAAATTACAGGATGTCTTCAAGCGCCTTCGCGCCAAAGGACCGCTCTCCGAAGCGGACGTGGCGGAAGCAATGCGTGAAGTGCGCCTGGGGCTGCTCGAAGCCGATGTCAACTTCAAAGTTGTCAAGGACTTCACGGCGCGGGTGCGCGAGCGGGCGGTCGGGACCGAAGTGCTGGAAGGGCTGCACCCGGCCCAGCAGGTCATCAAGATTGTGGACGAGGAGCTGACCGGGCTTCTCGGCGGGGAACAGTCGCCGCTGACGTTTGCGCCGAGGCCGCCGACGGTCATCATGCTTTGCGGCTTGCAGGGGGCGGGCAAGACGACCCATGCCGGCAAGCTGGCGCGTCTGCTGAAAAAGCAGGGCCGGAACCCGCTCTTGGTCGCCGGGGACATCTACCGTCCGGCGGCGATCAAGCAGCTCCAAGTGGTCGGCGAGCAGGTCCACACGCCGGTCTTTACGCTGGACGGCGCGAAGCCCGAAGTCATCGCCCGCGAGGCAGTTGCCGAAGCGGTGCGTCAGGGCAACGACGTCGTCATCTTGGACACGGCGGGCCGTCTGCAAATTGACGAAGATTTAATGCAGGAGTTGGAGCGAGTGAAAGCCGCCACTTCCCCGCATGAGATTTTATTGGTCGTAGACGCCATGACCGGGCAGGAAGCGGTTAATGTCGCGCAGGGCTTCAACGAGAAGCTCAGCGTGACCGGCTTTATCCTGACGAAGCTTGACGGCGATACGCGCGGCGGCGCGGCCTTGTCCATTAAGGGCGTCACCGGCCTGCCGATCAAGTTTGTCGGCGTCGGCGAGAAGATGGACGCTTTAGAGGTCTTCTACCCGGACCGGATGGCGTCGCGCATCCTCGGTATGGGTGATGTGCTGACGCTGATCGAGCGGGCCGAAGAAGCGATTGACCAAAAAAAAGCGGCGGAGCTGGAAAAGAAGTTCCGCGCCAACAAGTTTGACTTTGAAGATTA
>CAXSFV010000043.1:0-24120 GCA_964236795.1 uncultured Armatimonadales bacterium | reverse complement strand
CTTCGGGAACGCCCTTCTGCTGCAAGTACAGGCCCGCCGGGGACGACGGCTTGATTGCGCCTGCCGGGCTGATGTGGTCGGTCGTGACTGAGTCGCCGAAGATGGCGAGCGGACGCGCCTTGGTGATCTCCGGCGCGGAGGTTGGGATAGTTAGGCTGAACTTGTCGAAGTAGGGCGGCTCCCGGATATAGGTCGAAGTCATATCCCACTCGTAGATGGAACCCAGAGAAGACGGGATCTCCTGCCAGAGCGGGTTCTGCTCGGCGAAGTCCTTGTACAAGCGCCGGTAAACTTCGGGGTCGTTCGCGGTTTGCAGCATCTCGGCGATCTCGTCGGTCGTCGGCCACAGGTCTTTCAGGTACACGTCGGCGTTGAATTTATCTTTGCCGATGGGGTCCGTGTTCATGTCAATGTCCACGGTTCCCGCCAGCGCGAACGCGACAACGAGCGGCGGGGACATGAGAAAGTTTGCGCGGACGTTCTGGTGAACACGGGCTTCAAAGTTCCGGTTGCCGGACAGCACGGACGCGACCACTAAGTCATTGCGCGTGACGGTCTTTTCGAGGTTCGGCTCCAGCGGCCCGGAGTTGCCGATGCAGGTGGTGCAGCCGTAGCCGACGGTCTGGAAGCCCAAGCGATCCAGATAGCGGGTCAAGCCGGTCTTGTCCAAATACTCGGTGACGACGCGGGACCCCGGCGCGAGCGACGTTTTGACGGTTGGGCGGACAGTCATGCCGCGCTCGGACGCTTTCTTGGCAACCAGCCCCGCCGCCAGCATCAAACTCGGATTGGCCGTGTTCGTGCAGCTTGTGATGGCGGCAATCACAATGTCGCCGTGGGACAATTCCACCATCGCCTGCGGGAACTCGCCGAGGGGAACATCTTCGATGCGGTCGGGGGTAGGGCGGTTCTGGACCATCTCATTCTCAGTAAAGGCCGCCGTGTCGTTGACCGTATCCAGCGGCGCGGTTTCTTCCGGCAGGGTCGCCCCGTCCTGGTCGCCGCCGCCGGAGATCGGCTTGACATTGTGGCTCATGCCGGTCAGCACGACGAACTTCTTGTTCAGGTCTGCCAGCGACTTGTTGTACGCCGCCGGGTTCAGCAGCAGCTCATGGAACTTGGACTTGATTTCCGGCAGCTCAATACGGTCCTGCGGGCGCTTCGGCCCGGCGACGCTCGGCTGCACCGTCGCCAAATCTAGTTCCAAAAGCTGAGAATACTGAATCTCGCCCGCGCCCGGCATCCCGAACAGGCCCTGCGCCTTGAAATACTGTCGAAAGGCATCTACTTGATCGTCGGTCCGGCCCGTCGCAGTCAAATACCGGCAGGACTCTTCGTCTACCGGGAAGAAGCCCATCGTCGCGCCGTATTCCGGCGCCATGTTCGCGATTGTCGCCCGGTCGGTCAGGCCCAGCGACGCCGCGCCTTCACCGTGGAACTCGACAAACTTGCCGACGACTTTGGCCTTCCGGAGCATTTCGGTGATGGTCAGGACTAAGTCGGTCGCCGTAACGCCCGGCGTCAGCGCCCCCGACAAATGGACGCCGACCACGTCCGGCGTCAAAAAGTAAACCGGCTGGCCGAGCATTCCGGCCTCCGCTTCAATCCCGCCGACGCCCCAGCCGACAATCCCCAGGCCGTTGATCATAGTCGTGTGCGAGTCGGTCCCGACCAGCGTGTCCGGGTAAAAGACATCTTCTTTGGACAGCACACCTTTGGCGAGATACTCCAAGTTGACTTGGTGGATAATTCCAATGCCAGGCGGCACGACCGAAAAGCCGTTGAACGCCTGCATCCCCCATTTTAAGAATTGGTAGCGGGCGCGGTTCCGCTTGAACTCCATTTCCATGTTAAGCTGCAAAGCGTTTTCAAGCTCCGAGTAATCCACCTGCACCGAATGGTCCACGACTAAATCCACGGGAACCAGCGGCTCAATCATGCCGGGATCGCGGCCCATGCGGGACACCGTCGTCCGCATTGCCGCCAAATCCACCAGCAGCGGCACACCCGTGAAGTCCTGCAAGACGACCCGCGCCACCACAAACGGAACCTCGGCGGTCCGCTCGGCGTTCGGCTGCCAATTTGCCAGCTCGCAGATGTCCGCTTCCCGGACCCGCTTCTTGTCGTAGTTGCGAAGTACGGATTCTAAGACAATTCGGAGGCAGACGGGCAGCTTCGAGACCGGGCCGACATCGGCCTTTTCAAGCTGCGGCAAAGAGTAAAACTGCCCTGTTTTCCCTTCGCCATAAGTGAATGATTGCAGAGTATCAAACAGTGAGTGTGTTTCTGCCATGGATTAAGAACCCTCTTCCAATTTTGTTTTATCTGCTTTCAGTATATCGGCGGCAGGCAGACAAGTCAAGCAAAACTGTGCCTATATTGCGATACACTCGAAAAGCCACAAAATGCGCTTGCTGTTCGCTTTTTTCGTTTTGCTGACATACTCTTATGTCAGACCATTCAGGAGGCAGGCCAGTGAACGACCGGCAGTTGTTGCTGCAATACACACGTCAGGGATCACAAGCGGCATTCTCGCAGATTGTGGCGCGGCATCTGAATTTTGTCTACACCGTCTGCCGGCGCGAAACCGGCGATGCGGCACTGGCCGAAGATGTCACGCAGGTGGTATTCTTGATATTGGCGCGAAAAGCACGGTTATTACGAGCAGAATCGTCGCTCTCCGGCTGGCTGTTCCAAACCGCTCGCTTTGCCTCCAAGAACGCGCGTCGCCGGGAGGCTCATCGAAAAATGCAGGAGCAAGCCGTGGCAGAGCATCTTCCCCTTAGCCCGAATAAAAACGCGCTTTGGGACCAAATCGAGCCGCACTTTAATTCGGCGCTGGCCGCCCTCAGCGCCAAAGACCGCGAGACGGTCCTACTGCGCTTCGCCGACGGCCTCAGCTTTCCGGAACTCAGCGCGGCTTTGGGAACATCGGAGGACGCCGCCCGGATGCGCCTGAACCGCGCCGTCAGCCGCCTGCGCCGATCGTTTGCTCGTGCCGGTATCACCGTCTCCGCCACCATTCTGGCCGGTTTGCTGGCCGAGCGTACCGTTCAAGCCGCGCCCCAAGCGAGCGCAGCCCTCATCGCGAAAATCGGCGGCAGCGGAGCCGCCGTCAGCCCACGAGTTTCTTTCATCTACAAGGAGTAACCAAAGCCATGACACTCAGCAAACTCAAATTCTCCGCCGCGCTTGGCGTCGGCCTTGCGCTTCTGGGAGGCATTCCTTCCCTTATCTGGGCGCAAAATCACCCCGCCGGCACCTCCTCAACTCCTCAACCGCCAGTGTTTTCGGCGGGGGTGAACCCGGATGCGGCGGCGGTGCTTCAGCAGGCGGCGCAGGCAACTCGCGCCCTGCATTCGCTGTCTGCCGATGCGGAGGTACGTTCTCTAAACCCGGCCGGTCCGTGGTCGCTTTACGCTCATCTAAAATTCAAACGGCCTGCACAGCTTCTTTCAGAGTCTCCCGGCGACCAGACATCCATCGTCAACGGAAAAGATTTTTGGTTTTACCTGCAATGGAAAAAACAGTACCAGCGTGAGGCAGACCTTGACCTACGCAAAGATAGGATTGGGCCTCCGGTCTTCAGTACCTTCTTTTTCAACCCTGGGCGTCAAGGCTTACTCCTCTACGGCCTCATCTCGCCCGCAGGCTCACAGACCTACCTGCTGGGAACAGTGCAGTGGCAGGGCGAGGCTGACACCGCAGTCCAGATCACGCGCTTGGCAGCCCAAGTTACGGAAGAAAATCCAATCGCCGGCACGTTTACCGCCTACTTTGGTGCCGACCATCTGCTGCACGGGTATGCGTATGACGCCGTTTACCGAGGCAAAAGACAGGAAGAGGAATGCGTTCTCAAGAACCTGCGGATTAACCCAGAAATCCCGGACTCCGCGTTTATATTCGTCCCGCCGCCAGGCTCCCAGCCGGCTCAGCACCCGGTCGGCGGACTCCCCGTAGAGAAGTATTAGAAGCAACAACGCCCCGGCAGAGACATCTGCCGGGGCGCAGGCTGACTGCTAGTGCAGCAGTTCTAACCCGCTGAGTTTCGCATTGTCTTTCACGGTGGTAAAGGCGATTGTTACTTTACCGTTTGCGTCGGCGGTCACGGGAATGGTCTCAATGACCGCTTTGTTGGCGCCGCCCGCTGCCGCGAAGATGTCGAAGTTGGTCAAAACCGCCGTTTCGTTGACGGACACGTTGAACACGCGCTGGCCCGCGCTGTTCCAATAAATCTCGGCGAAGTGCAGGCGCAAGGTGTAAGAAGCGCCGGGCGTCAGGTTCGGCACGGTGTAGGTGAAGCTGCCGTAGCGCTCTGTTTGGTAGACCGCCGGCGGGGCGGGGCTGGTAACGCCGCTGGTGCTGATGGCGGCGCTTGTGGCGTAGGTACTGCCGCCGTAAAATTCCGTATCAGCGGCAAAGCTGCCGGCGGCAGCACCTCCGGCGTTGATCTGCGCTACGGGAGTTTGGGTCGCCGGAGCAGCCGTCAGTTCCAGGCCGCTGAGCTTAGCGTTGTCTTTCAGCGTTGAGAACGTTACCGTGACTTTGCCATTCGCGTCGGCGGTCACGGGAATAGTCTCAACGACCGCTTTGTTGGCCCCGCCCGCTGCCGCGAAAATATCGAAGTTGGTCAAAGCCGGGCTGCCGTTGACGGCGACGTTGAAGAGCCGCCGACCGGCAGCATTCCAGTAGACCTCGGCGAAGTGCAGGCGCAGAGTGTAAGAAGCGCCGGGCGTCAGGTTCGGCACGGTGTAGGTGAAGTTGCCGTAGCGCTCTGTTTGGTAGACCGCCTGCGGGGCGGGGATGACGACGCCGGACGTGTCAATCGCCGCGCCGGTGGCGTAGGTGCTGCCGCCCGTCACGTCCGTATCGGCGGCGAAGGGGCCGGACGCGCCGCCCCCGGCGTTGATCTGAACGCGGGTTGCATAAACATTGAGGGTGCCTGTTCCTGAAGAAGCACTGCTGCCCGCATCACCGGCAAAGGCAGCACTGATGGTATGGCTTCCGGCGGCGGCTCCGAGCGGAATCGTGTAAAGCAGAGAAGCGGCGCCGCCGCTGCTGGTCACGGCGGTGCCGACACTGACACCGTCTACGCTGAAGCTGAGAGTTTTGCCGGCCAGCCCAGCGGCACCGGGGAAGCCGAGGGAAGCGCGGAGTGTGACCGCCTGGCCTGGCGTGCCGGACAGGCTCGCCACTGTTGTTGTCGGAGGCGGGAGATAAACTTCATACGCGCCGATACTAGGCGGGTTTGGCCGCGTTCGTCCGTCAATTGTCAGGGCAGGAGCGCCGTTGGGCGTTCCGGCGCCGAGGCAGGGCGAACCGGCCAGAAGGTGCAGATCGGCAGGCGCCCCGGCAAACTGAGGATCGGCATTGATGTTGCCTGTCCCTGCGAGGCCGCCCTGTACATCGCAGTCGCTGGCCGTGAAGCCGCTGAACGTCAAAACCTCGCTGGGCGTCACCGGATTGCTGGAATTCGCGAGGATTGTGTCGCCGTAAAAAATGTCATTGGTGAGCGCAATCGGCGTGCCGGTGGAGGTATAGCTGTAGAGGGCGCCGCCGTCGCCGTAGACTTGGTTGCTGGTAAACGTGCAGTTTGACACGGTTGTTGCGCCGCCGGGATACGCAATGTTGTCAATGCCGGCGCCTTCGGTCGCGAGGTTGCCGGTGAAGACGCAGTTTGTGATTCTAACCGGGCCATCGTTTGAGACGCTGATACCGGCGCCGTAGCTTGCTTCATTGTTTCTGAAAGCGCAGCTTGTGATCGTGACGCCGACCCCGGCGGTCTCAATGGCGCCGCCGTTGGTCGCGCCGTAAAGATCTTCGTAACCGTTTTCAATCGTCAGGCCGCTGATAACGGCACTCGTTTCGCCGGAGTGCAGGTAGAAGCCTCGGTGGTTCGCGCTGACAGTGCCGCCGCAGTTGATAATCGTGCTGGCGGCGCCGTGCTGCGAGGTGACAGTGATGTTTTTGCCGCTGAAGTCAACGTCAACATTGCCGGGGCCGGTGTAAGTGCCGTCGGCGATCAGCACCGTGTCGCCGCTCTGAGCGGCATTAACAGCCGCCTGGATCGTGGGGTACTGAGCGGGAACACTCAATGTCGATCCGGTCGCCGCCTCGTAAGCACCGATGCTGGGCGGAGACGGGCGCAGCCTGCCGTCCAATGTTGATTTTGGGGCGCCGCTGGCTGTTCCCGCGCCGAGGCAGTGGGAACCCGGCTGAAGATGCAGGTCGGCAGGCGGACTCAAAAACTGCGGGTCGGCGTCAATGTTGCCGGTTCCCGCAGAGCCGCCTTGAACGTCGCAGTAAACAAGAGAAGCAGCCAGGGTGCTGCTAGGGTCTCTGTCAACCTCGCCGCCCGCGTCGCCGTAAACAATGCAGTTTGTCAATATTGCCGTGCTGCCGGTCAGGAAGTTCAGAACTCCACCGCCGCCGCCGATGGAAGTTGTATTTCCCGTCAATGTGCAGTTTGTGAGGGAAATCGCGCTGCTGCCGGTCGATCCATAAGTGTCGTTATACACGCCGCCGCCGCCCGAAAACACGGTATTGCTAGTCACAGCACAGTTAATCAGCGCGATTGTGCCGGAGCCGCTGTTGCCGTTAAAGACGCCGCCGCCGTAATTTGCGGTGTTGCCGGAAATGGTACAACCGGTAAACGTGATCGTGCCGCTGCTGTTGCCCGTCTCAACCCCGCCGCCGAGGCCACCCCCACCGGCGGAGTTGCCGGAAATGGAGCAATTCGCGACAGAAACAACGCCGCCTGTATAAAAGTTCGCGGCGGAAATGCCGCCGCCGGCCACTCCGGCCGTGTTGTTCTTCAGCGTGCAGCTCAAAACTGAGGCACTTGCTCCATAGATCAAAATGCCGCCCCCGCGTCCGGTTGCGGGATTGCTGTTGTCGAAACCGGCGGCGTAGCCGTTTTCAATCGTCAGGCCGCTGATCGCGGCGCTCGTTTCGCCGGAGTGCAGGTAGAAGCCTCGGTGAGTAACACTGGCGCTGCCCTGGCAGTTGATAATCGTGCTGGCGGCGCCGTGCTGCGAGGTGACAGTGATGTTTTTGCCGCTGAAGTCAACGTCAACATTGCCGGGGCCGGTGTAAGTGCCGTCGGCGATCAGCACCGTGTCGCCACTGGCTGAGGCGTTGACGGCTGCCTGGATTGTCGGGTACTGGGCTGGAACGCCCAAAGTCGCAGCGGAGGCGGAGAATGCCGGTGCAGTTAAGCCGGCGGCAAGGAAAAACAGCCGTAGGAGGAAGGAAATTCGTAGAAGAGAAGGAATTTTGCGGGACATCATGGTCTCTTTCTGCGCCGAAGCCTTTGCGGCGGAAGTGGTAATTCTTGAACTTCTAGCAGCCTGGCGTGGAAACAGCATTACGCCCGCATCATTGTAACACATCTGCTGTGTTTGCACAAGCATTTGCTGGGAGGACGACAAAAAACGCCCCGGCAAGAAAAACTTGCCGGGGCGTCCGCACACGGGCTGCTTTACATAGATTGCTTTAGCAAGCTAGTGCAGAAGTTCTAAGCCGCTGAGTTTTGCATTGTCTTTCACCGTGGCGAAGCTGACGGTAACTTTTCCGGCGCTGTCTGCCGTGACCGGCATCGTCTCCACAATCGCTTTGTTTTCTCCGCCTGCCGTCGCGAAGATGTCGAAGTTTGTCAGCACCTGGGTTCCGTTGACTGCGACATTGAAGAGGCGCTGGTTGGCGCTATTCCAGTAGATTTCGGCGAAGTGAAGACGCAGGGTGTAGGATGCGCCGGGCGTCAGGTTCGGCACGGTGTAGGTGAAGTTGCCGTAGCGCTCACTCTGATAAATGGCCTGCGGGGCGGGGCTGGTGACGCCCTGGGTGCTGACGGCCGCGCTCGCAGCGTAAGTGCTGCCGCCGGAAACGTCCGTGTCGGCGGCAAACGTGCCGGAGGCCCCGCCCCCGGCGTTGATCTGTGCCACCGTTGTTTGGGCGGCCGGCGCACTAATGATTTCCAGGCCGCTAAGCTTGGCATTGTCTTTCACTGTGGTAAAGACGGCGGTGACTTTTCCGGTGCTGTCGGCCTGCACAGGGAACGACTCGACAACCGCTTTATTCTGCCCGCCTGCCGTCGCGAAAATGTCGAAGTTCGAGAGGACCGGGTTGCCGTTGACGGTGACGTTGAACACGCGCTGGCCGGCGGCAGTCCAATAAATCTCGGCAAAATGCAGGCGCATCGTGTACCAGGTCCCCGGCGTCAGGTTCGGCATGGTGTAGGTGAAGCTGCCGTAGCGCTCACTCTGATAAATGGCCTGCGGGGCGGGGCTGGTGACGCCGCTGGTGCTGATGGCGGCGTTTGTGGCGTAAGCGCTGCCGCCTGTGAAGTCCGTGTCGGCGGCGAACGTGCCGGAGGCCCCGCCCCCGGCGTTGATCTGAACGGCGGTGGCGGCAGGCGGCGGGGCTTGCAGCAGGCCATAGACGGCAATGGCAGACCCCCCGGTGGGGACATACACTTTGCCGTTCACGACTGTCGGGAACTGGAAGTGGCCGGTTTGACCAATCCCATCGCGGCTTGCATTTTGGGCGCTGTCCCACAGCTCCGCGTTTGCAATGTTCGTGGCGTCATATGCCCGCACGGTTCCCTCGTCGCCGACCGCCCATAAAATGGCGCTTGCGGTGCCGCTGGACGAGACCGCAAGCGAGCCGCCGTTGGTCGCCGAGCCGGTCGCTGCGGCAAAAATGCCTTTCGGGTTCAGGTTGCTCACAGACGGGTCGTACCGGAACTGCTCCAGCGTCTGGCCGCTGGGCCAAAGGTAAACATATTTGTAGGAGCCGCTATTCCAGGAAATCGGGTTCTGGCCGACCTGGTCATCGCCGCTGACCCCGTCAACGCGGGCCAGCACTTTGTCCGGGCCGTTCGGGGTAAACTTGCCGAGGTTGCCTGAGTCCATCAGGAATGCGCTGCCGAATTTTGTTCCGCCGCCGAACAGGGCTGTCGTTCCCGGAATGCCGGTGACGCCGGCGTTGCCGAGATCCAAATCTTGGTTGCTGTTGGTCAGTTCGTCATAAGGCGAAAAATAATCCAAAACGTTGAGCATCGGGCCGAGCTTCAGGTAGCACATGCCGTAATCCGCGCCGCCTGTGTTGGCGTCGAAGGTTCCATTGCCGATGGAGAAATAGATGTTGCCGGCGGCGTCCGCCGTCAGCCCTTTGCCGGCCTGCCAAATCCCACCGTCACTGCCGTTCGGGGTGGTGCAGAAGACCGCCGCTTGGTTAAACTTTGTGCCGTCGTACTTGTACGCCAGCACCCAGCCGTGGTAAGGAAACGAGTCCGAGTTGTGGGCGAACGCCGTGTAGACCATGCCGTTGGCAAACAAAAGGCCGGGGCGGTCGTTTGCGTGGAAGCGGTTGCCGCCGCCGGCGGGGCCGTCAAAAGAGACGACGCCGTTGACATTGCCGTCGCCTGTGCCGGGCGCAGACGCCTGGACTTGAATGGGGCTGCCGGGCTTGTCCGCGCCGGTGGTGATGTCGAAGGCGTGCAGGTACGTCGTCCCGGTGTCGTCGGTCGGCCCCTTTGTCAGCACATACATCGTGTTTGTCGCGGGGTCAATCACCGGGGTTGCCGTGGTGTAGGTGGCTGAATTCGGCAGGATCGTCTTCCAAAGCTGCGTGCCGGTGTCGCCGTCGTAGGCGTAGACGCCGCAGGGGGAATTATCGCTGTTGTTGGACGTGTACGCATACACGACGTTGTGCTTCGTGCCGCCGATGGTAACGCCCGGTACATACAAGACCTGGCCATTGACATTTGCGTTCAGGCCGGTCATCGTGAACAGCTTGCCGAACGTTGCGGTTTTGACGTTCTGCGGGGTCAATACGGTCTCGGCGGTGTTCGAGCCGGTGCGGGCGTTGTCGTTGTTCTGGGTCAGAACCGCCGTTTGGGCGAAAGCGGGGTGGACAGGAGCCAGACCGAGCGCGGCAAGGCCGAGCGCAGCGGCAAGAGGCCGGTTACTAAGGGACCGGTTAATGAAAGACCGGTGAGTGAGGGAACAAGACAGCATAACAATGTTCTCCATTTGGGATCGACGTGCTTTGGAAGCACGTTTTGGGGGATATGGGCTTAATTGCGTTTAAGCCGATACACCTTACCACGGAAAAACGCGCGAAAAAATAGAAAAAACAGGCGTGCTTAGACAAATATTTTTCGGGGCGCGTTTGGAAAGGTGAATAGATGGAACTTGTTCGTCGGCAGCGTGCTCAAGGCCGCACCCGCTTTCTCCTGTTGACAGATCCCGACCCGAAGACCGGCGCGGCCCGCGCGATCACCGTGGACGTGCAGGCGCAGACTGTCGAGCGGGTGCGGAACGCCGACGTGCTGCTGCGGTCTGCCGCCTGGCAGCCGCTGACAAAATCCGATCCCGATTTAGACGCATTAGTGCGTCAGGTCCCCGCGCTCCGGCGTCACCGGGGCATTGAGATCCGCCTGCCGCCCGGCGTCACGGCCTGGATTTTGTGGCGGCAGTGGTCAAGCGCCGATGCGGCCGTTCAGTCCCAGCTTTCGGCGCTGACACAGGACGTCGGCATTCCCGCCTACGAACCCGACGGCGACTATTTTCTGGCGAGTCATGCCGCAGAGGCGCTGGGGGGTGCCGTGCTGGATCCGCCGCGCACCGCACTGCACTTAGGCAGTGAGGCATACTGAAACCCCTTGCGGGACGCGAAATTTTGTGCTAGAATAAGCCTCGACACCGACTAGAAATGGAACAGCATGGCCGAAGAAGAAGGATTTACGTTTGTGGACCGCCGCCGGACGGCGCCTGACGCCGCGCCGGAAGCTCCCATCGAGCCGCCGCCCATTGTGGTGGAGGCGTTCGGCGGCGAAAGTAACCCAAGCGAAGATCACCTGGCGGACACAGATGACGAGGGCGACGGGCGGGCGCCGACCACTTACGACCTGCTCGGCTACTGCATCAACCTGCTGGCGTCGCAGGCGTGGCAAAAGCTAGGCCTGCTGGCCGACCCGCAGACCGGCGAAGCGCAGCCGGATCTCACGGAAGCGAAAGTCGCCATTGACGCCGTCGGCGACCTGGCTTTCCGCTTGGAAGCCGCGCCGGACGGCGTAGTGCCTGCTGACCTGCGCCGGGATCTCAAAACTTTGGTCAACGACCTGCGCCTCAATTACGTCTCTCAGCGCGGCCCTTCCGCCTGAGAAAGCTGACATTATGATCCGAAGCAATCTGCCCCTGCCGTTTTTGTACCGCCTGCGCCTCCGAGCCGGTGATGCCGCCCGCCGGGCGACCGCCGCACCGGCCCGAACGCCCGTCCGCGCCGCCCGCCGCCCGGCACCGCGCGATGCCGCCTCGGTCTGGCTGGACTTTGTAGGCCAGTACGAGCGTTTCACGGAAGTTTTGTGTGCGGCGGCGAAGGACGGCTGCGACCCGCGCAAAGAGTCCGAGTATGCCCAGATGCGCCTTTGGTTTGTTGGAAATTACTACCGAACGGCAGCGCGGCTGCGCCCGGAACTGGAACGGGAGTTTGGGGGAGATGCCGGACCGAGCATCGCCGATTATGCCGGGCAGAAGCGCAGCTTGGATGCGTTAGAAGCTTTGTTCCTGCCGCCGACCCTGCGCGAAGTCTTGAAGCACGATACCGGGGATCTGATCCCGCGCGTTGCCCGCATCAGTGAAGTTGTCTACCGCTGCCATGCGGGCTGGGAACAATCTTCAGGAGCATAGAACTTTCGGGAGACTGTCAACACAGGGCGAACACGAGGTTCGCCCCTACGGGGTCAGGATTACACCCGGACGGAATGCAGGGCGCGAACCTTGTGTTCACCCTTTATGGAGGGTGGTACAAACAAAGAACCCGGCGCTTTCAGTGCCGGGTTCTTTTTCTAAACGGGTGCCGGCTGCGCCCGCAAGTCGGCCAGCGCGGCTTCGTTGTCGTCGTACAACTGGAAAATCTTGACCAGGCGGGTGATCTCAAACGCCCGCCGGACAAACGGGGTCGTCTGAACCAGGCTGATGCCGCCTTCATGCTCGCGTACCCGCCGGACCGCGTCCACCAGAACGCCGAGTGCTGCGCTGTCGAGATAGGGGACTTCCGCCAGATTAATAACGATCCGGTAGCAGCCCTGCTCGATCAGCTCTCGCAGCGCATCCCGCAACAGCGAACAGGTATGCAAGTCAATTTCGCCTTTCAGATGCACAAGCGCAATCTGGTCCGGCGTTTTTTGTGTGTCTATTTCCAGGTTCAAGTCGAAAGCCTCCTCTTGTTGAAGCAGAGCCGGTCAGTCATGGGTTTTTAATTGACACGGGTTTTAGTTAACACGGGTTTTAGTTAACACGGGTTTTAGTTAAAGCGTGTGTACCCAAATCGCTTTTATTCCAACACGCCAAGCGCCGAGGCAGCGCAAAACCCGTACTTTTGGGTATCCTCCTCGTGACTATTCATGGATCAGCAAACACAGCGCAGCAAAGGACACACTTATGCAGTATCGGCACTTAGGGAAGTACGGCGTCAAAGTCAGCGAAATTTCGCTTGGCTCCTGGCTCACTTACGGCGGGGCGACCGAGGATGAAGCGGCGCAGGCATGCATCGAAAAGGCCTACGATCTCGGCATCAACTTCTTCGACACGGCCAATGTCTACGCACGCGGCAAATCCGAAGAAGTCGTCGGTAAATCGCTTGTGCCCTATGCTCGCGACTCGTATTTTCTCGCCACTAAAGTCTACTTTCCAATGGGCGACGGCCCGAACGACCGCGGCTTGTCCCGCAAGCACATCTTTGAGCAGTGCCACCTGTCGCTGAAGCGCCTCGGCACTGACTACATTGATCTTTACCAGTGCCACCGCTACGACAGCGAGACGCCGCTGGAAGAAACGCTGGTTGCTTTGGACGACTTGGCGCGTCAGGGCAAAATCCTCTATGCAGGCGTTTCCGAGTGGAGCGCGGCGCAAATCTTCCACGCCGCCGACTACATCCGGGGAAACCATCTTCACCCCCTTGCCTCCAACCAGCCGTATTACAGCCTGCTGGGGCGAAGTATCGAAAAAGAAGTCATTCCCGTGTGTGAGCGCGAAGGCATCGGTCAAGTCGTCTTCTCGCCGCTGGCACAGGGCGTTCTGACCGGCAAATACAAGCCCGGCCAGCCGGTCCCCGAAGGCAG
Organism: uncultured Armatimonadales bacterium; assembly: GCA_964236795.1. Taxonomy (GTDB): domain Bacteria; phylum Armatimonadota; class Armatimonadia; order Armatimonadales; family Capsulimonadaceae; genus JANXMY01. Next base: position 10,994 of record CAXSFV010000043.1, on the reverse strand, counting down.
CCGGGCTTCTGACCCTGCTCAGAATGCTTTTCTCGGCAAAGACCGCTTGGACGACGCCACGCTCACAGGCGTCCAGAAGCTCGCTCCCATCGCCGAAGGCTTAGGACTGTCAATGGCCCAGCTTGCCCTTGCCTGGTGCCTGCGCCAGAAAAACGTCAGCAGCGTCATCATCGGCGCGTCGCGGCCCGCTCAGGTCGAAGACAACGCCGGCGCGTCCGGCGTCACGCTTTCCCCGGAAACACTGACCGCCATAGATGAAGCATTGGCCGGAGTCCCGGCTGCTCGATAGGTCAGTCGCCGCAAGAGCCACGCAATACGAGCCATGGAATAAATTTCGAGGCTGAATAAAACAGTGTCGCGGCGGCACAAGAGTGAGACCGCGTGTAACTATCTTCCGTCGCTTCGACGGTGTTTTTTCCTAGCCTCGGCATTCATGCCGTGGCTCTTGAATATGCTCTTGACACAATGAGGAATCTTGATGACCGATTACGAAATCCTGGCGACGAACAAAGAACTGGCGGCACGGGCTGCGGAACTGATCTATGACGCGGCAAAAGAAGCAATTGCCGAACGGGGGCGGTTTACGATTGCGCTGACCGGCGGGAGCAGCCCGCGCCAGACGTATGAGCTTCTGGCGCACGCGGCACCGGAGCAGATCGACTGGGCGAAAGTGTTTGTGTTCCTCGGCGACGACCGTTTTGTGCCGTATAGCAGCAAGGACTCAAATTACGAGATGTGCCGCGAGCTGCTCTTGAAGCATGTGCCGGTTCCCGCCGAGCAGGTCTTTCCGATCCACACCGACACAGCGACAAAAGAAAAAGCCGCAGAGTTGTATGCCGAAACGCTGTCGCAGGTGTTCCAAGTGCCGCAGTCCGGGCCGCCGCCTGCGCTGGACATGATCCTGCTCGGCATGGGCGACGACGGCCACTGCGCGTCGCTGTTCCCCGGAATGCCGACACTGGCCGTGACCGACAAGTGGGTGGTCTCATCGCCGCCCGGCACCCTGCCGCCGCCGGTGGACCGCGTGACGTTCACGTTTCCGGTGCTGAACGCTGCTCGGTCTGTTTTGTTCCTGGTGGAAGGGGCGAAGAAAGCGCCGGCTGTCCGGGACATCCTGGAAGGCGGGGCTGCCGTCCATGTCCATCCGTCCGCCGGGGTGCAGCCGGTCAGCGGCAAGCTGCTTTGGCTGCTCGACCGCACGGCAGCGGAGCTGCTCACGAAGCCATGAGCGCGGAAGCAAATACACGTGACCATCTGGCGAATGAGCGGACGTTTCTCGCGTGGTTCCGCACGGCGATTTCGCTGCTCGGCTTCGGCATTTTGATTGCCAAGCTGCGGTTTCTGGAAGCCGGGTCGCGGCTTGCGCCGGGGGCTGGTGTCCGCTCAACCCGTTTGGGCCTTGCGTTTGCCGTCGGCGGCCTGCTGACGCTGGTGCTTGCCGCGTGGCAGTTTCATCGCACCAAGCGCCTAATTGACGAGGGCGCGTACCAGTCGTCGGTTCCGGTCATCCTGGCATTTTCGGCGGTCGCCTTCGCCCTGGGCTTAGGCAGCGTCGCTTACTTGGTGACCATCTCGAAGTAGGCACAGAGCAAGGGCCTCGGAATTTGTTCTGTGGTTCTTTCGCAATCATACTCCTAAAACACGCGCTCCACCAGCCCGTACCCAATCAGCCCGCCCCAAATTGTGCTGAGGCCGCCGACCAGACCGGCGATGAGCGCGTTGCGCCAGGTCGCGTCGGCGTGCATCGCCCGGATCGCCAGCGGGCCGAGCGTCAGCCCGATGACCATCTCGGCGACGATAATATACAGCGGCGTGTGGCCGAGCATCCGGCAATGCTGGTACTGCCACCAGTGGGCATGATAAGCCATTTCTTCGTAAAACGGGATATTAACCGCGCCAAGCAGGGCGGTCAGGGCCATGCCGGGTCTCGTGCCGAGACGGGCAATCAGGCGATGGCCCAAATAGCCAATCTGGGCCGCTACCACCATCCACGCGGTCGGCATCCAGAACGGCGACAGCCAGAGCATCGGGCTGTGCGCTGCCGTGTAGTTCAGCGTGTTCGTATACCGGACGCAGAGCGCGTCGGCCAGCAGCTCGACAATTCCCAGCCCCAAGCCGAACAGCAGCAGACGAGCGATCACTTTGTCTTTGTAGACGGCGATGTGCCACACAAAGACGCCGATGGAGACCGTGTTCAGCGTAATCGCCGTCCGGCCGTCCGACCAGGGCCGGTCCCGCAGCAGAACGACCGTCAGGACCGAAAGCACCACTGTGACCAGCACCGTTTGCAGGCGTTTTTGTTCTTGCTGTCCGTAAGTCACTGCGGGCTGGCCATTGTTTCCACCATCTTCGCGAACATGTGGAAAATGGAAAAGGCGAACACGGCGACAACGACGACCAGCAGCAGCCAGGCGACGCTGGTGATGAACCGGGGCGTTAAAGCACGCGAGCGGACGCGCGACCAGAACCAGCTTCGGCCTGATTTGACTCGGTGGGTATGCTTGGGTTCCGGCGATGACGAGACAAGTTTCATGGGTAGCTCCTGCCTCTTCATAACGCAGACGGCGCGGTTTGGGTTCGCTTCGGGCAAATCGGCGTCATAAATGGTATTATGAAGGGCTATGATTGTACAAAAGGGCTGGCGGCAGATGGACTGGATCCTGCTCGGCACGGCGCTGCTGATCTGCGCCGCCGGGGTGCTGGCGATCCGCAGCGCCCTGCACCTCGATCTGCGCCCGCTGGACATGGTCCGCAAGCAGATTGTCGGCGTCGTGCTGGGCGTTGCGGCGGCGGTCGCGCTGGCCCATTCGGACTATGAAGTGCTGCTGAAGCGCTACGCCCGCTATTTGTATCCCCTGAACATCTTTCTGCTGCTGGTCGTCCTCAGCCACTTCGGCGGACACGCCGCAAAAGGGGCGTCGCGCTGGATCAAGCTCGGCCCGTTTGAATTGCAGCCGTCGGAGTTTGCCAAGATTATTCTGATCACGACGCTCGCGCTGTTTTTGGCCCAGCACGAGCAGACGATTACTGAATGGCGAACGCTCTTGAAGTCGCTGCTGCACATCGGTGTTCCAATGCTGCTCATCGCCAAGCAGCCGGATCTCGGAACCGCGCTGGTACTGCTTGCGATCTGGTTCGGCATGACGCTGATCGGTGGGGCGAAGCCGCTGCATCTGCTCGCTGTGCTGCTGGCGGGTATTGCTTTCTTTGCCCTGCTGTGGCAGTTTAATCCCGGACACATCTTGAAAGACTACCAGAAGAACCGGCTGCAAGTCTTTCTGAACCCATCGGCAGACCCGCGCGATACGGGCTACCACCTGCACCAAAGCGAGATTGCTATCGGCTCCGGCGGGATCGGCGGGGAAGGGTACGAAAAAGGGGCGCAGAGCAACGGCCGGTTCATCCCGGAGCAGCACACCGACTTTATCTTCACGATTGTCGGCGAGGAAGGCGGCTTTGTCGTCTGTTTGGTCCTGCTGGCGCTGTATTTAGTGCTTCTGGAACGCGGCGTCGCCGTCATGGCTGAGTGCCGGGACCCGCTGGGGCGTCTTTTGGCCGCAGGTGTCCTGTCCATGCTGACGTTCCATGTGGTCGTCAACGTCGGCATGACAATGGGCATTATGCCGGTCGTCGGCGTCCCGCTGCCGTTCTTTTCGTATGGCCTGAGCAGCCTGCTGGTCAACTTGTCTGCCGTCGGCCTCCTCTTGTCCGTCGCTGCCCGCCGCCACCGAGTCATGTTCTAAGTTCTTCAATCTGGGTACATTCCTTCCAGCACACTTTGCAAGAACAGGAGACGGTGCCGTGTCTCGGCTGCGGTTGGTTTTAGTTGTCGGCGTCTGCATTCTCTTTTGGGCGGTCTTCGGCGCCCTCTTCGGGCTATTCTTCCGCCATCCTCTGGGCGGCTTTGTTTGCGGCTTTCTGCTGGGAAGCGTCTACGCCGTCGCCTGCTCGTGGGCCGCGCCGAAGTTTCCCGGCGACGTCTGGGACGCGAAGCTGCTGGAAAACATCAACGCACCGAAGCTGTACGAGATGCTGCATACGCTCTCGGACCGGACCGGGCTTGCCCTGCCAACCCTGTATTTTACGCCCAGCCTCAGCCCGAATGCGTTTGTTTCGGCAGGGCGCGACGGCGAAACGGCGGTTGTCGTTACATCGGGACTGACCCGGAGCCTGGAAAAAGACGAAGTGCAGGCTGTGCTGGCCTTGATGATGGCCAGGCTTGCGACCGGGGCAATGCCGGTTTGGACCACTGCCGCCACTCTCGCCGGTGTCCCGGTGTCAGTAGGGTTGTCGTGGATGCTGCGTCCCGGCCTCGCGCCGCTAGGCAAGGTACTTTTGGTGCTGACGGCCTCTCCTGCCGCGCTGCTCAACCGTCTGGCCTGGGATGAGAAAGTTGTCACGGCCTCTGACTACCATGCGGCGCATCTTGCCGAGCAGGTCGGTTCTTTAGCACGCGCTTTGGCGAAGATCGAAGCAGGTCTGACGCAGGAAGGAGACGAAGCAGGAAACCCTGCAACTGCGCTTTTGTTCGCCGTGCCGCCGCTGCCGCTAAAAACCTCAGATTCGCCCCTATGGCGGCGCGGTTTGCAAGCCTTCCCGTTTCGCGTCCCCGATGCCGCGACGCGGGCCGCGCGGTTTGCCGAAGTGGTTCCCTCTTATGTTGCAGAGGCGCCGGAAGAGTTCCATATTTACTAAGCGTATTTGACATAGCCCCTGAGATTTGACACAGCCCCTGGGATTAGACAATATTGGGAAATCTGCCCTAGCTTAACACCAGGAAGCAGACGCCGCGCTTTGTGTCGGCAGTCCGCCGCCGGTGGCCTCCGCCCATTCACTCCCGTTCCCGCTCATCCCCACCGCAATTCAGGTAAACTGAGGCGTGTGAGGCTTTGGTTCTCCTTATGACACTTTCTCAAAGCTGCCTGCTGTTCGCCCCGGCGCTTGCGGGCCTGCGCGATCCGGCCCAGATCGCCGCCTACCTCAAATCGCAGCACCGGAAAATCAACAGTTCGGAATCCTTGCGCGAAAATACCGGCACGGAGCTGCTGGCGTACAATACGGCGCTAGTGGACGCCGTTCTCCGGCGCCTATTCGCGCTGGCGATTGAACGGGCGGAGGCCGAAGGACACGGGCGGGAAACGCCGCCTGCGATGGCGATTATTGCCACAGGAGGCTACGGACGGCGTGAGCTGGCGCCGTTCTCCGACGTGGACGTGATGTTTGTGCCGGCGCTCGAAGACGACCCGTACCTCAACATCCTGATTAAAGACATGTTCCAAATGGTCATGGATGTCTTTTTGTACGGCGCGGACCTCAAAGTCGGCTATGCGTACCGCTTGATTGGCGACCTGAAACGCCTGGATCATCAGACGCAGACGACGCTGCTGGACGCGCGTTTTTTGTGCGGCGACAAAGCGCTGTTCACCGAGTTCCGGGCCGAGTTCCGGGCGCATCTTTTGACCGCCGATTTTCTGTTCCAGAAGTGGGCCGAGCGGGAGGGCGTCCTGCAAAAGCACGGCGGCGACCTCGTGTACGGAGTCGAGCCGAACGTCAAAGAAGGCGCCGGTGGCCTCCGGGACATTCAAAACGCCGAGTGGATGGGGGAGGTCTGCTGCCACGCCGGGCTGTCTCAGGTTTGGCCCATGCTGGCCGAGCAGGGTTTTGTCATGCCGGGCGACGCCTCCGAGATCAAAGCGGCTCGTGACTTCCTGCACTGTACCCGCGCCGCGCTGCACATCGCCGGCGGCGGGGCGAAGGACAAGCTGACCGCCGAAAAGCAGGAAGCAGTCGCTGCCCTGCTCGGCTATGCCGACGCGGCGGACGTCCCAGCGGTCGAGAGCTTCATGCGCGACTACTTTTCCTTCGCCGCATCAGCCCGGCGGGTCTCGCGCAAAGTCATTCGGCGCTGCCTAGACAGCGAGATTGCGCTTGGTCTGGGGCTCGCCTCTGTCCGCCGTGTGCTGACCCTGGCCGACGCCGATGCGTCCCGTCTGGACCCGGCGCTGCCGCTCCATGTCGCTGAGCTTTCGCAGGCATACGGGCTGGCTGTTTCAGACGGCCTTGACGAAGAAATCCGGCGCTTTCTGGCGCAGGTCTCGGCGCCCGTCGACTGGCCGCTGGCCGGGCGCGTCCTGTCCCGCATTCTGCTGGCGGGCCGGGATGTCGCGGACGCTTTGGACCGGCTGGAAGCCTTCGGCGCCCTCGCCTGGCTTATGCCGGAGTTCGGGCCGCTGATGACGCTGATCCCCTACGACGCCGCGCATGACTTCACAGTGGGGGCGCACTCGCTGCACGTCGTCCGCCGTTTGGAGCGCTTCAAGACAGATGGCGGCTTCCCGGAAGGACAGCGCATTTTCGGCGAAATCGCGCATCCCGAAACACTGTACCTGGCGGGCTTGCTGCACGACGTTGGCAAGCAGTGGCCGCATGGTCTTCACGCGGAAACCGGCGCGGACGCCGCCGCCGCCGTCTGCGACCGGCTGGGCTGGGACACCGAGCGCCGGGATAAAGTTGTGTTTTTGATCCGGCATCACCTGCTGATGGCCGAGACAAGTCGCCTGCGAGACATGGCGCTGGAAGAAACGACCCGCGACTTTGTCCGCCAAATCCCCGACCTTGACTGCCTGCACATGCTGTACCTCTTGACGTATGCTGACACGGCGGCCGTCGGCGCTGGGATCTGGACCGACTTGCAGGGGCGGTTTTTAGCCGAGCTTTATGGCCGGGCCGCCATGCTCCTGTCCGCCCCGCCTGCCGAAGACGGCGGCCTGACCCCGGCCCCGGCGCTGGACCTGAAGCGCCAGCGCGAGCGCATCCGCAAAGGGCTGGCCCAGCACAACCTGCCGACCGACATTATCTTGGAACACACGCGCAATCTGCCTGCCCAGTACCTGCTGAACACGCCGCTGGAAGATATGTACCTGCACATCGCCATGATCAGCCGCCTGCGGGAAACGTTCGAGCCGGCGATAGATTTCAAGCACGAGTACGGGACCGACTACACCGAGCTGACACTGTGCGCCTATGACGACCCAAAGCCGGGACTGCTGGCGAAAATCGCGGGTGTTTTGTACGCCCACGATGTCAACCTGCACACGGCCCAGGTGTTCACGCGCGAGGCCAGTGTTCGGATCGCCATTGACACGCTCTGGGTAGACTACCGGGGCAAGCCGCTGCCGCCGCACAAGCGCGGGGAACTCTCGGAGAGCCTGCGCCGGGTCCTATTGGGCGAGATCGGCACCGGCGAGCTGCTGCAAGGACGCAAAAAGCCGCTGAAAGAGCAGGCGATTTACACCGCCAAGCTCGATGAAAACGCTTCCGAGCGCTTCAGCTTACTGGAAGTCAGCGCCCCCGACGAAACCGGAGTTGTTTATCGCCTGTCGCGTGCGATCTCAGACCTCGGCTGGAACATCCATGCCGCCCGCCTGTCGGTCTGGGGCAGCCGCGCCCGCGATGCGTTCTATCTGACGGGTCGCGACGGCGAGAAAGTCCCCGCTTCCGACGTTTCCCGCCTTTTGTCGCTTCTGCCACAGGAAACGTGGAGCAAAAAGAAACGGCCCAGTACAGCTCAGGGTAAATAGCTTAGGCTGCACTCCCATTCTCAAGAGTTGTCGTAAATCCTTTGTTAGAAAGTCACGGCGGTACTTTCGACCGCGCTGATTTTCGGCCCAAAACTTGTGATGTTCGGAAGGGTCGCGTTGTGGTGCTTTCTGATGTCCGCAGCGGACGCATGATCTTTGTCGTGCGTCGTGTGAGCGTCAGAGGCCAGAACGACCTCATAGCCGAGGGCGGCCGCACGGCGCGTTGTCGTGTCCACACAAAACTCCGTTGCATATCCACACACAACGACACGCCCAACCGCATTTCTGGTCAGCCATTCATTGAGTTTAGTGTTCAGAAAGGAGTCAGGTGTCTGTTTTCGGACAATCGCGTCGTGAGCCGCAATGAACAATCCCTGTTCTAGCTTCCAGTCATCGGAGTATGCCACTAAAAATGCACTTTCATGCTGAATGAATGCAACAGGAACTCCTGCTTCACGGGCGCGTGCCGTGAGAAAGTTGATTTGATGCACGACAGCATCTGCATCATGGAGGCGCGGAGCCTCATCAAAAAGGCCGCGCTGAACATCAACCACGAGAACGGCGGATTGTAGAAAAGACATAAGGAAATTGTACCTCATTCCGAAGTCAGCAGACAATGTTCGTGGTTGTCTGCGGCGGTCACGAACCGATGCTGATATGTCATAATAAACGCAAGATTTCTCAGACAAAAACAAGCAGAAAGATAAAACTTATGCCGTTCACCAAGCACAGTCACGGCGGATGGGGCGGAAGTGGCGAAACCAAGCCGCTTCGTACCCCGGCAGATAAAGGGCCGGTCTTTCCTCGGCGCGGCAAACACGGCTTTTCTCAGCCCAACCTGCTGCCGCGCCAGACACCATGCGCTCCTGGCCCGCACCCCGCCGCTCGAAAACAGAAAACACAGTAAAGAACAGAAAAGGACCGTAATTGTATGCCGAGCGATACTAACAACGCCACCGAATATAGTGAAAAGTACCTGCACGTCAAGCAGAAGGCTGTCGAGCGGGCGCAGGCACGGGGCGAGACCGGAACACGGATCGCCGCCCCGCGCTCCCAGCGCCTGCCGCCCGGTCAGTACCTGACCGACAAGTTTCCGGTCCTCGACCTCGGTGTCCAGCCGATGTTCCTGCCGGACAAGTTCCGGCTGACGATTGACGGCGCGGTCAAGAACCCGGTCTCTCTGAGCTTAAACGATCTCGAAGCTCTGCCGAGCATAGAGCTGACGGCAGACTTTCACTGCGTCACCCACTGGAGCCGCTACGACCTGCACTGGACCGGCATCCCGTTTGAGAGCCTCGTAGACTTGGTGGAACCCGAAGGGGGCGTCACCCATGTCATGCAATACGGCAAAGACGGCTACACGACGAACAATAGCTTAGACGAGCTGCTGCACCCGGATGTCATCGTCGCGTATGCTTTGGACGGCCAGCCCATCCCGCGCGAGCATGGCGCTCCGATCCGCATCATCACGCCCCACCTCTACGCCTGGAAGGGCGCGAAATTTCTAAACCGCATCGAGTTTTTGACCACCGACAAGCTCGGCTTCTGGGAGCAGCGCGGCTACCACAACCACGCCGACCCCTGGACTGAAGAGCGGTTTTCTTAAGCATGAACGACAGTGTTACCGTCAGCCTCATTCCCACGGCAGAGCTGCCTATCATTCTGCCGCTGGTTAAAATGCTCAATCCCGACATTGACGAAGCCGTGCTGGCGCAGCGGCTGGAGGAGATGCCGGGGCAGGGGTACCAATGCGCCGGAGCCTACCTCGAGGGGCAGCTTGTCGGCGTCTGCGGGCTGTGGATTGCAACCCGCTTCTACTGCGGCAAGTATCTTGAGCCGGACAATGTCGTCGTCCACCCCGGCTTCCGCTCGCTCGGCGTCGGTCAAAAGCTCATGGCCTGGGTCTACGACTACGCCCGCGCTCAAAGCTGCGAAGTCGTCGAGCTGAACTCGTATGTCGGCAGCCCCCGCGCCCACAAGTTCTACTTCAACGAAGGTTTTCAAATTCTCGGCTTCCATTTCCAGAAGCGGCTGGATGAGGAGAAACTATGACAACGATTGATGTAGCTGTAGAGGAAAGAATTTTCCAGACTCTGAAAGAGGTGGCTTTGGCACGAAGTATCGGAGTTGAGGAAATGGCATCGCGTCTGCTCAGACGCGCTATCCGTACCGCACAGCCTAAGCCTGTCTATGATATAGAAGTGCTACGGTCTTATGCCAAAGAGTTTGAGGCTGAGGATTTGGCCCTTGCGGATTCTGACTCCGCGCATCGGCTAGAGCTTTTGGAAGCTGAGGATAGGGCCTAAGAAAGACCATGCGTTGAAACGCACGGCTATTGGGCGCAGACGCCACGAAGTACCGCTTCGCGGCACTGAGAACAAAACCACTATTCTCTTAGCCCCGCGAAGCGGTGGGTTTGCGGCGTCCGCGCCAATAGCCGTGTGCTTCAGCACATGGTTCTTTTATTCGTTGCTACGGAGCGGCAAAACTTTGTAGCTGACGTACTCGATTTCTGATCCGCTTTTGCCGTCGTAAGCGAACAGCGCGAGCGAGTGAGCTTGAAATCGTATCTCCGCGAAAGCCTCTTTGAACTCCTGATAAGCATCATGGTAGACAGAAAACGGCTTTCCGATTGAAAGCGTCAAGTGAATTGGCATAATTGCGGTGACTGTTCTGCTTTCAGCCAGAGGATACCACTTGTCTCCTCCTTCCCTGCGGCTTCAATAAGCTGGAGTTCAGTCAGCCTGACAGTAACCGGCGAGAGGCTGCCAGCTAACTCCGTCACATAGCTTTCCAGAAGGGCAACATCAGGAATGTCAAACGGCTGTTTGAGCGAGACATGAGGCGGAAGGCGGCAAATTTCGAGACTGATGCCGTGCCGCTGAAACATATGCCAAGTCAGTTTGCGGACGGCATTGTGAGTTTCATAGTCAGCAAGCAGAGCAAATGCAGCTTTCATAGCCGCCGCCCCACAGCGTCGCCGATGACGTTCAGCTCGCCCATGAGGGTTTGGAAGGCCGGGATGGTGACAGACTGGGCGCCGTCTTTGAGGGCTTTTTCGGGGTTCGGATGGACTTCCACCAGCAGGCCATCCGCGCCGACGGCGAGGGCGGCTTTGGACATGGCGGGGACCATCGAAGAGCGGCCTGTGCCCTGGCTGGGGTCCACGATAATCGGCAGGTGAGACAATTCGCGGACGGCCAGCACCGCCGACAGATCAAGCGTATTGCGGGTATAGGTCTCGAAGGTGCGGACGCCGCGCTCGCAGAGCATGACGGCGTCGTTGCCGCCTTTGATGATGTATTCGGCGGCTTGAAGCCATTCTTCGATTTTGGCGGACATGCCGCGCTTGAGCATGACCGGCTTTTTGAGCTTGCCGATCTCAATCAAGAGGTCGTAGTTCTGCATGTTGCG
>CAXSFV010000042.1:0-24952 GCA_964236795.1 uncultured Armatimonadales bacterium | reverse complement strand
ACGAGCGCGACGGCGTGACCCACAAGTTCAGCATCGGCGGCCACGAGGGCTACCTCACGGTCGGCCTGTACCCGGATACCCGCCAGCCCGGCGAGATCTTCATTCGGATGTCCAAAGAAGGCTCGTCCATTTCAGGCCTGATGGACAGCTTCGCCACGGCCATTTCGCTCGCGCTTCAGTACGGCGTCCCGCTGTCAACGCTGGTGGACAAGTTCATCCATTCGCGCTTTGAGCCGTCGGGCTTCACCGGCAACAAAGAAATCCCGATGGCGAAATCCGTCATGGACTACATCTTTCGGTATCTCGCCCTGCGCTTCCTGCAAAAAGAAGACCGCCACAACGTCGGGTTAATCGCCGACCAGGAAGACACCTACGCCGCCCCGCCTAAGCTTGCTGCTCCCACCCACGACTCCAAAAGCGGCACCCTCAGCAACGGGGTCAAAAGCGGCAATGGCCACCACGCCGCGAACGCCCACCTCGCCGAGACCAACACGGCGTCCGTGAGCGACCACGAGCGCGAAATCTACCGCGCCCAGTCCGACGCCCCGCCGTGTCCCGAATGCGGCGCCATCACCATCCGTAGCGGAGCGTGCTATAAATGTCTCAGTTGTGGGACAAGCTTAGGCTGCTCGTAGACTAAACTCAAGGGCGCAGGCTAAATAGCCTGCGCCCTTGAGTTTAGAAGAAGCTATAGGAACTGAAGGAGAAGGGGGCGCTTCTTCTATGCTCAATTTCTTGGCACGGGCTTTTTTACGGCAGTCTCTGCTCCCCGTCAGCCGGGTGCTCGACGTAGAAGTCGGGAGCCGGATTGAAAGCCAGATGCGAGACGCCATCGCCGCAATCGACGCGGTGCATACTGATGGGACACTTCCCCGGCTGCCGGTGACGACGGCTTCACTCACCGACCAGCATGGGTACTTCGGGAGTACGACGGCCGGAGACGCCGTAGAAATCGTGCTGAACCTATTCTCTCCGCATGTGGAGCTGACAACCGTGCATGAGATCGGGCATTTCTTGGACCTCAAAGCACTTCACCCTACCGTGCCGTGGGCTTCCGAGAACAGCCCAACCCTCACTCCGTGGCGGGCAGCGGTCAAAAGAAGCCAGGCGGCTCAAACGCTGCGGCACTTCTCCGACCCGGCTGTCAGTACAGTAAGAGTCACTCAAAGAGATGGTTCTGTGGTAGAATATCTCGTTGATAAAGCCTATGCGGCTTATCTCCTCCGTGCGAAAGAACTTTGGGCACGCAGCTATGCCCAGTTTATTGCCGACGAGAGCCGCCATCCGGCCCTCATGCAGCAAATGGAAGCGGAGCGGGAACGGCCGCGAAGCGGCATCTATTACCCGAAGCACTGGGAGGAGACTGACTTTCAGCCGATTCGCACCGAGATAATCACCCTCCTTCGAGATTTGAGGTGGAGACCATGAGCAAAAAGATACAACTCGCAGACTTCTTTCACCGCGCCTCGCCTGCCGCGAATAAACCCGCACGAGAGCAAGCCGCCGAAACGGAAAAATTGATCCATAAGCTGAAATCCGCAGAAGTCGAGACGAGATTTCGGGAAGCGCTTGCCAGCGGCAAAATCACCGGAGACATCATCGTCACGGACGATCAGGGAAATGTTGTTCGCGAGACGAATAGCCCCAGCATCTTCGACCTGTAACCAGCGAGTAACGCTGACGCCGCCGCTTTCCAGCGGCGGCGTTACTTATTTTAGAGAACAAACATAATGCGTGAGAACTATGGGCTTTACTGCTACTGGGATGTCAACAATAATTGCTTTGTTGCCTTCTCCCCTAGTTTTGAGCTATGCCGCGGCCGAGGAGAAACCCACACGGAAGCAGTCGCGTCTCTCCATGACGAGGTGCAGGAATGGATTAACACAGGCCATGAACTTGGAGCAACTAAGTTTGATCCGCTTCCCGGCACCGCTGCTCAGCAGCAGATCACGCCCGCCGCACCGGCACCGCCTCGAAACGCTGGCGAGAAACTCTTTGAACTTGCCGAGGCTCAACGACAGATACCACCCCTACTTGCAGTAGACGTGTCTTCAGTAAATATGCTGAAAGACATCGGTGTACGAGCAGACTTTGGGGTGAAGTTAGTCGAGGCTGGCTTGATGACCAACGAAGAACTAGAAGCCACTTTAGACACCTTTGTGGACGTATACTTCTATGATCCGCGCATTCATGGTCTTGACCCAACCCGTATTGATTTAGAACATACGACGGCGAGTATCGACCTTGCGACAGGATGGATAGGCTAATCAAATGGATACTGCTGCTTCAACTGTCGAAATCGTCTTAGAAGAGACTGTAGCTCAAGTACGGGCCAGTGCGTCATTACGCCCAGCGTCAGGACGTTCGCGGTTGCGCCATGTGGAACTTGGCAGGGTGATGACTTTGAAGGCTGCCTTCGGTCTGTAGTTGAGTCGCGTGGTCAGGTGAAGTTCCGAAACGAGTAGCATGTTCTTTGCTCCCGTTCCCAGCCGCGCTCCCGGTGTGGTATACTAAGCCCACACTTGGCCGAACCTGCTTCGGCGGTGCCGATTTTGAGGGAAGACCCGAAGTGGGGCAGGGGAGAATGATTGTGGCAGAATGGAAGCGGACGGTGTCGTGCGGGGATGTGTCGGAGGCGATGATTGGGCAGACGGTGACCCTCAACGGCTGGGTGAACCGGAACCGGGACCAGGGCGGGATCGCATTCTTAGACCTGCGGGACCGGAGCGGGATTGTCCAAGTCGCCGTGGACGGTGGCCCTGCGCCGGAGGCTCTCGCGGTCGCGGAAAAAGTGCGCTCGGAATACTGCCTGAGCGTGGTGGGGCTGGTGCGGCGGCGGCCTATGGGCAGTGAGAACGACAATTTGCCGAATGGAACGGTGGAAGTCGCAGCGTCGGCGATTGACATTCTGAACCCCTCCAAAACGCCACCGTTTCCGATTGCCGAGGAAAAAGAGGGCAGCATCAATGAGATGCTGCGCCTCAAGTACCGCTATTTGGACCTGCGCCGGCCGGTCATGTTCGAGAAGATGCGTCTGCGGCACGAGGCGATCCGGCTGATCCGAGAGTTCATGTACGGGCGCGGGTTTCTGGAGGTTGAAACGCCGGTGCTGACCAAGTCGTCGCCGGAAGGGGCTAGAGACTATTTGGTGCCGTACCGGCTGGAGCCGGGCCTGTTTTATGCGCTGCCCCAGGCCCCCCAGCAGTTCAAGCAGCTTCTGATGGTCGGCGGCATCGAGCGGTATTTTCAGATCGCTAAGTGCTTCCGCGACGAGTCCCAGCGGGCCGACCGGCAGCCGGAGTTCACCCAGCTTGATTTAGAAATGTCATTTGTCGAGCAGGACGACGTGCTGGAAGTGGTCGAGTCGCTGTATTCCGAGATTATCCCGAAGATTTCCCCGAAGTCGGTGGTGATGCCGTTCACGCGCCTGACGTTCGACGAAAGCATGGCCCGCTACGGCACGGACAAGCCCGACCTGCGCTACGGGCTGGAACTCAAAGACGCCGGGCCGCTGCTTCAAAACACCCAGTTCTCGGTCTTCCAGTCAACGCTTGCGGCAGGAAACCAAGTGAAGCTGATCCGCTACCCGCAAGGCGCGTCGCTGTCCCGCAAAGAGATTGACGATCTGACCGCACTGGTCAAAGAAACCGGCGCAAAGGGCCTAGCCTATCTGCTGGTCACGGACGAAGGCGTCAAATCGCCCATCGCCAAGTTCCTCACCGAAGACGAAATCTCAGGGCTGGTGGCACTGGCCGAAGCTGTCCCCGGTGACCTCATCGGCTTTATTGCCGACACGCCGGAAATTGTCGCAAAAGCGCTGGATCTGCTGCGCCGCGAGATCGCGAAGCGGCTGAAGCTGGCCGATCCGAATGTCCTGCATTTCGCTTGGGTGACGGACTTTCCGGTGTTTGAGTGGGACGACGACTCGAAGACTTGGACATTCGCGCATAACCCGTTCGCCATGCCCCACGCCGAGCATCTGGATATTCTTGAGTCCGACCCAGCGGCCTGCCGCGCCTACACCTACGACCTGGTCTGCAACGGCTCCGAGGGCGCGTCGGGCTCCATCCGCATCCACAAGCGCGACATTCAGGAGCGCATCTTTAAGATGCTCGGCAAGACAAACGAGCAGATTCAAGACCAGTTCGGCCATATGCTTGAAGCATTCGACTTCGGCGCCCCGCCCCATGGCGGCATGGCCCCCGGCATTGACCGGCTGATCATGTACCTCACCGATGATGAAAATGTCCGCGAAGTGATCGCCTTCCCCAAATCCGGCGGCGGCTTTGACCCGATGATGGACGCCCCCTCGGAAGTCGAAGACAAGCAGCTTCGCGAGCTTGGCCTCACGATCAAGCGCCCGCTGGCGAAGGGCGACAGGAAAGAAGAAAAGCCTCAGCCTCCGATAAATCCGATCATCACAGAGGATTTGCCTTAACTATAACTCCGTAAAACCATGTGTTAAAACACACGGCTACACGGCGCAGACGCCACGAAACACCCGCTTCGCGGGGTTCAGATCAAATCAGGATTGTCTTAGTCCCGCGAAGCGGTACTTCGTAGTGTCTGCGCTCAATAGCCGTGCAATTTATTGCATGGTTCTTGATGGTCCTCAGCATGAAACAAACCTTATGAACTCTTTACCCATCGTTCTTATCCCCGCCCTGCTCTGCGACGATGCTCTATACCAAGATGTCATCGCGCGTCTTGGCAATACAGTTGAGCCACATGTTCTGCTCTCGCCGAAGCCGACGCTGGACGAAAGCGCCGCCGACATTCTCGCCCGTGCGCCGGAGAAGTTTGCGCTCGTCGGCACGTCCTACGGCGGCAATGTCGCCATGCAGGTCGCGCTGACTGCGCCGGAACGGATTACCAAATTGGTCCTGTCGGGCTGTGACCCGAACGCTCCGACGCCGGGCGGGCCGGACCTTGCGGGTGGGCTGGAAGCGGCCCCGGACACGGTGATTGACATGCTGGCGGGGCTTGTCGTAAAACCGGAGCATACCGTCGCCAAGGCCGTCTTTTACGAAATGGCTCACCGGGTCGGGGCAGGCGCCGGGACAAACCAGGCTCGTGCGCTCGCCGTCCGCGAGGAAGTCCTATCCCGCCTCGGTGCGCTTCCAATGCCGGCGCTTGTTGTTTGGGGCGAAGAAGACGCGCTCGCTCCCGTTTCCGGCGGTCAGGCGCTTGCCGACGCTCTGCCGAACGCGAAGTTCCATACTATCCTAGACTGCGGGCATCTGCCGTCGCTTGAAAAACCCGATGAGTATGCCGCGCTTTTGCGGCGCTTCCTTGAAGCCGAGTAGTGGAACGCAGAAAAGCGCCGGGCAGTCGCCCGGCGCTTTTTATCTGCTTCCTATCCCTGCGTTTCACCAGGCATAATCTTCCGGGGCGGTTTTGTAGCCGGGGAAGATTTCGTCGAGCTTGGTCATCGTGTCATCCGACAGCTCAATTTCTAGGGCCCTGAGCGAGCCGTCAAGCTGCTCCATCGTGCGCGGGCCGATAATCGGAGCGGTCACAACAGGGTTTTTCAGAAGCCAGGCCAGGGCGACATCGGCGGGCTTTTCGCCGATTTCCTGGCACAAGCCTTCCCACTTCTCTAGCTGGGGACGCTTGGCTTCAATGTCCATGCCGGAACGCCGTCCGGTGGCTTCTTTTTGCAGGATGCCGCCGAGCAGGCCGCCGGCAAGCGGGGACCAGGGGATCAGACCAAGGCCGTAGTGCTTGCAGGCGGGGATGACTTCGAGTTCAGGCTTGCGGACGTTCAGGTTGTAGTGAGACTGCTCGGAGACCAGGCCCAAGAAATGCCGATGCTGGGCGATCTCGGACGCCTGGGCGAGATGCCAGCCGGCAAAGTTCGACGACCCGAAGTACAGAACTTTGCCCTGCTGCACCAGCACTTCAAATGCCTGGTAGATTTCGTCCCACGGCGTTTCGCGGTCAATGTGGTGCATCTGGTAGAGGTCAATGTAATCGGTCTTCATGCGCTTCAAGCTGTCGTCGCAGGCGCGGCGAATGTGGAGCGCGGACAGGCGGTTCATGTTCGGCCAGTCTTTGTTGTCGGGCGTACTCATGCCGCCGAAGACTTTGGTCGCGATGACCGCTTTCTCGCGCCGCCCGCCGCCCTGCGCGAAGTAGCGGCCCATGATCTGCTCGGTGACTCCCTCGCCCTGCTTCCAGCCGTAAACGTCGGCAGTGTCCCAGAAGTTGATCCCAAGCTCTAAAGCCCGGTCCATGATCGCGTAGCTGTCTTCTTCGGTCGTCTGCGGGCCGAAGTTCATCGTTCCTAAACATAGGCGGCTGACCTTGAGGCCGGACCGTCCTAAACTTGTGTACTGCATTGTGAGTCTCCCATCAGTCTTTCTTCCCATTAAGTGCGTGGTTTGGCCTAATTCGACGGCAGGTATCCGTTTTCCTGCTCTTGGGTACAACAAAGCTATGCAAGTTGATTTCCCGCCGCCGAGCGCACGGCTGATGCTCTCGGTCGTCATTCCGGTCCGCAATGAAGCCGAACGTCTGCCGAAGACGCTGGCGGCGCTTGCCAATCAGACCGATGCACTGGGGAATGCGCTGGACCCGGAGACTTACGAAGTGCTGCTGCTGGCGAACAACTGCACGGACGAGACGGCGGAAGTTGCCTACGCGTTTGGCAAGCGTCACCCCCGTCTGGCCCTGCATATTGCCGAGATCACTTTGCCGCGTTCGGTCGCCCATGTCGGGACCGCCCGGCGGCTTCTCATGGACGAAGCCTGCCTTCGCCTGCTCTTCTGCGGCCGGGAGCGCGGCGTTATTGCCTCGACCGACGGCGATACCCTGGCTGCCTCCGACTGGGTGCATCAAATGCTGGGTGAGATCGCTGCCGGGGTCGACGCCGTCGGCGGGCGCATTCGGGTCGAGCGGCAGCCGGGCGAGGATCGGGACGCGCGGCTGTACTGCCTGCGAGACACGGCGTATCAGCGCGGGCTGGCCCGGCTCGAAAACCTGGTTGACCCGGACCCCGCCGACCCGTGGCCGCGCCATCATCAGTTTTTTGGGGGAAATTTCGCAGTAACCGCACACGCCTACAAGCAAGTCGGAGGCCTGCCGCCGCTGCCGTGCTTGGAAGATGTCGCATTGAAAGAAGCGCTGCGGCGAGCCGACGCCTGCATCCGGCACAGCCCGCAGGTGCGTGTCAGCACGTCTGCGCGTCAGGAAGGCCGGACGCCGCTAGGGTTGTCGTCGCAGCTTCGGGAATGGGGAGAGATGGGCCGAACGGGGTACGCGCACTGGGTTCAGCAGCCGCAAGCTGTCGCGGTCCGGTTTCTGGCCCGCCGATCTCTGCGCCGCCTGTGGAGGGCGGCAGCCACGTCTCCTGCTGACCTGGCTGCTCTGGCCGAAGCGTTGGCCGTTCCGGTCACTGTTCTGCAAGTCGGCCTCGCCGACCCTCAGCGGCCTTTTGGAGCGTTGTGGGCGGATGTGATAGCCTGTCACCAGGAGCCGGACGGCGCTTGGGCGCGGCGCTGGCCGCTCATCCCCATCACCGAAGCGCTGCCGGACCTGCGCCGCCGACTTGACCGCTTCCGGCAGTAGACTTGCCCTCAAACACGTTCCAGCACGTCCAGCCGGTAGGTTTCTTCGCGGTGGCCGCTGAGAGGCTTCAAGCCGGGGAGCTTCAGAAATGCCTCATGCACCTCGTCGCCCGTCAGGGGATAATCGTGAACCGGCGGCGTCCAATGCACCAGCATAAGCTGCCCGCCCGGTTCCAAATGCTCCAAAATGACAGCCTGCGCTTTCTGAAAGTCATCCGGCGACCAGTAATAGCCGACCTCAGAAATCATAATGAGATCAAACAAGCCGCCCGGAAACTGGTCCGGCACCTGCATCTGCCGAATTTGGACGTTTTCCAGATCCCGGCAAAGCTCACGCGCCCGCACGAGCGGCGCTTCCGAGCCGTCTACCGCTAGAAGGCTGCCGCAACGCGGGGCAAGCTGGGCGGTTAGGACGCCTAGAGAGCAGCCGATCTCAAACACATTCTTGTATTCGGGACGTGGCAGGGAGCGCAAAGTATCCGCGTACTTGCCCTTCTCATAGTCGCTTGTTTCAAAGCCCCACGGATCGGCGTTCGCCGCATAAACCTGATCGAAGTAGTCCGGTTTTAGCGTATTCGGCTGGGCAATGTTCACCAAGAAAGCACCTCCAAATAAACTTCCCAGGAACGCTCGAAATGCGCGATCACTTCCGGGGACAGCCAGAACCCGTGCGGGTCGTCGTCAATCAGATGCGTCACCTGCGATTGGTGCGCGTCCACGGCGGAGCGCTTCGTCGCTGAAACGCTGCTGATGTCAAGACGAAACGCTCTCGCTTCGTGCGGCTGCGGCACGTCTTCCGGCGCGGCCCGTTCCCAGGCCCAAACGGGGTATTCCAGCATGCGCGGCTTTTCTGCCAGATCGCCAAGCGCCGCCTCCACTATCCGGCTCGTCGCCCGGTGGTCGGGGTGGGGGTCGCGCCGCCAGGGGACTAAAATCGTCTGCGGCTTGCTGTCGGCCAAATAGGCCCGGCAGGAAGCGACGGCTGCGGCAAAACCGGGTGCATCTTCGCCGGGAACCGCACCGTCTTTAAGCCGCAGGAACGCGGCAGAAGCGGGTGCGCCCAGCCGCGCCAACGCTTCCTTCGCCTCGCTCTCCCGCAGGTCGCGCAGAACAGGAGCGGGGTAGCGGGCCGAGTTCGGGTGGGAGCCGGTGCCGTCGCTGATAAACAGCACGTTTACCGAGATGCTGAAGCGAGACAGCAGGGCGATTGCCCCGCCGCAGCCGAGCGATTCATCGTCCGGATGGGGCGCGACGACCAGTGTTTTGCCCCAGGAGCATACCGTCTCCGGCGGCAGGAGCGGCACGGCGTCAATGTCGGCGAAAAAGCGGACAGCAGTGTCAGCGGCACCAGAGGACATGAGATTGGCTCTCTAAAACGTAGCGCCCTGCGTCCACTAAAGCGGCGTCGGAGCCGGGCTGGCGCAGGTACAGGGTCAAGTCGCGGTGAATGCGCTCAAACGGGTGCGGGCGCAGCAGGCCGCGAGCGCCGACACACTTCTCCGCCAGACGCAGGACTTCCAAGCAGATGTCTTCGATTGTCGCTCGCGCCATGTGGGCGTACTGCACGACCATGTCTGCGCCGGCTTCGGGATTGTCCGTGATCTCGCCCGCGCCGCGCAGCCACAGGTCGCCGGTCTCGATCAGCGACGCCATTTTGCCGATGCGCTCACGCTGGAATGGGTCTTCGGTCCGGTTTTGGTCCCGCAGGAACTGCCGCGTGTGTTCCAGCACCGACGCCGCGCCGCCCATCTGGACCGCCATAAACCGGATGCCGCCGCCGCCGAACGCCGGCTGCCGGTAGTAGTCGCCTGGCTTACCGAGCAAATCGTCCGGGCTGACTTCCAGCCCTGTAAAGTCTAAGTGAACGCTTGCGGTTGCACGCATTCCCAGCGGGTGCCAAAACGACGGGTCGGAGACCGCCGCCGGAAGTCGCTCGGTCGGGACAATCACCATCTGCCAGCCGCCGTCTTCCATCGCGCCGGTAATTAAAGGCCGGGCGACATGCTCTGCCCCGGACGCAAAGGTCTTTGCGCCTTGTAGCTGAAACTTGCCGTTCGGCAGTGCGGCCAGGTGAACGCCGTCGGCGGCCTGCGTGTTCCAAACGCTGAACTGCCTGCCGGCGTGAACATCCGCCGCCCACGCCGCCTGCTGATCCGGCGTGCCGAACGTTTGGAACAGCAGCAGGGCATTCACATGACCTTCAAAGAGCCGCCCGACGGCAAGGTTCCCGCGTCCGATCTGCCGCAGCAGCCGCAGCAGGTCCGGGGTCGTGCCGGGCAGGACGCCGAGACCGATGCCGCCAAGCGCCGGGTGCAGGGCGGCGGCCAGCAGTCCTTCTTCATGGAGCCAGCGGAACTCGTCCACTGGAAATGCGCCGTCGTAGTCAATAACGCCGGCATGAGCCGCGCAGCAGTCTG
Source organism: uncultured Armatimonadales bacterium (assembly GCA_964236795.1). Classification (GTDB taxonomy): domain Bacteria; phylum Armatimonadota; class Armatimonadia; order Armatimonadales; family Capsulimonadaceae; genus JANXMY01. Next base: position 14,967 of record CAXSFV010000042.1, on the reverse strand, counting down.
CGACATGAGACGCCCGCGCAAGCGTCTCGGTAGTAGTGGGAGGATTGGGAGTCATAACAGTTCTTGCCGCCGAAGTTTTACCCCTGCTGCCTATCTCGCTAAACGCGCGTTGCATGATCGCGCTTGACAATAATACCCCTATGGGGTACACTGTGCGGAAAGAAAACAAGCTATGCAGAACAAAACCCAGGTGCAGAACCGGCTGAAGCGGATCGCCGGGCAGGTCAGCGGCATTCAGAAGATGGTGGAAGACGACCGTTACTGCGTGGATATTTTGACCCAGGTAGCCGCCGTCCGCTCCGCGCTGGATGCGATGGGCGTGGAGCTGCTGATCGGCCACATCCAAGGCTGCGTCGCAGGTCGCGCCACCGAAACCGCGCATGAATGCGCCCGCCAGATGACCTCCGAGCAGCTTATCGAAGAAGTGCGCGTCTCATTGGGGCGGTTTCTCAAGTAGACAAGGGGCAAAAAAGATGGAAACGAAAACGTTCAACATAACCGGTATGATGTGCGCTGCCTGCGTCGGCCATGTCACGAAAGCGCTTTTGGGCTTAGAAGGCGTCCAAAAGGCCGATGTCAGCCTGGAAAATAGTGCGGCGACAGTTACCTACGACCCGGCAAAAGTGCAGATTAGGCAGATGACGGAAGCTGTCGCCGAGGAAGGCTATGAGGCTTTGGTTTAGACTATGAAAACTTGCACGCTGGATTTGACCGGGATGCACTGCGCGTCGTGTGTCGGGCGGGTCGAGCGGTTCCTGAAAAAAGTGCCGGGCGTCGAAGATGCCGCCGTTAATCTGGCGACAAACCGGGCGTTCGTGGCGTTTGACCCCGTACAGGCCCAGCCTGACGCGCTGATTGCCGCCGTCGAAAAAGCGGGCTATGGGGCGGCTCCGGCCAGCGCCGCGCCGAGGGCGGACGCGACCGGCGCAGACCCGGCATTGGTCAACTTATTAGGCGCGGCGGCTCTGACAGCTCCTGTGCTGCTGTTTTCAATGGCCGGTATGGGCATGGAGCGGCCAATTTGGACACTGTGGTTGTTCGCCGTACTGACCGCCGCCGTCGTCTTCGGCTTCGGGCGGCAGTTCTATGTCGGTGCGTTCAATGCCCTGCGGCACGGCGGCACGGCGACAATGGACACGCTGGTTGCGCTCGGCGCGTCGGCAGCTTATGGCTCCAGCTTGGCCGCGCTGATCATGACCCCGCACCCAAGCGTCTACTTTGAGACGGCGGCGACCATCGTGACGCTGATTTTGCTGGGGCGATGGCTGGAAGCAGGCGCGAAACGGAGGGCGTCTACGGCTATCCAGTCGCTGCTGGCGCTGGCCCCAAAGACAGCACGTTTAGTCACGGAGACCGGCGATGAGCGGGACGTATTGATCGAGATGCTGCATCCGGGGCAGACCGTGCGGGTCCGGCCTGGCGAGAAAGTCGCAGTAGACGGCATTGTCATCAGCGGCGCGTCTTCGGTAGATGAGTCGCTCCTCACAGGAGAAAGCCTGCCGGTCGAGAAAGCGGCCGGGGACAGTGTGATCGGCAGCACGGTGAACGGCAGCGGGTCGCTGCTGTACCGGGCCACGGCAGTTGGTCCCGACACCGTTCTAGCCCAGATGGCGCGTTTGGTGGAAGAAGCACAGGGCAGCAAAGCGCCGATCCAGCGGCTGGCGGATACAGTCGCGGGCGTGTTTGTCCCCGTCGTGCTTGGCATCGCGCTCCTGACGTTTCTGGTCTGGTGCTTTGCGCTTCACGCCGGCATTGCGGCGGCATTGACGCCCGCCGTCGCCGTGCTGGTCATCGCCTGCCCGTGTGCGCTCGGCCTCGCGACACCCACCGCGCTGATTGTCGGCACGGGGCGGGGTGCATCACTTGGCATTCTAATCAAGAACGGCGACGCTTTAGAGCGGGCCAGCCGTGTGCGGGAAGTGGTGCTGGACAAGACCGGCACGATCACGCACGGCAAGCCCGTATTGACCGATGTGGTCCTGCATAACGGCCTGGACCGGGCGGCACTGCTGCGGCTGGCGGCGTCTGCGGAAGCCGGCTCGGAACACCCGCTGGCGGAGGCGATTGTCGCCGGGGCCAGGGACACCCTGCCTGCCTCAGCGTTTACAAGCTACCCCGGCTATGGCATTAAAGCTGAGGTCGGCGGCAACGTAGTACGGATCGGCACGGCGGCGTTTCTCGCGCAGAACTTGATCCCGCTGACGCCGAGCGCCGAAGACGATTTGGCGCGGCTGGAAGCCGGCGGCAAAACCGCTGTGCTGGTAGCCGTCGGCGACGGCGAAGCGGGTATACTTGCGGTCGCTGATACCGTGCGGGAGAACGCAAAAGCCGCCGTCGCCCGGCTTCAGGCCATGGGCCTGCGGGTGTCGCTTTTGACGGGCGACAATCAGCGGGTCGCGGAGGCAGTCGCAGCGCAAGTCGGTATTTCCGGCATCGAGGCGGGCGTTCTGCCGGGCGGCAAGGCGGACGCCGTAAAGCGCCGTCAGCACGGGCGGGTTTCCGTCGCAATGGTCGGCGACGGCGTGAACGACGCCCCGGCGCTGGCGCAGGCGGACCTCGGCATTGCGATGGGCCGGGCGGCGGACGTTGTACTGGAAGCCGCCGACATCACGCTCCTGCGCTCGGATCTCAACGGCGTCGCCGACGCGGTTCTGCTGTCTCGGCGCACAATGAAGATCATCAAGCAGAACCTCTTTTGGGCGTTCGTCTTCAACGCCGTCGGCATCCCGCTGGCCGCCTCCGGCCACTTGAATCCGATGCTGGCCGCGCTGGCGATGGCTTTTTCCAGCGTGTCCGTCGTCTCGAACTCTCTGCGCCTAAAAATTGTTCGGTTATAGAAAGAAGAGAAACCTATGAAAACATTGCTATTGACATCCGCTGCTCTGCTCGCATTTGCCGGAACTGCGCTTGCGGCCCCTGCCTCAAAGCCCGCCGCTTTAACCTGCCCCGTGACCGGCGAAAAGATCGCGTCACCGGCGGCTGCCGCCGGGCATGAGACGTACAAAGGCAAGACTTACTACTTCTGCTGCTCCGCCTGCCAGCCGATTTTCGATAAGAACCGGGACAAAGCCGTTGCCGACGCCGCGCACGGCAAGCATCAGTAGACGAGAAAAGCCCGGCGCTTGCAGCGCCGGGCTTTTTCGTGTGTCTGCTACCCCGCCACCGCTACCAGCAGACATTGATCGTCGCGAATACCTGCCTCGGCAAAAGTATCCACGCCGGCCATGAGGTGCCTGACGATTGCCTCGGCAGTGGCTGGCTCGCCCGTTTGGAACCCTGCCGCCTCCGCGAGAAGCGATGCCACGCCGTCACCCGTCAAAAGCGCTGTGCGGCTCGGACCGGCTTCGGTCAGGCCGTCCGTGAAGACAGCCAAAACATCGCCGGGGTCTAGCCGCACCGACTCTTCCGCAAAATCCGCCCCGGCGAAGCCGCCCAGCACCGGCCCGGTCGGCGGCAAGGCTTCCACCTGCCCGGTCGCACTTCGCAAAACCAGCCCGGCGTCCTGGCCGCAGTTGACGTAGCTGAGTATCCGCTCCGACGCTTCGTACCGGCCCACAAACAGGGTCGCGAAGCCTGTCAGCAGATCATGGTCCGTCAGGGTTCGGCTCAGCGTCGTGACCGGGCCGGCCAGCGTCCGCCCGTTATACAGCGCGAACCGGAGCATGTTGCGGACTATCGCGACCTGGCTGGCTGCCGCGAGGCCCTTGCCGCTCAGGTCGCCGACCACAAGAAACGTGACGCCCTTGTCGGCGGCAAACACATCGGCAAAGTCCCCGCCGACTCCGGCTTCTTCGAGAGCCGGACGGTAATAATCCGCCAGGGTCAGCCCCGGCACGCTCTGCGGCAGCGGCGGCTGAAGTGCTTCCTGAAGCTGCTCGGCAATTTTATGCTCGCGCTGGGTGATCCGCTCCCGCTCGGCTTCCATGGCACGGCGCTCGCTGATGTCGGCGAACGTCACGACGGCCCCCTGCACGCCTTCTTTGGCAATGATTGGGGCGACCGTGTACGAGACCGGAAAGGCGGTGCCATCCCGCCGCCAGAAGACTTCGGCTTCGGAATGAGCGCTTTCTCCGCTGCGAATAGCCCGGTAGATCGGGCATTCCGTTTCAGGATACACCGAGCTGTCCTGCCGCCGTCCGTGGATCAGGGCATGGCCGTTTTGTCCGATCATCTGCGCCGGTGTGTAGCCCAGGTTCCGCGCGGCGGCTTGATTGACGAACGTAAACCGGCCCTGAAGATCAATGCCGTAGATGCCGTCGCCGGTCGAATCCAGCAGCAGCCGGTTTGCTTCGGCGAGGCGCGACTGCTCGGCTTCCAGCGCCTTCTGCTCGCCGATGTCCCGGAGATACGCCGTGAACCCGGTTGCACCGTTCTGCCCCATCGGCACAATCGCCAGTTCAATCGGGAACTCCTCGCCGCTTTTTCGCATCCCGACAATCTCAATCCGCTGCCCCAGCACCGGCCCTTCGCCGGTCGCAAAGTAGCGGGCAAATCCGGCGTGGTGCGCGGGCCGCAGCGACGGCGGGATGACCGTTTCGGCAATGGGCTGTCCAAGAACCTCGGCAGCGGAGTAGCCGAACGTCTTTTCGGCGGCGGGATTAAACTCGACAATTCGGCCGTCACGATCAATGGAAATGACGCAGTCCAGGGCAGCCGCCAGAATGGCGGTCTTGCGGGCCTCGCTGTCCCGCAGCGCAATCGCCGCCTGCTCGGCTTGTTCGGCGGAGACTTCGGCGTCCCGCTGCGACCGGTGCTGGGCGCCGCTGATACCGCAAATGCTGAATCCGATCACGACGAAGACGCCAAGCGTGACCTCATCGCTGAGGCTGAGCGCGATCCCGGTGTTCTGCGAGCCGACGAGAAGCAGCGCCGCCAATACTGAAGCCGCCAGGGCCGCAATACCGCTCGTCCAGCCGCCGCGCCAGGCACTGAACGCAAGCGCGGGAATAAACGTGATGAAAGACACGCGCCGCCCGAAGACCGGATTGAGGGCGAACCGGGCCAGGGCGGCGATGCCGACGCTGCCAAGCACGACTGCCGCCGCCCGTGCTGTCGTCGCCAGAGAGATTCGCGGCTTTTCGGAGAAGGAAGGCACGGGGAGTTATCTTTCTGCCCGCTATTTTACCACAAAAACCCCTACGGCTTCCAGCCGACTGCTTGGAGACGCTGTTTATAAGCCGGATTTTTGGCTAAAGTACCAATCTGTGCGGCTTCGGCGGCGGCCTGCGGTGTCTTCTTCGCCCGCATCAGCACTTTCCACAAGTAGTACCGCGACTCAACGGCGTCCCGGTCGCTGTCTACGGCCTGATGCAGCATAGCTTCCGCCGTCGCTTCTTTGCCTTGCCCTGCCGCGATCCGGCCTGCGGCTGTCAGCTCGGCGGGATCGGGGTAGGGGGCCAGCAGCCAGAACAGGCGGGCCGCCGAAGCGTTCTCAATCAGGGACTTCGGCGCGTCTGGGTGTTCGACAATGACCTTCCAGTGGTCCCGGTAACCGCCACTGGGGTCGTGTGCATACTGGTATGCAAATGCCGCCTGCTGCCGAACGGCGTTCAGATATTTGACCTCGTGCGACACGTCGTAAAGCCGCAAGAGCGCCTCGCAGAACAAGTGCGTGAAGCGCGGCGAGTCTTCGGTCTTTTGCAGAGAGCCGGTCGCCGGGTCAGTCCACGCGGCCAGCCCGGCGTCGGCCTCGCGCCGGGCTTCCTGAAGGTCGGCGGGCGTGCGGCGGAGCTGGTACAGCAGCACATGGGTGCGGATCATCAGCGCCGTGTTATACGAAAACTTCCACTTCTGGATTGAGCCGTCAAGCTTGACGTTGTCCCAGAACAGGCCGTCGGCGTCCTCTAAATGCGCCGTTGTCCAGTCGCAAATTTTGATCCCCCACGTGCCCTGCTGCCGGTCGCCGGCGACTTGGTCCAGGCGCAGGGCGGACGCGGCGGCGGGGGCATTAGAGCAGGTATTTTTGGATTTGTGGTCAATCTTCCAGTAGACGCCCCCGCCGAGCGTGTCGTCCCAGCCGCTCAAGACAAACTTCTGCGTGTCCTGGGCCAGCTTGAGGTACTTCGCGTCGCCGGTATTTTGGTAGGCTTCGGTGAACCCCAGCACCATCCACTCATTGTCGTCGTAATACTTGTCGTCGCCGCCCGGCCCGGAGCAGTAAGCTTGGTAGCAGGGGACCGGAGCGGTCGGGTCCCAGTAAGCGGAAAGGCCGTCGGCGAAGTCGGACAGCGGCTGACGGTACTTCACGGGGTCTTCCCGCACCGCCCCTGCCAGCGCCGAAAACTGGACCCCGTTGCCCCACATAACGTCATACTGAAGATGGCCGGGGATGACCGGGTAAGTGGGCCGGTAGCGCTTCACCGACGCATCCCAAAAATGCGCCTGAATAAAATCGGTCTCTTCTTCCGCCTTCTGCTTATAGCCGCTCGGCTCTTGTGTGCCGCTCGGCGGTGCGGCGCTTGCCGCCCCTGCCGTCAAGATCGCGCCGGCAAAGACGGCTGCCGCCGCTGCCGCGCACTGAGCCATCCCGCGCATTCTCTGTGATTTCATGCTGTAGTTTACTTTCCCGCTCACGCTGAGCGTTCCCAGCCTGCAAAGAACACTTTCTAGCGCCGCACGATTGCCCGGCAGGAAGGGCAGCACAGCGAATGGGGCGCTTCTTTGAGCGCCTGCTGCAAACGCCGGTCAAAGTTTTTCTTGATGATGCTGCCGACCAGCAGGTTCATCATAAAATCCATGAACCACAAAATGCCGGACAGCTCGCGGGCCGCCATGCCGGTCGAGCCGAGGCCGCCGCCGTACTGCGGCCCGCTGGAATTCTCAATCCCGCCGAGAGTTCCGCGCGTGTCGAACTGGGCGGCGGGCAGCAGCACGCCAAAGCAGCGCAGACACATCTCGTCCGGCGCATACTGCGGCGCGGCCCGCACCGGCGCGGCGGCAGGCTTGGGCGCAAACTTGGCGCCGCAGCCGAGGCACATCGGGTCCTGAGCAAAGTTCAGTGTCCTGCACTGCGGACAGGGAACACGGGAAGAAGCCATAGTTGTCCTGATTTCTACAGAAAGCAATAGTGACAAAAAGATTATAACATAGACCGCCGATTTCGGCAACTGTGCTTCAAGGCGCCGCGTTTTCTTCCCCGCCGAAGCCGAGCGCCGGAAGCGCGGCAATAATTCTGACTGTCTCCACGCTCACCGTGACAACGCGCCCCACCAGCTTGACAATATATTCCGGGTCATCGTCCCGGTTCGGGTCGCTGCCGATCCCGCTGCGCTTGTCCGTCGAGACCTGGTACTGGTCCAGCACCCACTCCAGAGCGCTCCGGTTCCCCAGCCGGTACTCAAACGCCTCCGGTGGAATGCCTGTCAGCGTCAGCCCCGCGTTGACTTTAAGCTGCGTCTTGTCCGACGACAGCCGCATTTTCGTCACCCGCCACGAAAACGCCGCCCCGTCGGTCTCCTCCCACGTCAGCGGATATTCGTCCGCCTGCTCGTAGCCGACATGCAGGGCGGCGAGTTTTTCCCCGGCGGAGACAATGGCGCGGAAAGAACCCACCTCCTTGCTTCGTAACAAGTTACTTCGCAGGGGTCCTCCCGAAGCGGGAGGACTCAGAGGTTCTAACTCTTCACCTTCCCGCTGCGGGAGGGTCGCCGCTTGCCCTCCGGGTAGCCAGTGCTGCGGCGGGGTGGGTTCCACCAGCGGCACGCGCGGCAGCTCCCGCTTCAAGTTCTCCTTGTACCGCGCCCGGTACTCCGGGTGATGCAGCAGAGCATAAACGTAGTGAAAGATGTCCGGCTTTGTTACATCCGGCCCGTACTTCGCGCGGAACTGCGCCAGCGCCCAATCCGTGATATTGTCCCGCTGTATCTTGCCGTCAAGGGCGTAGGTATAGAGCGGGAAGCATTGGGTCTTTTCAAGAAGGTCTAGCGAACATATTCTGTCTGTGGCAAAGCATTGAAAAGGTTTACTGCTTGCTATTCCGCTCAGTCCGATTGCAATGTTTTCCTTCTCAGAGGCATTTGTCGGGAAAATCTTCTCAAACGCTCCGGGGCGATCAACAAGAAGTTCATTGTAGTAAAGATATTGTTTACTGAAAGGACGATAAGTTGCAATACGCAAGCTCTTGTTGTCTAACTCGCCTTGTCGCCCGCGTCGCAATTCGTTCTTCAGGTGTTCGCTCCATTTAACCTGTTTGTAGGAAAGGAACTCATCCACGGCTTTTGGTCGCTTCGCAGAAATCCACCGGGCTAATTCGTTGTTGTAGCTGCCGATAAATGCAGCGACACGCTGTTCTAATTCGGCCTGCTGATGGTCGTAAACGATGCTGTCACGGTTAGTCGAGACGCCAAGCGAGTATGTCTTGAAGATAGCCTGCACATCGCTGCTTTTTGAGGCTTTTGCTTCCTTTGAAGCTATTGGTAGAAAGTCCTCAAAATCAGCCTGCAAGCCTTCTGTCAGCCAAGCATTCTGAATGTTTGCATTTAAAGTATTCCAGGGAACTCCTGTCAAAGACCGGCTTTCTCGTCTCTAGCCGGTCTTTGACACCCTTGTCCAGTTTTCCGGCACACGGTAATACTTTAGAAACTTCTCCGCACCAGCCTTCCGAACGGCAACCGTAATTCCCACGCCGACTTGGATACCGAACACATTATGCGTCGTGCCAGATAATTTCGGGTTTCGCCGAACATTGCCATGCAAGTCTAAGTGGTAAATCTGCGTAAAGTCTTGCAGAAGATGTTGCCGCATTCCATCAAAGGCGATTTGGTCAACGAAGGAATTGTTGGTCACGAAACAAACAACGCCGTCCCGGTCGCCGAGTCTATCTGCTGCCCAGCGAAAGAAGCGGACATAAGCATCATACAGCTTTGTATTTAGCGTCGCTTTTGAGGCTTTCGCATAAGTCGCCCGGATGCGGTCGTCTACAACGCCGTAGCGGCGGTTTTTGTTGTTGTCGTTTTCATTCTGCTGACCCACGTTGTACGGTGGGTTGCCAATGATGACCGTGATCGCGGCGTCTTTTTCCTTCTGAACGCGCTCCGTGTTCTCCGGGTTGAAGGTGGGCAGCATTGGCTGAGCGGCTTCGGCCAAATCCAGCGTGTCCGTGAAGCAGAGGCCGTCGAACGGCAGGTAGTGGCTCATCTTCTCGTAATAAGCGTGTTCGATGTTCAGGGACGCGATGTAATAGGGGAGCAGCATGACTTCGTTTGCGAATAATTCATGCTCGTACTTGTGCCGTAGGTTTTGGCGGGACAGGCGGCGGACGATGTTGACGAGGAAGTTTCCGGTGCCGGTGCAGGGGTCCAGAATGGCGACGCCCTTGTCGCTCAGAGACAGGCCGAACTCAGTCTTAAGAACGTGTTCCACGCTCTCGCACATGAAGTCCACAATCGGCTGCGGGGTGTAGACGATGCCGTGCGTGTCCGCCTGATCCCGGCTGAAGCCCTGGAAGAACCGCTCGTAGACCGTGTTGAGAAACCCCTGCTTCTCGGCATACGTCGTGATGGTCCGCGCTTCGGCTTCAATGGCGACATAAAAGTAGTCCAGGCGCTTCAGGAAGTCCTGGCGGCTGAACGCCTGCCAGGTCAAGGCATCAATGACCTTTTCGATCTCCCCGGCAATCACATTGCGGTGGGAAAACTCGGACTGGCCCAGCACCGTGCGGAACAGCCGCTCAGTCAAAAGGTGCTGCACCAGCATTTCCTCAATCGCGTCCGCTCTAATCGCCGGGTTCAGCGCCTCCTTGCAAAGCGTATGGAAGGCGTCAAACGCTTCGGCAAACGTTGGGTCGCTCGTCCGCGCCCCGTCAATGATCGTTTTGAGGCCGCCTGCCAGATTCGGAATGTCTTCTTTGAACTGGGCGACCGCTTTGTGAAACTCTTCAATCTGCTCGTCGGTGTGAGAGAGAAAGCGCCCCAAGAGGTCCGCAAGCTGCGCCGGCTCCTGAATGTTTGCATCCAGCACGACCTTCCCGTTTTGATACAGCACGGCCCGGCGCGTGTCTTCAAAGATCGTGTTAATCAGCGGGTACTTGCGCTGAATCTTCTTCTGGATTTCCGCGTCCAGATCGTCCCCGGTGTCTTTGGCTTCCCAGTAGCCGCGCGGGATTTTGAATTCATCCTGCACCGTCGCATCGGGCCGGCTCAGGCTGCCGTCGAGTTTGTGTTCCAGCAGCACCGTCCAGCCGCGCGGCTTTGTGACCGAGTCCAGCAGCTTAGAAAAGGCAAACCGCGTCGTCTGCTCAGAGAATGCGCCCTGCGCCGTGATGGCATGGAGGTCGGCGTAATACGTTTGGAAATCTTTGGACGCGGGGGAAATCAGCATACCCAATTATACAGCAAAAAGCCCGTTGCATACAAAAAAGCCCGCTGCAAATGCGGCGGGCTTTTTCTTCTGTTTAGCGTCTGCTCTAAAGAGGCTCAAGCAAGACTTCGCCGCCGGTCTGCATCTCAGCTTGCAGCAAAGAGCCTTCCATCAGGCCGACGCCGAGCAGCGGCGCGTTCTCCAAAATGATCACTTCCGTAATACGCTCCTCGTCATGCCAGCCCAGCAGGACTTCAAACGCTTGTGTCTGCCTCGCCTTTTCACCGACGGCTTGGATCAGGCGAAACTCAGACGCAGTCGCTTCAATCTGCGAGATGAGAGAACCGGGCAGTGAGAGATCGCCGTCAAACCCCGTATTCACAATAAACTCAACGTCTATCAGACCTTGAAGGCCGGGCAGTTGCAGCGTCACCCGTGGAAAGCGGTCCCGAACATAGCCGAGGATCATTTAGACTGGCCCTTCTGCATCATGTCGGCGGCAAGAAAACGTGCGGCAAGCCCATACTCAGGCTCCGGCCCGATCTTCATCAGCAGCAAAGGCCCTGCTACCTGCCGCTTTCGCAGGACCCGCAGTGCGTTACCCGTCGAGTCCGCGATGGCGTATTCTTCCGTATCCGGCTCAATGGCGATGAACTCGTTGTTATGCTCCGGCTCTAATCTTGCTTTAAGTTTAGCCTCGTAAACAGCCAGTCCGCGCCGCGTGAGGTCGTTTAAATCCTCGCGGTCTTTCCACCCAAGCTGCGCGGCAATTTTGTCCGCTTCTTCCGTTGTCATGGCAGAACCTCCTGTTTGCATCTTTTGCAGCCTGAGTGTACCAGAAACTAAACGAACCGCAGGTCTTCGTAGCGCTTGCCGAGCACGATCTCGCTGTTCGTGCCGAGCCAGCGGTCAAGCACGGTCGCGTAGACCGCCCGGAAGTCGGTGCTGTATTTCAGGTCGCCTGCGTCGAGATCGGTCAAGCTGGGATATGCGCCGTACAGGCCGCCTTTCACCGATTGGCCCAGCAGGAACATCTCGGACGCCGTGCCGTGGTCGGTGCCGCCGTTTGCGTTTTCATGCACCCGCCGCCCGAACTCGGAAAATGCCAGCGTCAGCACTTGGTTGCCATTGCTCATTCCGTCGAGATCGGTCTGGAACGCCAGCAGGCTGTCGGACACGTCCTGCCAGAGCTGGTCGTGGCGGCGGATCTGCTGGGTGTGCGTGTCGAAGCCGCCGGTCGAGATGTAGTAAACGCGGGTGCCTAAGTTCGCGGCAATTAACTGGGCGATTTCCTGCATTCCCTTGCCGAAGGCCGAGTTAGGATAAACAACGCTGGAATGGTACTGGGTGATGCCCGCCGAGATCTTGTCTGCGCTGTCATACGTCTCCGCCGCCGTCTGCTGGAAGAACTTGCCGTAGGGCGTGTTGGTGTCGCCCATCTGGACCTGCTTCAAGGCAGCGGTCCGGGCCTGTCCTTCGGCATTTCCGGGGAAGACGACCCCGAAGTTTGCCAGCCCCTGAATGGTCGGCACGGCGGCGTGGGCGTTGGTGAACGCTTCCGACGCTTCATTGCCGATATTGATCCCCGTCAGCGGCGAGGTCCGCCCGCTGCGAATGGCGTCTAAATAGCGTCCGACCCAGCCTTCGGTGCCGAGCTTTTCGGGCTCGGCGGTCTGCCAGATTTCCATCGAGCGGAAGTGGCTGTGGTTCGGGTTCGGGTAGCCGACCCCCTGCACAATTGCCAGCTTCTTCTGGTCGTACAGAGTCTTCATGCCGCCCATCACCGGGCTGAGGCCGATGGTGTCGGTCAAATGCAGCACCTTGTCGCTGCTGTGCGCCAGTACGGGCCGGGCGCTTCGGTACGCGGGGTCTGCGTAGGGAACAACAGTGTTCAGGCCGTCATTGCCGCCGGTAAGCTGAATGACGACCAGCGACCGGCCCGCAGTCTGGCCGCTGGCTGCAAGCGCGTTATCGGCGACGGAGTCGGCCCAGACCATTTTGGCGAGCCAGGGCGGCACAGCCAGCCCGACGGCCACAGTTGTGGCGCTCTTTTTGATAAAATCCCGGCGTGTGACGGACATAATAGGCTCCTTTGGAGTAAAGCGAATCGGATTAGCAGACTTGGTATTCGGGCGTCGCCATGATCAGCGGTATCACGGCACGAAGACGGCCTTCGAGGCCGCCGGGGGCAAGGCTGCGGGCGCGGACGTAAGGATCGCCCAAAGCGCGGCGTCCGCGCCGGAACTGCCCTGCTGCGGGCGGGATAAACTGGGCATTCTGTACCGACGGCGGCTGGGAAGCCGTTGCCGGCGCATCGGCGGCAGCGACAAAGCCAACCAGCGTCTGGCGGGTCGCGGGTGAGACCGGCAGCGGGCCGAGGGTTTCCAGCAGGAAATCCACCCAAGCCTCCGGCGAGAGTGAGTTTTGCTGCAAATACTCGGTGAGACGCACCGTCGGACCGCCGAAGAACTGGCGCGAGTTGGACAGCGCATTCGCGAAATTGATGCGGGCCAGTAGGGTAGACGTGTTGATCCATGCCATGCCTCCGTCCCAGCCTTTGACCGTTGGCGGGGCCAGCAGGTCCTGGCCCATCGCCCGCATCGCGCCGGGCAGTCCCGCCAAAATCGCGAGTTTTCGGCCCGCCGCCTGCTGCGGCGTCACCGCCGGAGCCGTCAGCGTCGGCATGGCCTGCGCCGGCGCGGCAGGCATCGTCGTCGCCGCCGGCTGGTAGGCCATCTCGTTTGCCGGCGTGATGTCCGAAACCGCAAGCTCGACCGCATGGCTGAGGCCGAGCATTTTCACGCTGCCGACCACATACTGGGCAGGCGACTTGATCACGGCAAAGCGGGCTTTGTCCGAGTAAAATGCTTTCGACCGAAAGATGCGGCTCATCACCGCCCGCACGTCGTAGCCGCTGGAAAAATAGGTCTCCGTCAGCGCCGCCAGAACCTGCGGCTCCGGGTTGGGATAAGCGAAGAACTCCCAAAGCTGGGTGCAGAGGCGTTTTGCCGTGCCGGGGTGGGCGACCAGAATATCCACAATGTCGTCGCCGTTCCAGTTCCCTGTCTTGCCGAGGAACGTCTTCGGGTCGTTGTCATGCTGGTTTGGATTAAAGTGAAACTCGCCGCCGCGCAGATTCCAGCCGGAAAACGCTCGTGCCGCCGCTTTCACATCGTCTTCGGTGTAGTTGCCGATGCCGCAGGTGTAAAGCTCCATCAGCTCGCGTCCGTAGTTCTCGTTTGGGTGGGCTTTGTAGTTCTGGTTGCCGTTCAGATACCGCAGCATCTCCGGGTCACGCGAGACGGCAAGCGTCAGTGTGCGGAAATTGCCGAGGGCATTGGCCCGGAATAGCTGGTTTTGGCGGTACATCAGATCGCCCTGCATCCCGCCGTCTTTGGACGTGAAATGCCCGTGCCAAAACAGGACCATTTTTTCCTGCAAGGCGCGGGGTGACGCCACCATCCGGTGGACCCACCACATCTTGACGGCTTGGGTCGGCGTCCCGCCGTTCTTGGGCACGGGCAGAAGGGAGGCGAGGCTCACCAAAGTCTTGTCGTCTTCTAAGTTTTCCGGCACACGCTCCGGGTGCAGCAAGGTTTCGGTGGTCGCGTCAAGGCCCGCCGCAGACGCCGCTTTAATGGCCGCCGCGTCTGCGCCGAAGCCCGCCCGCCGAAGCAGATGGGCTGTGTCAATATAAGTTTGGTCGTCCATAATTTTGTTTCTGCCCAGTTATCGGGACTGCTGGCCTACTGACGCAGGTTAATGGCAAAAAGTTCAAGTCGACAGGAACCTCCCTCCCCCGTCCGCCGTTCTTTGAGTAAGACATTTCCCGTGCAGCAGTTTTAGAAGGTATACTCACGCTATGGAAACTTTGACACTCGCCCGCACCCAGGCGAACCCGCCCCGGCAGAGCTTCGGCCAGGAAACCGACTTGTCCCTCCGCGTCCGCGCGATTGATCCGAAGCTCGATTTAGAAGCCGAGATTGTCCGCCTCAAAGCGGAGCGCAACGCCGTGATTTTGGCGCACTACTACCAGGACGGCGACATACAAGACTTAGCCGACCATGTCGGAGACAGCCTGGCGCTCGCCCAGGCGGCGGCGGCAACCGATGCCGATGTGATTGTCTTCTGCGGCGTCCATTTCATGGCCGAGACCGCTAAGATCCTGAACCCGGACAAGCTGGTCCTGCTGCCCGACCTTGACGCCGGCTGCTCGCTCGCCGACCGCTGCCCCGCTGATGAGTACGCCGAGTGGCTTCAGCAGTACCCCGGCCACACGGTCATCAATTATATCAACTCGTCCGCCGCCGTGAAAGCGCTTTCGGACATCATCGTCACGTCGTCGAACGCTGTGTCTATTGTCGAGCAGCTCCCGAAAGACGAGAAAATCGTCTTTGGCCCGGATCGGCATTTAGGAAAATGGGTCGAAAAGCAGACCGGACGCGAGATGGTCCTTTGGCCCGGCTTCTGCATCGTCCACGAGCAGTTCTCAGCCCGCAAGCTCGCCACGCTTCGCGCCTCGTACCCCGATGCCAAGCTAATCGCTCACCCGGAATGCGAGGAAGCTGTTTTAGATCAGGCCGACTTCATCGGGTCAACTTTGGCGCTCCTCAAATATGTCCAGACGCACCCGGAGCAGACGCAGTTCATTGTCGCCACCGAAGTCGGCAT